>JBIOGJ010000004.1:0-153502 GCA_044447965.1 Thermoanaerobaculales bacterium | reverse complement strand
GGGTTTTTCCTGCGCGGGGCGATACCGGAGCCGTTCACGTTGTACGAGGCGGTGCGGGCGTTGCCGGCAGGCTCGTTTGCGTGGATTGACGAACGGGGCGTATCGGAGCCGCAGGCGTACGCCTCGGTCGCCGCGATCCTCGCCGACGCCGCCGAGCACCCTGCGCAGGTGAGCGAGGCCGAACGTCAGGAACGGATTCGTGCCGCCCTGGTCGATTCGGTTCGCTACCACCTTGTCGCCGACGTGCGGGTGGGCGCGTTCCTCTCCTCCGGGCGTGATTCGACCTCGCTCGTGGGCCTCGCCCGGGACGCCGGAAGTGTGGACTTGAAGACGGTCACGCTCGGATTTGCTGAGTACGAAGGAACGGTGCGCGACGAAACGCCGCTGGCCGCCGAGGTCGCCCAACACTACGGCACGGACCACGCGACGCGCATGATCGACCGGTCGGAGTTTCGGGCCGAATTCCCCAGGGTCCTCGCGGCGATGGACCAGCCGACCGTGGATGGGATCAATTCGTATTTCGTGAGCAAGGCGGTTGCCGATTGCGGCATCAAGGTCGCGCTTTCGGGCACCGGGGGCGACGAGCTGCTCGGCGGCTACTCCTCGTTCCGCGCGGTTCCCCGCCTCGTGCGGGCGGCGGCGTTGCCCTCCCGACTCCCGTGGCTCGGTGATGCGGCGATCAAGCTCTACGGCGCCCTCGCACCCAAACGGAGTGTGCGCATCAGCCAGAAGAGCGGGGCGAAGATCAAGTATGGCGGGAGCTTCGCCGGCGCCTACTTCCTCAAGCGCGGGATGTTCATGCCCTGGGAGCTGCCCGAGCTGATGGGCGAGGCGGCGGCGCGTGACGGGCTGTCCCGCCTCGACATCCTGGGCGTGATCGGCAAGGCGCTCGTACCGGACCCGCGGCAGGCGTTCGCGCGCATGGTTGCGCTCGAGTCGACGCTGTACATGCGCGATCAACTCCTGCGCGACATCGACTGGGCGGCGATGGCGCACTCGCTCGAGGTGCGGGTGCCGCTGGTCGAAGCCCACCTGCTGCGTGAGATCGCGCCGCTGCTGGTCGCCACGAAAGGGGATCGCAAGCGCTACCTGGTGGCCAGTCCATCCAAGCCGCTACCACCACATGTCGCGCAACGCGGCAAGACCGGATTCAACGTACCGGTTCGCCAGTGGGTGTTGGGCGACGGCAAGAGCAAGGGGCCCGAGTTCGGCATGCGCGGGTGGGCTCGCCGCCTGTACGAGATGGCGTGGCGCCCCGAGGGCGGAATCTAGGGTTGGCCTTGGTACGCCTGTACGCCGTTCACAAGCCCCGCGGCGTGATCTGCTCCAGGGTCGCTGAAGGCAACACGACGACCGTCTTCGAGCTGCTGCCCGAGCCGTTTCGCGGCTGGTTTGCGGTTGGCCGGCTCGACAAGGACTCCGAAGGACTGCTGTTGTTCGCGGACCACTCCGGCGTTGCCCAGCGCCTGATGGATCCGGGTGGTGCGGCCAAGACCTACGTCGTCACCGTCCAAGGCCTGCCCAGCGAAACGGCACTTGAGTCGATACGGCGCGGCGGTTTGGTCATCGACGGCAAGGCGGTCGGGTCGGCTGAGGTGCGTCGGCTCGCGAAGGCGCCCCGTGGCGGGACCCACCTCGAAGTGGTCCTTCACGAGGGGCGCAACCGCCAGATCCGCCGCTCGTTCGCCGAGGTCGGGTTCAAGGTCCGCCGTCTCGTGCGGATCGGCATTGGCCCGGTGGTGCTCGGCGCGCTGCCGGCGGGCCAGGGTCGCGAGCTCGCCCCCGCCGAGGTTGATGCGATGGTCGGCTGTCTCAACCCCCGGTGACGAGCCC
The DNA here is from genome assembly GCA_044447965.1 of Thermoanaerobaculales bacterium. Taxonomy (GTDB): domain Bacteria; phylum Acidobacteriota; class Thermoanaerobaculia; order Thermoanaerobaculales; family Thermoanaerobaculaceae; genus DATIYW01. Next base: position 151,669 of record JBIOGJ010000004.1, on the reverse strand, counting down.
AGCCCCCGGCTGCGAGGGCGTGCCCGGGACCGGCCATGGGAACGCCGCTCGCCAGTGTCCAATCTCGGCCTGGGCATAGCTCCCTGCCGCCCTCCGCCGCTCGCCCTTGTCGCGGGGCAGCTCGATCGGTGGGTCGAGCATCAGCCCCCACGCCGCGTTTGCCGGCTGAAAGCGGTGGGGCGGCCGGAGCGTAAGGTGGCGGAGGAGCCCGCCGTGAGCGGTCCAGCCGGGCAGCGGTGGCGGTTGGACGCCCGCCTGTTCCGCCACGACAAAAAGACCCGCGAGCAGCCCGATGGCCGCCGACTCCACGTAGCCCTCGACGCCGGTGAGCTGGCCGGCCAGGCGCAGCTCGGGAGAGACCTTGAGGCACAACTGCTCGTCGAGGTGCCTGGGCGCACAAACGAAGCTGTTGCGGTGGACCGAACCGAACCGCACGAAACGCGCACCTGCCAATCCCGGGATCAGGCGCAGCACTTCCCTCTGCGCCGGGATCGTCATGCGGGTCTGGAAGCCGACCAAGTTCCAATGGGCGGCGGTCAGGTCGTCACGGCGCAACTGCACCACCGCGTGGGGGGGCCGGCCAGTGTGTGGGTCGGATAGTCCTACCGGCTTCATCGGTCCAAAGCGCAGGGTATCGAGGCCGCGCTCGGCCATGACCTCGATGGGTAAGCAGCCCTCGAAGTAAGGAATATCGCGCTCGAAGTCATGCAGCGGCACTTTCTCGGCCTCGCGCAGTGCCGCCACGAAAGCGCGGTAGTCCGCCTCGTCCAGAGGGGCGTTGAGGTAGTCGGCGCCCCCACCCTTGCCGTAGCGCGAGGCGGCGTAGAGCTTGTCGTGATCGAGTGAATCGGCCGCGACTACGGGCGCGATCGCGTCATAGAACGAAAGCGAGTCCTCGCCGAGCCGGCCGACCAGCGCCTCGTGCAGCGCCGGCGAGGTAAGCGGACCGGTGGCAATGATCGCCGGGCCCGCCGGGAGCACTCGCAACTCTTCGCGGGCCAGCTCGATGCGGGGGTGCGAGGCGATCGCCGCTGTGACCGCCGCCGCGAACTGCGCACGATCGACCGCAAGCGCGTCGCCGGCCGGGAGAGCCGCGGATCGCGCCGCCGCGATGATGAGGGAGCCCATCGCCTCCATTTCGCGCTTGAGAAGCCCAACCGCGTTCTCGGGGTTGTCGGAGCGCAGGGAGTTCGAGCACACGAGCTCGGCAAGATCACCGGTACGGTGGGCCGGGGTGAAGGTGAGCGGCCGCATCTCGACGATTCGCACGGGCACCCCGGCGGTGGCGATCTGCCAGGCGGCTTCGCACCCCGCGAGCCCACCGCCCACCACGGTCACGATCCGCTGTGTGACGTTCATCGTCGTTATCGCGCCCCGAGGCCGGTCGAGCAGAGGAGGGCAGGGAAGCCGCAACGAACGCAATCCCCGCTTTGCTCCTCCCTATGCTTTCCCCTCGTCGGCCTCCCCTACCTCCGCGGGGCCGCGCCAGCCACACCCTTCCTTGGCGCACACCCACTCCGCGCCCCGCCGCACGGTCTTCTTCTCCATCACGAAGCTGGCGCCGCAGGATGGGCAGGGGCGTAGCACCGGCTTGGCTGGCAGCGTGAACGTACACTTCGGATATCGATTGCACCCCCAGAAGCTGCGCCCGCGCCGGGAGCGCTTTTCCACCACCTCGCCCTCGGTGCAGGAGGGGCAGCGCACCCCCGAAGGCGTGTTGGGGCTCGCCTTGCCCGCAGTGATCCGCCGCGTGCCCTTGCAGGCCGGGTAGCGCGAGCATGCCCAGAACTGGCCGAAGCGTGAGCGCTTGAGCACCATCGGCGAGCCGCACTCGGGGCAAATCGGGGTCGCCTCGGCTACCGCAGCGGGAGCGCCCGGCTCCCGTGTGGTCTTGCACTCCGGATACCGCGAGCACGCAAGGTACTCGCCGTACCGCCCGAAGCGCAGGAGCATCGGCGCACCACAGGTCGGGCACATCTCGGCGGTCTCGACCCCTTGGTGCTTGACCGAGGTCATCTCCGACTTCGCGCGCTCAAGATCGGCGGTGAAGCTCGTCCAAAACTGCGCCATCGCTGTTCGCCAGTCGAGCTTGCCCTCGGCGATCGCGTCGAGCTCGTCCTCCATCCGCGCGGTGTAGCTCTCGTTGATGAGGTCACCAAACGAGCCAACGAGGAGGCGGCTGACGAGCTTGCCGAGTTCGGTGGGGTAAAACGCTCCCTTTTGCCGCTCCGCATATGCGCGATCGGACAGGGTCGCGATGATCTGCGCGTAGGTCGAGGGCCGGCCGATGCCGTTTTCCTCCAGCGCCTTCACCAGGGTCGACTCGGTGAAGCGTGGAGGAGGTTGGGTGAACTTCTGCGTGGAGGTAAGGTCGTTCAGGTGCAGCACGTCGCCTTCGCCCAGCGCGGGCAAGCGCCTTGCGGTTGGCTCTTCCTCCTCCTGCTCCTTGGCCGGCTTGGCGCCCGCAGCTTCTTCCTCCTCACGGTAGACGCGCAGGAAACCGGGCTCGACCTCCACCTCGCCTTTCGCCTTGAAGCCGTACCGCCCCGCGTTGACCACGACATCGGTGACGTCGAACTGCGCTGGCGTCATTTGCGAGGCGACGAAGCGCTGCCAGATTAGGGTGTAGAGCTTGAGCTCGTCGCCCGAGAGCCAGCGTGCCACCGCGTCGGGCGTGCGCGTCGGATCCGAGGGACGGATCGCCTCATGCGCGTCCTGCGCCTCGGAGCGGTTCTTGAAGTAATTGGGCTTTTCCGGCAACGCCGCTGGGCCGAACGCCGCGGTGATCATTTCTCGCACCGCGGCCACCGCCTCGGGGGCCACCCGCACCGAATCGGTCCGCATATACGTGATCAGCCCCACCCGCTCGCCCGCACCGAGATCGACACCCTCGTAAAGCTTCTGCGCGAGCTGCATCGTCTTGCGCACCGGGAAGTGATGGCGCTGATACCCGGCCTGTTGCAGCTTGGCGGTGATGAACGGCGGCGCGGCGCGCTGCTGGCGCCGCCGCTTGCTGACCTTGGCGACGAGGAAGCGCTCCGCCTCGGCTTCCCCGCGCACCTCGGCGGCGGTGGCCGCGTCGGAAACGACGAACTTCTTGCCGTCGCGCAACGCGAGACGCGCGACAAAGGCGGGTGGCTCGTTGGTCGCCAGGTGCGCGTCGAGGTGCCAGTACTCCTCGGGAACAAACGCCGCGATGTCCGCCTCGCGGTCGCAGATCATCTTGAGCGCAACGGACTGCACCCGCCCGGCGGAAAGGCCGCGCTTGACCTTCTCCCAGAGCAAGGGGGAGAGCCGGTAGCCCATCAAGCGATCGAGCACGCGCCGTGCCTGTTGCGAGTCGACCAGATGCAGGTCGAGCGGGCGCGGGTGCTTGATCGCCTCGGCCACGGCCCGTTTCGTGATCTCGTGGAACAGCACACGCTCGATCGGCTTGCCGGTCTCGGCGAGGAGGGCAGCGACGTGCCAGCCGATCGCCTCACCCTCACGGTCAGGGTCGGTGGCGAGCAGGATGCGGTCGGCGCGGCGGGCGGCGGACTGGATCTCGGCAATGACACGACGCTTGGCGGGGAGCACCTGATAGACGGGCTCAAACCCGTTCTCCAGGTCGATGCCGAGGTCGTGCTTCGGCAGGTCCCGCACGTGTCCCACCGACGCCATCACGGCGTACCCCTTGCCAAGATAGCGCCCCAGCGTACGTGCCTTTGCGGGCGATTCCACAATGACCAGTGATTCCGCCACGAAACCTCCGGGGCTGCACTCTAGCAGTGGTGTCAAGCCCGCTCCCGCTCGCTTCTGCTTGCTCGACCGGAAGCCGTACCGCGCCGCACTCCGTGTCCAGCCCGACCCGGCGAGTTCCCCTGCGGAGGGTCGACAAGAGTCCGTCCTCCGTCACGGCTGCGCTCGAAGACGTCCCCAATCGGGGACGGCAGGACTATCCGGGAGTCATCGCCGAGCGTAGAATATTTATGAGCTTGCGTCTCGATCGGTGTCTCGGTGGCATGCCGCTTGCTATGCGATCAAGCGCAAGGTGCCGCCGCGCGGCGGCGGAGCGGAGGAGCACGATGACACGCCTTCGGGCCGGTTCGCTGATACCCAACGTCTTTGCTGCTGCGGCGACGCTGCTGCTCCTCGCCTGCGCCACCGCCACACCTACCGAGACCCCAGGGGTCGATCGCTTGGGCGCCACCGTGCTGCGGTATCGAGGGCCGGAGATCGAGGCGGTGTTGAGCTACCGGCTCGCGACTCTGGGAGTGGGCGACGATTGGCTCTTCCTCGACGTGGCGATCAGCGGCAGTGGCCGCGACTCGGTGGAGGTCAAGCGCGACAAGATTGCGGTTCAAGCGCCGGCTGGCGAGGTCGTTCCCCTCGCAACACAGCAGGAGTTCGGCGAGGCGTACCCGCAGTTGGCGGCTGCGATCCAGCGCGCGAGTGTCGCGGCGGAACCGCTCGACTACTGGTCCGGGCGCCGCATCGCAGACCTGGCCTTCCTTACCGTGCCCGGCGAAGGGCTAGCGCTACCCTCGGCGTGGGTCAACGATCAGGTCGTCTACCAAGGCAGGCTCTATTTCTTCCTACCGGGGGGAGTGCAGCCAGGCCGCTATGAGCTGCGCATCGATCTGCCCGAGAGCAAGGTGCGGATCCTGTTCCGGCTCGGGACGGGTCACGAGTCGTGACGGGTTCGGGAGCGCCGGTAGCGTCCGTCCGACTCGCGGGTGAGCTGGCCGGCGAGCTCCAGCTCCAGGAGCCCTTGCAAAACCTGTGCAACTGGCTGTCCGGCTGCGGCGGCGAGATGATCAACGGTGACGGCTTCACCAGGCGGAAGCGCGGCGAGCAGTGGCGACTCGGCGGCGGGCGTGATCGCGGGCTGAGGCGGCATACCCAGCACGGCAAGGACATCATCGGCGGTGAGGACCGGCGCCGCCCCGGCGCGGAGCAAGCCGTTAGGGCCGGTGGAGAGGCGCGAGAAGACGGAGCCCGGTACCGCCATGACCTCACGCCCTTCCTCGAGGGCAAGGCGCGCGGTAATCAACGCGCCGGATCGCTCGTCCGCTTCGACAACGATTACCACTTCGACCAGCCCGGCGATGATGCGGTTGCGTTCCGGAAAGTGGTGGGCGCGGGGCGGGGAGCCGGGTGGGTACTCGGTCATCAGGCAGCCATGGGCCGCGATCTCCTCCGCCATCTGATCGTGCTCCGAGGGGTACACCCGGTCGGGTCCGGCGCCCCACACGGCGGCGGTTGGGCCTCCGGCAGCGAGCGCGCCGCGGTGCGCCGCTGCGTCCACCCCTCGCGCCATGCCCGAGACGACCGTGACCCTTGCGCGGGCAAGCTCGCGACCCAAGTACTCCGCAACTTCTCGGCCATAGGCGCTGGCGTGCCGCGAGCCCACCAACGCAACGGCCTTGCCCGCAGGCCACGTGCCCCGCAGGAACAGGCCAACAGGCGGATCCGAGAGCGCCTCGAGGTGCGTCGGAAACCCTGCCTCCCCAGCGGCGAGGAAGCGCCACCCCAACGCGGTCAGTTGCGTCTCGATCCGAGGCACCAGCTCGGCCATCACCGTATGGGCGGCGTCCGCCTCGGGTCCTGCTCGCTCCGGGTCGGACAGCCACTCACGCGAGCGCTCGCGCGCCGCACGGCCACCCTCGGCGTGTGCAACGAGACAGGCCAAGGCGAGACGCGATGTGGGAATGCGATCCTCCGTTTGTGCCTATAATACCCGGAAGCTCGCGGGGGTGATATGCGGTGGGGGCTGGGACTCTTAGCGCTGGGAATCCTCCTCCCGGGGGGGTGCGCGAGCAGCAAATCGGTGGGGGGCCAGGCGAACGCCGAGATGCGGGCGGGCGTCTGGGCGGCCCAGCACAACTACTGGCAAGAGGCGTTATTCCGTTTCGAGCGCGCGAAGGCGCTCAAGCCGAACGATCCTGAGGTGCTCAACGATGTCGCGGTGGCTCTGGAGGCGCTCGGACGCTACGACGAGGCGCTGAAGACCTACAAACTGGCGCTGCAAGGTTCGCCCAAGTCCATCGCCCTGAAGAAGAACTATGCGCGCTTTGCCGAGTTCTACACCAGCTACGCCAAGGGCGTGCAGCCTAAGAAGGAGGACAGCAATGCGACCCGCTAGCATCGGCTTGATCCTCCTCCTGGCTTCTTCGCTGGCGAGCGCAGGGGTGCGCGAGGTGGAACTATCGCTTCCGGTGCGCTCCAAGCTTGCCCTCACTGGGCACGAGAAGCTCTATATCGGCCCGTTTGTCCGCGAGCGCAAGGGCGATGAGAAGGCGGCGCAACTCTCGTTTGACGTCGCCGCGGAGTTCGAGCGCTACCTGCGCAAGCTCCTGCGCAAAGAAGCGAAGTTCGTCTTGCTGCCGGCGCTCGAGGGCGTCCGGCCACCGACCAACGACCCCTTGCGCCTCGCCAAGGAGAGTGATTTCTGGCGCGAGCTTGGCATCCGAGCGGGCGCCGACTACATCGTCGCCGGCTCGATTGATTTCCAGGTCCAGGACCGCACCGCCTACAAGATGGAGCCCTACCAATCGGTGGACGGCCGCACCTTCTACCGCCAGGTGCTCGTCGAACAAACGGGCTTCACCTACGACATCCTCCTCGAGGTCTACGATGCGCGCACCGGGGCGCTCGTGTTCGAGGAGCCGCTCAAGGACTTCCAGGAAAAACCGGAGCGCAACTTCGACGAGTTCACTGGCATGTTCTCCAACCTGTTCGCGCTGGAGAACCAACTGGTGGGCGTGTTCGTGCCCCGCACCGTGAAGACGAAAAGGCTACTGTTCGTCCCGTAACGCGGGGTTGGGGGAGGGTGAGGCGATGAGGCGAGGGCTCCTCGTTCCCGTCCTGGCGCTGCTGGTGGCATCGTCGGCGGCAGCGCAATTTTTCGGCAAGAACAAGATTCGCTACGACACCTTCGACTGGCGGGTCTACCCGACCCCGCACTTCCGCATCTCGTTCTACGATCGGGTGGAGCCTTCACTGCCCAAACTCGCCTCGTTTGCCGAGAGCGCCTACGACGAGCTGGCGCGCAAGCTCAACTTCCAAATCACCTCGCCGGTCCCGATCATTGCCTATGCCTCCCACGCCGAGTTCGAACAGAACAACGTGATCGTCGAGTTCATCGAGGAGGGCGTCGGGGCGTTTGCGGTGCCGGCGCGCAACCGCATCGTCTTGCCAGTGGACATGCCCGACCACCAGCTCCAACAAGTGATCCAGCATGAGCTGACGCACGTGTTCCAATACGAGATCCTGTTTCAGGGCAAGCTCGGCAAAGCCCTCACCAGTTCGCCGCCAACCTGGTTCATGGAGGGGATGGCCTCGTACTGCGGCAACGACGAGGACAACAAGGCGCGCGCCTACATGCGCGATGCCGCCCTATCGGATCGCGTGCCCTCGGTAAAGGATGACGTGCAGGGATACTTCGCATATCGCTTCGGTCACATGGTGTTCCAATTCATCGAGGCGGAGTGGGGCGTTGAGGGGCTCCGCGATTTCGTCTTCGAATTCCGCAACACGCTTGGCGGCGGCGTTGCCAAGGCGATCAAGCGGGCCTTCGATATCGACGGCGAGGAGTTCGACGCGCGCTTCCGCTCCTGGCTACGCAAGTTCTACCAGCCTTACAACGATCGAGGCGAGCCGCGTGAGTTCGGCCCGTTGTTCCGCGTCGGCGAGGAAGGGGCGCGCTCGTACGAAACCTCGCCGGTCGCTTCGCCCTCGGGTGACATCATCGCTGCCTTTTCCACCATCAAGGATGACGTCGATGTCGTGCTGCTCGGGGTGCCAAACCGCAAGCTCGTCCGCAACCTCACCCCCGGCAACACCACCCGCTTCGAGTACCCGATTGCACAAATGCTCACGGTGGGACCCGACCGCGGTCGAGATCTGACGTTCTCACCGGATGGGGACCACGTTGCGATGTTCGCGCGGCACGAGCGCGGACGGATGCTCGTGCTGTTGAGCGCGCTGCATGGCGGCATCGAACGGATGATCCCGATCGCCGCGCCGATCGACCAAGCGATGGAGCCGGCCTTTTCGCCCGACGGCAAGACCATCGCCTTCCACGGTTTCGCCCACGGCCAGGCCGACATCTACCTGCTCGATCTCGCCACTGGAGGGGTGCGCAACCTGACCGATGACAGCGCGTTTGACTCCGATCCTGTCTTCACCGGGGACGGCCGCCACATCATCTACAGCTCGGAGAGCGCGGAAGCCGCCAAGCTCTTCGAGATCTCGCTGGACGATCCCAAACAGCGCGAGCAACTCACTTTTGGTCCTGGCGATGACGAAGGGGCTTCGCTCTCCCGCGATGGCAAGCGGCTCTTCTTCGCCTCCGATCGCGATAGTGGCGTGTACGACATCTACGGCCTCGACCTCGCAACCCACGCGCTCACCCGCCTGACGAGGGTGATTGGGACCGCCCTCAACCCTGTCGTCGTCCCGACCCGCGACGGCGAGCGGGTCGTCTACCAGGCGTTCACCAAGGGACGCTCCCAGCTCTACGAGACCGACCCCGCGCAGGGCAAGCCCGTGGCCAAGGAGGAGGCGCCGCAGGCGGTCACCGAGCGGCCCGCGTTCGTGCCGGCGGTGAGCGTGACGATCAACAAGGACAAGATCGAACCGGTCAAGTCCCACAAGCTCTTTGCTGAGGACGCGCAGGTGCTCGTGGGGGTAAACAGCGACAACACGCTGATCTCCCAGACCTACGTCTCCTTTACCGATAACTACGGGGATCGGCGTTTCAACCTGCTCCTCGAGTCCGTGAGCAGCTACTCCAACTTCCAGTTCCAATACGTCAACCTTTCCGGTCGCCTGATGTGGGGGGTGCAAGCCTTCGACTCTCGCACGTATTACCTCTACGCGACGCCGGTCGAGGACAACATCCAGCGTCAGCGGCTTTCCCGCATTTCGGGTGCTGCGGGGTTCATCGAGTACCCTCTCTCGCTCTACCACCGGGTCGATGTCGCCCTCGGCTATCTCAGCCGCGACATCGACTACCCCGTCCTCACCCCGGATGGGCTGGGGTTCCTCTCGTACAAGGACAACTTCCCGTTCATCCAGGCGAGCTTCACCGGCGACACCACGTTCTGGCAGAGCTACGGTCCTCACGCCGGCCGGCGCTACGAGCTCTCCAGCACCTTCGCCGTCCCGACCCACGGCGGTGGTGCGTTGACCGAGGACCTTACCTTCGATGGAAGACAGTACGTGCCGCTGTCCAAGCGTAACGAGGTTGCCTTCCGGCTATTCGCTGCCGCCAGCGATGGCACGTTGCCCGACCTGTTCTACTTTGGCGGCCTCGACACACTGCGCGGCTTCGACTACGACAGCATCGTCGGCAACCGCGCCGCCTACCTCAACACCGAGTGGCGCTTTCCCTTGATTGACCACCTCGTGCTCCCCTGGCTCCATCTCAGCAATCTCCGCGGCCGTTTCTTCCTGGACGTCGGAGGCGCCTGGTTCGACTTCCCCGGCTATCGGCAGCCGTTCCGCTGCGTGAACAACGGACAGTTGCAGGACTGTGTCTCGAGCTACGGATTTGGCGTGTCGCTCAACCTATTCGGCTTGCCCGCCCATTGGGATTTCGCCAAGCGCTGGGACTTCAAGCACACCCTTGACACGGGGTTCAACACGGCGTTTTGGATCGGCTACCGCTACTAGGTGCCAGAGCCGGTTACAGCCTGGGGGTCCGGCGAGTTTCGTCGCGCTCGGAGGATGTCCTAGGCGACCGGCTTCGCGCGACGAGCATCGAGGTAGATGCCAATCCCGAGGGCGAGGAACACCGCGAGGCCGAGCCAGTTCCCACCCCAATCGGTGTTGCCGAGCTGGGGCACGAGGTGAGCGCCGAGCTTCTCCTGGAGGGCATCCATCGCACCCTTGAACACGCCGGCGAGCGCCCCTCCCGCAATCAGCCCCGAGGCCACCAGCGTGCCGCGGTCGCCGCGCGCCTTTTCGAGCGTCTTGTCGCCGCGTGCCGACCACTTCACGAGCCACGCGACGATCGCGCCGACCAGGAGCGGGCTGTTGAGGTCCATCGGCAGGTACATGCCGAGCGCGAAGGCAAGGCCCGATATGCCGACCATTTCGACGACGACCGCGATCACCGCGCCCAAGCCGTAGAGGAACCATGGCGCCTCCCCTCCACCCATCATCGAGCGCGCCACCGCGGCCATCGCATTGGCTTGCGGCGCAGGCATCGGCCGAGGATGCGCAGCGCTCACCACGTACCCCGGATCGTGGGCGAAGAGCAGGATGACGGCCGTCACGGTAAGTGACGCTAGTGCTGCGCCCCCAACGAGCGACCATTGGATGCGTTTCGGCGTGCCTCCGACCCAGTAGCCGATCTTCATCAGCGTGACCATCGAACCGGTCATCGAAAGCGCGGTGCACACCACCCCGCCGATGAGCAGCGTCGCGAGCATGCCCGCCTCCCCGGCGAGGCCGAGGCGTGCCAGGACCACGGCGGAGACGATGAGCGTGGTGAGGGTCATCCCGGATACCGGGGTGATCGAGATCATCGCCACCGCCCACGCGGACACCGCTGCGAAGAGGAACGAGATCAGCAGCGTGAGGGCGAGCGCGATGAGGGTCTTCGAGGTCGCACCGGGCATCCCGACGAGCACTACGAAGCGGAAGTAAATGCCGATTGCCACGGTCGTCACGAGCGTGAGCACCGCGACGTGGCTCATCGGAATGTCGCGCTCGGTGCGCGGCGCCTGTTCCCCGACTGCCGCGCCACGCAACCGCTTGAGCTCTCCCAACACCGTGCGCAACGCCTGCACGATCACAGGACTCATCTTGGCAATCGAGATGAGGCCGGCGGCGAAGATGCCACCAATGCCGATCAGGCGCACGTAGTTGCCGAAGATCGCCTCCGCGTCGAGGCTTCCCACCGGCGGCATGCCGGGGAAAAGACCGCCCGGCACTTGGGCCCCGATGCGGGCGACGAGCGGTACGAGCACCCAGTACGAGAGCACGGAGCCTGCACAGATGATCGCCGCGTACCGGACGCCGATGATGTAGCCCAAGCCCATCACCGCCGCGGAAGTGTTGAGGGTGAAGATCGCCTTGAGCTTATTGGTGAAGGTGTCAAACGCGGGCACCAACGCGGTTGAGAAGGTGTCGCGCCAGCTCTCGAGTCCGGCCGCCAAGTAGTCGAGGAGGAAGCCGAGGCCCATCGAGCCAAGTAACACGCTCGCCGCCTTGCCGCCCTTCTCGCCCGTGACCAAGATCTCGGTGGTCGCGGTGGCTTCCGGGAAAGGCAGCTTGCCGTGCATCTCGGCGACGAAGTAGCGGCGGAACGGGATCAAGAACAGCACGCCCAGCACCGCACCCAGGAACGGCACAAGGAAGATCTGGGAGAACCCGGAGCGGCCCTCGAGCTTGAGCACGAAGATCGCCGGCATCACGAACACCGAGCCGCCCACCACGATCCCCGCGGTGGCACCGAGGGTCGCGATCTGGAGGTTCTCGAGCAGCGTCGAAGGCCGCCGGCCGGTCGCCGCGATCAACGCCGAGCACCCCACCGCCAAGATCGCGATCGGAATCGCGGTCTCGATCCCCTGGCCGAGCTTGAGCGCGATGTACGCTGCGGCGGCCGAGAACAGCACCGTCATGCCTAGGCCCAGGGCGACGACGCGCCAGGTCAACTCGGGCACCGTTGCCTGGGGCGGAACCAACGGTTCGTACCTCTCGCCTGGTTTGAGGAGTCGATATGCGTTGTCGGGGAGTCCTGGGATCGCTTGCGGGACTTCGGGCGTGTCCATGGGCGGGGATTGTACCGCCCGTGGCGACCCTCACCACGAGTTGGCTGGTTCGCTCGCCGCTTCAGACCGCAACGAAGCCCCGCCCCAGGCATGTATGCGCCTCAGGCTCCCCCTCGGTGAGGTGCGGGGCGGGTATGTCAACGGTAGACTTGATGAAAGGGAGGGGGGCTGAAATCATGGCCGACTTGCTCGAATGCCTGCTGCAGATCAAGGCGCTCAGGGAAACCCCGGACCGTATTGCCGCGCTGCTGCAGGGCGCGCCGGCGGGAGCGTGGGCGCACAGACCGGCCGAGAACGTCTGGGCACCGGTCGAGGTGCTCGCGCACCTTGCCGAGCTGGAACTCGTCTACGGCGTGCGGCTGCGCCTCATGCTGACGAGCGTGCGTCCATCGTTGCCGCGCTTCGACCAGGACGCACTCGCCACCCGGGCGCATCACATCGCCTGGCAGCCGGCGCTCGCGCTCGAGCGTTTCCGCGTGCGCCGCAACGAGTCGCTTGAGGTGCTCGATGGCTGCAATGCGGAGGAGCTCGAACGCACCGGCGTACATCCCACCCGCGGCGAGATGACCGTTGCCGACATGGTGGCCCTCATGCTCGCCCACGACACCGACCACGTCGGTCAAATCCGCCAGCGGCTCGGCCTCACGGACAGCGGTGCGAAGCTGCCCCACGCCTAATCCAGAAATTGTCGGGATCCCCGCCCGTGACCTCCGCGAGTCGACCATGACCCGATTTTGGATCGGGGCTCAGTCGCGGTATCCTCGTCGTTGCCAACCCCCGAGCAGGGAGGAACGTGATGCCGGTTCGCGTCGATTTCCGCACGCTGAGTCCTGCTGATGCCTTGGACCTCGCCGTCCTGATGGAGGAAGAGACCCGCCAGCGTTACATCGAGTTCGCCGAGATGTTGGAGGAGGTGCACCACAGCCATGATGCCGCGGCGTTCTGCCGCGTCATGGTTGAGAATGAAGAGCGTCACGGCTTCGAGCTGCTCCAGCGTCGCGAGCGGCTTTACCCCGACACGCCCCCGCGCGTCACCGCGAGCATGCTCCTCGATGTCGAGGCGCCGGAATACGACCGCCCCGTCGCGTTCATGACCCCGCGCACCTGCATGGAGATGGCCCTGGCGGCGGAAACGAAAGCGGAGCATTTCTTCCGCGACGCGCTGTCATTCACCTCCAATCTCGAGGTCCGCGCGCTGCTCGTGGAGCTCGCCGACGAAGAGGTCGATCACCAGCGCATGGTGCGCGACCAGCTCGCAAACCTGCCGGCCGCCCAGGACTAGGGTCGATACTCACCTAGGGGACGCGATGTCAGTCGTCCGGAGCCTTGCCCGGCCGTGAAGCGTTGCCCTGAGTAGACCGGGCTGGTGCCGGACGGCGCTGCGGCCCACCAGCGCGCCCGGCACTGCGGGTTTGTTGTCGAACCCTTCGGCCCGATCAAAGGTGAGGAACACCGCGATGGTGTACCGCCCGGTCGTCGGCAACGGCGCCTCGGGGTCGTTGGGGATTGCCTTTTCGGCCAACTCACCGAGGAGGAGTACGGCGTCGGCCCCGAGCCGCCTGGCAAGTTCGGCAAGGCGTTTCACCTCGGCAGGATCTGCCTTCTTGAGCGGGGTGGCGATCGCCTCGACCGCGAGGATCGAGTAGTCGTCCTGGGGCTCAACCAGGTAGAACTCGACGTCTTGGACAACGTTGGCGGCCTGACCGGTGTCCTGAGGCCAGACCCCGAGCGGGAATGCGGTCGCCGCGGCGAGGAGCGCAGCTACGATCATCGGGTACCTCCCTGTGGCTCGGGGTTGAGCCGATCCAGCCCACCGAGGTACGGCCGCAACGCTTCGGGAACGGCCACCGTGCCATCGGCGCACTGGTAGTTCTCCAAAATGGCGATGAGGGTGCGCCCCACCGCCAGCCCCGACCCGTTCAACGTGTGGAGGAGGCGCACCTTTCCCCCGCCGGTGGGTCGGTACTTGAGGTCGGCACGACGCGCTTGAAAGTCCTCGCAGTTGGAGCAGGAGGAGATCTCGCGATAGCAACCTTGCCCCGCGAGCCACACCTCAAGGTCATAGGTCTTGGCCGCAGCAAACCCCATGTCGCCGGTCGAGAGCGTCACCACGCGATAGGGAAGGCCAAGCCGTTGCAGCACCGCTTCCGCGCTGCCGGTTAGCCGCTCGAGCTCGCCGTAACTGGTCTCTGCGGTCGCAAGGTGCACGAGCTCCACCTTGTCGAATTGATGCTGGCGGATCAAACCGCGCACGTCGCGCCCATACGAGCCGGCCTCGGCGCGGAAGCAGGGGGTGTATGCGCAGTAGTGCCGGGGGAGCGTGCTTTCCTCCAAGACCTCGCCGCGGTGGAGGTTGGTCACGGGCACCTCCGCGGTGGGAACGAGAAAATAGTCGGTCCCCTCAATGTGGAAGAGATCGGCGGCGAACTTGGGAAGCTGCCCGGTACCGATCAGTGCCTGCCGATTGACCAGAAACGGAACGTACACCTCGCGGTATCCGGCGGCACGGTGGAGGTCGAGCATGAACGTCACCAGCGCCCGCTCCAGCGCCGCACCCGCGCCCCACAGCACCGCAAACCGGGCACCGGTGATCATTGCGGCCCGCTCGAAGTCGAGGATGCCGAGTGCGGGCCCGAGGTCCCAGTGGGCCTGCGGCGCGAAGTCGAAGTGGGGCGGCTCGCCCCAGCTCCGCTCAACCCGGTTCGCGGTGTCGTCACGACCGACCGGCACACTCGCGTGAGGCAGGTTCGGGATGGACAGCTCGAGCCCGGCCACCTCTGCCGCGAGCGCCTCAGCGGTTTTCTCCGCCGCGCCGATGCGCTCGCCAAGGGCCGCCATGCGCGCTCGCAGCGCTTCCCCCTCCTCCCGCCGTCCCGCCGCGAGGAGCTTGCCCACGTCCTTCGAGCCGCGGTTGCGCTCGGCTTGCAACGCCTCGCACTCCGCTTGTGCGCTGCGCCACCGCTGGTCGGCGGCGAGCAGCGCCTCAAGCGGTGCGTCGCTGGCCCGCGCCGCGAGCGCCGCGCGCACGCGTTCGGGGGAGCCCCGCAGCATTTCCCGTGAGAGCATGCCGAACCTCCAGACACGCGATTGTTGGCTCGCATGCCTCGCGAGTCAACCGCGCGGGTCGGGATGGAGCGTACCCGCCGAGCGGCCAGCGCCGCATCGCGTGCGACCGTATACTCCCCAAGATGGCTGCGGCACGCTGGCAGGCCTCGCTCCCGGTGGTGGCGTTCGCCATGCTCGCGGCCGCATTGGCCACGGCCGGGGCACTGCCGAAGGGCGAAGCGACGTGGGCGGTGCTCGCCGTGGCTTTGGCGTTCCTGCCGAGCGGTTGGTGCGTCCCTGCCGGGTGGCGGCGGCGCGCCGCCGAAGCACTCGTGCTTCTTCCCGCCTTGGCTCTGGTGCTGCTCGCCGACGCCACGATGCGGCGAATGGCGGTGCCGCCGCTGCTCCTCCTTGCCACTCTCGCCGCCACCAAGGCGGCACTGCCTCGTAGCGAGTCTCGCCTCCAGCCGTGGCTGATCGTCGCGCTCGCCTTCGCCGTGCGCGCTGCCGGAGGGTTGGGTTTGGTTGGGCTGGGCCCCTGGCGGGTGGTCATGGTCGCCATTGTTGCCGCGACGCTTGCGTGGGCAGCGACTCGAGCCGCAGGAGCATCCGCAGGCATGCTCGTCGCGGTGATGGGCGGAGCGCTTCCGCTCGAGCGTGCATCGTTCGTCACGCTCGCTGCCGTTCTCGCCGCGGGCGCCGTGGCCATCGCAATCCCGCGGGGTGAAGGCGGTCAGCGCCTCGCGACGCGATGGCTGCCGGGCGTACTCGCGGCAGCGCTGCTCGCCGCCGCGCTCGCACCCTGGGGTGGCATTGCGCCCATTCGTATGCTTCCGGCCGCCGGGCTGGTGGGGACCGCTGTGGTTGGGGCATCTCTCCTGGTGACGCCGTGGCTCCCACCCGCCGCGGCGGGCGCCGCGTGGCTGGCCGTCACAGTCGCGTTGGGCCCCGTGCAACCCCCACCACCCGACCAGGCCGCCAGGCAAATCGATGCCGCCCACCCGCATCTTGATCTCCCGCGAGGAGACGGCCGTCCCTACCTGCTCGAAACCGTGCTGCGCGGCGCACCGTTGCCGGCTCAGGGCACACCGGTTGCCACGCTACGAGCGGGTGACCACGTCGTCACGCTCCGCGCTGGTGGCGAGGTTGGAATGCAGGGCTCAGCCAACCAGGGGCCCATCGCTTCGTTGCCGGTTTGGTGGCCGGCCGGCGGCGGCGCTCGAGCTTCCTGGGAGGCCATGGGCCGTACTTCGCTCAGCGTGCCGGCAGGTGTGGTCCCCGAGATTGAGTTGGCCCCAGCGCTGGCCCCCACTGCGAGCCTCGCGGTCGTGACCGCCGGGCCGGGCCGTCCCTCGCCCCCCCGCGACTGGCCGCTTTCGATCTGGCTCCTTTTCGGTGCGGTCGGGGTTGCGCTGCTGCAGGTGCTCGGCCGGAGCTGGCGCAGCAACGCAGCGGCGTTACCTTGGACCTTGCTCGTCGCTGGCTCGCTGGCTGCTCGACTCCCGGTGGAACCGCTCCACCTCCTCGCCGAACGCCACGCAGTGGACCTTGCGCTTGCCGCCTTTGTGCTCGCCTGGTGGCCGACGGCGCGCCGTTGGCTCCAACGCGACCGAGTGTTCGCAGCCGCAGCGGTGCTCCTCGTTCCCCTCGCCATCGCCACGCCCCACCTCACCCCTCCGGTGGGCGACGAGAACTACCACCTGCTGCTCCTCGGCTCACTGCGCCAAGACGGCGATCTTGACCTCACCAACAACTTCGATCTTGCGCACAACCCGCAGCAGCGCATCTACGTGCCATTTGCCCGGCACCTGCTCCACTCGCCGGTGCTCGCGTGCCTTCTCTTCCCGGGGTACTTCGTGGCGGGACGCACCGGCGCGGTCGTGTTGCTCGCGTTGGCCGGCGCGTCCCTGGTGGCGTTGCTCCACCGGCGCGTGAGGCGACTCGGCGTTGCGCGGGCTCGCGCTCACGCCCTCACGCTCGCGCTGCTGCTCGGCTACCCGCTCGTCACGTTTGCGACGCAACTGTGGGTCGAGCTTCCCGGCGCCCTGCTGGTCGCTCTCGCCTTGGTGTGGATTTCGGACCGACCGCCCCACCCGGCCCTGGTATCGCTCGCCGCCGTGCTTGGAGTGGCACTCAAGACACGCTTGGGTTTGGTGCTCGCCCCGTTGGTGGCAGTAGCGTGGTGGCCGCAACGCTGGCGGTGGCGAGAGCTGCGGCTGCCGCTGCTGGTTGGGGTGGCGACAGTCGTGGCGGGGCTCGCCACCGCCTGGGCGCTGCTCGGCGATCCGTTGGACCCCCTCGGTCGACGCACGGTGGCAAGCCTGCTGCCGCACTCCGCGCACCTCGCACTCACGGCACTCGGCGGGTTGGCGTTCGATCCCGCCGGAGGGTTGCTGTTTGCCGCGCCGCTGGCCCTCGTCGCGCTGGCCGGCGCCGGCGCCCTGTGGCGATGCAGCGGTCGGGAGTCACGGGCGCTGCTCGTGGGTGCGCTGATCACCGTCGTCCCGCTGCTCAACCTCGTCGAATGGCGCGGCGGCGACGCACCGCCGGCCCGATACCTCGTGCCGCTGCTACCTGCGGCGCTGCTCGCCGGCGCGTTGCTCCTGCGCCAACCGCGCCGGTCGCGACCGCTCATCTGGCTCCTCGTGCCTCCGAGCCTGCTGGTGAGCTGGGTGTTCGTGACCCGCCCGCATCTCGCGATCAGCGCTGGCGACGGCGGATTCTGGCTTGCCGACGCCCTCGCCCGCCGCTTTGCCGCCGATGCACGCCACCTCTTCCCGTCGTTCCTGCGCCCGTCCGCTGCGAGTTGGATGTTTCCCATTGGTGCGATGGGGGTGGTCGCGTGTCTGCTGCTGATCGCACACCGGTCGCCGGCTATGGCGCGAAGCGTGCGCCGTGCCACGGCCGCCGTTTGGCTCGCGATCGCTGCCGGCTTCCTCTTTGTCCTCGCCCAGCGCTGCGACCACGTGGTGGAGTTCGAGGACCCCCAAATCGAGCGGATTGGCGGCAAGCTCGAACCTCCACCCGGGACGTTCTCGCGCTTTGCCGTCAGGAACGGCTGGCGGGTCAGCGATGGGGAGGGAGTCGATGCGCCGCTCAACCTCCCGCCGGGAGCGCTGGTCCAGATCGAGGGGTGGACCGAAGGTGTGGGTACGCCGGCTGGCGCTCTGGTCGTGACCTGGGATGGAGGGCCACCAACGGTGTTGCGGCTGCAAAGTTGGCCGGCCCACTCGCTCGTGCTTCCCGCGCCCGCCGAAGGGGGTCATCACCGCCTGCGCCTTCTCTTGCGGGCACCTTCCGGCGGTGAGGTCGTCCTTGACCGCGCCATCGTGACCGCACCATGACGCCGCACCTGTGGTGGTACGTATACTCCACGGCGTGACCTGGACTCGGCTCCAAGCGATCGGTCCACCGCTGGCGTTCTTCGTGCTCGCCAGCGTGCTGGTGGGGATCGGCGCACTTACCATCGGTGAAGCTGCGTGGGCGGCGGTAGCCGTCGCGGCTGGATTCGGCGCCTCCGGTTGGCTTGCCCCAGCAAGATGGCGGCGGCGCGTGGCGGAGGCGACCCTGCTGCCGCTTGGCTACGCCCTCACGATGATCTCCGACCTTGCGCTCCGGCGCATGGTCGTGCCGGTGTTGCTCGTGCTCGCGGTCTCTTGTGCGTATTGGGCAACGACAAGATCAACCTGCCAACAACTCCACCCCCTGCTGGCCGGATTCCTGGGCATCGCGATCTGGGCGGCTCCGGGCGTGCCGGCTGCGGGTGCGGCCGCGGCCGTGCTCGCCGCTGTGGCCTGTGCCATCCTAGGGTGGGCAGGGGCACGCGCGGGTGGTGCCATCAGCGGTGGCGTCGCCATCCTCATCGGCAGCACCCTCACGCTGCCGTCACGCCCCGCGCTCAGCGTGATCCTGATTGGCGCAGGCGTCCTCGTCGGTTGGAAACCCCGCCATCTACCCGCCGTGGCGCGGGTGGCAAGGGCCTGGTTTCCCGCCGCGCTCGCGGCCGGGTGCGTGGCAAGCGCGCTGGCGCCGTGGGGCGCCATTCCGATACGACGGTTGTTCCCCTCCGCCGGATGGCCGGCGCTGGCAACCATCTCCGTGGCCGGGGTGCTCACTCCGCTCTTGCCACCTACTGCCGCCGGTGCCGCCTGGCTTGCCGTCTCGCTCGGCCTCGGCCCCGTGATGCCAGCGCCACCAGATTTCCCCGCCCTCACCCTTGACGCCGGGCACCCCAGCGCGGAGTTGCCTGTGACAGCAGCCGGGACGTACCTCCTTGATGTCGCGCTCGCTCGTGGGGCTCAAGTCCCGCAGGGAAGGGCGGTCGCAACCGCGAGCGGAGGCGGCGGGAGCTTGATACTGCGCGCCGGTGTGAATGCTGCGGAGTGGGCGTGGCCGCGTGCTGACGTGCGGGCGTCCGTCTTGCACACCCTCCCAGACCACCCGGTATGGCGCCCGGCGGGCTCCGGCCGCGACGCGCTGTGGGGCGTGGCTGGCCGTACCGAGGTCACGGTGCCAGCAGGGATTCGCCCGCGTGTCGTGCGTGATGCCGCGCTCCCGTCAAACGTGGACGTGATCGTCGCCGCGGCCGGTCCGCCAGGACCGACTCCGCCACGCGACTGGGTGCTCCCCGCCTGGTTGATAGCCGCTGCGGTTGCGGTCGGCCTGCTCCAACTTGCCGCCGGTACCTGGCGAGGCGGCGCCGCCGTGGCGCCCTGGATGCTACTGCTGATCGGAAGCATTGCCGCGCGCGCACCAGTGCCAGCGCTGCGCCTACTCGCCGAGCGCCACGCTGTGGATCTTGCCATGGCGGCGTTCCTCGCCGCCTGGATCCCCGCGGCTATCGTCTGGCTCAAGGCTCGCCGGGTATTTCTCGCCGCGGTGGCGCTGCTCGCTCCGGTCGCTCTCGCCACCCCTCACCTCACACCATCTCTGTGGGGTGATGAGCCCTACCACCTCGTGATGCTCGACTCCATCGTGCGCTTCCACACCTTCGACGTGTCACAGCACTACGGACCGGCGAAACCGGGAAGTCCGCTGCATTCGCCAGTGCTCGCGTTCCTCCTGCTCCCCGCATACGTGCTCGCGGGGAGGAGTGGCGCGCTGTTGTGCCTGGCTGTCGCTGCGGCGGCGGTCGCGGCGCTCGTGCTGCGCCGAGCTCGCGCTCTTGGCCTCGGCACGCAGGGATCGGGAGTCCTGGCACTGCTGCTGCTCCTGACCTGCCCGCTTGCCACCTACGCCTCCCAGATCTGGGTCGAGGTGGTGGGGGCGCTCGTCTTGGCCGCCTCGCTGGTCCTGATCGGGACGCCCAGACGAGGGCAGACCGCGGTGCCCGCGATGGCAGCGCTTGCGACCGCGGTGAAGACTCGGCTGGGACTGGTCGCATTCCCTCTCGCAGTCGCAGCCTGGTGGCCGACCCGGCGCAGGAAGGGGTTTCCGGCCAAGGCGCTCGTAGCGCTCGCCGGGGTGATCGTGCTCGGCCTCGGCACCTCCTGGCTTCTCTACGGTCACCTGCTTGGTTTCCGCGGGTTTTCCGACCTCATTCCCGGGAGCGCAAAGCAAGTAGCCGTCGTGCTCGGCGGGCTGATATTCGACCCGGCGGGAGGCCTGTTGTTTGCCGCGCCAATCCTGCTCGGGGCCCTGCTCGGGGTTGGCACGCTGTGGCGTCGCGGCGGCGACGGCGAACGGGCGATGCTGTTGGGCGGCCTCGCTACGGTGCTGGCGTTGCTGCACTCTCCCGAGTGGTACGGGGGAGGATCACCGCCCTTCCGCTACCTCGTGCCTTTGCTCCCCGCATTCGCCCTGGCCGGGTCGGTCGTGCTGTCAGCGCCACGCCGCGTGCGCCGCACCGTGGTAGCGCTGCTGCCACCTAGCTTGCTCGTGTGGTGGGTATTGGTGACGCGACCCCACTTTTCGATCAACACCGGCGACGGCGGATGGTGGTTCGCCGATGCGCTCGCGCGACGCTTTGCCGCCGACGCCCGCCACCTGTTTCCCTCGTTCCTGCGGCCGTGCCCGGCGACCGTTTGGGTCCCGACCGGCGTGATCGCTGTGGTGCTGCCGGTCGCTCTGCTGGTGCGGCGTCACGCCGGGTTCACGCGCTACCTGGCACGCCAGAGCGTCACGTTGTGGCTCGTGGCCTTCGCCGGCGTGGTCGTTGCGGTCACCCAGCGTTTCGATCGGGTGGTGGAAATCGAGGACCCGCAAGTGCGACGGCTGGGCGGCACGGTCGAGCCCCCGGAAGGAACGTTCGCGCGCTGGTCCTACCCCAACGGCTGGCGCATCGCCAACGGTGAAGGGGTCGAGATTCCCCTCAATATGCCGGTGTCCGCAAAGGTGCGACTCGAGGGATGGCTTGACGGCGCCGCAAGGCAGGGTGCTGCGCTGCGTCTGGCCTGGGATGGGTCGGACGGCGAAGAGCAAAGGCTCTCGGGGGAGACTCCTGGCGCGGTCGTCGTGCGGCCACCCGCAAACGGGGGTCGGCACTGGTTGCATGTGCTGCTCACCTGCCCGACGGGTGGCAGCGCGGTGCTCGACCGCGTGGTGGTGTCGCGATGAGGAGCGTCGACGTGTTCGTCGTGGTACACAACCACGCACGGACGTTGCGCGCGACGCTGTCCTCACTCGCCGGACAGTCGCTGGGACCGCAGCACGTGGTGGTGGTCGACAACCGCTCGACCGATAGTTCCGTGGGGATCATCGAGGAGATCGCCTCGACCTTGCCACTCGAGCTGGTTCGCCTCGCGGAGAACCGTGGCTTTGCCGCCGCCGCCAACGAAGCGATCCGGCGCACCCGTGCCGCGTGGTTGCTTGCCCTCAATCCGGACTGCCGGCTCGACCCCGGTTTTCTCGCCACCCTCCTCGAGGCGGCCGGCAATCGACCGGGAACTGGCGCCGCAGGCGGACTTCTGCTCCGTGCTCGCGGTGCCTCCCTCGAAGCCAGCGAGATGGTCGACTCCGCAGGGATGGTGGTGACCTCCGCTGGGCGCCACCTCGATCGCGGCGCCGGCCGCGCCCTGCACGCAGGGTGGCTGCGGCCAGCGTGGATGTTTGGTGCCTCGGGCGCGGCTGCGCTCTATCGTCGCGAGGCACTCGACGACGTTGCCTACCCTGCGGGCGAGGTGTTCGATGAGGGCTTCTTTGCCTACCGCGAAGACGCCGACCTCGCGTGGCGGCTGCAGCGACGAGGCTGGCACTGCCTGTACTGGCCAGAGGCCCGAGCATGGCACGCCCGCGGGCTCAAGCCGGAGGAGGCGCGGCGCGGTACCCCGGAGATCAACCGCCATTCGGTGCGCAACCGGTTTCTGTTGCGCTGGTCCAACGCCGACTGGCGCTGGCGGCTGGCTTGCTTTCCCGGCTGGTTCCTCCGAGACCTCGCGGTAGGCCTCGCCTGCCTGACGGTCGAGCGGGGTTCGCTGCCCGGCCTCGCCGAGGCGCGAGAGCTGCGGCGCCAGCAGTTGGCACGGGGCAGGGCGAACGCCGAACGGGCGAGCGTTTCCGGCTGGAAGGTGGCTCGTTGGTTCCTGCCCGGTGGCCGGGCGCGGCGACTAGAGGGATGATGCGTCTGGCAATCCTCGGTACTCGTGGGATCCCAGCCCGCTACGGCGGCTTTGAGACCTTGGCCGAGGAGTTGTCCGCGCGACTGGTGGCGGCAGGCCACGACGTCACCGTCTATACCCGAACCCACGCCGCAGTTGAAGGCGTCCGTTGCCACCGCGGGGCAACCGTGCGTCTGCTCCCGGCACTACACACGAAGTCGCTCGAGACGTTCTCCCACACGCTCCTCTCTTGCCTCGACGTCAGCCGCCGCCACTTCGATGTCGTGCTGCTTTGCAACGCCGCGAATGCGCTGCTGCTGCCTCTTCTGCGCGCGAAGCGGTTGCCGGTGGCGCTCAACGTCGACGGTCTCGAACGCAAACGTCGCAAGTGGGGAGCGTTCGGCCGTGCCCACTATCGCGGCAGCGAGGCGCTTTCGGCACGGTGGGCCGACGTGGTCATCACCGATGCGGCCGTGATCCAACGCTACTATCGGCGTGCCTGGGGCCGCGACTCGGTGATGATCCCCTACGGTGGTGACCTGCCCAGGCCGGGTGGGGATGCGACGTTGCGTGCCCTCGGCTTGGAGGCCGGCGGCTACCTGCTCTACGTCTCCCGCTTCGAGCCGGAGAACAACCCCGACCGGGTCGCGGCGGCGTACCGGAGCGTCGCAGGCCACGTGCCCCTCGTGATGGTCGGTGGCGCCCCGTACGCGAAGGCGCTCATCCGCAAGGTGCGCGAGGTGGCGGGCGACGACCCCCGGATCATCCTAACCGGCCCGCTTTATGGCGAGGGGTACCGCGAGCTGCTCTTCAACGCTGGTGGATACATTCACGCAACCGAGGTGGGGGGCACCCATCCGGCGCTAGTCGAGGCAATGGGCGCGGGGCGGCTGGTGTTCTTCCTCGACAACCCCGCGAATCGGGAGGTCGTGGGCCGCACCGGGGTACCATTCGAGTTCGAGGCCGCCCCGGGCCTGGCCGAGACCGTGAACGCCTACCTGGCTTCCCCCGATCGCTACCGGCACCTCGCAGATGCCGCGCGGGCGCGGGTGATGGAGCACTATCGCTGGGATGACGTGGCAGCGGCGTACGAACGTCTGCTGGAGGGGTTGTGCTGCGCGAACCGGCCCGCTTAATCGCGTATCGCCGCCTGGTCGTTGATGCCCTCCTCACGACCGGGAGTTTCCTCCTTGTCCACCAAGGCCGCTCCCATCTGCTCCCCCGCCTGCTGCCATCGGTGTTTCCCGGCGGCTTATACCCCCTTGCCGACTACCTGCCGGTGCTGGTCGTGGTGCTGCCGCTGTGGATGCTGCTGCTGGCCTCCACCAGGTTGGCTCGCCCGGGTCAAGTCCTCTCACTGCGCCGGGAGGCGATTGGTGAGCTGCAGGTGGCAGCGCTGGCCGTGATGTTGGTAGCGGCAGCCGGGTACCTGCTACGACTGCAGTTCATCTCGCGACCTTTCCTACTCCTGTTCGGGGTCACCAACGGGGTGGTGCTCGCCGCGATGCGGGTGGTTGAGCGGCGCACCGCGTGGGGACGGCGTCTTGCCGAAGCGCCGGAGCGGGTCGTGGTCGTCGTTGGTTGCGGTGACGAGGCCGTGGCCATTGCCCGGCAGGTGATGCTGCACCGCGCCTGGGGATTGCGTTTGCACGGGCTCCTCGATGCGGACGGTTGCGGGCGGCAGGTGGTCGGAGGGTTTCCGGTCGTGGGTGGAATCGGCCAACTCGCTGAGATCCTGACCCGACAGGTGGTTGACGAGGTGGTGTTGGCGGTTCCCACCCGCCAGCTCGGCGAGCTGGAGCCCGCCTTGCTGGCCTGCCAGGAACTGGGGGTGCGCGTGAGGGTGGCGCTGCGGCCGTTCCCTCACCTGCGGCCTCACCTCGAGGTCGAGGCCCTCGATGGGATGCCGCTCGTGACCTTCGCGACCATGCCGACCGCACCGCTGGGGTTGTTCATCAAGCGCCTCACTGACATTGCGGCGTCCCTAGCGTGCCTGATCATCTTGGCACCGGTTTGGGCGGTCATCGCGGCTGCAATTCGGTTCTCTTCGCGGGGCGGAGTGCTCTACCGACAGGTGCGCTGCGGCTTGCACGGTCGCCGGTTCGTCCTGCTCAAGTTCCGCACCATGGTGGAGGGCGCCGAGCGGATGCGCGGGGAGGTCGAGCATTTGAACATCATGGATGGGCCGGTATTCAAGGCGCCCGCCGATCCCCGCATCACCCGACTGGGTCGCTGGCTGCGGCGATCTTCGCTTGACGAGGTGCCCCAGCTCGTCAACGTGCTCAAGGGTGACATGTCGTTGGTGGGCCCGCGGCCACCGATCCCGGCCGAGGTCGAGCGCTACCAGCCTTGGCAGCGACGGCGCCTCGCGATGAAGCCCGGGATCACGTGTCTGTGGCAGGTCTCGGGCCGCGCCGAGCTGGACTTTGACACCTGGATGGAACTCGACCTCGCGTACATCGACAACTGGTCGCTGTGGCTCGATGTGAAGATCCTCGTGCTCACCGTGCCGGCGGTGTTCTCCGGGCGCGGTGCGGCATGAGCTGAACCACATCCATTCCGACCCGAACGTTGCTCGTCATTCCCTCGCGGCCCCACAGCATGGCTTTGCCCTTGCCCCGCCCAGGCGCGCCAACCGAGAGCAGCGCGACGACGGCGGCCACTCCCACCAACGCGACGCCAATCATGACCCAAAGCCGCGGCTCGTGGGGATGGCGCAGGGGGGAACGGGACACCCAAAGCCACGCGCCCAACAACGCGCCCGTCAGCACCGCCCCCATCGTGAGCAGCGCCCGCGGCCCGACCGCAAAACCTGACAGGCTCACCGCGGCCAACCACGCCACGGCGGGCGCGAAGCCGTGGGCCAGCATCACGAGGAGCCGTCGAGAGCGGATTGGCCCGCCTGGTCTCGACCACAGGTGACCGGTCAGCCTCACGACGGCGAACTGAACCGTCAACACGCCCGCGGCGGCGGCCAACGCAACGAACAGACCCGGCTGCACACGCCAGAACCGCGCGAGTGCCGCAGCGGGTCCGTCCGCCACACCGAGCGGCGGCGCCCAGCCCAGGCCGAGCGCTGCAGCGGCGAGGCTCAACTGGAACACCACGAGCTCGGCGAGCCAACCACCGGGCACCGGTGCAACCGTCGGCAGCGTTGCGGCCACCAACAGCGCCAGCAGCGATGGCGCGAGCCAATAGAGGTAGAGCGCCCCAGTGCTACCGGCAAAGGCGACGGTTGGCTCGTTGACGATTCCCCAAGGGTGGAGACCGAGCGGCAGCGCAAGACCGATCCAACCTCCACCCACCAAGAGGACCCCAACCCCCTGCGCGACCGCGAGCAGCGCCCAAGCGGCTGGCCAAGCGACCAGCGCCACCGCCCACGAGAGCACGAGCACGCGCAAGGAGAGCGGATTGAGGCGCATTACCCGTATCATAACCCTATGCAGATGAGACTCCCCCTCAGCGTTGTCGTCCTCGCACGGCCGTGGCCTCGCCTCGCACTGCTACCGAAGCGGTGACTCGCAGGCGCGCATACAGGCGACCGCTGGGACGGGCAGCGAATCGTGTTGTGCGAGAATCTCGGTTCCGGCCCGCCGAGGGCCCAGGCAGGGAGCCACGATGGTGCAGGCGTCACTTCCAGTTGCGGACCAGATGACCTTGCTGCTCAAGGGGTGTGTCGACGTCGTGCGCGCTGATGACCTCGAGGCACGCCTTACGGCCGCGCTTGCGCAGGGGCGCTCGCTCACGGTGAAGGTTGGCTTCGATCCGTCGGCGCCAGATCTCCACCTCGGCCACACCGTGGTGATCCGCAAGATGCGCCACTTCCAGCAGCTTGGCCATCGGGTCGTGTTCCTCATCGGCGACTTCACCGGCTTGATCGGCGACCCCACGGGCAAGAAGGCAACCCGCCCGCAGCTCACCCGCGAGCAGGTCGCTGCCAACGCGGAAACGTACAAACGGCAGATCTTCAAGTTGCTTGACCCCGCAACCACGGTGATCGACTTCAACGCTCGCTGGCTAGGAGCGCTCTCGAGCGAGGAGTGGATCCGCCTCACCGCGAAGGTGACCCTTGCACAGATGTTGGAGCGCGACGATTTTGCCAGGCGTCTCGCGGCGGGCGAGCCGATCTCGCTCCACGAGCTGCTCTACCCGGTGGCGCAGGCCTACGATTCGGTCGCGCTCCACGCCGATGTCGAGCTTGGCGGGACCGACCAGCTCTTCAACCTGCTCGTAGGGCGTGACCTCATGGGCAAGCTCGGCCTCCCCCCGCAGATCGTCATGACGCTGCCGCTGCTCGAGGGCCTCGACGGCAAGGAGAAGATGTCCAAGTCGCTGGGCAACTACATAGCCGTCGAAGATCCACCCGAGGAGATGTTCGGCAAGCTGATGTCGATCTCCGACGCCCTGATGTGGCGGTACTGGACGCTTCTCACCGATCGCACGCCCGCTCAAGTCGAAGCGCTACAGCGCGAGGTGGCTACCGGTGCACGCCACCCCATGGATGCCAAGATCGAGCTTGCCCGCACGATTACCGGCGACTTCCACGGCTCCCAGCCGGCGGCCGACGCCGAGGGTCATTTCCGCACCGTGCACCAGAAGCGCGAGGTGCCCGAGGACATCGCCACGATCGAGGTACCGGCCAGCACCGAGCCGATCCCGCTCGTCAAGCTGCTGGTCCGCGCCGGACTCGCCCCTTCCAACTCCGAGGCGAGGCGTTTGCTCCAGCAAGGGGGCGTCCGGGTCGCAGGCGCGGTCGTTAGCGACCCCTTTGCCACCCTGAGCGGAACCGCCGGTGAGGCGCACCTCCTGCAGGTAGGCAAACGTCACTTCGTCCGGCTCGTCTTCAGCACCCAGTAGACGAAGTCAGGCTGGCGCTCCGGCGGCAAGAAGGCAAGTCTCGGCGCACAGCTCGCAGCGGGCTCCCGGTGGGCAGCTCGCGGTCGTACGCCGGAACGTCTCGAGACACCGCTGTGCCTCAGGCAAATCGGAGCGCAGGAACCGGATGAGGCGCACGAGGGCCGCCCCGGTTTCCTCGGAGAGCAGATGCTCCACCTTGCATGCATCGAGCTCCGCCGTCACCTCGCGCACGCCAAGGATGTCGCGCAGCAGCACGAGGAGCACCTCGCGTTTGCTCGCGACCCGCGCGACGAGATCGCCGCCGGCGTCGGACAACCCCAACCTTTGCTGTTGGTCGATCACCACCAGGCCGTGCTCCTGCAACGAGCGAAGCTGGAGCGACGCCGCCGCGCGGGTCACGCCGAGCTGGCGCGCGACGGCTGCAGCGCGGGGCGCAGTGCCGCTCTTGGCGAGCGCTGCGATGGCGAGGAGGTAGTGCGCTCCCGAGTGCGTGATCTCGTTGGCCTCGAAGGCCCGCCAGAGCTTCAACGCATCACTCACGCTTGCCCCCCAGCCGCCGCAACCCGCCATGATGCCGGTAATGCCGCATCTCACCACTCCACCAGGGGGCGCAGGTAGATCCCTTGGGCAATCTCGTCCTCGAGCGCGAGCAGGGTGCGGTCCACCTCGACCACCAACGACGGCTTCCGCTGCCGCAGCGTGAGCACCGCGCCCGGCGTGACGCCGAGATCGGTGAGCTGCTCCAAGCGGTCGCGATGGCGGGGGGCGAGGAGCACCACTCGTCCCCGCTCGCCGGGGGTGAGGTCACAAAGCCGGCAGATCAACGACGAGACGCGGCGCGACAACGCGGCGCAGCATTCCCCCGGTGGGATCGGCCGCCCATGCGGGCATACGGGCGGGTGGCCGAGGAAAGAACAGACCGCGGCCGTAGCCTGCGATGAGAGGACGTGCTCGAGCTGGCACGCTTCTGCTTCGGTCGCGTCCATCGGCAGTTCGAGCACCTGGTAGAAGAGGACCTCAGCGAGACGATGGCGGCGCACCACCTCGCGCGCCTCGGGCTCACCGGCGGTCGTGAGCTGAACCCGATCATCGGTCTGCGTGGCCAAGCCGGTCCTCACCAGATCGGCGACGATGCTCCGCCAGTCCTCGCCGGGACCCGCATGGATACCCTCGGCCAGAGCATCGAGTGAGAGCGTGGCGCCCGCTTCATGTGCGGTCCAGAGCTCCTCGAGCACCTCCTCGCGCGCGGCGGTCAACGCCTGACGACTGAGCAACGCTGGCCCGCTCACAACCACCTCGCCGGAAGTATGCGCCGGATCAGGCTGGCCGCAAGTGAATCTTCGACGAAGCGATACTGGCAATGGGGACAGCATAGGGTGCGGCACGACTTAGCCAGCGGGCAGCCATTCACGCAAGAATCCCGCCCGGGAAAGTGTTCGCCGCAGAGCGGGCAGCGCACCAAGGCAGGACGCTCGCTCACAGGGTTACCCTAAGCGCGCGCAGCGCCCAGTTGAGGACCATGCCAACGGCAAAGGCGAACGGCACGATGAACGCCACCATTGCGAAGGCCACCTTGGCTCCCCGCTCCTTGATCATGACGAAGAAATTCGCGACGCAGGGAACAAACAGCGTGATCACGGTGAGCCCCACGATCGATTGCACCCCATCAAGGAGTCCGCCGCGTTGGAGGGAAAAGAAACCGGCAGCGCCGTAGTCACGGCGCAGGAAGCCAATCAGAAACGAGTCAGCCGCCTTGGCAGGGAGGCCGAGACCACCGATCACGAGTGGCTCCGACCAGCGTTCCAGGCGCGGTAGCACCCCAGATTTGTCCAGGGCAAAGAGCAGCAGCGTGCCGAGGATGAACAGCGGCACGGCTTCCTTGAGGTACCACTCGGTGCGCGCCGCGGTCTTGATCAGGATGTTGCCGAGGCTGGGCACCCGAATCGGCGGCACCTCGAGGAGAAAATCGGAGCTGCGGCCCGGGATCAGCTTTGCCGCCGCCCACCCGACACCGAAAATGGTCGCGGCAACGATCCCGCCCCAAATGAACGTACCGAGCGGCGCCATCGCCCCGAGCATTGCGAGGATGACGCCAAGCTGCGCAGAGCAAGGCACACCCAGGGCGAGGAGCAGCGTCACGAGCACGCGTTCCTTCCGAGTGGGGAGGATGCGGGTGGTGAGCGTCGCCATGGTGTCGCAGCCCAGACCGAGGATCATCGGCAGCACCGCCTTGCCGTTGAGTCCCATCGCGCGAAACAACCGGTTGACCATCACCGCCAGCCGCGGCAGGTAGCCGGAATCCTCCAGCACACCAAAAAAGATGAAGAAGGTGCCGACAACGGGCAGCACGATGGCAACGGCGTAGGTCAGTGCCATCGTCACCACACCGTAAGGCCCGACGAAGAGCTCTCGTAGCCACGCCCACGGCAGCACCCGAGCAGCCAACCAGGCGGCTCCAGGGTTGATGAGTTTGCCGAACAAGTCATCTTCGACCAACCTGACCAGCGTGCCGGCGCCGAACCTGCCCACGAACATGTAAGCCACGGCCAATACCAACACCAAGACCGGAATCCCCCACACCGGGTGCATCGACAGCGCGCCGAGCCACTCGCGCACCGAGCCGGCGCTCGCCCGCTTCACGTGAAAGACCAGACGGAGCACCTCTGCGACCGCGCGGTGGCGAGCCCGGGCAATCGCGGTGGCGGCGCTGCAACCGAGCGCACGGTCGACACCGGCGCGCAGCTCCTCGACCCGCTGGCGTCCATTCGCGCTTAAATGGAGCTGTGCCCAAGGAACCAGGGTGCGGTCGCCCGCCAGCAGCATCAGGGCCACGCCGCGCCGCGCTTGCCCGAGTTCGGCGGGCAACAGCGCCACCGCCTCCACTGTGGCTCGCTCCACCACCATGGGGTAGGCGCACTCGAGCCGGGCGATGGCGGCGGCGCCAAGGCGGCGCGCGATGAGGTGGAGACCCGCCTGCCGCGTCGCAGTGGTCGGGATCACCGGCACGCCGAGATGGCGCTCCAGCTCGGCGCTCTCGACTCGAACGCCAAGGTCGCGGGCCTCGTCTTGGAGGTTGAGGATGAGAAGCTGGCGGCGGCCCAGCTCGGCGAGCTGAATGGTCAGGTAGAGTACCCGTCGCAGGTTCTTGGTGTCCCCAATTTGAAGAACCACTCCCTGTGGCTCCGTAAGCAGGATGTCTCGCGTGACCTGCTCATCCTCCGACTGGGGTGTGAGGGAGTTCGTTCCCGGCGTGTCGATCAGCTCTCCACCATCGGGCAGCCCACGTGCGTGCCCGCGAGTGACCTCGACCGTGGTGCCCGGATAGTTGGATACGGTGGCATACCGCTTGGTCAGCGCGCCGAAGATCACGCTTTTGCCGACGTTGGGGTTGCCCACGAGGAGCAACGACGGGGAGGCCGCGCGGGCCACGGTTTCGGCTGCTTCGTGCATCGTCGCAATGGGAGGACCCGAGGACCCCCGCCTGACGGCATGCTACGCGTCGATGCAGCACACGTCAAGCATACTTAACAAGGAAGGCGGGATCCATAACGACGAGCGGAACGACCCTACTCGCTATGCTGGCAATCTGCGCATAGACCTTGGATCTGCAGGCTGTAGAAGCTGGGGCGGAAATTGTGCTCCAAGCACACCTGCCGCTGCCGCTCATCGAGGTCGGCATCGTAGAATTCGATGATCCGGCCACAGCTCGTGCACACCATGTGGTCGTGCCGCTTGCCCGGAGTAACCCGTTCGTACACGTAGTGCTCGCGCCCGAGACGGGATTTACGGGCGAGGCCGCACTGCACCAAAAGGTCAAGCGTGCGGTAGATCGTTGCGCGTGAGACTCGCTTCCCTTGGTTACGGAGCTGGAAGAGCAGCGAGTCGGCATCGAGGTGACCCGTGGAGTTGAAGAGCTCCTCGAGCAGCATCAGGCGCTCTTTGGTCACCTTGAGGTTGTTGTCACGCAGGTACTGGATGAAGAACTTCTCGGCACGTTTCATCGTGGCCTCCGGATGAGCGTCTCAATTTCACCTGGAGACTAACCTAACCTTTTCTGCGTCTCATGTCAAGAGGCTGCCGCTTCCGGCTTAGCCGGTCGCGCCATGTGGACAACTCCTTCCAGCACGCCGCCCTCCTCCACGACGAGGGTCGGTGCGAAAACCTCGGCAAGGACCTTCCCGGTCCCGTGCACTACGAGGCGCTCCTTCACCCGGACCGTACCGCGCACGGTCCCTGCCACCACCAAGCGTCCCACGTTGATCTCCCCCTCCACTACACCACCCTCGCCCACAAGTAGCTCTTGCTCGCTGCCGATCGTGCCCGTGACCTGTCCGTGGACACGCAGTAGGTCGGAGAACACGACATCACCCTTGATGCTGCACCCCTGATCGAGAAAACCGTTGAGCGTTCCGTGCGCCTTCTTCATCGCTTCTCCCGCGTGAGTAACTGGAACAGGCGGATCAGCTCTTGCTCGCTGGCAAAGTGCAGTCGGATCTCGCCGCCACGCCGCCGCCGCCGGATCTCGACCCGGGTGCCGACGGCAAGCGCGAGTCGGTCGACCGCCTCCTGCGTCTCCGCATCAACGCGCCGTCGCGGCCGCCGGGCGCGCGGCTCAAGCCGGTGCTCGAGCTCCCGCACGCTCCACTCGTCACGGCTGCACCGTTGCGCCAGCTCGCGCTGTTGCCCTGGCTCCGACAACCCGGCCAGCGTGCGACCGTGCCCCGCCGAGAGCGCCCCGGAGTCAACCATGGCTTGCACTTCGAGTGGAAGCTGGAGCAGCCGCAGTGCGTTGGCGACGGTGGAGCGCTCCTTCCCAACTCGCTTGGCGATCTCTTCCTGCGACAACCCGATCTCGGCACGCAGGTGGTGGTACGCACGCGCCTCCTCAATCGGAGTGAGATCTTCACGCTGTAGGTTTTCGATCAACGCGAGGGCAAGCTGATCGGTGTCGGTGACACCCTCGCGGACCACCGCCGGGATGCGTTCCAGCCCCGCGAGCTTTGCCGCCCGCCAGCGCCGTTCGCCGGCGATGAGATGGAAGCCGCCTTCGCTCGCGCGGCTCACCACGACCGGCTGCAGCAACCCATGCCGGCGGATCGACGCCGCCATCTCCTCGAGGCCGGCTGCGGCAAATTGCCGGCGTGGCTGGAGGGGGTTGGGCTTGATCTCCGCGACGGGCAGCTCCGCCATCCCGGTGCGCCGCCCCGTGGGCGACTCGGGGATGAGCGCCGCGATCCCCTTACCGAGCGCGGACCGCTTCATGGCTCCCCCGTCGGCCAAGCAGCTCTTCCGCGAGCTCCAGATACGCCTGGGCGCCGCGGCTTCGTAGGTCGTACTCCAAGATCGTTCGTCCAAACGATGGCGCCTCCGCCAAGCGCACGTTGCGCGGGATCACGGTGGAAAGTGCCGCTGCACCGAAAAAGCGCCGCACCTCCTCGACAACCTGCCGGGCTAGGCTCAAACGGTCGTCGAACAGCGTGAGCACGGCGCCGAGAATCTCCAGGGTTGGGTTCCACGCGCTACGCACCCGCTCGAGCGTGCGCATCAGCTCGCTCACACCCTCCAGGGCAAAGTACTCGCACTGGATCGGAATCAGCACGGCATCGGCCGCCACCAAAGCGTTTAGGGTGAGGATACCGAGCGACGGCGGGCAATCGATCAACACCCATTGGTGCGGCGGTGGCGATGCTGCCAGCGCCTGGCGCAGCCGTTCCGCTCGATTTGCAACTCCCAAGAGCTCGACCTCGGCGCCGACCAGGTCGCGTCCGGAAGGGACAAGGTCAAGAAGCGGAAACCGACTCGCTACGGTTGCCTCTTGCAGCGTCGCCAGGCCCTCCAAGACCTGATAGGAGGTGGGCCCATCGCCCTCCCAGCCCAAACCCGAGGTGCAATTCGACTGCGGGTCGAGATCAAGCGCCAAAACCGTTTCTTCGTAGGCCGCGAGCGCAGCGCCGAGGTTCATCACGGTGGTGGTCTTGCCGACGCCACCTTTTTGATTCGCCACCGCGATAATTCGCTGATTCTTCACCACTTCTCCCGATGTTTCACGTGGAACACCGCTGCCAGAGTGCAAGTGTACCGGTGGCCGGGTTCGGCAGGGGGCACTGTAGCACACGGCCCTCCGACACCCGCGCGCGAAGCTCCTCCGCGTTTCGCACGCTCGTCCACCACAACACGGTCCCATTCGGCCGCAGCACCCTCAAAGCGTCCATCAGCCACACCTCAGCCGCGACGCCCCGCACCGTCATGAAGTCGTACCCCGACCCCGCGTGCGCCGACAGACGCTCGCGCCGTACCTCGGCCGCCAAGCCGAGCTCCCGTACCGCCTCGCGAAGAAACGCCCAGCGCCGCTCCCGCGGTTCGAGCAGCACCCCCTCGATCCTTGGCCGGGCCAAGAGCAGGGGCACGGCCGGAAACCCGTTTCCGCTGCCGACATCAAGCAGCTTGCCTTCTTCCAAAAGCCACGGCAGGCCGGCAAGTGCCGCCAGCACATTCCCAAGGAGTGCGCGGGTTTCGAGGCTCGCCACCAGATCGACCGCCGTGCTCCAGTGAGCCAACAGCGCGAGGAAACGGGCAAGCCCGCCGGCCAGTTCTGGGGCTAACCCCACGCCGCGGAGACGCGCGTCCCATGCACACGCCGCGTCGCCAACCGCGGCCACGCTCACGCCGACTGCGCCGAGCGCGCGAGCATTCGCTCGGTGAGGAGCTGTTGACCGATGGTGAACAGGTTGTTGACGAGCCAATAGAGAGTCAGGCCGCTGGCAAAACCGTAGAACATGAACGTGAAGAGGAACGGCATCATCATGAACATACGCCGCTGCGCCGGATCGCCCACCTGCGGTGCGAGCCGCTGCTGCAAGAACATGCTCCCGCCCATCAGCAATGCAAGCGGGCGGACTGGCAGACTAAACCCACTCAATGGGATGACGAAGAGCGTATCGGGGATGGAAAGGTCGCGAATCCACAGCGCAAACGGCGCCTGGCGCAGCTCTATCGCATAGGCAAACAACGAGTAGAGCGCCCACAGGATCGGGAGCTGCACGAGCATCGGCAGGCAACCGCCCATGGGGTTCACGCCTTCCTGCTTGTACATCTGCATGACTTCCTGGTTCATCCGCGCCCGTACGGTAGGGTCCTTCTTTGCCTTCTCCTGGTAGCGATCCTGGATCGCTTTCAGCTTCGGCTGGAGCGCCTGCATCCGCCTCATTGCCACCGTGCTCTTGTGGTTGAGGGGAAACAGCAGCACGCGGATCCCCGCCGTCAGCACGATGATCGCCATGCCCCAGTTCGCGACCCATGACTCGATCCAGCGCAGGGCAGCCAAGAACCCCACCGAGAGAAAACCAAACAGGCCGAAGGAAACGGTGTCTTCCAAGCCGCGACCATACCCGCTGAGGGTGCGGTGCTCCTTGGCGCCGGCGTAAAGCGTTCCCCGCACTACCCCGTCCACGCCCACTAGGGCGACCTCTGGCAGCGCCGAGGCCTTCCCTGGCACCCCCTGCAACCGCACCTCGTCTATGCCCGAACTCGGCAGCAGCGCCAACAGGAAGTACTGGTCCTCCACGCCGGCAAAGTCCACCGCCCCGCGCAGGCGTTGCCCAGCCGGGAGCTTGGTCGCGCTGATGCGCTCCAGTTTGCCGTTGAGTCGGACGACGGCGTCGGAACCTGCAAACCGGCCCGTTGCCAGAGCCCCGCCGCCTCGCTCCACCCCGGTCGCAACCACCACCCCGCCCCGCCCTGCCGGACCGCTCGACCTTACCTCGACTTCAAGGGCAAACTTGCCCTCGCCCGCGAGGATCCGCTTCTCCACCCAGCTACCTTTACCGTCGCTCCAACTCAGCCGCACCGCCCCACCCTCGCGCACCACCTGGTAAAGCTCCTCATTCCACGGCCCCGGCTCGCCCAGTGTCAGAGGGGCCGCGCCACCCGCGCGAACGAGCTCCAAGGGAGCACCCGCCTCATCGCGATAGTCGGCGAGCACCAGCGAGCGCAACGTGCCACCCCGCGGACTTACCACCGCCCGCAACCCAACTCCCGTGATCGTGACCTCGCTCGCGTCGGTTCCAACCAGCGGCGTCCGTACAGGACTGCTCGGCGTCACCGGGGTCTCGCTTGGCGGTGGCATCGGTGTCTCTGCCCCCACTGTCGCCCTCGGCGAAGGGGTCGCGCCGCCAACTGCGGCGGGCGACTCCGCCGGGCGCGGCGGCGCCACCAACGCGAACCATAGGATCACGATGATCCCGGAGAGAACCGCTGCCAGGAGCACGCGTTTTTCCATTCAACATCCCCCTCGCTTCGCCGGCACCGGATCATACCCCCCGGGATGCCACGGGTGGCAGCGCCCGAGGCGACGCAAGCCCAACCATGTCCCCGCCCTCAAACCGTGCAAACGAATCGCCTCCGCCATGTAGACCGAGCAGGTTGGCTCAAAGCGGCACGCCCGAGGCAGCCACGGCGATACCCACTGTTTGTACCCCGCCAGGAGCGAGATCACGAAGCGGCTGAGCGGAGACGTTCCTGGACTCGCCGCAGGCACCGAAGGTAATCCTCCGTGAGCTGATCCCATCTCGCCACATTGCAGCCCCTGCGCACGTTGATCACCAGGTCCACCGCGATGCCCGGGAGCGCCTCCTGGTGGCGACGAAACAACTCCCGAAGGCGTCGACGTGACCGGTTGCGCTTGACTGCCCCGCCGATCTTTCGTGTGGTCGTGATCCCCAGCCGACAACCTGTACCCTCCCCGGGGAGGGCAAACAGCACCACGAACCCGCCCACCACCTTGATCCCTCGCGAGTAGACGCGCTGGAACTCCACGCGTCGCACCAGCCTGTCCAGGTTGCACCCGCCCTGCTTTAGACCGTCAGGCGCTTGCGCCCCTTGCGCCGCCTAGCCGCCAGCACCCGCCGGCCGGTGGGGGTGCTCATCCGAGAACGAAAGCCATGCGTCTTCCTGCGCCGCCGATTGTTCGGCTGAAAGGTCCGTTTCATTGCCCACCCCTCAAGGCCGCCTAGCCGTCGCGCCAAGCGGACTTCATAGTCTACGTCGCAACGGACCTCCGGTCAACCGCTGCCTGTGCTAACCTTCATCTGCCCGCTGGGCACGGCGACCCATGACTCCCTCTGACCTCTGGTCAACTGTAAAGAGCGCCTTGCGCCCCCGTCTCTCGGCCGAGGACTGGGAAGTCTGGGTGGTACCTCTCGCCGCTCGCTACGCCCACGGTCGACTCACCGTTCTCGCGCCCTCCCGAGCCTACGTCGACTACGTAAGGGATCATTATCTCTCCCTCCTTCAGGAAGCTGCCGCCGAGGTTGCGCGCGTTCCCGTGACCGTGAGCTTCGAGCTCGGCAGCGAGGGTACCTCGAGTAGCTCGAGCAGCAACCCCAACGTGTCACTGAACCCTCGCTACACGTTCGCCACGTTTGTCCCGGGCCCTTCCAACCAGTTCGCTCGGGCTGCCGCACAGTCTGTCGCTGAGAACCCCGGTCGGGCTTACAACCCCCTCTTCGTCTATGGTGGCTCCGGCCTCGGCAAGACGCACCTTCTCCACGCAATCGGCCACGAGGTTGGCGCCCGCCACCCACGTACCCGCATTCGCTACGTGCCCACCGAGCACTTCGTCAACGAGCTCATCAACTCGATTCGGCTGCAGCGTATGGCCCAGTTTCGCGAGGCCTACCGCTCGATCCATGTGCTGCTCCTTGATGATGCGCATATCCTTGCCGGCAAAGAGCGTACCCAAGAGGAGTTCTTCCACACCTTCAACGCGTTGCACGAGGCAGGCCACCAGATCGTGCTCACCTCCGATACCTCTCCTGCCACGATTCAAGGACTCGAGGAGCGGCTGCGCACGCGCTTCGTTTGGGGACTCGTCGCCGACATCCAGCCCCCTGACCTCGAGACGAAATGCGCCATCATCCGCGAGAAGGCCCACAGTGAAGCCCTCGATCTGCCTGATGACGTCGTCCTCTTCATTGCACGCCGGGTGCGTGAGAACGTGCGGGAGCTCGAGGGCTACCTCAACCGGGTCATCGTCTACTGCACCCTGACCGGCCAACCAGCCACAATTGAAACGGCTCGCAACGCTCTCACTCCCCTGCTCCCGGAAGAACGTCATGTCACTCCCGCCGACGTCGTGCGCTTCGTTGCGCATCACTACGGCGTTAAGGTCGCGGATCTCAAAGGTCGTGATAACCGCCGCTCGGTGGCATTCCCCCGCCAGGTCGCCATCTACCTCATTCGTGAACTCCTCGACCTGTCCTACCCGGAAATCGGCAAACTGTTCGCAAAGCACCATTCGACCGTGATGTACTCCGTAGAGACGATCACCGAGGAACGGCGTTCCAACCCATCCCTTGACGCAACCCTAACAACCTTTCTCGAGCATTTTCGCTGAAATCCTGCGGAATGACCCATCCGTCCTCGGGCCCTCGCCGTCGTTTTCCACAGTTTTCCACAACCACTCTTCCACACCAGGCAAGCACGACAAACCCTGCGTGTCCAGTTCCCTGCCACCTCGACCCGGCATCTCCACACCCTCGACGACGGCGACGAATGCCTGTACAATTAGTTGGTTTCTTAGAAGCCGTGGGGAGAGCGAACGCATGGATGTGACCCTTAACCGCACGGTTCTTCTTGACGAACTTCAGCTCATCCAAGGTGTGGTCGAGCGCCGTACGACCATTCCCATCCTCTCCAACATACTTTTGGTTACCGAGGGCGACCGTCTCAACCTGGCGGCGACGGACCTCGACGTCACTGTGTTTACGCGGTGCAGCGCACTGGTTCGCGAACAAGGCCGCACCACGATTCATGGCAAGGTCTTCTTCGATCTCGTCCGCTCCCTGCCCGCAGACACAGTCGATGTCTCCTGCCGTGACGGTCGTGTTGAGGTTCGCTCCGGTACCTTCACGTCGCAGCTCGCGAGCTTGGACCCGGCTGATTTTCCCACCCTTCCCGAAGTTCCGGAGGGTCAAGGATTCGCCGTCGACCTAAAGGTCATGCGGCGCCTCATCGATCGCTCGATCTTTGCCGTATCTTCGGAGGAAGGCCACTTCCAGTACAACGCTTCCTTGCTTCTGGTTGCCCCCGATTTTCTCGGCATGGTTGCCACCGACGGTCATCGCTTGGCGTGGGTCAAGGCCCCACACGTTGCTGGGACCTCACCATTCGAGCAACAGCTCCTGCCCAGGAAAGTTCTCAATCAGTTGCGCCACCTCACCGCCGAAGAGGGTGCTCCCGTCTACATCGGCCGGGGAGAAAACCACCTTGCCTTTCGCCTGGGTAACCGCGTCTTGCTCTCGCGTGTCTTGGAGGCGCGTTTTCCCCAGTACGAACGCGTCCTGGTGCGGGACAACCCACATCGGGCGAGGGTGCAGCGGCAGGAACTAGCCGCATCCTTGCGCCGGGTCGCGCTATTGGCGAGCGAGCGGACCCATGGGGTGCAGTTTGGCTTCGATCATGATGCCCTCTCCCTTGCCTCGGTTGGGTTTGACCTGGGCCAGGCAGCGGAGGTGGTCCCCTGCAGCTATGGCGATTTGCCGTTAAAGGTGTTTGTCAACGCGAACTATCTCCTAGACTTCCTTAGCGCGATCGATGCACCCGAGGTGGAGCTGCAGTTGCGTGACGCCGACGGGCCGATTGTCGTAACCCCGATCGGCGAACCGCCAGAGGCCGGCGAGTGCCTCTACGTGATCATGCCGATCCGGCTGTGAAATCGTGCCCCTGCGCTGTTTTCGCGTAGTTGGATTTCGCAACCTCGTCGCCCAGGATCTGCCGATTGGTGAGGGTTTGACCGTGGTGGTAGGGGCGAACGGCGTGGGCAAGACCAATCTCCTCGAGGCGCTAACCGTGTTCGGAAATCTGGCCTCGTTCCGAGCAGGCCCGGCGACGAACTGGTTCTGCAACGGTCAGAGGTCGTTCGCCTTGGCCGGAACGGTCGAGCGAGCCGGGGTGCCAGTCGAGATTCGCCAGGAGGCCACGTTGACTCGAATCGTGTCGCGTGCCCTCTACCGTGGTGGCCGCCGCCTCGCGAGCGCGGAATACCTAGGCCTCTTCCCGATCGCGTCTTTTTCTGGCGATGATCGGTTGCTCATTTGGGGCCCACCCGAGGAACGACGCCGCTTTCTCGACCGCTTGAGCTTTCACCTCAACCCCGAGGCGCTCGAGGTGATGCAGGGCTATCGGCGTGCGCTTGCGCAGCGGAACGCACTGCTGAGTACGGGCGGGGTCGATGACGAGTTCGACGCGTTCGAGCACAACCTCGCGCGCTTAGGAGCCGCGATCATGCAGTTTCGTCTTGTCGCAATTGGGGGATTGGAGCGGCACATTGGGGCGGAACTCGAGGCGTTGGGTTGGCCGGCGGGAAGGCCAAATTTGCGCTATCATTGTCATGACGGCGTCGCGGTCGCAGATCCCGCGACGACCACCGCAGGCTTGCGCACGGCTCTCGCGGTGTCTCGTCGGCGAGACCGTGTTCGGGGTCATACGACCGTAGGTCCGCACCGTCACGACCTCGTGCTCGCTGTGCAAGGTGCGCCAGCGCGGGAGACACTCTCGGCGGGGCAGGGAAAGCTGCTCGCAACGGCGCTGAAGCTAACCGCGGTGATGTTGCTGGACCGGGCAAGGGGACAGAGCCCCATGGTGGTGTTCGACGACCTAGATGCGGAACTCGACGCCGCGGTACTGCAGCGACTTCTCGGTCGGCTGGGTGCGCGGGGGCAGGCCGTGCTTTCAAGTGCCCATGAGGAGATGATTCGGCCCCGGTTGGCAGCCGCGGCGGTGTGGCGGATGAATGCCGGCCGCGTCACTGTGATAGGCCCGGAAAGGAGTGTGGTTTGACCACCCAAGGGTACACGGCGGAAAACATCCAGGTGCTGAAGAACCGGGATGCCGTCCGCAAGCGACCGGGAATGTACATCGGCGACACAGATGACCTTTCCGGCCTTCACCATATGGTTTGGGAAGTGGTTGACAACGCAGTGGACGAGGCCCAGGTTGGCTTCGCCACGCGCATCAACGTTCGAGTGCACGCCGACAATTCGGTATCGGTTGAGGACAACGGGCGCGGCATTCCAGTCGACATCCACAAGGAGACCGGCCGCAATGCCGCCGAACTGATCATGTGTGAGTTGCACGCCGGTGGCAAGTTCGACAACAACGCGTACAAGGTCTCGGGCGGCCTCCACGGGGTGGGCGTATCGGTGGTCAACTTCCTCTCCGAGTGGCTGCGCTTAGAGATTCGCCGGGATGGTGGGGTGTGGGAGCAGGAGTACCGCACGGGGGTCCCGGTCGCGCCCGTCGCACGGGTTGGCAAGTCGGCGAAGACCGGCACCACGGTGACGTTCAAGCCAGACCCGGAGATCTTTTCGATCCTCGAGTTTCATCATGACCTGCTGGTGCAGCGACTGCGCGAACTCGCGTTCCTCAACCCGGGCCTTTGCATGCGCATCAACGACGAGCGCAACGGCTCGGAGCAGGAGTTTCAGTTCAGCGGCGGCATCGCCGCCTTCGTTGAGTACCTCAACCGGGCGAAGAACACGTTACACAGCAAGCCAATTCAGCTCGTCGAAGATGACGAGCAGGGCGAGCAGATCGCGATCGCCCTACAGTGGCACGACGGCTACAACGAGAACGTGTTGGCGTTCACCAACACGGTGTTCAACGCGGACGGGGGCACACACCTGTCGGGGTTCCGCTCCGCCCTCACGCGCACCATCAACAACTACAGCCAAGCCAACAGCCTGCTCAAGAACCTTTCCGAAGGACTCTCCGGCGAGGATGTGCGGGAAGGGCTGACCGCGGTGCTGTCGGTGAAGATCCGCGACCCCAAGTTCTCCTCGCAGACCAAAGACAAGCTCGTCTCCTCGCAGGTCAAGGGGTGGGTCGAATCCGTGGTCAGCACGCGGCTCGCCGAGTTCTTCGAAGAGAACCCCACGATCGCCCGACGGATCGTCGGCAAGTGCGTCGAGGCGGCACGGGCGCGCGAGGCGGCGCGGCGGGCTCGCGAGCTGACGCGCCGCAAGGGCGCGCTCGACTCTTCGTCGCTGCCGGGCAAGCTTGCCGACTGCCAAGAAAAGGACCCGGCCGGGGCCGAGCTCTTCATGGTCGAAGGCGACTCCGCCGGCGGCTCGGCCAAACAAGGGCGCGATCGGCGCTTTCAGGCGATCCTACCGCTGCGCGGCAAAATCCTGAATGTGGAGAAGGCGCGCTTCGACAAGATGCTGTCGAATCAGGAAATCCGCACCATCATCCAGTGCCTCGGGACGGGAATCGGCGCCGAAGACTTCGACGTCGCCAAAGTGCGGTACCACAAGGTCATCATCATGACCGACGCAGACGTGGACGGCGCGCACATCCGCACCTTGCTGCTGACCTTCTTCTTCCGCCACTTCCGCCAGGTGATCGAGCGCGGCTATTTGTACATCGCGCAGCCGCCGCTGTACAAGGTGGCCCACCGGAAGGAGGAGCGCTACCTCAAGGACGACGCGGAGCTTTCGGCGTTCCTGCTCGATCGTCTCTCCGATGGCGCGACGCTGACGCTTGCCGGAAGCGGCCGGACACTCAAGGGCAAGGAGCTCAAGGAGGCGATTCGTCGCCTCGAACGCACCCTGGGGCACCTCGAAAGGCTCGATCAGCGCGGCTGGCCAAAGGACCTCGTTGCGCTGCTGCTCCGCGAGAGCATCGCCAATCGCGACCACCTCAACGACAGCGCGCGCATGCGGCGACTCGCCGAGGAGCTCGCCGCCGAGGGATTCGACGACGCAAAGGTCGACGACGATGACGAGCACGGCGGCCAGTTGGTGCGGGTGAGCTACAACAAGAACGGGCGGCGCCGTCAGGTGGAACTGGGCTATGACCTCGTGCGGACGTATGAATACACCCAACTGCTCGAGCTTCACCGCCACCTCAAGGACTTCGACCAGCCGCCGTTCCATCTCGAGCTCGAAGGGGACCGCGAGACCTTCGGGTCGGTGGACGAGTTGGTCTCCCGCGTGTACGAGAGCGCACGGCATGGTCTTTCGATCCAGCGCTACAAGGGCTTGGGGGAGATGAACCCGGTCCAGTTGTGGGGCACGACGATGAACCCCGAAACCCGCCGCTTGCTCCAAGTGCGGGTGGAGGATGCGGCCGAGGCCGACGAGCTGTTTACCGTGCTCATGGGTGACGCGGTCGAGCCGCGCCGCGCCTTCATCGAGAAGAATGCGCTCGACGTGGTGAACCTCGATGTGTAGGGCGGGAAGAGGCAAACGGAAGGATGGGAGAGCGACGCGATCTCAGACGTGGACAGGTAGTCGTCGGTCTGGGTCCATCCTCACCCACGGGCCGTTGGTCGCGCCGCCCCCATCGCGGCCAAGGGGCGAGCGGAGCTTGGCGAAATGAGTGACATCCTCTTCAGCCGGGAGGAGCGCATCCCGGTCGCGATCGAGAAAGAGCTCAAGCGCTCCTACCTCGACTATGCGATGAGCGTGATCATCGGCCGCGCCCTGCCCGATGCCCGGGACGGCCTCAAGCCGGTTCACCGCCGCATCCTGTACGGCATGTGGGAGCAGGGAAACACCGCCGGCAAGGCGTACCGGAAGTCGGCGCGCACGGTCGGCGACGTCATGGGCAAGTACCACCCGCACGGCGACGCGGCGATCTACGACGCGCTCGTGCGCATGGCGCAGGAGTTCTCCATGCGCCACGTGCTGGTCGACGGCCAGGGCAACTTCGGCTCGGTGGACGGCGACAACGCCGCCGCGATGCGGTACACCGAGGCACGGCTGGCCCGGCTCACCGAGGAGATGCTCGGCGACGACCTCGAGAAGCAGACCGTCGATTGGCAGCCCAACTACGACGGCTCACTCGAAGAGCCGATGGTTCTCCCGGCTAAGTTCCCGAATCTGCTCGTCAACGGGTCCTCCGGAATCGCGGTGGGGATGGCCACCAACATCCCGCCGCACAACCTCGGCGAAGTCGTGGACGCATGCATCGCCTATGCGCGCAATCCCAACATCACCCTCGATGAGCTCCTCAAGCTTCTCCCGGGCCCCGACTTCCCAACCGCTGGGATCATTCGGGGCTCAAGCGGGATCCGCACCGCGTACGAAACCGGCCATGGCTCGGTGCAAATGCAGGCGCGCGCTCGTATCGAGCACGTGAAGAAGGGTGAGCGCACCGCGATCGTGGTCTCCGAGTTGCCGTATCAGGTCAACAAGGCTCGTCTGGTGGAACGGATCGCCGAACTCGTACAGGGCAAGGATCTCGAGGGGGTCAGCGACCTCCGCGACGAGTCTGACCGTGACGGGATCCGCGTTGTTGTCGAGCTCAAGCGTGATGCGGTGCCCCAGGTCGTCCTCAACCAGCTCTTCAAGCTCACCCCGATGCAGACGAGCTTCGGGATTACCTTTCTCGCCATCGTTGACAACCAACCTCAT
Source organism: Thermoanaerobaculales bacterium (assembly GCA_044447965.1). Classification (GTDB taxonomy): domain Bacteria; phylum Acidobacteriota; class Thermoanaerobaculia; order Thermoanaerobaculales; family Thermoanaerobaculaceae; genus DATIYW01. The sequence continues at coordinate 108,055 of JBIOGJ010000004.1, read as the reverse complement.
GTGCTGGCGTTGTCGCAGATCTTTGCTCACTTCCTCGAACATCGCAAGGAAGTCGTCATCCGGCGCACCCGCTTCGAGCTGGCTCGTGCCGAAGAGCGCGCCCACATCCTGGAAGGTCTGGTCATCGCCCTCGACCGGCTCGACGAGGTGATCAGCACGATCCGCGCGGCCGCCGACCCGCCGGCCGCCAAGGCCGCCTTGATGGAACAGTTTGGTCTTTCTACCCTGCAATCGCAGGCGATCCTCGACATGCGCCTGCAACGCCTGACTGCGCTGGAGCGCGACAAGATCGTCGCGGAGCACCGCGAAGTGCTCGCACTGATGGCACGGTTGAAGGGGATCCTCGCCGACGAGGCATTGGTTCTCGAAATCATCATCGGTGAGCTCGCGGAGACCAAGCGGCGCTTTGCCGATCCGCGCCGCACCGAAATCCTCCCCGAGGAGGCGGCGTTCTCGGTGGAGGACCTCATCGTCGAAGAGGACGTCGTCGTGACCTTGACCCGAAACGGCTACGTGAAGCGTGCGCCGGTCTCCACCTACCGTGCCCAACGGCGGGGCGGGCGAGGCAAACGCGGCGCCGCGGTGCGAGACGAAGATCCGGTCGAGCACCTGTTTGTTGCCTCGACGCATGATTTCTTGCTTGTCTTCACCTCGGTGGGCAAGGTGTACTGGCTCAAGGTTCACGAGGTTCCCGAGGCGAGCCCCGCAGCGCGGGGGAAGGCCATCGTCAACCTCCTCCCGGTAGCCCAGAACGAGAGTGTCGCCGCGTTGGTCGCGGTCAAGGAGTTCGACGCGGAGCATTTTGTCTTCTTCGCCACCCGGAGAGGCAAGGTGAAGAAGACCGAGCTTTCGGCGTACGCGAACCCACGCACCACTGGGATCATTGCCATTGCCCTGGACGAGGGGGACGACCTCCTCGACGTGCGGCTCACCGATGGCAACTGCCACGTTTTCCTCGGCACCCATCGCGGCATGGGCATCCGTTTTCCGGAGGGTGACGTGCGGACGATGGGCCGGGTTGCCGCGGGCGTGCGCGGCATCACGCTGCGCGATGGCGATTTCGTCGAGGTCATGGCGGCATTCACTGCGGAGGATCGCGGCGACATCTTGGTTGTCGCCGAGCGGGGGTTCGGCAAGCGCACACCGGTCGCCGAATTCCGCGAGCAGGGCCGGGGCGGCAAGGGCGTCATGCTGATGCGGGTCACCGAGCGCACCGGCAGCGTGGCGGGGATGCGCCTCGTCACCGGCGACGAGGACATCCTGCTCATCACCGCCGGCGGGATGATGATCCGTACTGCGGCTGCAGGAGTGCGGCAGATCGGTCGGGCCACCCAGGGAGTGAAGCTCATCGACCTCACTGCGGATGATCGGGTGGTCGCGGTGGCACGACTCGCCGAGCACGAGGAAGAGGAGAGCGGCGAGGAACCGTTGTTCTGATCGTGGGGAGGAATTCGTGAAGCTTTTCATCGACACCGCCAGCATTGCCGAGATCACCGAGGCTGCCTCGTGGGGCATCCTCGACGGCGTTACCACCAACCCCTCCCTCGTCGCCAAGGAAGGCCGCAGCTACCACGAGCTGGTCGCGGAAATCTGCCACATCCTGCCGGGGCCCGTCTCGGCGGAAGTGCTCGCCACCGATGCCGAGGGCATGGAGAGGGAAGGGCGGGATCTCGCCTCACTTGCCGAGAACGTGGTCGTCAAGCTGCCGATTACGCGGGACGGGATCAAGGTGTGCGCACGTTTCGCCGAGGAGGGCATCGCCACCAACCTGACGCTCTGTTTTTCCCCGGCGCAGGCATTGCTGGTGGCAAAGGCGGGGGCGACGTACGTCTCGCCGTTCGTGGGTCGTCTCGATGACATCGGTCATGACGGCATGCAGCTCGTGCGCGAGATCGTGCAGATCTACGACGCGTACGAATTTCCCACCCAGGTGTTGGTGGCCTCGGTCCGCCATCCCCAGCACGTCGTCGAGGGGGCGCTTGCCGGCGCGGACGTGGCCACGGTACCGTTCAAGGTGCTCGAGCAGCTTTTCCACCACCCCCTCACGGATAGTGGCCTGCAGCGCTTTATCTCCGATTTCCGCTCCGCCAAGGACGTCCACTAGCCTTGGCGCCGCCGATAGCGGACCATCTGCTTCCCCTTCCCCTTCGCTCCGCTCAGGGTCAGGGTCGGGCGGGCGAGGGAGCCCGCCCCACTGCTTCTCTCTGTTTGTCTTTTGTGGCGCGGTCGTCCTCGGCCGCGGTCTCCGAGCGCCTAGCATCTGGCCCAATCTCGTCGGCGCGGCTACACGCCTCACGCCGACGTCCTGCTTGAAGCGCACAGACGGCGGCGGGGGCAACCTCGGAGTTATTGGCTGAGCCATTTTTGACAAATGGCACGACACGGATGAGGATGCGAGCGTGGAGAGCGCAGTCGTCCGTGCCGCGCGTTGCGCCAGCCGAGCCACCTCGCCTCGACCGCTCTACCTGCGCATGGCCGAGGCCCTGGCGGCGTGTCTCGAAGGCGAGGGCAATGAGGTGCTCCCGCCCGCGCGCGAGCTCGCACGGCAACTGGCAGTAAACCGCGCCACCGCGACCGCCGCCTATCGCGAGTTGGCGAGACGCGGTCTGGTGGTTCTCCGGCCGGGCCGACCGTATCGCCAGCCGCGGCCGCACGAGGCGAGCGTTCCGATGGGCGGGGCCGAAGTGCCTCGCGGTGTCTTGGACCTCGCGCGGTACGCCCCTGATCGCGAGCTGCTGCCGCCGGGGCGCGTGTTCCGCTGGCTCGGGTTGGGAGAGGGCGAGGGCGAGAGCGTGGCGCAGTACGGCAGCACACGTGGCTACCCGCCACTACGCGAATGGCTGGCGGGATCCCTGCAGCGGCTTGGTATCGCCACCAGCGCCGACCGCATCCTGCTGACCGGAGGTCTGCAGCACGCGCTCGACCTGCTGCTGCGGGCGCTGCTGCGCCCCGGCGACGCGGTGCTGGTCGAAGACCCCACCTACCCGGGCTTACCTCCGCTCCTCGCGCTGCACCAGGCGGTTGCGATCGGGTTGCCGGTGCATCGCGATGGCATCCTGCCGGAGGAGGCAGCAGCGGCGCTAGGCCGGACCAAGGTGCGAGCGGCAATCCTTACCCCGACGCTGCACAACCCATCGGGAGTCGTGCTCGATGCTGCTCGTCGGCGCAAACTGCTCGCCCTCCTGCGTCGCGCCGGAGCACTCGTGATCGAGGAGTTCTTCGATCCTGCCCTGGTGTGCGATGGCGAGGCGCCACCAGCATTTGCCGCCCTCGACCCCGGAGTTGTGGCGGTCGGCTCATTTTCCAAGGCGCTCTTCCCCGGGCTGCGCGTGGGTTGGATTACGGGGCCAGCCGCGCTGGTCGACCGCGCGGCCGCGGTGAAGTGCACCGCGGACCTCTCCGGGAGCACGTTTCTGGAGGCTGCGGCATGGGCGTTGTGTCGGCGGGGCGTACTCGAAGCCCAGTTCGCGCGGCTGCGGCGCAGCGCCCTGGCACGCCGTCGGATCGTGCTCGAGGTGCTGGAGACCGCGCCGCCAGGGGTGGGATGGAGCCGCCCGCGAGGCGGGTTCTCCCTGTTGGTGACGCTGCCACCCGGCCAGAGCTCGCGCGACGTCGCGGCGCGCGCGGCAAAGCATGGTGTCTGGGTTCTCCCCGGCCCGGCAATGTCCGTGACCGGGCGCGATGATGTGCTTCGGGTGGCGTATGCGGCGGTCGGTGGCGTCACGCTGCGGCGCGGCATGAAGCAGGTGGTGGCGGCACTGGCGCCGGAGCGCGGCGGGCTGCCACTCGTTTAGAAGCGAACGAGCCTCGCGATCCGAGCGCTTGGCGGCGTGGCGGAGCGAATCAAGTTTGGGTGAGTAGGGTGGGGACAGGAGGGCAACGATGAACTTCGACAGTCCTGAGTTTCGTGTCAAGGTGGGCCTTGCCGAGATGCTCAAGGGTGGCGTGATCATGGACGTGACCACCGCCGAGCAGGCCAAGATCGCGGAGGATGCCGGGGCGGCCGCGGTGATGGCGCTCGAGCGCGTACCGGCGGACATTCGCGCCGAGGGCGGAGTCGCGCGGATGGCGGCGATCGAGCGGATCGAGGAGATCATGCGCACGGTCTCGGTCCCGGTCATGGCGAAATGCCGCATCGGCCACATTGCCGAGGCGCGCGTCCTTGAGGTGCTGGGGGTGGACTTCATCGACGAGTCCGAGGTGCTCACTCCGGCCGACGAGGAGAACCATGTCTGGAAGCACGATTTCAAGGTCCCGTTCGTTTGCGGCTGCCGCAACCTGGGCGAGGCGCTGCGCCGAATCGGCGAGGGCGCGGCGATGATCCGCACCAAGGGCGAAGCGGGCTCGGGCAACATCGTCGAGGCGGTGCGCCACCTGCGCGCGGTACGTCGCGAGATGCGACGTCTCGGCACCCTCGAGGGCGAGGAGTTGGTACCCGCAGCGAAGGAGCTGCAGGGCCCGCTCGAGCTCGTCCGTTTCGTGGCCAAGGAAGGCAAGCTGCCGGTGCCGAACTTTGCCGCGGGAGGCGTTGCCACCCCGGCCGATGCCGCGCTGTGCATGATGCTGGGTGCCGAATCGGTGTTCGTGGGTTCCGGGGTTTTCAAATCGGAGGACCCGGCGCAGCGCGCCAAGGCGATCGTCAAGGCAGTGACCCACTGGCGGGAGCCGCAGGTGGTGCTGGAGGCCTCGCGCGGTCTCGAGCACGCGATGCGAGGGCTCGACGTGGCCAAGCTAACGCCGGAGGAGATGCTGTCGCGGCGCGGCTGGTAGGCGGGAGGGGCCGTCGTGAACCGCGCGAAATCCCAGGGTCACGAAAGCACCGGCGCGGCCGTGGCCAATCACGCCCGCGTTGGTGTGCTCGCGCTGCAGGGTGACTTCGCCGCGCACACCCGCGCACTTGCCGCGCGTGACCTGATCGCAGTTGAGGTGCGCAGTGGTGATGCGCTCGAGGGGCTTGCCGGACTCGTCCTCCCTGGGGGAGAATCGACCACCATGCTCAACCTGATGGAGGGGACGAACCTCGCAGCCCGGCTGATGGAACTCATACGCGCTGGCGTGCCGGTGCTGGCCACATGCGCGGGCGTGATCCTGCTCGCACGCGAGGTGCACAACCCGGCCCAACGGTCGCTTGGCGTGTTGGACATTGCGGTGGCGCGCAACGCGTATGGACGCCAGATCGACTCCGCAGTGGTGCCGCTCGAGGTGGTCGACCACCAGGGACTCGGCAACCACCTCGAGGGTGTCTTCATCCGAGCGCCCCGCATCACCAGGGTCGGCGCGGGTGTGGACGTACTGGCGCTGCGAGACGACGATCCCGTCCTGGTCCGGCAGGGCCGCATCGTGGCCGCCACCTTTCACCCCGAGCTGTCGCCCGGCTCGCCGGTGCTGGACCTATTCGCCCACCTGGTAAGGAGCAGGCAATGACCAGCCCATCACCGCTGCGCCGCGAGCTGCGCGATCGTTCGGCAATTCTCGTCCTCCAGCACGGTGTCAACGCGCTCGACGACGAGTTGCTCGCGGCGCTTGCCGCTGAGCTGGACGCGTTAATTGCTGCGGGCGGGCCGCCGCTGGTGCTCCATAGTGCGCACCCCAACATCTTCTGCCCTGGCCTCGACCTCAAGAAGCTCGACGGTCGCAATCGCGACGACATGCGCCGCCTGATCGAGCAATTCGCCACACTGCTGCTCCGCCTGGCGACGTATCCCGGTCCCACCGTTGCGGCGCTTTCCGGTCACGCTATTGCGGGGGGGTGTTTGCTCGCGCTCGCCTGCGATCGTCGGGTGATGGCGCGCGCGGGCGCGCGTCTCGGCCTCTCCGAGATCAACCTCGGCATTCCGGTTCCGGCCGGGGCGATCACCATGCTGCTCGCGCTGTACCCGACCCGCTCGGTGGAGCAACTCGTGCTGGAGGGCGACGGGCTCGGGGGTGAGCGGGCGGCAGAGCTGGGGTTCGTCGAGCGTCTCGCCGAGCGTGACGCGGTGATCGACGAAGCGATTCGGCTGGCGAACCACCTCGGCTCGCGCCCAGCGGCGGCATTCGCCGCCGCGAAGGGGTTTCTGCGCAGCGCCATGGCCGCGTTGATGGCAACCCGCGACGCGGGTGAGATCGAGCGCTTCCTCGATCATTGGTTTGACCCGGCGACCCAGGATCGCATCGGCGCGCAGGTGGCAGCGATGTCGCGCCGGTGACGCACTGAAGTTGTGGATCCTCAACCCACTCCAAACGCTGTCGCAAGACCCCACCGGGCGCAGGGTGCGCGGCTTTTTGCGGCTCATTGTCGGGCTCAACTTGGATGCGGGCTAGAACTTGTACAGGTCGCCCTGACGCAACTCCTCCACGTGCCGTGAGAATCGTGTTGCGGCGAGCTCCGCGCGCAGCTCATCGACGTATGCGGGCTTGAGGTGGTAGAGGTACACGGGCACATCGCGCGTCAGCTTGGCGATCTCCCCCGCAAGCGTGTTCGGGGTGAGGTGGAGCGAAAGATCGGCAACGTTCTGCATGCGGTTGGGGAAGGAGACCTCCGTGATGACCGCGTGCAACTTGGGGGTGCGGTTGGCCACCTGCCAAACCTCGTCCGTGGGTCCGGTGTCGGAGGTAAAGAGCACGGCGCCGCCCTCGTCCTCGACGAGGTAGCCATGGGTGGGCACGATGTGGCGCACCGGGACCGGTGTGAGACGCAGCCCGTTGACCGTGACCGGGTGACGAGGCTGGATCTGGACCATCCGCAGGGCAGGCAGCAGATCGTTGGGGATGCGGGTGAAGTCGGGCCACGTATCGTTGTTGAACAGGTGGAGCTTCACAGTGGTAAAGACTTGCGGGGTGAGCAGGATCTCGAGCGCCTCCCGTTGCGCGCCAAAGGTGTTCTCGACCAGGAATGGAATCGAGGCAGTGTGGTCGAGGTGCGAGTGGGTCAGCACGATCCGGCGGATGCGGCGTTGCGCTTCGAGGGGCAGCGCTTGGGTGATCGAGCCGGCGTCGAGGGCAAGATCACCGTTGATCAGAAACGAGGTCATCCGGCAGGTCGGGCTCGATCCGCCGAAGCTCCCCAGAACGTGCCATTCCATCGGCAAAGTATAGGTCGTTTTCGCCCGCAAGTGGGCATCGGGCGAAAAGGCCGGTAGCGGGATCAAGCCGGTACAATCAAAGGGGTGTCTGGAGCCTGTTCTTCTGACTTGCCGCCCTCCCGCCACCTCGCGAGCCTGGCGGGCCTCGATCTCGTCTCGGTGTCGCCGCCGGTGGTGCGCGCGGAGGCGGCGCGGGAGGTGGCGGTCGTGCTTTCCCGTGGCCGGGTCGCTGGACAGGAGCTGTTCCTCGAGCGTTGTTGGCGTGATCGGGTACCCATCGTGATACGACCCAGTGGAGGCGGCGCCGTGGTGCTTGCGCCAGGGGTCGTGGCGGCGTCGGTGCTCGACCATGCGGACCCCAACCAGCGTTTTCCCGAAGCGTACTTTCGCCGTTTCTGCGCGCAGGTGAGAGAAGCGTTGAAAGCGTGCGACGTTGCCGGCATGAGATTGCGTGGAACCTCGGATCTCTGCATCGGGGAGCGCAAGGTGGCGGGAAGCTCGTTGCGACTCTGGCAAGGCCGCGTGCTCTTTCAGGTCGCCGTGCTGGTGGACGCCGATGTCGCCTTGCTCGAGCGCTACCTGCGCATGCCTTCGCGGCAGCCTCCCTACCGCCAGGGACGCTCACACCGCGAGTTCGTGACCACCCTCGCGCGCGAGGGCCACACCGTGAGAGCGGAGGAGGTGGCGGCGGCACTCGCGACCACCTTCGCCGCTGGCTTGGCGCGACTCGGTTAGCCTTCAGCCTGCTTGCGCCTACCGCGTCCGAGCGTGTACGCTCGTCAGTAGATGGGTGCGCCGCATCCGGCGCCCCACCGGATGCCATGCGTCTCAAAACGATACTCGTGCTCGGGTTGTTCGCGGTTGCACCCCTGCCAGCGACGGCGGTCGTTGTCACGACGCCCCAGGGCACAGGTGAGGTGTTCTCGCGCGCGGACCTGTTCGATCTCGTGGTCCTGCTGCGCTTGACCGGAGCCAACGTACAGTTTGCGCCGGCCGCGGGCAGCTACTCGGTCACGCTGGGAGAGCATGAGCTGCAGTTCACACCAGGCGGAAGCCTCGCGGTCGTAGACGGACGCCTCACTCCACTGCCCGGACCGGTTCGTGTCCTCGACGGCCATGTCGTTGGCTCCTTGGCAACTGCGGCAACCCTTCTCGCTCCGCTCGGTTGGACCCTGCGCGGCAGCCTTGCGGCGCCCGAATTGAGGAAGGTTGGTGGAGCAGAGCAACTCGACGTCTCGGCCGTGCGCGGCCAAACCGGGACTACGGTAGTCGTACGCGGTACCAAGCAGAAGCCCGAGGTGGTGGCAACCCAGGGCGCCGTCACCCTGCAGTTCGCCTCTTCGGCGGAGTTGGCTCGGCCCATCAGTCCTGAGGCGGAGCTGCTGGGCGGCGAGCTGCACGACAACGCCCTGACCCTCCGCCTCGTCCCCGGCGTCGAGCTGGTAGGGAGCTACTCGTTGGACGATCCGCCTCGATTCATCCTCCGCCTTGCTCGGGCGGCGCCTGCTGCGCCGCTGCCGGCCCCGCGCAGCGGCCCGTTAGTTATCCTCGATCCCGGGCACGGTGGCGAAGATCAGGGCGCCAAGGGGCCAGGCAACGAGCTGGAGAAGGACATCACCTTGGCGGTGGCGCGGGCGACCGCTGCGCGCCTACAGGCCGCTGGTGTGGCCACCCGACTCACGCGGGACGGCGACGAGACCGTTCCTCTCATCGATCGCACTGCCCTTGCCAACCGTCTCCAAGCGACGGTCTTCATCTCAATCCACGCCAACGCCTCGGCGGCGAAGGGGGCGAAGGGCGCAGAAACCTACTACATGAGCGCCGATGCATCCGACCCCCGAGCGGCACAAGCTGCGGCGCAAGAGAATGCCGGCGCCCCGCCGGACACGGTGCAGTTGATTCTCTGGGATCTTGCCCATGTCGCCAACCTCAACAACTCGGCTCGGTTGGCCCGGACACTCCAAGAGAAGCTCAACACGCTCCAGAGTACCCGTGATCGCGGCATTCGGCAGGCGCCGTTTTACGTGCTGACTGGGGCCACGATGCCGGCGGCGCTGGTCGAGGTTGGCTTCCTGTCAAATCCCGAGGAAGCCAATCGGCTGCTCGGCCGCGATGCCCAAGATCAAATCGCCGCTGCGCTGGCAGACGCGATCGGGGAGTTCATCCGTAGCCCGACACCGGCTCCCACGTCGTCGGCGGCGCCGTCGCCATGAAGTGGTTCCGTCCGCTGCTCGCTGTTCTGCTCGTGCTCGTTGGGTTGACAGTTGTGGTGTTTCTCGCCCGGCGGCACCAGCCCCGCTCGCAGGCCGCCACGGCTCCCGCCAGCACAGCGGCCACCCCGATCCCTGGGCATCTCGTGTTGTTCTTCCCCGGGAATGACACCCTCCTCCACCGGGAAACCCGCGAGATTCCCGAGCTTCCAACCGGGGTCGGCGCCCGCGTACGGTTGGTCGTGGAGGAGCTAGTGGCGGGATCGCGCGAAGGGTATGCCCCGGCGTTCCCTTGGGCCGCGGCGGTGCAGGCGGTCTTCGTGGATCGCGACGGGAACGCCTACGTTGACCTCACGCCACCGCCTGCCGACGCAATCGCGGGCACGGACGCCGAGCTTGCTCTCGCCTATGCGACCACCAACAGCGTGGTGGCCAACTGTCCGGGCGTGGAGAGGCTGCAACTCCTGTTTGGCGGGCAACAGGTGGCAACCCTCGGTCACCTCGACTTCTCGCGGCCCCTTGCGCCCAAGCTCGACCTGGTCGCACCGTGACCGACCCACGTCCGATTGGCATCTTCGACTCGGGTATCGGTGGGCTAACGGTGCTCGCCGCGCTCCGGCGGCGGTTCCCGTGCGAAACCTTCCTCTACCTGGGTGACACCGCGCGCCTGCCCTATGGCACCAAGTCGCCCGAGACGGTCGCGCGGTACTCGCTGCGCGCTGGTCTCTTCCTGCTCGAGCACGGCATCAAGGCGCTCGTGGTGGCGTGCAATACGGCTTCTTCGACCGCCTTGCCGGTGCTCGAAAACGCGGTCACCGTCCCGGTCATCGGCGTGGTGGCGCCGGGTGCTCGGGCTGCGGTTGCGATCGGCGCGCGGCGCATCGGGGTAATCGGTACCGAGGCCACCGTGACCTCCGGCGCCTACCCGCGGGCGATCGCGGCGCTGGATCCGACCGTGGAAGTTGTCGCACAAGCGTGCCCGCTATTCGTGCCGCTTGCTGAGGAAGGGTGGTTCGATCATGCGGTGACGCGCGAGGTGGCGCGCATCTACCTCGAGCCCTTCCGCGGCGCGGTGGAGGTCCTCATTCTCGGTTGCACCCACTACCCACCGCTCAAGCCGGCGATCGAGGCCGCGGTGGGGCCATGCGTGCGCCTGGTAGACTCCGCACTCGCGGTGGCTGACGCGGTCGCTGCGATGCAGGTCGAAGGCCGACTCGCACCGTCACCGGGTCCGGGTCGCGTGCGTCTCCTCGTCACCGACTCTGCCGCACGTTTCTCGCGCATTGCACAAATACTCCTCCCTGAATGTGACTCCACCCTCGAGCTGGTGGACTTGCCGAGCTACCCACCGCGGTGAGCCCGCAAACCTCGTGAGGTGCCTTGCCGCTCGCGGCGGGGTCGGCTAAGGTAGCGGGGCAGGAGGTTTGGTGGCCCAACGAACAGATTTTGCGCGCCGCGATGGGCGAGGCGACGAACAGCCCCGCCCATTGCAGCTCACGCTTGATTTCGTCAAGTATCCGGAGGGCTCGGTACTCGCCCGCGCCGGCGACACGGTCGTGGTGTGCAACGTCACGGTGGAAGGACGGGTACCGCCGTTCCTGCGTGACACCGGCGAGGGGTGGCTCACGAGCGAGTACGCGATGCTGCCCCGTGCCACCGAGGAGCGCACCCCACGCGACTCTTCGCGCGGCTCCGTGTCGGGCCGATCGGCCGAGATCCAGCGCCTGATTGGTCGATCGCTCCGCGCTGCTCTCGACATGGGTCTGCTTGGTGAACGCACCCTGGTGGTCGATTGCGACGTGCTGCAAGCGGATGGCGGGACGCGCACCACTGCGATCACGGGCGCGTTCGTCGCGGTTGTCCTCGCCCTGTTGAAACTCAAGGAGCAACGAGGGCTCTCGGTTTGGCCGGTGCGGGACCAAGTCGCCGCCGTGTCGGTCGGAATTGTAGGCCCTCGCGTGTTGCTCGACCTCGACTATGAGGAGGACTCCCGTGCTGCAACGGACTTGAACCTCATCGGCACGGCTCGGCGCGGCATTGTCGAGGTCCAAGGGACCGCCGAACGCGAACCGTTTTCGCGCGCCGAGCTCAACCGCTTGCTCGACGTGGCGGAGTCGGGCCTCGATGCGGCGTTTGCGACGCAACGGGGTGCGCTCGAGGAGCGCCTCACCAAGAGCGGGGTGAAGAGCTTGGTCGCGAGCGGCCACTGACCGTCGGGTCGCTTGACGGGAGTGGCGTGCGTTGCTAGCCTTGCACCTCCCCGCGCTGGGGTAGCTCTTTGGGAGCGCGAAACTTTAGAGCCACATGGGACGGGGCGTGGCGCAGCCTGGTAGCGCACCTGCCTTGGGCGCAGGTGGTCGGAGGTTCAAATCCTCTCGCCCCGACCATCACCCGTCCCCGGCCACGGCTGCCTGTAGCTCAGTTGGATAGAGCGGCGGACTTCTAATCCGCGGGTCGGAGGTTCGAATCCTCTCAGGCAGGCCACCACTCGCGGTGAGCGTAGCTCAGCTAGGCAGAGCATCGGACTGTGGCTCCGATGGTCGGGGGTTCAAATCCCCTCGCTCACCCCAACGCATGCGCCCGTAGCTCAGTTTGGATAGAGCGTCAGACTCCGGATCTGAAGGTCGCGCGTTCGAATCGCGCCGGGCGCACCATTATTTTCAACAAGTTAGCTCGATTAAAAGAGTTCGTGCGGTCACCGAAAAGTGCACCAACTCAGCCGAACTGCCGGAACGTGAGAAGGGCTCAGTCGGCCAAGAACAGATCGCAACATCAATCTCTGCAGGATGTTGAACACCTCAGCCAGCATGCGCCCCACTCAGCGGAAGACTTCCGAAGCGCCTCCGGATCTGAAGGTCGCCCGGCCGAATTGCGCCGCGCGCACCACTTCGGGCCACTCATTCGGAGATCATCACGCGTTTGCCTGTGAGCTTGTGGACGGTTCGTCAGCCTGACTCAGAACCCAGCCGCTGATCTCAACTTTCAGGTGGACCAGTTTCCCGGTTTTGGGTCACCCATCCTCCGCTCCGAAAGCGACGCCCCCTCCCACAACTTCCCGTACAATCTCACCGCGGAGATCCGACACGTGAAGGCGGGTACCCCCCTCGGCCCCTACGAGATCGTCGCCCCGATCGGTGCGGGCGGGATGGGGGAGGTCTACAGGGCACGGAACCCCCGTCTCGGCCGTGACGTTGCAATCAAGGTGCTGGCGGCGGAGTCCGTCGCTGTAGACTAGCAGGCGGATACTCGGACTGCGTCACGCGGGAGATCCTGGAGACCCCCCATGCCTGCCTCCGGCGATCGCAGCGGCACGCCGCACCGTGCTCCACCGGCGGGGACGACCTTCGTTCCGCCCGCGGGTAGCACACTTGTCCCGCCGAGGGGCGGGACCAGCGTTGCATTAGGTGTTTGTTCCGTCCTCGGCAGGCGGTACGACGTGCGCGGCGTGCTCGGCCGCGGGGGGATGGGCGAGGTCTGGCTCGCGCGGGACCTTAAGCTCCAGGTTGACGTCGCGCTCAAGGTCGTCCTGTCCGAGCGGCTGAGGGACGAGGGTGCGCTCGAGCGCCTTCGAGAGGAGGTGCGCTCCGCGCGGGCGGTGGCCTCGCCGCATGTCTGCCGCGTGTACGACCTGGTGGAGGCGGAGGGGCTCGAATGCATCTCGATGGAGTACGTGGACGGGACCACACTGCGCCAGCTCCTCGATGCCCGGAGTCCATTGGATCTTGGGGAAGCGCGGGAGATCGCCCTGCAGCTCCTTGCCGGCCTGAGCGCGATCCACGAAGTGGGCCTTGTCCATCGCGACGTCAAGCCGGAGAACGTGATGCGGACCCGATCGGGGCGGGTGGCGCTCATGGACTTCGGGATCGCCAAGGCAGTCGCCTCGGGCGGCGCGGTCGCCGGCACACCTGCGTACTGGGCGCCGGAGCAGGCGGCGGGGGCTCCTGCTGATCCGCGGGCGGACGTCTTCGCCACCGGTATCGTGCTCGCGGAGATGGTCGCGCCGGGGGGAGCGAGGGATTCGGAAGCCCGGCGCGCGCTCTGGCTGGCCCTGCGCGAGGACCCGCCACAGATCCCGGACACACCGTGGATGGCCGCCATTCGGAGAGCCGTCGCGAGGGAACCGGGCGAGCGCTACCCCTCGGCGCAAGCACTCGCGCGTGCCCTCGAGGAGATCGCCTACCGCGTGACTGGGATGGAGGACGCGCGGCCGTACCCGGGCTTGGCGGCGTTCACGGAAGGCCAGGCAGAGTACTTCTTCGGTCGGGAGGCCGAGGTCGAGGAGGTGTGGAAGAAGCTGCCGGGACGGCACCTCCTCGCTGTTGTCGGTCCATCAGGCGCGGGCAAGTCGAGCTTCGTTCGCGCCGGGGTCATCACCGCGAAGCCCGAGGGCTGGGCGCACCTGATCTGCACGCCGGGGGACGCTCCATTCGTCGCGCTTGGGCAGGCGCTCGTGCCGGAGGTTTCGCGCGACACCGACGCGATGCGCCAGATGCTCCAGTTCGAGGATGCGGACGTCGCGGTGGGGCTCTTCCGCCACTGGCGGGACGCTCACGTCGAGGCCTTGGTCATCATGGACCAGTTCGAGGAGCTGTTCACGCTGAATCCGGCAGAGGTACAGGCTCGCGTTGCTTCCCTCCTCTCGCGCCTCGTGCTCGAGGCCGACGTCCACGTCCTGCTCGCGATGCGGGACGACTTCCTGCTCCGTTGCCAGGAGCACGAGGCGCTGCGGCCGATCTTCGAAGGGCTTCTCCCCCTGGGGCCGCCGACCGGTGACGCCCTCCGGCGCGCGTTGGTCCAGCCTGGGCTCAAGTGTGGGTACAGGTTCGAGGACGAAGGCCTCATCGGCGAGATGCTGCGGGCGGTCGAACGGGAGCGGGGTGCGCTGCCGCTGCTCGCATTTGCCGCAGCTTCCCTTTGGGACCGGCGGGACCGGACGCAGGGCCTGCTGACCAGGAGCGCGTATGAGGCGATCGGTGGCGTCGGCGGCGCCCTCGCGCAGCACGCCGAGGCAACTCTCGACGCGATAGGGCCGGAGAAGCTTCCCCTCGTGCGGGAGCTGTTCCGCAACCTGGTGACGGCGGAGGGCACCCGTGCGGTATGCGACGTGGACGAGCTGCTCACGGTGTTCCCCGAGGCGAAGAGATCCGATGCCTGGGAGGTCCTGAGGAAGCTCATCGACGCGCGGTTGCTCACGAGCTACGAGGCGCACGCGACGGAGCCAGGGCAGAAAGCGGGGCGGCGGGTCGAGGTCGTGCACGAGAGCCTCCTTGCGGCGTGGCCTCGGCTCGTGCGGTGGCGCACGGAGGACGAGGGCTCGGCACAGCTCCGAGACCAGCTCCGGCAGGCAGCGCACCTGTGGGAGGAGAAGCGCAAGCCGGACGACCTTCTGTGGACCGGCACCTCGTACCAGGAGTACCAGGTGTGGCGGGCTCGCTATCCCGGAGGGTTGTCCGAGGTCGAGGAAACCTTCGCCAAGGCGATGGTGGCACGAGCGGAGCGGCGTCGGAGGATGCGGCGGATGGCGTACGCGGCCGCGTTCGCCGTCGTCAGCGTGGTCGCCATCGCCATTGGCATCTCGCGGCAGCAGGCCGTCGCGGAGTCGCGCCGTGCCGAGGCAGCGCAACTCCTCGCTCTCGGCCGGCTGCGGCTCGCAGATCACCCGAACGCGGCGCTCGCCTACGCGATCGCGAGCATCGAGCGCAGCGACAACGACCCCGCGCGCCGCTTCGCGGTCGAGGCCCTCGCGCAAAGCCCGCCGGCGCTCTTCCTCACGGACAAAGTCGTTTCGGGTTGGTTCGCGTGGAGTCCCGGGGGCGAGCGCTTCGCCGTTTGCGGCAACTCCGGCCTCGCAGTCGTGGACCGGGACACGCTCGAACAACGGCAACTCAGCTCGGCCGGCCACAAATACGTCAGGTTCACATCGGACGGGCGGCATCTGCTGACCGTTCCTATGAAGACTCCGGGAACCTACGAGGTCTGGGCCCTGCCGGAGGGGCGTCTCGAGCGCTCCCTCAAGCTCGGCCCGTTCGTCGAGGGGCCTTTCGACGACCACCTGGTGACCTTCGACTTCGACCGGACGGTACCGCAGCCGGGACGCGTGGCGCTCGTGCGCCGTGTGAATCTCGACGGCTCGACCGACATGGTGTTCGGCCGATGGGTGGCGCGCGGCCCGATGTCCTTCGACGTCGACCCGGCCGCCAGGTGGATCGTCTACTCCGTCCTCTCCGATCACGGCCGTCTCTTCCAGCAGCGGCTCGACGACCTCTCGGCACCGCCGCGCGAGGTCGGCTCCCTCGAGGGGGGATTGGCCTACGCGTGGGGTAACGGGGTCGTCCAAAGCAACGAGCACGGCGAGGTGCGAGTCTGGGACGCCGCAACCGCGAGCCTCGAGCGCACACTCAAGAGCCCCGCCGATGCCCGCCTCACTGGCCTCGACCCCAAATGGCGGTTCATCGCCACCGCCCCGGCCATGGCGATGCCTCCCGGCTCGCTCGTCCTCTTCGACCTGGCGGCGCCTCGCAGTGCCGAGCCCACGCCGCTCCTGCCCGGTGAGTACACACAGATCAACTCGCTAGGGTTCAGCCCGGACGGATCGTGGCTTGGCACCAGCCATGACGGCCTCACCGTCCTGTGGAACATGCGGGGGGCGCGCTCGATCGTGCTCGGCCATCACGAGCCGCCCAGCGTGGCCGTGGCGTTCACGCCGGACGGGCACCTTCTGTCATCCTCGGACGGCGGGGTGCTGCGGCGCTGGGCGCTTGACCCTACGTCCGGCGACGGCGTGCGGGTGCTGGTATCGGAGGCGGACGTCTGGATTGGCGGAAAACTGGAGGTGGACCGACAGGGGCGGTTCGTCGTCGTGGCCCAGGTGAATCGGGCAGCGATGCTCGTCGTGCCGCTCGACGGTTCGAGGGTCTCAAAGTACCAGTCGCAAGGGTCACCCGGGGTTACAAACAACTGGAACACAGGCCCCAGCCTCGATCCCAGTGGGAGGTTTGTCGCCACGTACTTCTTCTCGATCGGACATGCCGAGCTGAACTCGATTCGTGTCCGCGATCTCGTCACCGGCGCCGAGCGCACCCTCGACACCCACGCGAAGCAGGGTGAGAGCGCGTGGGGACGACAGGCGAGCCAGAGCGAAGGGGGAGCTGCCGCGGCCTGGCTGCCGGACGGGGGTCTGGTCACGGACGGCGATGCGGGCCTTCGGGTCTGGGACCTCGCCACCGGCACGAGCCGGCTCCTGCGGCCTGCCGGAAGAGCCGCGACGGGGGTGTTTGTCCTGCTCGCGAGCGGGGATGGACGGAGCATCGTGCGCCTCGTTGGAGCGATGAAGACGGGAGACACCTCATCGGTCGCGGTGTTCGATCGCTCCTCGGGCGCGACGCGAGAGGTCACCTCCCATGGAAATCGGCTCACATCGTGTGCCCTCGACGCGACCGGGACGATCCTCGTGACCGGAGACAACAGCGGCGTTGTCCGCGTCGGACCGCTCACGGGCGAAGTGTCGCATCTGCTGTTCGGCCACACCGGCCAAGTGACAAGCGTTGCCATCTCGCCCGATGGGCGCTGGATCGCTTCCGGCAGCGACGACGGCACGATCCGCCTGTGGCCAATGCCGGACCTGTCGAAGGCGCCGCTCCATACCCTGCCGCACGAGGAGTTGCTGGCGAGGCTGAGATCGCTGACGAACCTGCGCGCCGTGCGCGACCCCGCTTCCGACACCGGCTGGAAGGTCGAGATCGGTCCGTTCCCCGGCTGGGCCAAGGTCCCGACATGGCAGCCGTGATCGGGTTCCACCTCGACACGTCCGAGACCATGGACCCCACCGGTGCGGCCGGACCGGGTACCGTGCATCGCACCCAGCACAACCTCTAGGGCGTTTTGACGGCAAGAATTTGCCCCGGAAGTGCTGTCCCTGATCGTCCCTGATGCAATGACTACGGAACGTCTCCAACGAGACGCTGATAACAAGAGACGGCCCCGGTCGCAAGGACCGGGGTCTTTAGCCTTGTACGGGGATTGGTTAGAACCGCACCCCAAAGGAGACCACGAATGTGCGCGGCATCTGGAAGTCGCCAATTGCCGCGGCCATGGTTGCCACTTGTGGCTGGCCGAATGTCGGGGCGAGCTGCCAGTTGGCGCCCATCGCCGAGCATTGCGCGGGCGTGTCGTGCTGCGGGCACTCGATCGGCTTGGTCGTGAACGGGTTGAACCGAGATAGCCCCTTTCCGGGGGTGAGCGAGGTGTACACGGTAGAGTCGACAAAGAGGGCGGCGTGGTTGTTGAACAGGTTGGTGACGCGCGGCTCGAGGAAGAACTGGAAGCCGGTGCCGAGGTCCGGGATCACGAACGCGTAGTTGAAGGAGAGGTCGGTGGAGTTGAGGCTGTCCACGCGGAAGGCCCCGGGCGAGCTGAAGAAGTAGGTGGTGGAGTAGGGCGGGTTGAGGTAGCCCGGGTTCGTCACGTATGGCCGGATGGTGATGTTGCCCCCCGCCGAGTACGAGGTCCCCGAGGCGTAGGTCTCCATCAGGCTGACCGACAGCCTGTTGTGCTTCGTGTTGAAGAGGTCGTAGACGCCGAAGACACGGAGTCGGTGGCGCTGATCGGCCGAGAGGTAGCCGACGGGGTTGAACTGGGCGTACGCCTTGTACTCCGGGTACGCGAGGTCGCCGAAGACCGGGCCCTGGGTCTCACCCCCGTAGTTGCCCTTGAGGGTCGACCAGGTGTAGTTGCCCCCGAGCTGCAAGGCATCGGTGAGGCGGTACTCGCCGGAGACGTGGACGCCGTTGTACTCGCGCTTGCTCGCGTTGGTGTTCTCGAGGTAGGTCATGTCGTAGACGTTGCCGTACGGGTCGGCCGGCGACTGGCCGGTGCTCATGTTGGTGACGTTGGCGTAGAAGTCTGCGTACTTCCGGTGGACGTAGTCGAGGCGAATCTCGCCTCTGGCGCCGAGCCTGGTGGTACCGCCAATCGTGGTCTCCTGCACGTTGGGCGACTTGAGCGAGCCCTTGACCGCCAAGCTGTAACCGGGGACATACGCGCCCACGAGCAACGCGTTCTGCTGCGCCTGGGTCAGGCCTTGAAACCACGTCAGCACGTCCACCGCCGCTTGCTGTGCCGTCACACACCCCGTGGCCGTTGGGTTGGCCGGGTTGCAGGTGGCGTTGATGGTCGGGCCGGCGTACAGGTACGTGAGCGAGGCCGGCTGGCCGGCAGCCGAAACATCGGAATAGACACTGTTGATCGCGGCTGCGTATTTCGCGTAGCTCGCGTTGAACTGCCAGGTGCCGTCGCCCTTCGGGTCGTACGTCACGCCGACGCGCGGGCTGACGGCATGGTCGTTCGAGACGACGGCGCCGGCGCCGTTCACGCCGTGGTTGGCGTCGTAGCGGACCCCGATGTTGAACGAGAGGTTGTTGTTGAGGCGCCACTTGTCATTGAGGAAGACCGACTCGGTGCGGAAGTCGTCGCCCGCGGTGAGGTAAGCAATCGGGGCATGGTAGATGTACGATGAGCCGGAGTTGCCGATGAACACGGGATACGGCGAGCCGTTCGGGTCGAGCCCCGGCGATGCACCGGACACAAGGCCGGGCACATAGCCGGCTTCTCCGTCGGCGAACAGGGCGTAGCCCGATCCGGACTGCCAGTTGTTCTGCAGGGGCTTGTCGTCGAACCGGTCGTACCCGAGCACGATGTCGTGCGAGCCCGCGCCCTGGCTCGAGAGGAACCACGACGCCTTGGCGAAGATGTCCTGGTTGTCGCGGTGCTGGACGGGGTTGGGGCACACCGCGCAGCCCCACGGCGAGTTGTAGAACTCCCAGTTTGTGAAATTCCAAATGTCCACGATGGGAGTGCCTTTGGCGAGATCAGTGTAGCGCGAGCCAAAGTTCACGTAGCGGAATGTCTTCTTCGAATATTGGCCCTCGAGAAAGAAGTTGTCCGTGAGCACACCGGTATAGTTGAGGGCCGTGAGCTCGCTCGGTCTCTGCATGTTGAAGACGCTCTCAAGGTCCATGCGGTAGCCGTGGCCGACGCCGATGTCGGTGTGGTCTACCTTGAGGTAGGAGCCGATGATGCGGTGGTTGGGGTTGATCGCGAGGGTCAGCTTGCCCTCGTACCGCTGCTCGTCCTGGCCCGTGGGATAGGGGATGTTGGTAGCGTCGGTCTGCGCGGTCAAGCTCGTCTTGATGTCGCGGGCCGCCAGGAAGAACCACAGCCGGTCCTTGACGATGAATCCACCCAGCGTGCCCTCGTACTGGTTGTTGATAGTGCTGTTGCGTCCCGAGGTCTGCAGTGGCGACTCCGCGGTCCACTTGTCGGAGGTGAGCGTGTCGCGCAGCGAGGCGTGGAAGTCGTTGCCGCCCGACCTGGTCAGCATGCTGACCACACCGCCCGTGAACCGGCCGTACTCCGCCGAGATGCCCGAAACCGACGTCGTGGTCTCCTGGACGGCATCCTCGATGTAGAGGTCGGTCGGGTTGCCGCCGGCGTTGAACATGACCGGCGCGCCGTTGACCAGGAACTGGTTCTCGGACATCGTGCCGCCCGAGATGCTGATGTAAGCCGGCGTCCATCCGAAAACACCGGCAGAGAGCAGCGCGAGGCTGCCCATGTCCTTGGCCACCGGGAGCTTGTAGACGAGATCGTGGTCCATCGACGTCGCGGCCGCA
Source organism: Thermoanaerobaculales bacterium (assembly GCA_044447965.1). Taxonomy (GTDB): domain Bacteria; phylum Acidobacteriota; class Thermoanaerobaculia; order Thermoanaerobaculales; family Thermoanaerobaculaceae; genus DATIYW01. Next base: position 88,111 of record JBIOGJ010000004.1, on the reverse strand, counting down.
CCCTGGGCCTGGATCGTGTCGGCGACGCCGGTGACCGTCACCTCCTCCTTGACCTTGGCCTGCGGCATCGTCGGGTCGAGCCTCTGGGTCTGCGCCCCGTTGATCCTGACCGTGGTCTCGATCGTCTCGAAGTCCTGCAGCTCGAACTTCACCTGGTATGCGCCGGGCGGCAGGAATTCGAAGATGTAGTCGCCGCTCGCGCCGGTAGACGTGGTGCGAGCGCCCTGCATGGCAGGAGACGTGACCGTCACGGTGACGCCTGGCAACGCGATCTTGCCGTCGGTCGCGTGCCCCGACAAGGTACCGCTCGGCATCTGGGCGGTCGCGACTCCTGACAGCAATAGGGCAGCCCCGACCAGGAAACACACTCTCTGGGTTCTCATGGTCCCGTCCTTCCGTTGATGGAGCGGTGGAACCGGGTGTCGGCCTGCTGAACGTTGATTGACCACCCCCGCCGCGGGCGGAGACATACTCCTGGCGCGACACGAGGTGCGCTCGGAGGCAACGGCATCGCGACATGAGAGGCCATAGCGAACTCTGGGTGAGGATCGTCCTTATCAATTGTAAACTCTAGAGTCGCAAGTGACAATGTACAATGTGATCTCAGAGGGCAACGCCACAATGAGAGCGGGCACTCAGTTGGGCCCTTACGAAGTCGTCGCCCCGATCGGCGCGGGCGGCATGGGCGAGGTGTACCGCGCCCGCGACACACGCCTTGATCGCGACGTCGCGATCAAGGTCCTCCCGCCCGAGTTCGCCTCTGATCCCGAGCGTCTGAGGCGTTTCGAGCAAGAAGCGCGCGCCGTTGCCGCGCTCTCCCATCCCAACGTCCTTGCGATCTTTGACGTCGGCACCCACGAGTCCATCCCCTACCTCGTCACCGAGCTACTCGAAGGCGAGAGCCTGCGCGACCGGCTCAAGGCCGGAGGCCTGACCGTCCGCAAGGCGGTGGAGACCGCCGTTCAGATCGCCCAGGGACTCGCAGCAGCCCACGAGAAAGGAATCGTCCACCGCGACCTCAAGCCGGGCAACGTCTTCGTCACCACGAACGGCCAGGTCAAGATCCTGGACTTCGGCCTTGCCAAGCTCGCACAGCCGGAAACCCCACACGACCCATACGCGAAGACCGTGAGCGGGGAGCCGTCCACCCAGAGCGGAGCGGTGCTGGGGACGATGGGATACATCTCGCCCGAGCAGTTGCGAGGGCAGCGGGCGGACGCACGGAGCGACATCTTCTCGTTTGGATGCGTGCTATACGAGATGCTGGCGGCCAAATCGCCGTTTCTGAAACACACGGGGGCGGAGACGGTGGCGGCGATCCTGCACGAGGACCCGGCGCCGTTGTCGGGAACTGGGCGAGAGATCGGGCCAGCGTTGCAGGAGATCGTGCACCGGTGTCTGGAGAAGCGACAAGAGGATCGGTTCTCGTCGGCGCACGACCTTGCGCTGGCATTGCGCGCGTACTCCGGAGGAACAGAGACCCCGGCGATGGTGACAGCGAGGGCGCCTGTCCGTGTGCTACGGGCTCGCAGGTCGTGGCTGATCGGGGCAACGGGTGTGGTCCTCCTCGCGGTAGCGGCTGTAGCGCTCCTCGTCTGGGCGCCGTGGAGGAAGACAGCTCCTGCTGCGAGCTTCGAGCCCAAGAGCGTCGTCGTGGCCGTGTTCGAGAACCAGACCGGTGATGCATCGCTCAACAAGATGGGCACGCAGATCGCGGATGCATTGACCAACGACCTCCTGAAGACGGGCGAGATGAAGGTCGCGGTCAACCCAATCGCCACGGGTCGGCTCGGCGAGGCATCTGGCGACTCGTTATTGCGGCTTGCCCAGGGCACCCGATCGGCGCTGGTCGTTGCGGGGACGTACGACCTGCGGGGTGACCAGTTCGAGGTGCAGGCGCGCGTGGTCGATCCGTGGCAGGGCGCGGTGATGTACACGGCGGTGCCGGTGCGGTGCCCGCGCGCTGATCCTGTTGCAGCACTCGAGCCGCTGCGCCAGCACGTGACCGGCGCGGTGGCATGGAACTTCGACCGAAGGCAAAGAAGATTTGTCAACGGGTTTCGGCCGCCCAGGTATGACGCGCTGCTCGAGTATCGCCTGGGCCAAGCGGAGTACAACCGGGACATGGACGCCGCCCTCACACACTGGGGAAAGGCGGCCACGCTCGACCCTGAGTTCTACGGGGCGCAACTAGCCCGAGTGGACCTACTGATTAGAATCGGCGAACCCGACGAAGCCGCCAAGGCGCTGGCGGCCGTCGAAGCGAATGGCGGTCGGATGATGCCTGGGGAGCGGCTGGAGGTTCAGTATTGCCGCGCCGGACTGGACGGGCGTCGCTTCGATGCGCTGGCAGCAATGCGCGAGTGGGCGACCCTCTCGGGGTTTTCCGAGGACTTCCAATACAGCATAGGGCTTGAGGAGGCGCATGTGAACCGCCCCGCCGAAGCGATCCGCGACCTCTCGATCAGCCGGGCGGGCTCGGAAATGTTCGGTTACGGAATGGACTACATGCCAGCGCGGAACCTCGCTTCGGTGTACCACATGAACCGCGACTACAAGGGTGAGATCAAGGTCGCCCGCGAAGGCGAGCACCGCTTCCCTGGCGTGCTCCTGTTCTACATAAGCGAGGCCCGCGCCCTCGCGGCGCTTGGCCGCCTCGACGAGATCGAGAAGGTGATCGAGGCGTGCGAGGCGATGCAGGGTGGATTCCGCGACGCCACGCTGGGCGACCTCATGACTACGATCGCGGGCGAGCTGCGCGCCCACGGCCACCAAGACGCATCGCTGAAGATGGCGGAGCGGACCGTGGCCTGGTACCGGGCGCGTCCCGCCTCGGAGGCCGCGAAGTACCAAGAGGACTTGCTGGGAGCGCTTTACCAGTCTGAGCGATGGGCGGAGGCGAGGGCGATCGCCGACGCTCTGCTCGCCAAGAACCCGGGCGACATCGGCATGCGCGGGATGGTCGGCTGCCTCGGAGCGCGTCTCGGCGATGTGGCGCAGGCGCGGCGGACCGAGGGGGAGCTTGCCGCCCTCACGCGGCCCTACCTGTACGGCGCGCACACATACTTCCGGGCGTGCATCGCGGGGCAGCTCGGTGAGAAGGATCGAGCCGTAGAGCTGCTGCGGGATGCATTCGCGCAGGGTTTGCAGTTCAATAACATTATTCACACAAACATGGACCTGGAGCCGCTGTGGGGCTACCCGCCTTATGAGGAGCTGATGAAGCCGAAGGGGTGAGCGCGATGAAGCCCGGCACCCGCCTCGGTCCGTACGAAATCGTCGCACCGATCGGCGTGGGAGGACTGGGTACCGTGAATCGCGCCCAGCACGGACCCAAGGTGGCGTGACGACAGAGGGCCCCTTCAACCGCCATCAAGAGAAGGCCCCGGTCACGACGACCGGGGCGTTGACCATGCACGGGAATCGGTCAGAGGCGGACGCCGAAGGAGACGACGAACGTCCGCGGCATCTGGAAGTCGCCCGTGGTGTTCGCGGCTGTGGTCGGGTTTTGTGGCCGGCCGAACGCTGGGCCGACCTGCCAGTTCGCGCCCAGCGCCGAGCACTGCGCGGCCGTGTCGTTCTGCGGGCACTCGATCGGTTTCGTCGTGAACGGGTTGAACGGCGAAAGCCCGCGGCCAGAGTTGCGGGAGGTGTACACGATAGTGTCGACGTTGACGACAGCGTGGTTGTTGAACGCGTTGGTCACGCGTGGCTCGAGGAAGAACTTGAGGTCGGCGCCGAAGCTCGGGATCACGAACGCGTAGTTAAAGGATAGGTCGGTCGAGTTGAGGCTGTCCATGCGAAAGGCGCCGCGTGGGCTGAAGAAGTAGTTGGTTGAGGCAGGCGGGTTGAGGTAGCCCGGGTTCGTCACGTACGGGCGGATGGTGATGCTGCCCACCGCGGAGTACGGCGCCCCGGTGGCGTAGCTCTCCATCACGCTGACCGACAGCCGGTTGTGCTTGGTGTTGAAAATGTCGTACACACCGAAGATACGGAGGCGGTGGCGCTGGTCGGCTGAGACATAGCCAACGGGGTTGTACTGGGTGTACGCCTTGTACCCCGGGTACGTGAGGTCGCCGGCAAATCCGACGGTGGTCTCACCCGCCCAGTTGCCCTTGAGCGTCGACCACGTGTAGTTGCCACCGAGCTGCAAGGCATCGGTGAGGCGGTACTCGCCGGAGACGTGGACGCCGTTGTACTCGCGCTTGCCCGCGTTGGTGCTCTCGACGTAGGTCATGTCGTAGACGTTGCCATACGGATCGGGCCGCGACTGGCCCGTGCTCGTGTTGGTGACGTAGGTGTAGAAGTCGCTCCACTTGCGGTGGACGTAGTCGAGGCGGATCTCACCCTTGGCGCCGAGCCTGGTAGTGCCGCCGATCGTGTACTCGTCGACGTTGGGCGACTTGAGCGATCCGAGGACCGCGATGTTGTAGCCGGGGACAGACGCGCCCACGAGGAGCGCGTTCTGATCCACTTGGCTGAGGGCGGCAAACCACGTCAGCACCTCCAGTGCCGCTTGCTGCGCCGACACGCACCCCGTCGCCGTGGGGTTGGCCGGGTTGCAGGTGGTGTTGATGTCGGGGCCCGCGTACAGGTACGTGAGGGAGGCCGGCGTGCCGGCAGCCGAAACATCCCCGTAGCCGCTGTTGATCGCGGCCACGTACTTCGCGTAGCTCGCGTTGAACTGCCACCCCCCGTCGCCCTTGGGGTCATACGTCACGCCGAGCCGCGGGCTGACAGCGTAGTCGTTGGAGACCACGGCGCCGGCGGCGTTCACGCCGTGGTTCTTGTCGTACCGGAGCCCGATGTTGAAGGAGAGATTGTTGTTGAGGCGCCACTTGTCATTGAGGAAGACGGACTCGGTACGGAAGTTGTTACCCGGGCTGATGTCGGCGATCGGGGCGCGCGAAATGTACGACGAGCCGGAGTTGCCAATGAACACCGGGTACGGCGAGCCGTTCGGGTCGAGCCCCGGCGACGCACCGGACACAAGGGCGGGAACATAGCCGGCTTCGCCGTCGGCAAGCAGCCAGTAGCTCGAGCCGGACAGCCAGTTATTGGACAGCACCTTGTCGTCAAACCGGTCGACGCCGAGCACGATGTCGTGCGAGCCGGCGCCCTGGCTTGTGAGGAACCATGAGGCCTTGGCGATGTAGTCCTGGATGTCACGATGCTGGGCGGAGTTGGGACACACCGCGCAGAAGACCGGCGAGTTGTAGTACAAGCCTTCTGCGAAGTTCCAAAAGTCGGCGATGACGGTACCCTTCGCCAGGTCGGTGTAGCGCGAGCCTTCGTTCTCGAAGATGAACGTCTTCTTCGAGTACTGGCCCTCGACGAAGAAATTGTCGGTCAGCACGCCCGTGTAGTTGGCGGCCGTGAGGTCGCGCGGCTCCTGGCGGTCGTAGATGCTGTTGAGGTCCATGACGTTGGCGAACGAGGCGACGAACCCGTAGCCGATGTCTGTGTGGTCGACCTTCAGGTACGAGCCGATGATGCGGTGGCTGGGGTTGACCGCGAAGGTCAGCTTGCCCTCGTACCGCTTCTCAACTTGGCCATTCGGGTAGGAGAGATCGGTGATGGCCGTCTGCTTGGTCAGGCTGGTCTTGATGTCCCGGCCGGCCAGGAAGAACCACAGCCGGTCCTTGACGATGAAGCCGCCCAGCGTGCCCTCGAACTGGTTGTTGATCGTGCTGTCGCGTTCCGAGGTCTGCAGCGGCGACACCGCAGTCCACTTGTCGGAGGTGAGCGTGTCGCGCAACGAGGCGTGGAAGTCGTTGCCGCCCGACTTGGTCAGCATGCTGACCACACCGCCGGTGAATCGGCCGTACTCCGCCGAGATGCCGGAGACCGATGTCGTCGTCTCCTGGACGGCATCCTCGATGTAGAGGTTGGTCAGGCTGGCAGTGACGGTGTCCATGATCGGCACGCCGTTGACCAGAAACTGGTTTTCGTATATCGGCGCGCCGGAAATGACGAGGTAGCCTGGCGCTGCGGGGTTGGCGAAAACACCGGCAGACAGCAGCGCGATGCTGGTCATGTCCTTGGCCACCGGGAGCTTGTAGACGAGGTCGTGGTCCATCGAGGTCGCGGCGGCGCCCTGGGTCTGGATCGTGTCGGCGATGCCGGTGACCGTCACAGCTTCCTTGACCTTGGCCTGCGGCATCGTCGCGTCGAGCCTCCGGGTCTGCGCGGCGTTGATCCTCACTTCGGTCTCGATCGTCTCGAACCCCTGCAGCTCGAACTTGACCTGGTACTCGCCCGGCGGCAGGAACGTGAAGATGTAGTCGCCGCTCGCGCCGGTGGCCGTGGTGCGAGTGCCCTGCATGGCAGGAGACACAACCGTCACGGTGACGCCAGGGAGCGCGTCCTTGCCGTCGGTCGCGTGGCCCGACAAGGTGCCGGTCGGCATCTGGGCGAACGCGGGCAGGGAGACGAGCGCGGCAAACAGTGCCGGAATCGCGAAGCGCCTCATACTTCCCTCCTCTCCTCGATGTTCGAATCCTTCCTCTTCTGCCGCGGTCGCACCCGAACGCCCGGCTGCGTGCCCCGACGATCCGGGAAATCACTGTCTCGGGAACTCCGTCCTCCGGACCTCCCGTTGTTCCAAGACTCAACATTCGGTGTTGTTCTGGATGCACGACGCGGGCTGGCGAGAGCGGGGATAGGAACTGCGCCGACGTGCCGCCTCATCGGTCGTGGGGGGCCGCCCGATAGAGCGTCTGCTGCCGCACGGTCAAAGGATCAGCGATCCGACCTGCTGCTCACCTCCATGCCCTCCCGCCCGAATCTCCACGTTGCGCGGGAGTCGCAACCGATTGAGAAGAGCATCCTTGTGTAAGTATAGACCCTGGCAATGGCCAGAAGGCGGGCGGGATCAACGGCGCACAAGTGCCAATGCAGCATTTTGCTGGAGAGAAAGGGTAGAAGGGACGCGTTCGCCGTTGCGGTCGAAGTTCACCGTGTGTGCACCAACTCAGCGGGACTGCGGGAATGTGGGAAGATCTCACCTGAAAAAGAACAGCTTACAAGATCAATCTCTGCAGAATGTTGAGCGCCTCATCCAGCCTATGCCCAACTCAGCCGAAAAGGCTCGGAAGAGCCTCCGGATCTGAAGGTCGCGCGTTCGAATCGCGCCGGGCGCACCATTTGATCTCAGCAAGTTACACCATTTCCACATCGGTGGTAGAGAAGTCATTGCGGGCTTGGCTGCCCCGTCGCTGCCGGAGAACTCGGATGCGGCTGAATCCGAGATCATCACCCCTCCCACCACCTCGGCTCGAGGAACCGGTACGAGCGGCGGTTGGCGATGAGGTGTGCCTCCACGTGCTCGAGGACCTTGACCTCCTCGAGGCCGTTCTCCATCAATGTCCGCCCGGAGTCGACGAGGTCCACGATGACATCGCTCAGGCCCAACATCGGCGCCAGCTCGGCGGAGGAGGCGATGCGGATGACGCGCCCCCAGAGACCCAGCGAGGCAAGGTGCTTCTCGGCGAGGCGGGGAAACTTGGTCGCGACCCTTACCGGGGTGGAGGAGGAGCTCTGCCATCCCGCGGGTGCGGCAAGGGAAAGCCTGCAAGCACCGAAACCAAGGGCTCTGAGGTCGTAGATATCGGGCTGGTCCTCTTCGAGGACGTCGGATCCCACGATCCCCAAATCCGCCGCGCCGTTCTGGACGAAAACGGGAACGTCCGGGCCCTTGAGCAGAACCGCCTCCCAGTCCCGCCCGATCGGCAGGCTCAGCGCGCGGCTCTCCAAGTCCGGGCGGTGGAAGCCCAGCCCGGATAGCCAGGCCAGAGCCGGCTCCAGGAGCCTCCCCTTGGTGAGCGCGATCCTAGGCATGGGGGGAGCGGGAAGCAAACGGCAAGGGGTACGGAGACGGGCGATTGATCATCGAAGGACCCTCCAGTTCTTGAGTTTCCAGTCTTGGCTATCGGCTGTTACTCCTTGGTCTTCTGCCTTCTGGGTTCCGAGTTTGCAGCTCCGAATTTCAGTTTCGCCATCTTCCAGTCTCATCCCTCGATGAGCCGGCCCAGTTGGACGGCGAACCCGCAAGCGCCGAACGACCTGCCCAGTGAAGGGTAGAGGCTGTCGTACCGGCCGCCGGAGAGAATTGAATACGGATGCCCCGGGGCGAAAGCCTTGACCGTCAACCCGGTGTAGTAAGCCCAGTGCCTCACGTCGGTGGGCTCCAATCTCACGGGGACGCCCGGGACCTCTCCTCCCACGAGGGCGGCGAGCGAGAGAAGCTCTTCCCACGCGTCCTTCACCCCTGCCTCCGCGAGCCGCGGCTTGAGGGCTTCCACCGATTCGGGGCGCCCACCCAGGTGGACGAGATCCTTGAGGAGCGACCATTCCGTCGCCCTGCCATATCTGTCGCCGAGTTGGTCGAGGGCCGACACGCTCTTTCGGTTGAGTGCTGCCTCCAGGCCCTGCCGCCCCTCGGCGGGCCACGGGATCCTTTCGATCAGGGGGCCTACGAGCCCCCAGTGACCGAACTCAAGAACCGCCCCTTTTACATCCAGCTCCGCGAGGCTCATCGCGGCGAGCAGGGCCACTTCGCCGTCTCCCTCCGGGCCTGGCTCCGGTGAGATGCGCTCGCAGCCTGCCTGGAGGGTCTCCAGCCCTTCGGGGCGGTCGGGCGTTGGCCTACGCATCACCGAGCCCGAGTAGTAAATGCGCAGAGGCGCCTCCAAGCCTGCCATTCGCCGGGAGACCATCCACGCGACACTGGCGGTGAAGTCCGACCTCAGCGCCAGCACGCCGTCCCCGTTCGCGGGAATGCGCAGGGTGCGGGCGGCGAGTGCGTCCGGCGAGGCGGCCCGGGCCGCCTCCTCGGGCATCACCAGCGGGGGCATCACCTCCCCATAATCCTTCGTAGCCCAAAGGCTCGTGAGGCGGCGTTCGACATCCCGCAAACGTCTCGCGCCGTCGAGCCAGAGTCCGGGGTTCGTGCTCTGGAGCGCGTTCACGGCATCTCTCCTCTCCGGCGTTGCAGCTCTTCAAGCACTTGGACGAGGGCGACGCCTCGGTCGGCCCACAGCACGAGGAGGTGATAGAGCAAGTCGGCCGATTCTTCCACGAGGCGCGAGGGACTCTCCGCGAGCGCCGCCACAACGACCTCGATGGCTTCTTCTCCCACCTTTTGCGCGACCGTTCGCGTGCCTCCTTCGAGGAGCTTCGCCGTGTAGGAGCCCTCGGGGCGGGACGCGTTGCGTGAGGCGATGACGGATTCCAGGAGCCCGAGAACCGTGGGACCGGGCGGCTTGCCATGGAGCCTGTCGAAGAAGCATGACTCGGCGCCTGTGTGGCAGGTGGGACCAGCCGGAACGACGCTCACGAGCAGGGCGTCCGCATCGCAGTCCTGGCTCACGCCCACGACGCGGTGGAGGTTCCCGGAGCTCTCGCCTTTCTTCCAGAGCCTGCCACGGGAGCGCGAATGGAAATGGAGCTCGCCCGTTGCGAGCGTGGCAGCGAACGCCTCGCGGTCCATGTAGCCGAGCATGCGAACCTGGCCGGTGCGGATGTCCTGGACCACGGCGGGCACGAGGGGGTTCTTGTCAAAGTCGGGCGATTTGTCAGCGTTCGTCGTCACAGGCGAACCTCCTGGCCCCATTGTGCGAGGGCCCGCTTCAGCTCGGGGATGGTAAGCACCCCGTCGTGGAAAAGTGACGCGGCAAGGACCGCGTCGGCCCCGGCCGCGAGGGCATCGTGGAAATCCCTCGGCGAGCCCGCCCCGCCGGACGCGATGATCGGTAGCCCTGTCTGGCTGGACAAACAGGCGTAGAGGTCGTTGTCGAAACCGCCCTGGGTACCGTCCGCGTCCATCGAGGTCACGAGAAGCTCACCCGCCCCGAGCCCCTCCGCCCGTGCAGCCCACTCCAGCGCGTTGACGTCCGTGGGCAGGGTGCCAGCGTGCGTCACGACCTCCCAGCCACCGTTCGATCTCCGCCTAACGTCGATGGCTAAGACCACGCACTGGGTCCCGAAGCGATCCGCGGCTCGAGCGAGCAGGGTTGGCTCCTCGACGGCGGCGGTATTCACCGCCACCTTGTCGGCGCCGGCAAGGAGCATGTCCCGCATGTCCTCGACGCTCCGCACGCCGCCGCCCGCGGTGAGGGGCAGGAAGACCCGCTCCGAGACCCGCTCGAGCACGCCGAGCAGCGGGCGGCGCCCCTCCACGGTGGCGCTCACGTCGAGGAAGACCAACTCGTCGGCGCACTGGGCGTCGTAGCGAGCGGCCAGCTCGACCGCGTCCCCCACGGCGCGCAGGTTCTCGAACCTGACACCCTTGACCACGCCGGTCTGCTTGACGTCGAGGCACGGGATGATGCGCTTCATGGCATCCACTCCACAAGCTGTGGCCCCGTGATTTGGCCCTCGTAAAGGGCTCTGCCAACCACGACGCCCGAAAGGTGTGGCAGCGCCGCCAGCGAGAGCAGGTCTGCGGTACAGGCCACGCCTCCCGAAGCGATGACCCGCAGCCCTCGGCTCTCGAGCGAGGCGTACAGTTCCAGGTTGGGTCCTTCGAGGAGGCCGTCCCGCGCGATGTCCGTGACGAGGACCTCGGCAAACCCTAGCGCCTTGACCTTGCGACAGGCGTCGTCCAGGGTCGTGCCCGCGTCCTCCGTCCACCCCTTCGCGTTTACCCTCCGGCCGCGCACGTCCAGAGCGGCCACGCACCGCTGCGGCCCCAGCTCCCTGGCGATCTTGCTGGCCTCCTCCTCGTCCGAGAAGATCAGGCTCCCGAGCACCATGCGCGCGGCGCCCTGCTCCGTGACCCGCCGGGCCGCCTCCGCGTCGCGAATGCCCCCCGCAGCTTGGATGCATAGGGACGGCCAACGCTTCCGGGCTGTGGGCAGCAGCGTCCCGAGGCTCTCCGGGCCGCCGAGTGCGGCGCCCAGGTCCACCACGTGCAGATACCGCAGCCCCTCGCTCGCCCAGCGGCTCACCGCTTCCAGGGCGGGCCCATAGTCGGTCGCCGACTCGGGCCGGCCTTTTCTCAGCCGTACCGCCCGGCCGCCCAGGACGTCGACCGCGGCCCACGCGATCATGCTGCACCCGCAATGAGGTTCGCGAGGAAGGCAAGCCCGGGCCCCTGGGATTTCTCCGGGTGGAACTGGACGCCAACCACGTTGTCGGCAGCCACCGAAGCGGGGAACTCCCGCTCCCCGTGCCTTGCCCATCCGCTCACCACGGAATCGCCGGCAGGCCGGACGGTGTAGGAATGCACGAAGTAGGCCCAGGGCAATCCGCCTTCCTGCGGGCACGGCCGGGTGAACCTCAGGCGCGACCATCCAATGTGGGGGACCTTGGCATCGGCCGCATCCAAGCGGACCACGTCGCCCTTGAGCAGGCCGAGGCCGCAAACGCCCGGGCTCTCCTCGGAGCGCTCGAAGAGGAGCTGCATCCCGAGGCAGATGCCGATGAGGCGGCACCCGTGGCGCACCGCGTCCGGGATGAAGTCCATCCAGCCTCCCGCGCCGAGGGCTGCGGCAACATGGCCGAAGGCGCCCACGCCCGGCAGGATGAGTGTCTCTGGCAGTGCCGCGGGGGGAACCTTGGCGACCTCGGCGGCGAAGCCGAGCCGCGCCAGCGCGTTGGTAAGGGAACGGAGGTTGCCGGTCCCGGCGTCGACCACGACAACCATCAGAGCACTCCCTTCGTGCTGGCCACCCCTGTGCCGGACGGACGCAGGGCCTGCGCGAAGGCGAGGCCAAAGGCCTTGAACGCCGCCTCCACCCGGTGGTGCGCGTTCTCGCCTTCGAGAATGTCGATGTGGAGGGTAACCGCGCACGAGCCGGCGAAGGAGCGGAAGAAGTGCGGCACCATTTCGCCGGGGAGCTGACCCAGCAGGTCTGGGAGCGGCGCCGCGCGAAAGGCGCAGAAGGGCCGGCGCACGAGGTCCACCACGGCCCGGGCCAGCGCCTCGTCGAGCGGGGCGTAGGCCCAGCCGAAGCGCGCGAGGCCCGACCGGTCGCCGAGCGCTTCCGCCACGCACTGCCCGAGCGCCAGCGCGGTGTCCTCCACCGTGTGATGGGCATCCACGCGCAGGTCGCCTTCCGTCCGGAGCGTGAGGCCGAAGGCACCGTGAAACGCCCACTGCTCCAACATGTGGTCCAGGAAGCCGATGCCCGTGGCGACCTCGATGGCGCCCGCCGCCGATGGGCTCCAGACAACTTCCACCTTGGTTTCCTTTGTCTTGCGGATCATCGGGACCTCCAGGAATTGCGGACCTCGGCGCCGGCATTGCCGTCAAAGCAGTCGGAGAGGACCTCCCGGGCCGAAGCCCGCACGAGGAGCGCACCCTCACTCGCGAAGCGCCTCGCGCGCTCGCTCCCCGCCGGTGCGATGCCGGCGAAGGCCACATCCAGCCCCGCTATCTGCGCGTTGACCGAGGAGCGCAGGTCGTCCAGCGTGTCGCCCACGTGGAGAACGCGACGCGCAGCCAGTTCAGCCGCCAGCTCGAGCAAGCCGTCGGGGCGGGGCTTCCTGAAGCGCGGAGCGGTGTCGCAGACCATTCGCCCCGCCGGCAGCTCGAGCCCGAGGCGCTCCAGGCCCAGAAGCGCCTCCTCCATCGTGCGCCCGGTGAAGATGCCGAAGGGGAGGCCCGTTGCCCCCAGCTCCACCGGGGACACCAGGGGTTCCTCCATCTCGTAGAGACCGTGCGGTTCCGACGGCTCCAGGCCGTAGACCTCGCGGGCCCTGGGCCCGGCGTAGAGGCGCTGGAACGCCGGGACGACCCGGGAAAGGACCTTCAGCCAGGTCGTCTCCCCGATCAGGACGCGCACCGCGTCGGTGCCGCGGCCCAGCCGTTCCAGTTGCGCGCAACGTTCTTCCCAGCCTCGGGAAGGACCGGAGGCGGGGCCGAGGGTGGCCACCGCGGCCGCTGCGTCCCAGTCATTGTTGAACCCGCCGCAGAGGCGGAGCTGCTCCACCTCCCTCTCGCCCCACGTGCCACACAAGCCAGGCTCCAGAGCGCAATCACGACCCGCGAGCAAAACGGCAGCGGTGAAGGAGCGGCTGGTGTCGAGGAGGACGCCATCCATGTCGAAGACGATGCCGTCGAACCCCGCCCTGCGCTTCATGAGAGCACCGCCATGAGAGCCCTGAGAACCGCGTCGTCCTCTTCCGGGCTGCCCACGCTGAGGCGCAGGCATCGCTCGAGACCGGGCAGGTGCGAGACGTCCCTGACTAGAACCCCGTTGCCCTTGAGGACCTCGTACGCCTCCGTCGCCGAGCCGCGCGCCAGCCGAACCAGGATGAAGTTAGCCTGGGAGGGGTAGACCGTGAGCCCGGGCAGTCCGTCGAGCTCGGCGAAGAGGCGAGCGCGCTCCGCCACAGTGGCCCTGACGCGGGATTCAAAGAGAGGGGCGTTGCGCAGCGCCAGGACGCCGAGGACGGCGGTGACCGCGCTCAGGTTATAGGGCAGCAGCGCCTTGCGCACCTGCTCCACGGTTGAGGGAGCTGCGAGCATATAGCCGAGGCGGAGCGCCGCGCCTGCCCATGCCTTGGAGAACGTCCTCAGCACCACCAAGTTCTCCGCGTCCGGAAGAAAGATCCTCGCCGTGCCCTCGGCGAACTCGGCGTAGGCCTCGTCGACCGCCACGAGTCCGGGCGTCTGAGCGAGCAGGTCGCCGAGTGCCTCGAGCGGAAAGACCGACCCTGTGGGGTTGTTGGGAGAGCAGATCAGCGTGAGGGCGGGCTTCTGCTGCCGGACCGCCTTGATCCACACCTCGGGCTCGTAGGCGACCGCGTCCACCAGGGGGACCTCCGTCATCTCGCCGTGGCAGAGCAGGGCGAGTTGGCGGTAGAGGCTGAAGCTAGGGCTAGGCAGAAGCACCTTGCGCCCGGGTCCCAAAGCCGACAGGAAAAGCGCCTGGAGAAGCTCGTTGGAGCCGTTGCCCGCGAGGACCGACGCGGGTGAGAGGGACCACTTGCGGGCCAGCTCCACGGTGAGGAGCTTCTCGTCGAAGGGGGGGTAGCGGTTGAAATGCACCGAGGCGGCGACGCGGGCGGACTCCTCCTTCAATTCCATCGGCCAGTCCCACGGCGACTCGTTCTGGTTCACCTTGACCGGGCATCCCTCCTCGCGCATCGCGTACGCCTCCAGCGCCGTCACGTCGGGCCGGAAGAGGCTCATGGCCGTGCCTCCCTCACACGCAGCGAACGGGCGTGGCCGAACAGACCCTCGGCCTTGGCCAGCGACTTCATCCAGGAACTCGCGCGCTTCAACGAGGCCCGGTCCATCTCGAGGTAGGACTGGTAACGCACGAAATCCCAAACACCCACAGGCGAGGAAAAACGCGCCGTGCCTCCGGTAGGAAGGCTGTGGTTGGGTCCCGCGCCGTAATCCCCAGCCGCTTCCGGCGCGTACGGTCCGAGGAAGAGAGCTGCCGCCGAGGGGACCTCTTTTGCCCAAACGGCGGGCTTCCTGGTCTGAATGCTCAGGTGCTCAGGCGCGAGGAGGCGTGCCGCCTCGCAGGCCAGGGCGCGGTTCGCGCACACCGCGATTGCACCCCGGTTCGCGAGGCTCTCGCGCTGCACCTTGCCCCTGGGTGAGTTCACGAGCTGCAACCGGAACTCGGAGATGACGCGCGCAGGCTCCGCCTCCTGGGTGGTCAGAAGGATTGGAGAGGCCATCGGGTCGTGCTCGGCCTGGGCAAGGAGGTCCGCTGCGATGAACGCGGCCGGACTGGATCCGTCCGAGAGGACCACCAGTTCGGTTGGGCCGGCAATGCTGTCGATGCCCACGAAGCCGAAGACCTGCCTCTTCGCCTCCGCAACGTACGCATTCCCGGGCCCCAGTACCTTGTCCACGCGCGGAACCGTTGGTGTCCCGAACGCGAAGGCAGCCACGGCCGCCGCTCCGCCCAGCGCAAAGACCTCGTCGATTTTGAGCAGGTGAGCTGCTGCGAGGACCGATCGGTTCACGCTGCCGTTCGGTCCGGCAGGAGTGGCGACGGCGATGCGCCCAACGCCCGCGAGCTGCGCGGGTATCGCCAGCATGAGGAGCGTAGAAGGGTACGCGGCCAGTCCGCCGGGTACGTATAGGCCCACCGAGTCGAGTGGGAACGCCTTGAGCCCGGCCCGCACCCCCTCTGCATTCAGCGCTCGGCAGTTGGCCGGGCGTTGGCGGGCATGGAAGGACCGTACGGAATCCGCAGCGCTCTTCAAGGCGCTCTTGAACGGACGGGACGATCTCCTCCAGGCGAGCGCGATGGTGTCCGGGCTGACACGTAGTGCCGAGGCGCTCGGGATGGGCCAATCGTGGGCACGAACCTGTTCGACGAGGGCTTCATCTCCGCGGAGGCGCACGTCGCGCAGGATCGCCGCCACGCCGGTGGCCAGCTTCCCGATTGGCCGCCCGGAGGCTTGGACCCGGGCCACGAACGGCGCCACGTCCGTGGTGGTGTCGATCCGCTCCACACGGATGAGATCGCGGTCACGTCCCATGCTGCTTGCTCCTTTCGGGCAACAAAAAAGCCCTCCGTTTCCGGAGGGCTCTTGCGTATGCCGAGATGCGCCTATGGTGTTAGCGCAAGCCCTCCGGCTTCCGTCGCGGGGCCGTGATGGTGGTGCTGGGTGTTGGCGACTACGGAAGCACGTGGGCTCATGATCTGGAACTCCTTACGCCTTTCAGGAAGCGGAGTGTGCACGCGACTTATTCCCGAGTCAAGAGGCGAAGCACGGGACAAGCGGGATGAGGAGCGTTGGATTGTGAATGGCGGTGCGATACCAATTCAACGCCATTGGTAGTGGGTCGACCTCTGGGCAGGACGGGCGGCGCAGGCACGACGCCACAGCAGTGCGTACGCCGATCCTACCGCGAGGAGGCGGATGGCGCGCTCCAACCAGCTTGGCTTGGCCTCCCCCCGAAGCGCGCCACCTGCCGGCATTCGGAAAGCGCACGCCAGGCGGGACGAGGCCCAATCACGGGCTGGGAGGGCGCGGCGACGTTAGGGCGACCTCGGGGTAGAAGCGCCGCAACAGCGCTCGGAAGTCGAGTCCCTGTGCCACCGCCTCCTCGGCGGCAGTGAGATCGAGGCCAGCGCCGTGCCCTTCGCCGCGACCGCAAAACTCGAAACCCCCTGCCGTGGCGGCCACGAGGTCCGGGCAGGAGGGAAGGCGGAGCTGGTTGCGGAGGAGCTCGCACGGGAAGCGCTTGACCGTGCCCGCGACAACCTCGACCGTGCCGTCGAGCTGTCTGGTCACCTCGCTTGGCGGCTGCTCGAGGCCGAGCTCCTCTTCCACGGCGCCGGTCGGGCGCACCTGTCGCCACGCGAAATTGCCACCGAGGAAGAACGGAAGCCACGTTGGTCCCGTTGGCCCGGGGGCGATTGCGACATCGGCAGTCTCGGCCACCGCCTGGCGCGCCCGGCGCCGCTGCCAGCCAGGTACGTCCTCGTCGTGGCCGAAAAGCTGGCAGTGCGTGGTGTCGCACAGCGGACGATCGCCATGGCGGCCGACGTGGAGGTTGTTGCGCAGGACCAGGGCGAGCGCTTTGAGCGTCTCGTGGTGGCCGTTGGGTAGCTCCGAGAGCAGGCTCGAAAGCACGTAGCTTGCCTCGCTCGTGCTCAGGACGAGCGGCGAACCGAGCCGGGCACGGGTGCTCTTGGCTCGCAGAGGGACCGAGGAGGCAATCTCGGTCTGCGGCGGCGGATCGAACCGCAGCGAGCCGTAATAGCGCCGCCGCACCTCTCGCCCGAGCGCATCGGGAAAGCGAAGCACCAGGGCGCCGGCTGGACAGGCGTAGCTGGACCCCTCGGCCAGCCGGTCCGGCAATACCACGCTGCCCGGCGGCTCGACCCGCCAAGCGCCGTCGACGGCGCGGACCAGCATCGGCGTCGCCGTTTCGCAAGCCAGGCCAACGCTGCCCGGCCGGATCAGGCCGAGGATCTGCACCCGGGCGCTGTGCTCGAGGCCCGTGAGGTTCTGCTCGAGGCGCCGCCTGATTTCGGGGAGGAGCGACGAAGTGGCGCGGCCGCTGCCGTGAAGGGCGGCAACGAACGATGGGGAGCCATCGGCCTCGCGTGGTCCCACGGCGACGATCCACGCGTGCAGCGGCTCGCCGCGCACGCTGCGAACCGTGCCGCTCTTGAGCGAGACCCCGCGGGCGACGAACCACGACGAATCGGGGAGGTCGGCGAGCGTTCCCTCGCTGGCTGTCCGCGTTAGAGCATCCACGACGAAAGGGGAGGCCCGACACAGCCAGGTGTATAGTCGGACCACCTCCAACGGTGAGAGCGTGAAGTCGGTGCGCAGCCCAAGACGCCCTTCCATCGTGGTCGGGAGTCCGTGGAAGCCGAGCCGGCGCAGCTCCTCCTCCCAGGGCGTGAAGGCATCGGAAGCGGCAGGATGAAAGTCAAGGAAGAAGCCGTTGCACGACCGCACCAAGGCCTCTTGCCAGGTCCACATCTCGCCCGGGGAAGGCGCCTCGGGGCAGTGCCAGGTGGCCGTCGCGCGCGCCGGCCGGGGCTCCATCAGGCCGGGAACCATGGCGAGCAACGACGGCTTGAGAATCGACCCGGTGGGGAAGCGCGCGTCCGGCCGGCCTTCGCTTGCAAGGGTCTCCTGCGAGAGCCCGTCGACGAGGAGAAAGTCGAGCTGCGCCGGGATGCGGCTGGGACGACCGGTCGCCAGGGCGGAGAACTCCTCGCGCGCGTCGGCGACTGCCCATGTTTGGTTGCCGCACGACCTCACCAGCCGCGCGAAGAACGCCTCCCAGTCCTCCTGCATCTCGGCCTGGGCGAAAAGGCGGGAGAGCGCTTCTTGCGCCGCCCGCTCGCTGCCGCGCGCCGCGGGGTGGGCGAGCAGCCAGTCACGGGCGCCGCTCGCGTACACGAACTGCGTGCCCGCCAGCGCGCGGCCGGCAGCGTCCCCGGAAATAAATAGCGCGAACGCCTCGGCGAGCAACGGCGAGGTGGCAGGGAGGGTGGGGCAACCCGCCTGAAGGAACTCGTGCGCCGCTTCGTGGAGGAGTACCCGATCCGCGTCGTCGGCGGGGAGGAACCGGTTGAGCTCGATCCGGCCTGCGTTGGTGCGGCCGAGGTCGTGGGGCATCTCGGCGACCTCGCTCACCCCGATGGTGAGCGCCGGCATGGTCACGGCAACGCCCAGGCGGGTCTCCCAGCCGGCCCAGGCGGTCCGCAGCATCTCTTCCCATCGCGCCGCCTGCGCGGCCGTGATGGGGGGCGCGAAGTGAATCTCAGCGGCTGCTGCGCGGTGGCAGAGGATCAACCCCAACGCGGCGAGCAGCCGTCTGTGAGAAGAGCGACGCATCGTAGAAATCCTCGAGGCGGGCAACTCCGGCGGTGTAATCGCCGGCGAATTGCGCGCGCATCACGTAGCCGGTCGCAAACGCACGGTTCATCCAGCCGCGCTCGAAAGCGAAGAACCAGCGCACTTGATCCGCGCGCAGGTCGCGGAGCTTGTAGCCGGCGTCGTGGAGGTGAAGGTGGAACGGCGGCGCGTCGTAGAGCTTGTCCTCCTCGACCGCGGTGAACCCGGCTGGCAGTTGGTCGGAAAGCGCGTAGTACGACGAGCTCCACCACGATCCGGAGCGCCCAAGCGGAGCAAACGAAAGACGCACGTAGACGAGCTCGCCGATCCGCACCGGTCCCTCGAGCGGTGTCAGCTCGCCCGTGTGCTCATCCAGACGGTACAGCTCCTTGCGCAGCTCCCAGCCGCCCGCCACGGGGGCCACGCGATCGAGCGGAACCTCCGTGGTCAAGCCCACTTGGACGGTGAGATCTTCACCGCCTTCGATGCTCAGGGGACCGTGCGAGGCCTCGATCGGGTCGACCAGGAGGTCGACGCCGCCGAGCGTCGGGCGGCGCTCGATGCGTCCCTCGGGGACCTCCCGCCCCGCCACCATGACGCGAAGCCTGGGTTCGCTCGCCGCGGCCTTTAGCTCGTCCCGCATCAGCCACTCCGAGTGGACTAGGACCTGTGAGGTCTCGAACGTGGAGCCGAACTCCTCGCCATCAAAGCTCTCGACGAGGCGTTTTGCGAGTCTGGCTTGGGTGCCTCGGTCGACGGCGCCCACCTCGTGCAGTGCGTGGCCTGCCACCGCAAGCGTCGAGGGCAACCGCCCCGGGTACTCGGGCCACTCACCCAACTCCGGTGTCCACCGCTCGGGGTTGCGGAAGCCGGCGGTGCCGACGGCCTCCGCGACCGCCGCGAGGAGATCGGCGCGCAACGAGCTCGCGAGCGTGTCAAGGCCTGGCTTGCTGTCGAAATGGAAAGACGCGAGGGCGAGGAGGAGGAGCGATTTGTCGAGGACGGTGCCTTGCTTTGACGCCCACTCGCCCTGGAACCGCAGCGTAGCCTCGAGAGAGCCTCCGCCCTCCGGCGCGAGCTTGAGGGCGGAAAGGCGCGATTCGACGTAGGAGATCGTGATACCGAGCGGCGAGTCGAGGCGCGGCGTATGCTCCTTCAGCCAGCCGACCGCCCGGCGCGCATCGAGCGTTTGTATCGGTTGCGGATCGTCTAGCGCGGCAAGCACGGCAAGGACGACCGCCGTCATCGTCGGGTCACCTGCCCCACCGCCCGGCCACCAGGTGAGCGAACCATCCTGGTTTTGCATCGACTTGAGCTTGGCCAGGCCTGCACGAGAGAAATCTGCCGCGTTGGCAAGCATCTCGGCCTCGCGAGCGGCTGGGACGGCCCCGCCGGCAACCGGCGGTGGGGACGGCTGGCCGAGGAAGAGGCGCTTGAAGCGCTCGAACAGCGCCTCGCTTGGCTGGGCCTGACCGGCCCCCACCGGCGGAGTCGGCTCGCCAAAGAGGTCGCGCACGAGCAGGCTGGGTACCGTGGTGCTCGTCACCTGCTCGGCGCAGCCGTAGGGATACGTCATCATCCAGCGCAGCGCCGGGAGCAGCGCGCTGGCCACGCCGCTGGTAGCGAAAACGTGCACCGCTGTGAGCTTCTCGCCGGGTTTTGTCGTGGTATCCACCGCTTGCCCGTGACGAAGGAGCCGATGCTCCTCGTGGCTCACCGAGCCGGGCAAGGTACGAAGCGGGTGCTCGAAACGGAGGGCTTGGTCCGGCAGCGTGAGGGTGGTCGCAAGCGTGACGAATCCGATCGGAGCGTCCCCAGCCACCGTGATGGTGCCGCGCCCGCTCGCCTCCTGTTTGGCCTCGAGCCGGTGGGTGAACACGACCGGTTGCGCTGCCGTCAGGCCAGGAGGCAACGCAATGCTCGCCGAGACGTCCTGCACTTTCTTCTCCTGGTTGGTGACGAGGAGGCGCAGCTCGGTGGCGTCACCTTGGCGGAGGAACGATGGGGCGCCCAGGGCGAAGGTCACCGGCGCGTTGGTGCCGAACTCCGCACCGCCCTCACCGAACCTGCCTTGGGTGTCGACCGCGACGGCGGACACGTTCCACGTGGTCTGATTTCCCGGCAACTGGAACGACACCGTGGCGGTACCGTTGGCGTCGGTGAGCACGCGGGGGTTCCAGTACGCGGTGTCGTCCTCCTTCGACTCCTTGAGCGGCTTGGTCGCCGACAGCCAGAAATTGGGTCCAAACCTCCCCGCGAGCCGTTCGCCGTACCCGTACGACTGGAACTCGCGGCTGAAGAAGCTCATCAGGTTGAGGCGGTCGATCGGATAAAAGAAGGCGAGCAGCGAGGGGCGAAACTCCGGCTGGAGCGCGAGCACCGCCTTGTCGACGACGGCGACGGAGACCTCCGCACGGACAGGCTTGCCGTCGGCGCCGAGGACCTTGAGCGTGAGGGATTGCTCTGCACCGGGCCTGACGCTGCTCGCGCCGGGCGTGATCCCCACCGCGAGAGCCTTGTCGCGGGGGGGGATGCGGAACGTGAGCGTGCGTTCGATCCAGCCACGATTCGCGTCGGGATAGGCGACGACGCCGTACGCCGCAGTGCCAAACCCCGCGACGATCGGCTCGCTGATCCACGTCGACAGCCCGGTCACGGGAAGAACCCGCTGCTCGTAGATCTGCCTTCCTGCCACGGTCAAATAGAGTCGTCCCTCGTTGCGGCCTCCCTCGCCCCAACCGTCGGGGAGGAGGACCAAGACGCGAGCCACCTCGCCAGGAGCGAAGCTGTCGCGCTCCTGGAAGAAGGTGATTTCAGGCACGTCCACGAGCGGCTCGCCTGCCTTGCGCCCGAACACAACGATGGTGGCCTCCGAAGTGGTGGGCTTGGCGAAGCGGTCGAGGAGGGTGACCGTCGCGGTGAGGCGTCCGGCCCGGTCGGTTGGGACAGGGGCGTCCCAGCGGCCGTCATCGCCGGTGACGAAGGTCACCTCGTGGGAGATTGCGGCGGCCTTGTAGGGAGTGAGCGTCCACGCGAGGGTACCCTTGGTGCGGCCGTACGGCTTGCCCGAGGGGTACACCGCGCGCACGGCGAGACGAGCGGCGTGATCGGGCCCGGCGACCACCACCGACATGCGCGCGAGCGCCACCACCTCGCTGCGCATGTCGGGAAACGACTTGGAGAAGCCGGCGGTGTTTCCGTCCGGGTCCTGCGCGAAGAGCTTGAGGAGGAACTTGTAGTCGTAGTTGGGCGGACCGGGGAGCTGCTGCGGCAGGTCGAGGGTAAGGGCCGACTTGCCGTCGGCGTCGAACTCGAGGTTGTCGCTGCTTGCGACCGGATACGGCACGCTGACCGTATCGCCACGCGGCAGATCCCAAAAATACGTGGTCGCACTGCCGGTCTCGCCGAGGCCCGCATCCTCAACCCACTGCGGCGTGTCGGCGCGGACCCGGAAGAGCTGGGCAGAGTACTTCACGCCCTCCGGCACACCGCCCGCGTAGCGCTCGACCGACACCGTGCCGGTGAGCCGACCACCAGCCTTGAGCGTTTCTTGAGCCGTGTCGAGTTTGAGGAAGAACAGCGGCTTGACGTACTCCTTGACGCGAAACTCGCCGATATGGTCTGCCGCCGCGACGCGAGCGCGCACGCGATACACGCCGTTGAGGTCCGCCGCGCCGAGGTCGAGCTCGCCGGCGAAGGTGCCGAACGCCGAGAGCGGCGCCTCCACCTCGGCAACCACGCTCGCGCCGGCAAGATCGACGATGCTCACCCGGGCCGACTCGGGTTGTCCCGTCAGCGAGGCCCACAGCCGGCTAACTCCGCCGCTCGACGAGCGCAGGATTCCCTTGAAGCGGACCTTGTTGCCATGCCGGTACAACGGACGGTCGGTATAGAGGTACACGTCGGGGAACACCGCGAGAGTGGGGAAGAACTCGGTGTCGATGATCGCGGTGCTGTCCTTCTCGCGCACCACCGCGAGGAGCTCGCTGTCCTTGATGCCGGCAAGCTCGAGCACGCCGTTCTTGTCGGTGCGCCCCTTGGCCACCCAGGCACCTTGGAGGTTGCGGACCTCGACCTCGGCGCCGGCTGCGGGATGGCCGTCGCGCCGCGTCACGCGCACGAGCGCCGCGTCGCTGCTTTGTTGCAGCTCGCCGGAGAGGTCGTTGACCACGAGCACGACCTGGCCTTCGAGGTCACCTTGGATGACCTGAACGAGGTAGAACCCGGGGCCAAGCTTTGGCAGCTCGGCGTTCTTCTGCCGCAGCCGCCCCTCGCGCGAGAACCACCAGTCGAAACCGGGGACGTCGAACGGCAGCTTCGCATCTTCGTCGTCCGGGGAGAAGGCAAACTCGGTGACGAGATCGAACTTGTCGGGACCCGCAATGAGCATCAGCGGGCCTTCGACAAGCCGGGTCCCGGTCCGGCTCCACGAGGCGCCGCCGTACTCGTCCTTGAGCTTGCCGCGCATCTCGGCGTTAGCGGCCACCCGCAGCCAGTCAAGCTCGAGTCGCGTGTGGTTCAAGCCGGAGAACAGGTAGCGGGCGCTGTTGAGCTCCACCTTGGGCTGACGCCACGCCCGGCGCAGGTCCACTTGGCTGGTGATGAACTCCTTCATGTCTTTCGGACGGTAGATGCGAATCGTGAATGGCGCCGACCGGCTGTAGTTGAGCTCGATCACCGGCGTTTCGCTGGGGCCGAAATCACGCCTCACGGTGAGGTACAGCTCCTTGGCGAGGAGTGGCGCGGCGTGCAGGCAGAGCAGCACGGCAAGCAGGCGGCGACTCATGGCTCGGCTCCTTGCATGACGAGGGTGTTGCCGGATGCCTCCCCGGCGAAGGCGTAACTGGGCAGGCGATCGAGCACCGCCATCGCATCGACGAGCTCCTGAGGCGTTGGGGGTGGCGCCTTGTCGCCTCGTGTGGCCTGCAGTTGCCAGCCGAAGGCCAGCGACGATTTCAGAAAGGCGCCAACGTTGAGAAACATCGCCGCGGAGACAGGGCGTTGGGTAAGGGCCCCCACGAGCCTAGGCGACATCTGCCGGAACGAGGGGTGCCTGCCGGCGCACGCCGCGGCGATTTGGTCCAGGGCGGCCTGCGAAGGACTGACGGCAACGAAGCCGGGGCACTCGACTTGGAAGTGCACCTCATAGCGCCGGCGTCCATTGAAGAGAGCCTCGAGGCCTGCCGCCGTGGAGTCGTCGTGGCTCGAGCGCGGGAGGAGAAGGACGGACATCGCCTCACTGTGGTGCTCCGGCTGCACGTTCATGCCGAGGTAGAGGAACGAAACCGGTACGGAGCGGCGATCGACGTGGCTTCGTGCGGTGCGGAAGTAGCTCTCGACCGATGCGGGGTCGAACGGTCTCGGATCGGGGAGGAAGACGGTCGCGAAGAACAGCGTGTCGGCCGGGATCGCGGCCAGAAGCGGCGGCTCGAGCTGGCCGACCCCAAGCAGGTGATTGGCGCCCAGAGGCAGCTCCGCGCGAGTTGGGGCAAAGCGTGCGTTGCCAGGGTCGTAGGCGAAGCTGGCCGCGAGGTGGTCGCCGACGCCGAAGAGCTTCTCGAGCACGATGCTCCAGGCGGAGAAGAACTGCTTGAGGTCCAGCTCGGCTACCGCGTCGGAGGTGGGCCGCTCGGTCAGCTCACGGAGCGTGAGGGTTGCCGCGACCTGGGGGTCGCGACTGATCGTCAGCGAGGACGCGCCCTCGACGATGGCGAACCTCTGCAGGCGCACATTGACGGGGCTCACCTTGACCGCAACCGAACCGCGTGGGGTGGCTACGTCGGCCGAGACGTCATCTCCGGCGCGCTGGCTCTGCACGATCAGGTGGGCGGCCGTCTGCTCCGTGGCAGAAAGGCCGGAGATCGTGATGCCGAACGGGCTCACGAGACCGGGGGCGTTGAAATAGCTCAGGCGCATCGGCCGGCCAGCGAGCAAACGCTCGACGAGAAAGTCGACGAGGCGGCCCTGCCAACCGTCGCGGTCGGCGCGGCCGACAGCGAACAGCGCGGGGCCCAATCGGACCATCGTGCCGCGGTAGAGGTTCGAGTCGGCAAACGTCTGCACCCAGGCGTTGTCGCGCAGGAGCTTTCGCACCTGCGATGCATCCCGCACCGACACCTCGTACTCGGGAACCAACGCTTTCTGCACCGGCGCCGAGCTCGGTCCTTCCGCGGCTGCCGCGGGGCCGGCAAGCAACGCGACGGCGATCATCCCCGCCGCGACGACCCCGTGTCGCATGGGAGCAGGCCACCTGAGTCGCTGCTCGATGCGTGGTTGGTGGGCGCCGGTACTCCGACAGTTCGTAGCGGGCAAGTCCGACGAGGGCATCTCAGCGCTCCTTGGCAGCAGCAGACCAGCCGATCCATCGGAACGTGCCGATGAAGCGGGGGTTGGTGGAAACGGGCCGCCATTCGGGCGGTCCGGTGAGAAGGTCGTCCAGCCACACCTTGCGCACCGCCGCCTCGCGGCCGCTCGCACCGTTGTGGTACACGAGCAGGAGGCGATCCGGGGCGGTCCCGGGTGGCTGGAGGATCACCATTACGTGCCAGGCATCGGCGGGGGGTTTGGCGGGGTCGAAGAAGGCGAGCAGGTCACCGGTGAGCACCGAGTCTTTTTGCGGCGCGCGTGAGATCGGGGTGAAGTTGTAGGCGAGCAGCTCGTCGGCAGCGAGAAACTCGGCGGGGGAGCCATCCCGGTGGCGCCACAGCGGTGTGCGAATGCCCGAGGATTTGCGGTAGAGGAAGCGGACAAAACCGGCGCAGTCGCGCTGGCTCGGGTCCCAATCGGCACCGATGTGCTCCGCCTGTGCCAGCGCCTCATTGAGCATGCGGTAGCGCACGGTGTCCCCCCACGTCGCGGGCTCCACCAGGCCGGCGGGGAGAAGGGCAAACGCGAGCAGCAGCGATCTCGTCATCAAATTCCGCTGCCCCCTCAATCGCCCCAGTCGTTCTCGTTGTTCGGGCGTACGAACTCGGTCACCCACGCCGGCCACACGCGGGTGTCCTTTGGCTTGGTCTCGACGGTCGGGAGGTACACATGGGCTTGCTGGCCGCGGTCGATGCGGATCCAGGCGAGGGTTTGCGTCTCCCCGGGCTGAACCAAGGGAAAGCGCACCCGCTTGTGGATCTCGTTGGCGGTGCCGCCAAACAGGACGATGTTGAGCGTCGCCACGGTATGTGCCTTGTCGCCGCTCGGCCAGTAGTTGGTGTCGACGCGGTAGAAGCCGAGCGGCGGCGAAGTGTGGGTGTAAAGGTATGGCCCGTACCCGGGCGAATCGAAATCGCCGCCTTGCTCGTTGAGGTAGAAGTGGCCGCCGCTGGGGGACTCGGTCCGCGCCCAGAACACGTGCGTGCTTGCGTCACGCCCCGCGGTGGCAGGGTCGGGTGCGTCGGGGCGCGGCTCGTACACGTGCAAGTCCGTGTACACGCCGTCCGTGTCGCTGGTGAGAACGAGGAAGACCGCCACCGCAGGCACCTGGGCGTAAAGCGTGCGCTCGAGCTTGCCCGTGCCGCCACGGTTGCTCCCCTGGACGATGACCGAGGCCTTGCCCGCGCTGACCGGAAACTTGCGCTCGAACGCGCCGTTGACGGTCTTCAACAGGTAGCGGTCACCGTTGATGCTGACGGTGATGGGGTTAATGGTGGGGTCGCTTACCGTTCCGGCAACGAGCACCATGCGATCGACGGTCCACCCCCCCGCGGGCGCAGTCAGCGTGATCGTCGGGGCGGTTAGCCCCTGACCGAGGATCTTGCCGGTCTGCCTAGTAGCCGTTTGCTCCTGGGCCAGCGTTGCGGCAAGCATGCAGAGAAGACCGTGAAGGAACATGCGTTACTCCCGTGTCGTCGAGGTACCAGGTTACGTTCCGCCAGCCGGCGAGCAGGCCGAAGTGCCGCCGACGCCTTGCGTGTCTGGCGTGATGCGCCATGAGTCTGGAGCCGTGGGTAGCACTGTTCCGAGCATAGTCGCCGAGGTTGGGTTGTCAAGCTTGCGCTCGCTCAGCGATTCTCGCCCAGCGCCCCTCGGTCCTCGACCGTTGCGGTGCGAGAAAGCAGCGGACTTCAGAGTTCAGGCAGCGAGGCCGCTCCCAGTCGGTGCGCTTCCGCCGAGATGAGCCGGTGAATCTCGCGGTGAAGGTCTTCCGGCAGGGGGGTCGGGTTACCGCGGGCCACGATGCTTCGCACCTCGTCCGCCGCCGCCGCGGCGACGCTCCGAGCCCCCCCGGCTTCCCACTGGTCGAAGGTACCGCGGTCGATGAGCTTGGACGGGAGGAACTGCTCGCTGCGGTAGTTCTCGCGGGTGTGACGGTGGCCGAGGAAGTTGCCGATCTCGACGAGCTGGCGGATCAGCTCAACCGCAGCGGTGGCCGAGCCGTGCGAGATGCCTTGCGTCAGCCGTAGTGCCATGCCGCATACCTGATCGTCGAGCACGAGCTTCTCGAGGCTCTGGCAACTTTCAAAGTCGAGCATGCCGGGTCCGGAAACGAGGTTGACCCCTGCGAGCGCCGCCAGCACCGTGCCAATCCCCGACTCCATCCCGGTCTGAGCGTCGACGAGCTTGGCGTCGGACATTCCCATGTAGGCATGCGTGGGCAAGCCGACGTGCTTGCCCACCTGCGCATCGCCGACGTCAACCATCATGGTCTCGATGGCCCCCATCGGTGTGGTGCCGTGCCGCATGTCAAACGCGGCGGGAGAGCCGCCCCAGATCAGCGGCGCGCCGGGCGCGGCGAGCTGGTGAATGAGCACGCCGGAGAGGCTCTCGGCGGCGTGCTGTACGACCATCTCGCGCAGGGTGACCGGAGCGGTCGCGCCGCCCAGCGGCATCGACACCAGCTCGGCCGGGATCCCGGCCCGCGCACAGTCGATGAGCGCCTGACACGTGAGGTCGCTCCACTTGAGGGGAGGGCTCGGGCAGCAGTCGAAGATCGCGAGTGGGCGCTGGGCGAGTGCCGCCGCACCGCCCCGCACCGTGGCGAGCATCGCGGCCATCACCGCAAACGCATCCTTGCGGAACGTACCGGTGATCACCGGCTTCGATGAGTTGCCCAGCGCGACGTAGAGCCGCCAGCGGTCGCCCATCGCCTCCGGCACGTCGGAGGGGATGAGCGCGGTCGCTTGCGCGGCGATGTGGCGGCACGCCTCGGTCACCCAACCGAGACGGCAAAGGTCCTCGCTCGTGGGAGCGCGCCGCCGTTGCGTCTCGGGGTCGAGGATCCACAGCGCCGCAGAGCCGGGATCGAAATGCACGCGATCGCCGCCGAGATCGAGCGCGGCGCGCCCTTCGCGATCGAACACCACGACGCGATCCGGCACGGTGGCCAACGCGGCACGCACCTGCGTCTCGGTGGCGCAGTAGCGCCCGCTCCGCTGCGCCACTCCAGCCGCGCGCAACAGCTCCTGCGCGTCGGTGTTCTCCACCTCAAACCCGACCGTGGCGAGCACGCGCAGCGCGTCGGCGATCACGCCATCGACTTGCTCCCGGCTGAACAGTTCCAACTTGGGTCGAATCGGCTCCATGCATCCTCTCCTTTCGGAAGATTGCCGCGCCTACGTGTCCTCGTACGGTGCCATTCGATGGCGGCAACGCAGCAAGCCGCAGCGCGAGCAGCGAGCGGCAGCGTGCCCAGTCATGGCGCCCGATGGCACGAATCCGACCGCGAAGCTCACCGACTTGCGCGGCACCATCATCGCGCCAGAAGTAAGTCGAACGCCGATCCGATCGATCGGTAGCAGTTCGAGCAGAGAGCGCTGGCACGCGGTGTCCCAGCTTCCGTACCCTGGGCTTACTCGCGGCGCGGCTTCGAGGCCGCGCTGGGTTGCCACGCTGCAAATCTCGAGGTTGAGGGCATCGGCGGCCGCCTCCGCCGCTGCGGACCCAATCGCGTCGAGCACCAGCGCATCGAGCAGCGCCGTGCCGGCGGCACGCCGCTCGCTCTCCTGTTCGAGGGCAGTGCCGATGGTGCACGCCGCGATGCCCACCAGGTCGGCAGGTTCCGGCATGCCAATTTTCATCGCCTCGGGCCTGCCGACGAGCGCGTAGGCGCCACGTGGGGAAAGCGTCGCGATCGCTTCCGGCCAAAGCGTGTCGAGACGCTCGCGTGCGTTTGTGGAGGCCGATCGCCCACGCGGATAGCCCAGGTACCGCGTGACCTCCTCCTGGCTCAGTTCGAGATGGAGGTCGAGCACGACGGCCGGTTCGGTCATCCCGCCTTCCCTGCCTCGAGCGCCGAGCGGATGCAGGCGATGAACTCGGGCGTGGTACCGCAGCAACCGCCGACAGCGCGGGCACCGCAGGCGACCATCGCGACGATATCCCGTGCAAACGCGATCGGGTCCGCGTCGTAGACCACTCCGTCGGGGGTGAGCCGGGGCTGACCGGCGTTGGGCTGCGCCGAAATCGGCACGGCGAGGTGCGAAGCCGCTTCCTCGATCATCCCCCGCATCTCGGCGGAGACGACCGTGCAGTTGCACCCCACCGCGTCTGCGCCGGCCTTCGCGAGCGCCGCCAGCGACGGTACGAGGGCGTTGCCCATGATCGTGAACGTGCCGCGTCGGCGCGCCGCGAACGTCATCGAAGCATGAACCGCGAGCCCGACCGCTCGCGCCGCTTCCACCGCGACGAGGGCCTCGCGCAAGTCGCTCATCGTCTCGATCGAGATGAGGTCGGCGCCGGCTGCCGTGAGAGCTTCGACCTGCTCGTCGAACGCGCTGCGCAGCTCCGACACGGTCGCCGATCCGAGCGGGGGCAGCATTTTTCCAGTCGGCCCTACGTCGCCCGCCACCCACGCCCGGCCCGCGCATGCCTCACGGGCGAGAGACACCGCGGCGGCGTTGACCTCGTGGCAGCGCCCGGCCAAGCCGACGGCCGCGAGCCGCGCTGGGTTGGCGCCGAACGTGTTGGCATGGATGATCTCGCTACCGGCCTCGACGTAGGCACGATGGACCGCGGCGACGCGGTCCGGGTGCTCGAGGTTCCACCACTCCGGTGCTCTGCCGCCCGCCAGGCCGGCGGCAATGAGCATGCTGCCGAGGCCGCCGTCGAGCATGACCACGCGCCCGTGCAGCAGCTCGACGAACTCAGACGGCCGCACCGCGTCCCACCAGCGCGCGGGCCACCGTGACCGCTTCCAGGGCGTTGTCCGCGAAGCCGTCTGCGCCGATGGATTGCGCCCAACCCTTGGTCACGGGCGCTCCCCCCACCATCACCCGGGCCTTGAGGCCGGCCTCGCGCACGGCCGCTACGAGCTCACGCTGTTTTGGCATGGTCGTAGTGAGTAGAGCGGAAGCACAGACGAGGTCTGCCTCGAGCTCCTGTGCCCGGAGAAGGAAACGTGCCACCGGCACGCCCGCGCCCTCGTCGCTCACCGCGAAGCCACTGGCGGAGAGCATCGTCGCCACGAGCGTTTTGCCAATGTCGTGAATGTCCCCTTCGACGGTGCCGATCACCACGCGTCCGAGTGCGGCGGATTGGCTCGCGCCGAGGGCCGGCCGCAAGACCTCCATCGCGGCTTTCATCGCTTGTGCGGCGGTGACGAGCTCCGGGAGAAAGAACTCCCCTTCCTCCCACAGCCGTCCGGCCTCGCGGATGCCGGGCACGAGCCCCCGTTCGATGGTGTCGAGGGCGGCGACTCCGTTGGCAAGGGCCTCGCTCGCGAGACGACCCGCGGTGGCGTCGTCCCCGGTGAGTACCGCCCGATGCAGTGCGGCAAAGAGCGCCTGCGAATCGATCATGGCCTGCTCCCTTGCGCCATCCTACCCGCGGCGAGCAGGCGCGGCAACGCCAGGAG
This sequence comes from Thermoanaerobaculales bacterium, assembly GCA_044447965.1. Classification (GTDB taxonomy): domain Bacteria; phylum Acidobacteriota; class Thermoanaerobaculia; order Thermoanaerobaculales; family Thermoanaerobaculaceae; genus DATIYW01. The sequence goes on along the minus strand of JBIOGJ010000004.1, from coordinate 58,047 downwards.
GGGTGCGAGCCATGCGCCGATCGAATGCGGCGCAACGTCGCCTCAGCACCAGCATCCGGCGATCGCGGCAACCTACCTCGACGCGCGTATCATCTCGCGCAGCGATGGAGCCAGGTAGACAGGTGCGTCGTGACGTGGTGCTGCCGGCGGGGATTTGGTTTGCCTTTGCACTCGCGCTCTACGTGCTCACCGGCGCCCACGGCCTCGTGTGGGCCGATTCTTCCAAGTTGACCCTCTATGCCGTAAATCGTTACTTGCCGAGCTTCAACCCCGGCGACCACGCGGGTTGGACGCTGCTCGCGTGGGCGTGGTTGAAGGTATCGCACGGTGATCCGGTGGTGTGGACCCACCGCCTGTCCGCGCTGAGTGGGGCCTTCGTGGTGGCGCTCTCCTACCTTTGGGCGCTTCGACGGTGGGGCGATCGGGTTCGTGCGCACACTCTCGCCGTGATGCTGATGGTGGCGCAACCCCTGTGGTGGGCCGCCACGGTGGCCGAGACATACGCTCCGGGCATCGCCCTGGTCTTCGCCGGTTCCCTCGCGCTGCAAGAGAAGAACAGCCGGCTGCGGTGGTTCTTGGCGGGCGGGCTGTGGGGCTTGGCCATCGCTGTACACGCGCTGGCGGTGTTCATCATCGTGCCGCTCGCGCTCGAACAGACCGGCGCGAAATCGTGGAAGTTGCTTCCCGCTGCGGCCCTCGGCTTTGCACCCGTGTGGCTCGCCGCTTTCGGGGGTCCACTCGATCCGCTCACTGGGTTTGCCGCGAGCGGGGCGTTCACTTGGGGGTGGCACTGGGAGGCGTTCGTTGCTTTCACCAGGGCGCCGCTGCAAGCAGCGCTGCTGCTCGGCTTGTTCCTCTACGGTGTGGGGCCGCTTGGAGTGGTGGCCTTGCTGTGGCGAACGACTCGAACGCACGTCCACCTTGCCTGGCCGGTCAGCCTTGGTGCGCTCACGCTTCTTCTCCTCGGCTACGCGCCGTACCGGCTCCACCTGATGGTCGGGTTCGTCCTGGTTGGTGTACTACTCGCAACCCCCGCCATGCTCTCGTTGCGGCTGCGGCTCGCTCACGTTGTGGTGCAGATCGCACTCTACTTCGCGGTTCCCGCCTTGCTCGCCAACCTGGGCGGAGAGAGCCTCGGCGCGCGAGTACTGCCATTTCGCAGCAACGCGTTCTACTTCCTCTGCCCGATCAAGAGCAAGGACCTTACGGCGCCGCAGCCGAGCGCTCGCAACCTGGAAGAGGCATCTTCTCGATCATGGGTGAGCCAACTGCGGAGCGCCCTCGATCCCGGGGCCGAACGCTACGTTGCGGCGTTGGATCAATGCGCGCCGGCCGGTGCGACGGTGCTGGCGGACTTCAACCCCGGTGCGGTGCTGCGGCTCGCGCAGGTGGTGCGGGGGTGGCGACTCGACCTCGACGTGCGCCCGGTCGCAGTCGATGTGGCTTTGGCGGATCCCAACCCCGCAGCAGCACTGACGCGAGTCGTCATGGAGGCGCTCGCCGCCCATCCGGTCGTGCTTGCCGATGTCTGGCCGCCGTACTACCGGGTGAACGAACTCGCGCGTCGATTCGATCTCGAGTGCGGCGTACCCTGCATTCGGATCACCCGGACACGGGCAGCGCCGCCATCACCGGCGGCAACAAGGCAATAGGCAGCCAGCGCGGCGCCGACGCCTATTATCGGCGTTGTCCCCGGCCAATCTGCAAGAGGCTCAGCGGCTGCAACGCGATGAGAGCGTCGGCTTTCAGCGCTTAGCGACGCTCTTTGGGGGGAGACGCTCGACGTAGCACCGCCAGTTCAAAGATAGCCACGGCGAAACCGGAGGACCACTCGAATATCGAACTCAGGATGCGTGGGAGCGTACGCTCTGCGAACTGCAGCGAAGGGAATCGGCCAAGCCTGAGACTTTGGATCGGTGGGGAACTGGCCTATGAAGAGCCGTCAATCTGCTCGACACGCCGAGAACGGGCACGCGCCGCGTAGGCGATTTGCCCAAGCATGAAAGCCACGCCCGTAATTAGGATAAATTGCCGCTGCCCGAAAAGACGGCCAAATGCGGTATTCAACTGCCATTCTAGAGGGTAACGCGTCGCCAAGAATACGAACAGCACGAACGCCGTATGTACCACGAGCAGCGCGCTGAGAACCACGATTGCGCGCCTCGTGTCCGGAAGGGCAATGACCGAGTACACGGCCAGGACTGCAAAGGCAGCGAGCAGGGGAGCCGATGAGCTCAAAGCGTCCTGAAGGTGCGGCTCGATTGTAATCCACCGGTCCGACGCCGAAAAGGCACTTAGAACGGAGCCAATCGTGAAACCGCCATACTGGAGACTGACTTTGACTCCCCTGCCAATCTGCAAGAGAGGCCAGGCCAGGGCGAGCGGAATCGCGAGCAGAAGTCCCTTCTTTCGCTTGGCTGCAAGCAACCAGGCGGCACCAACCATCAGGGCCAGGACAGCCCCCTCCTGTTTGATGAGCGCCAGCGACCCCGTAAAGAACGCTAGCAACAGCGCGTCTCGCCTGCTCCGATCGGTGGTGCTCTTGCAGAGGAGCCGCAGCAGGAACACGAGAGCCAGGCCGGCGGCGGCCGCCAGGAAGAAGTCCTGGAAGCCATTTGTCGCCGCGTCCAAGTCGAGTGAGGTCAGAGTCAACACCGGAAGAATGATCGCAGCGGCCCACGGGAAGGGCCGCGGAAAGAGGTCGAGTAGCGCGAGAATCCAGGCGAAAAAACCCAACGGCAGTATCACCCGTCCCAATGCTTCGGCGTCCGGTCCGGTCCACTTAAGAACGAGCATCCACGCGGTCGGCCCAAGATCCGGGTAATTCACGTAGGGCACTTCCTTGAACGGTACCCAGTCGAAGAGAGCCCGGGCCTTCGCGTACCAAATCACCGCGCCGTCCCCACGGGCAGGAAAGTAAAGTGTGTACGCAGTCACTGCAAGAACTGGCAGCGCGAGACCAGCAGCCATTGCAAGCGATCGGAGCGCGGCCGTGGGCGACGGGACTGCCGGGAGACCATTCGCCGACATGTAAATCCCGCGCACCGACAAGGCGACGGCCGCCGCCAACGTGGCGATGAGTACGACACTCTGGGGCAAGCCAAACGCGAACCCAAGAAACGCAACCCACGCGACTGAGAGCACTCCGCACCACCAGCGGGTTCCGAGACCTGTGTCACGGCCCGCAACCCCGGTCCCAGCGAGTAGCGGAACGATGAGAAGCGGGACGAGACTAGAGACTCCCACAGCGAAGCCTCCTGAAATAGGTCAGCCAGGGTTTTGCGCCAGGCCCGGAAAGAAGTTCTTTCGCATCCTGCCGCACAGCAACAAAACAGTTCCGTTCGCGGCTGAGGATCTCGTACCCTCGAATGTCAGTGGGGATTCCCATGACTTCGATTCGCTCTGGAACGACACCAGTCATGCGGATGCGGAACGGCGTCGCCCCGCGCTGAATCGAAAAGGGATGGAACGGCACCGGCCGAAATCGAACAACGCTCTGGTCGCCGCCTGGGTTCTCGATTCTGCCAGAGGCCAGAACCGACGGATCTTGGACGCCCGCCAGCAATTCTGCAGTTCCCGCCAATCCTTTCTTTCCGGAAACTGTAACGTCGAGACCGACAAATGTATCAACATCGGTGCCCGTCGCGAATTGCCAACCGCTCTCATGTTGATCGGCCGCAACACGAACAGCCGTCGCGACCGTGCTCTCACGAAGCTGGGCCTCAGGAATTCCGATGCCTATCAACATCCGGTCGTCCCGGCGGCGTAGCCGCCCGGGGAGGAACAGGCGGAGGAAGTCGTCATGCCCGGGATTGCGTATTTCAGGCAACGATTCGGGGTCTGGATAATGTTCGAGAACATCGCGGACGTAGCCATATCCAAGACCGGACCGGTCTCCATAGAAGGCGATCTGCCTTGCCTCTGGCGTCGTGCCCCAAGCGTCGTGCCAGGCATACCCGATTGTGGTAACGGCGAGGGAAATGTTTATGCGAACCGGACCGAGGATAAGCACCGCCACCGCAGCCCCTGCAATCCCCATGGCGAGCCAGCTCCGGCGGGCGTTCATCCCAGCACCATAGCTACGGTCTCGTGCGGCCAAGGGGCGTCACTTGCCGAGGCGAGAGATTCAGGTGGGTCTGACCGGCAGTGCTCGCAAGTACCCGCGGGGGTACGGCCGAGATGAAAAGAACGGTGACGAATGCAGTGAGCTGCATCAGCACCACCTTTGCAGTGTGCCTTTCAGGGCAGGGAACGTGGGGAAGTAGCTCGTCCGCGATCCCCTGCGTTCCCAATGTCCATCTCTTTATAAGTATAGCCAGAATACAAGGAAGTCGCTTGTCGGCGCGGGCGCTGGGTGTTGCAGCGAGAAAGCCAGGCCAACGCGTTATCGAGCCTGGCAGCGGATTGATTTTGAGCGTGACGAACCTGCAGCCAAACCGAGACGACAGGGCCAGCGCCGCCGTGCAGTCGGTGAGCGGGAAGTGAGCAACTTCACGAGGGCCGACGCCTATAATCCACAAATGGTGCCAACCGTAGCAGAGACCAACCAGAACCAGACGGTGACTCTCCAGCACGTGCGTGCGATCTCGCGCTACAACGACTGGGTGTTCTCCTACTTCGAGCCGCACCTGAAAGGTCGCATTCTCGAGCTGGGCTGCGGCATTGGCACCTACTCGGCCCGGCTTCGAGCCCACGCCGATCGGCTGACCTGCCTCGACAGAGACCCTCAGTACGTGGCCGCTGTGGGGGACATGTTTCGCGATGATCCCGATGTGGTGGTCTTGGCCGGTACCATTGGCGAGGGCTTGGATTTTCCTCCGGGGAGCTTCGATGTCGTGGTATGCCTCAATGTCCTCGAGCATATCGAAGACGACAACGCGGCGTTACGACAGCTCCGCACGTGGCTGGCCCCCGGTGGCGTGCTGCTTCTCCAAGTGCCGGCGCATCAGTGGCTGTTCGGCGCCGTCGACGCCGCGCTTGGCCACTGGCGCCGCTACACGCGGCGGCAGCTCGCCAAGATCCTCACCGTCGCGGGCTTCGAGCTGACGTTGACGCCACGCTACCTCTTTGCCTTGGCGATGCCGGGATGGTGGTGGTTCGGGAAGATGCGAAAAGTGAGCGTCGTCCCCGAGGCGTCGGTTCGAGTGGCCAACGCGTTCGCTTGGCTGTCGCAACTGATTGAAAGGGTACTTCCATTTCCCGTGGGCCTCACCCTGGTCACTGTCGCCCGCGTGCATGAACATGCGCAAGGCGCAAAGTAGGCCACGATGGAACTAACTCCGGAATGGGTCTTCTCCGCTGCGGACCACACCGCCATGGGCGTAGCGCTTGGCGAGGCCGCCAAGGCGGGGGCGATCGGCGAAGTGCCAGTGGGCGCCGTCGTGGTGGCGCCGTCCGGCGAGGTGATCGCCAAGGCGCACAACCGGCGCGAGTCGGAGCGCGACCCAACCGCGCACGCCGAGGTGCTCGCGCTCCGCGCGGCCGCGAGGTACCTCGGCGATTGGCGACTGGAAGGCTGCACGCTGTACGTCACGCTCGAGCCGTGCGCGATGTGTACCGGCGCGTGTGGCCTCGCCCGGCTGGCGTGTGTGGTGTGGGGCGCCCCGGATCCGGGGGCCGGCTTCGTTGGATCGCTCGGCAACCTCCTCGACGACCCGCGCACGGGCTTCCGCGTGAAGTGGCGTGGCGGGCTGCGGGCATCCGAGGCAAGCACGCTGCTGGAAAGCTTCTTTGCAAAGTTACGTGGCCGACTGTAGACTCTCATCCCCGGTCCGGAGAGGTGCCAGAGTGGTCGATCGGGACGGTCTCGAAAACCGTTGACCCCTTCGCGGGGGTCCGTGGGTTCGAATCCCACCCTCTCCGCCAACGCTGGGTCGGAGGCCGGGTTGGAATCGAGCAATGCCGATCGCGCAATTCGTTCTGGCAAGTCCAGGAGAGGGTGGGTGAGAACCCACGGTGGCCGGCCGGGTGGGTGGCGCGCTGGGGTGCGGGTTCGTCCTCGCGGTGGTGTGGGTGGCGGGCGAGACGCGGGCGTGTTGGCGCTGGTGACGGTTTACGGGCGGATGGGTGGAGGGGGTCGAGCGCGTTGGCAGAGACCAGGCCTGGGCGCCCGCAATCCCACCCTCTCCGCCAACGACAGTTTGGTCTACTCGGCTGGTTGGAGAGATTTGATAGTTGATCCTGGTCTGCGGAGAGGTGTCTGAGTGGCCGAAAGAGCACGCTTGGAAAGCGTGTGTACGGGTAACCGTACCGCGGGTTCGAATCCCGCCCTCTCCGCCATACTTTCTGGCGTTGCGGTATCACCCTGCTTTCGCCATCGAACTGGACCGACCGATCTCACGTCGCTGCGGAGAGGGTGGGTGAGAGCCCGCGGTGGGTGGCGAGACGCGGGCGTGTCAGCGGGGCTGACCGCTTGCGGGTGGATGGATGGAGGGTTTCGAGCGCGTTGGCGGAGGCCAGGCTTGGGCGCCCGCAATCCCGCCCTCTCCGCCAGTTGTATCTTGCCGGCGCTCAGCCTGGGGCACGTCGCGGCCACGAGTGATTCCTTTTCCGCTCGGGGTGGGGGACGGTCGTTGAGAGCTTACCTTGGGCGGGAGCCCAGATCGCAGGCCAAGGCGGTGGCGACGCGAGAGCGCAAACCTGTATTCGCGGAAGGTCTCGGCCTTCGTGGGAAGCAAGGAACCCGGGTCCCGCGCGACGGTGCCCCCCGAACCTCGTCAGGCCCGGAAGGGAGCAGCGATAAGGGGAACGCAACGGGTGCCGCGGTCCCCCCGGGTTCCTTGCTTCACCACGATGGCCACGCCGGGGACGCGTGACCGTGGCCAGCCGTCGGCGCGCCAGGGAGCTGTGCTCCTCCTTGCTGCCGGCACGGTCGGCTGCCGATTGCGGTTTCGCCGCCAGTAACCCTCCGCAGCGCGATCGCGTCGCACCAGGGACCGTCGCCGGCGAGAATCGGGTCGCGGGCTGCAGGCCAATAGGTCGTCGATGAGCGGCTATCAGGTCCTGGCGCGGAAATACCGGCCGAGGAAATTCGACGAGCTGGTCGGGCAGGACGTGGCCGTGCGAACCCTCCGAAACGCCCTCGCCGCCCAACAGATCGCGCATGCCTACCTGTTCTCCGGCCTGCGCGGCGTGGGCAAGACGACCGTGGCGCGGATCCTCGCCAAGGCGCTCAACTGCGACAAGGGCCCGACGCCGGAGCCGTGCGGCGAGTGCACAGCATGCACGGAGATCATGCTGGGAACCGCACTCGATGTGCTCGAGATCGATGCCGCCTCGAACACCGGGATCGACGACGTGCGAGAACTGCGGGACATCATCCGCAACCTGCCGATCCGCGATCGGTACCGAGTCATCATCCTTGACGAGGCCCACCAGCTCAGCAAGGCGGCGTTCAACGGGCTGCTCAAGATCCTCGAGGAGCCGCCCAAGCACGTAGTCTTTATTCTCGCGTCGACCGAGAAAGACAAGTTTCCTGCGACCATCTTGTCGCGCTGCCTGCAGGTGGACTTTCGCCCGATCCCGGCCGACTTGGTAGCCGCACGCCTGACCGAGGTTGCAGGGCAGGAGCCGTTTCCCCTCACGCCCGGCGCCGCCCAGCTCATCGCCCGAGCGAGCGAGGGAAGCCTGCGCGATGCACTCTCCCTTCTCGACCGGGTGCGCGCCTTCTCGGCGGGCACGGTGGACGAGGACGCGGTGGCAGCGGTGATCGGCCTGCCGCCGTTCGAGACGGTGTTGGAGGTGTGGAAGGCGCTGGAGGTCGGCGACGTGAGCCGCACGCTCGCGCTCGTGCGCGAGGAAGAACGGGTTGGCCGCGACGCAGTCGCGCTCTATGAGCAGGTCGTGCAGTTACTCCACGCGCTCCTTTTGCTGGCTTCGGCCCCTGATGCGCCGTCCGCGTTTCCCGCCGCTCACCGCGAGGCGTTGCGGGCGAGCGCGGTCCGGCTCGGAGTGCCGCTGTTGCTCCGGCTGCTTGCGCTCGCTCTCGAGGGCAAGGGACTGGTGGCAGCCGCGGACCGGCCCGGACTCGCAGTCACGGTCGCGCTGGGTCGGCTTGCACTGTGGCCACGGCTGCAACGGGTCGAGGCGCTTCTTGCGGGCGAACCGATTGCGAGTCCCGGGGTGAGGAGCGAGACCGCACCCGCGTCCGCCCTGGCCGCGGGCGTGCCTGAAGCCGCCATCGTGGGACCGGCGGCGCAACTCGCCGCGGCACTTGAGGCGAGTGGCGCCCACCTGCTCGCCGGCCGCGTGCGTTCGGTGCGGGAAGTTGCCGTCGAGGGCGGGCGTCTCGTCTTGCGCTGCGCCGGTATGCCGGCGGCAACCGTGAGGTCGTTACGTGAGGGGCACGACCGGCTCGTCGAAGCCGCGACCCGCGCCGGCCTACCGGCGTCCGTCGAAGTGCTCGACAACGGTCCCGCTCCCGAAGTCCGGAATGACAGCCTGCGCGCCCGGGTCGAGGCAGACGAGACGGTGCAGCGGGTGCTCGAAGTGTTTGGTGGCAAGATCGAGCGGATCGAGGAGAAACCATGAACGTCGCGAAGCTGCTCCAGCAGGCGCAGCAAGCCCAGGCGCAGATGCAAAAGACGCTTTCGGAACTCGAGGTCGAGGGCACCTCGGGCGGGGGGTTGGTGCGGCTCCGCTTGTCCGGCTTGAAAGAGCTCAAAGGCGTTCGCATCGACGCCAAGGCGTTGACCGGGGAGGAAGTGAGCCTGGTGGAGGACTTGGTGATGGCGGCTTGGCAGGAAGCTTCGCGCCTGCTTGAGGAACGCTCACGGGAAGCGCTCGCTCACCTCGGCCTTCCCCCGGGCCTCGCTGGATTCTGACCGTGGAGCTGCGGCCTCCTTCCGTGCGGGAGCTGCTGGAGGAGCTCGAGCAGCTTCCCGGGGTCGGTCCCCGGACCGCAACCCGTCTGGTGCAGCACCTGCTGCGCGAGAGTGCGAGCGCGCAGCGGCTCGCCGCGGCACTCGGCGGTGCGGTCGCAGCGGTCCGGCCGTGTGGGACATGCTTCCTGCTCACCGAGGAAGACCCTTGTGTGGTTTGTCGCGATGCGAGCCGAGAACGCGGCGTGGTGTGCGTGGTGGAAGATCCTCTCAACGCCTGGGCGATCGAGGCGACCGGCGAGTTCGGTGGTGCGTACCACGTGCTTGGGGGAGCACTCGATCCACTCCACGGCGTGGGGCCGGACGAGCTCACGGTTGGTGCGCTGCTCGCCCGTGTGCAGACCGGCGACATCCGCGAGGTCATTCTCGCCACCAACCCCACGGTGGAGGGTGAAGCCACGGCCCACTACCTCGCGCGGATGCTGCGGTCAAGCGGCGTGACGCTCTCGCGTATCGCGTTCGGTCTGCCCGCTGGCGGCGAGATATCATATGCGGACTCTGTCACGCTCGCCCGCGCGATCTCAGGCCGGCGGGGGATAGATTGAAGTTGTATTGAAGGATATACTCGCAATTCGAAGGACGGAGGCCGGCGGCGATGACGATGCTCGGGCCGAATTTGGTGTTGTACGAGGAGGAGTTCGACAGGATCAACTCCGTCCTGGCACGACTGTGGGTAGATGCCAACGCCAAGATCGTGTTCCTCGTCGACAAGAACGGCCAGCAGATCGCTGCCAAGGGCGATCTCGAGAAAGTTGACGCAACCTCCCTCGCCTCGCTCACCGCGGGCAACGTCGCTGCCACCGATGGTCTCGCCCGTCTCATCGGAGAAAAGGAGTTTTCGATCCTCTTCCACGAGGGAGAGCGCGACAACATTCACATCTCCATCGTCGGCCAGCGGCTGATCCTCGTCGTCATATTCGATGAGCGCTCCTCCCTTGGGCTGGTTCGGCTGCGGGTGCGCAAGGCGGTCGCGGAGCTCGAGGACGTACTCGTCCAAATGGCCACCAAGGCCGCCCAGCAGGGCGAGGCCCCCGCCTCTCCCTTTGCCGAGATCACCGACGAAGACATCGACGCCCTGTTCACTGAATGAGCTTCATCAACTACGCCTCGCGCGAGATTAACTGCAAGATCGTCTACTACGGACCGGGACTGGGCGGCAAGACCACCAACCTTCAGTACATCTACGAGAAGACGAACCCCCAGAACAAAGGGCAGCTCATCTCGCTCGCCACCGAGACCGACCGCACCCTGTTTTTCGACTTCCTTCCCCTTGACCTCGGCAGCGTGCGCGGATTTCGCACCCGCTTCCACCTCTACACCGTGCCCGGGCAGGTTTTTTACGACGCCTCGCGCAAGCTCATCCTCAAGGGCGTGGATGGGGTCGTGTTCGTGGCCGACTCGCAGGAAGCCCGCATGGACGCCAACGAGGAATCACTCGACAACCTCAAGCACAACCTGCGGGAAAACGGCTTCGAGCTCGCCACCGTCCCGTACGCGCTCCAGCTCAACAAACGAGACCTTGCTGGCGCGGTCCCCTACGATGTCCTGTTCAGCCGGCTGAACATCAAGAAAGAACCGACCTTTGAAGCGGTTGCGCCCAAAGGGGTCGGCGTCTTCGAGACGCTCAAGGCGGTCGCGAAGCAGGTGCTGCACGAGCTGTCGAAGAGGTAACGAGAGCCACCAACCCCCACCCAGGCCATCAGCAAGAACAGGCTTTCGGGCGATCAGGAACGACAAAGAGAGACAACGAAGGGCAACCAACCTTGCCCGATGGCCTGACAGCCCGATGGGCTGATGGCCCGCGGTTGCGACGCGGGGATGCGCCGCCTACCATGCCGGCGATGGCAAGCGTTGCCGCCGTGGTACTCGCTGCGGGCGAAGGCAAGCGATTGTGCACTCGCCGCGCCAAGGTGCTCCATGAGGTCGGCGGGCGAGCGCTCCTCGATCACGTTCTCGCCAGCGTAGCGGCGCTGCGGCCGGATCCGCTCGTGGTCGTGGTCGGCTATCTGCGCGAGCAGGTCGAAGCGCACCTCGCGGGGCAGGCGCTGCTCGCGGTCCAAGAACCGCCGCGCGGTACCGGCGATGCGGTGGCCTGCGCCTTGCCGCTCCTGCCTCACCATGGCGAGGTGCTGGTGATCTCCGGCGACGCACCGCTGGTCACGGCCGCCACCTTGTGGTCGCTCGTCGAACTGCACCGCGAACGAACGGCCGCGCTGGTCCTGGCCACCGCCATCCTGCCCGACCCCGCCGGCTACGGCCGCATTATCCGGGATACGAGCGGTGCCGTGACGGCCATCGTCGAGGCACGTGACGCCGGTCCGGAGCAGCTCGAAATCCGCGAGGTCAACGCCGGCACTTACCTTTTCGACCTCGAAGCGTTGTCCTCGGCGCTCCGGCAGGTGGCGCCCGACAACGACCAGGGGGAGTACTACCTCACCGATGTGGTGAAGGTCCTGGTGTCCGGTGGCCAACGCGTGGATGGTCTGGTGCTGGATGACCCGGCAGACATGGCTGGGGTCAACACCCGTGCCGATCTTGCCGAGGTCAACCGGCTGCTCAACGAAAGGCTGATTCGCCGGCTGCTCGCTTCCGGCGTCACGGTACTCGATCCAGCTACCACCTGGGTGGACAGCAACTGCTCGGTCGGTGCTGACACCGTGCTCGAGCCCGGCGTCCATCTGCGTCGGGGTTGCGTCATTGGTCGGGGATGCCGCCTCGGAGCCCACACGGTGCTCGACCACGTCACGCTTGCGGACAGCGGGAGCGTGCCGCCGTTGACCTACAGGCGGGATGAGTCGTAGCGCTTGCTGTCCGTCGCGCCGATGCTGCAGTCGCGCCGCGTTTGGCGAAGGCTGGTGGCGAGGTCATGAGCCGGTCGAGAGGTGGCCTGCGGTTGCGCCGGCCCGCTCTCTGCTCCTGGCGATGCGTCGTAAGTCATTGGTGCGAAAGGGGGGATTCGAACCCCCAGGGGCAGAGCCCACGAGATCCTAAGTCTCGCGCGTCTACCAGTTCCGCCACTTTCGCGCGACGGTAGATTGGTGAGCCGCGTAGGAGTCGAACCTACAACCTAGGGATTAAGAGTCCCTTGCTCTGCCAGTTGAGCTAGCGGCCCACCCGTGGGCGATGATACCCATGCGGACTCGGCCGCGCAAGGGTCCTCGACCGAAGTCGTCTCAGGTGGCTTCGACGGATACGCGGGCCGGCGGAGCGTCCTCGCCAGGAAGAACGTTCCGGTCTTGTATCCTCGCCGCACCAACGCGCGGGCTTGGGAGCAAGGCGAGCAGCTCGCGCGCGATTCGCGGCGGCTCGATCTCTGCGAGCCAGCCCGCGCGACCTTGCTGGCCAGCGCGGAGGGTGACGGCGACTCCCACCGGTGCCGTGCGCGCTGGGTCGGTGGGCCCAAACAACGCGACCGTCGGGCAACCTACCAGCGCCGCGAGGTGGGTGAGCCCGGAGTCGTTGCCCACCGCCGAGTCGCACGCCGCGAGGAGCGCGGCCGTGACGTCAAGCGGCCAAGTTGTGGGAGCGATGCGGGCTTGTGTCACGGCGGCGATCGCGGAAGCGAGCGCCTCTTCGCCGGGCCCAACCAACACGACGGATGCAACGCGGTGTCGTGCGAGCCCTCGCGCCACCGCGGCGTAACCCTCCAGGGGATACCGCTTGTCCTCACCCCGGCTGCCGGGCAGCAGCGCGACCAGCGGCCTGCGCTCGGCGAGCAGCGTGCGCTGGCGCGTACCACCCCGGATCCAGCTAGGCGGCAGCTTGACCACGAAGGGATCGTCACCAACGGTGGGAAGGCCCAGCCGCGCGAGCGCTTCGTCGAGGTCATGACGCTGGTGCTGCGAGCGGCCAACTCGGAAGGTCGCATGACCAAGGGCGGAGGCGCCGCGACCGGCGCTGGCGAGCGAGAATGCCGCCCCGGTTCCGGCAAGCAGGAGTTTGGCCCGGGTCGAGTGACGCAGCGTGAGGGCGATTTCGAAACGTCCGCGCAAGACACGCCGCGCCCAACGGAACGACGCCTTCATCGGGCGCGGGATCGTGTGTGCCCCGGTGAGTTGCGCGAGGGGCGCGTGGGCAGGCGGGAGCGTCACCCAGGTCTCACCCCCCCCGTTGCACGCGCACAGGCGCGCCAACGGTGGCAGCGCATGGATGAAATCGCCGAGCCAGTTGGGCAGGTCGAGAAGCACGCGGGCGGGGAGGGTACCCATACCCGTTTTACGGCCGTGCCTGGCGAATCGTCGTCTCTTGCCAGACCATCGCCCACTTGAGAAAGCTGCCGTACGCCGCGAGGATCGCAACCACCAGACCGGCGCCGCCGTCGAGAAAGCCGAGTCGGAACACGTAGGCACGCACAAAACGCCAACTCCCATGGGCGAGGGCGGCGGCTGCCCAGGCATGGCGACCTGCGGAGATGGCATCGGCAGCGCCACGGCATGCGTAGTCGCGCAGCTTGGGCAAATACTGCTGGAGCGAACGCAGCGTGTGGTGTTCGAGGACGCCCGTCAAGCGCCCCACGGACGGCGCCTGCACCACGCCGTGCACGGCTCGCTCGGCGAAGCGAGCTTGCCGGCGGTCGAGCAAGCGCACGACGATGTCGGCGCCCCAGTCGCCGAAACGCAGGCGGCGGCCAAATGCGAGGTTGCGTCGGCGCACCGCGTACGCGGCCGCCGTCGGGGCGATGACGGCTTTACCGATTGCCTCGGCGAGGGCCGCATCGACGCGCTCATCGGCGTCAAGCACGAGCACCCAGTCGTGTCGGCATTGGGCCAGACCCCAGTTGCATTGGGCGGCGCTCGATGCGAATTCATGATCGAGCACCTTCGCCCCCGCCGAGTCGGCCACATCTCGAGTGCGATCGCGACTGCGCGGGTCCACCACCACCACGACCTCATCGGCCCAGCCCGCCACCGTTGCGAGTGCGAGCGGGAGCTGCTCCTCCTCGTCGCGCGCCGTACAGAGCACGGAAACCGGGGATCGTGACCCGAGATCGGGAGTGAGGCGACCCTCTGGCTCACTGGTCAAGCGGATGCATCCTCCTCGACACGCAGCCGCCGGATGGCCACGGCGTGTCCGTTGGTCTCGTCGACCTCGACGAAGGCGGCGCACAGGGCGCCGCCACGGGTGGCCGGCTCAAGCGAGCGGGGCGTGGCGAAGAGGAACCGCTCGATCACCGCCTGCGGCTTGAAGCCGATGATCCCCTCGTACGGACCGGTCATGCCCACGTCGGTGAGGGCTGCGGTGCCGCGCGGGAGCACCCTCTCGTCCGCGGTCTGGACGTGGGTGTGGGTGCCCAGCACCGCACTGACCCGACCATCGAGGTACCAGGCAAATGCTTGCTTCTCCGAGGTTGCCTCGGCATGGAAGTCGACGAGCTTGACCAGCGTCTGGGCCGGCAGCTCCTCGAGGATCCGGTCTGCGGCGCGAAATGGGCTCTCAATCGCGCTCATGAAGGTGAGGCCCTGCAGGTTGATCACGGCCACCGAGACTCGTTTCGCTTGAACGACTACCCAGCCGCGCCCGGGATTGCCGGGCGGGTAGTTGGCGGGGCGGAGCAACCGTGGTTCGGCGTCGAGCAGCTCGGCGGTTTCTTTCTTGTCCCAAATGTGGTTACCCGAGGTGAAGACATCCACCGGCAGGCGTTTGAGCTCATCCCACACCGCGCCGGTCAAGCCGAAACCGCCCGCGGCGTTTTCGACGTTGACGACGGTGAGGTCGGCCTGCAACTCGTTCTGCAGCCGGCGCAGCCGCTCCTGGAGGAGCCGTCGGCCGATCTTGCCCACCACGTCACCCACGAAGAGTATCCGCATCATGCCGCCCGCCTCCCCAGCGATCGCGCAAGCATACACGCGGGTCGGCGACCATTGATGTGCCTCCTCAGCGTGGGGACAAGCTCGCTTGGACGCATCGCGCTCATGATTCGACCGAGGTGCGGGTGCGACCGCACTTGACGGTGGAGGAGGGGGTGCTCAACAATGCGCGCGCTTGTCGGACTGTTTTGGAGGGGGCGATGGCTGGCAGTACCGATCGCGCGCCGACGTCGCGCAGGAACTTTCTCAACTGGGTTTTCGGGACATCACTCGGCGCGGCGCTCGCAGCGGCGCTCTACCCGGTGTTCCGCTTTGTCATCCCACCGGAGGTGGGCGAGGCGCCGGTCAACCGCGTGCTGGCCGGGAAGCTCTCCGAGCTGCCGGTCAACAGCGGCAAGATATTTCGCTTCGGCTCCAAACCCGGGATCCTGGTCCGCACCGTTGGCGGCGAGGTGCGCGCCTTTTCGGCCGTGTGCACGCACCTCAACTGCACGGTGCAGTACCGGCCCGACTTCCAGCACATTTGGTGCGCCTGCCACAACGGACACTACGATCTCCAAGGGAAGAACATCGCCGGTCCGCCACCCCGCCCACTCGAGAACTACAAGGTCGACATCACCGGTGACGAGGTCTACGTCACCAAGGGGGCCTAAGCGATGCGCTGGCTGCGTGCCCTGTGGCAGTTTCTCGATGACCGGCTCGAGCTCCAGCCCCTGGTCGATTTCGCCGAACACAAGGAGGTCCCGCAGTACCGGCACTCGTGGGCCTATTACTTTGGCGGGCTGACGTTCTTCTTCTTCTGCATTCAGGTGGCGACCGGCATCCTCCTGCTGCTCTACTACCGGCCCACCGCCGAGGCGGCGTTCGAGAGCGTGCAGTTCATCGTGACCCGCGTGCCGTTCGGTTGGCTCGTCCGGTCGATCCACTCCTGGTCAGCCAACCTGATGATCCTCGCGGCGTTCTGCCACATGTTCTCGGTTTACCTGCTGGGCGCCTACAACAAGCCGCGCGAGCTGACCTGGTGGAGCGGCTTCGCGCTGCTCGGTCTCGCGATGGGATTTGGCTTCTCCGGCTACTTGCTGCCGTGGAACGAGCTGTCGTTCTTTGCCACACGGGTGGGCACCGACATGGTGAGCAAGTTACCCCTCGCTGGTCCCTGGCTGCTCAAGTTCCTGCGTGGGGGCGAGGACGTGACCGGCGCGACCCTCACGCGCTTCTTCGGCTTCCATGTCGCGGTGCTGCCGATGATCACGACCATGCTCATCGGCTTGCACCTGGCCCTGATCCAGCGCCAGGGGATGCACGTGCCGACGCGGTTTGAGGCGGAGGCGCGCTCGCGGCGGGCGCTGCCGTTCCTGCCCAACTTCGTCATGCGCGAAGGGGTCGCCTGGCTCGCCGGCCTCGCGATCCTCGCCGCGCTCGCCGCGTTCTTCCCCTGGGAATTGGGGGTTAAAGCCGACCCGTTCGCCTCGGCGCCGGCGGGGATCAAGCCGGAGTGGTATTTCCTCTTCATGTTCGAGGCGCTCAAGCTGATCCCAGCGCACGTGCTCGGCGTCGAGGGCGAGCTGCTCGGTCTGGGTGCCTTTGCCGTCGCTGGTCTCGTGTGGTTCCTCGTACCGGTCCTCGACCGCGGGCTCAGACGCCGGGGGTTCGCGATCCTCGGCTGGCTTGCCCTCGCCTACATCGTCGCGATGACGCTGCTGTCGTTGTTCGGGGTGCTCAAATGAAAACCTCGTGGCTGATCCCCACCCTGTTCGTCGTCGCGGCTACACCGATCGGTGCTCTGCCGAGTGCCACCGCCGTCGGCGCGCCGGGTAAGCAGGCTGCTGACCGGTGCACGGCGTGCCATTCCGGCCTCGACGAAGCACGATTGAAGGCGCCTGCCCTGGCGGCCGATGCCGATGTCCACCATCTGCAAGGCGTAACGTGCGCCGGGTGTCACGGCGGCGACCCCACGAGCGATGACATCGCCACGGCGATGGACCCGGCCAGGGGTTTCGTCGGCAAGTTTCCCCGTGCGGCGATCCCGGAGATGTGCGGCTCGTGCCACTCCAACGCGACCTTCATGCTGAGCTACGCGCCCAACATCCCGACCGACCAACTTGCCCAGTACCGCACCTCCAAGCACGGACAGGCGCTCGCCAAGGGCGAGATCAACGTCGCGGTGTGCACGTCCTGCCACGATGCGCACGGCGTGCTGCCCGCCTCGGATGCTCGCTCGCCGGTCTATCCCAGCCGCATCGTTGAGACCTGTGGCGCCTGCCACGGCAACAAGGCGCTGATGGCACGCTACGGGATCAAGGGCGATGAAGTTGCCGAGTACAAGCGCTCGGTACACTACGCTGCGCTCACCACCAAAAACGACTTGTCCGCGCCCACTTGCAAGTCGTGCCACGGTGCACACGGCGCCACCCCGCCCGGGGTGTCTTCGGTGTCCAACGTGTGCGGCACCTGCCACCTCACCCAGCGGGAGAAGTTCGACCTGTCGCCCCACAAGGATGCATTCGCGGCGCTGGAGCAACCGGCCTGTGAGAGCTGCCATAGCAACCATGCCATCGTCCGCCCAACGGATGACTTGATCGGAGTCGGCCCAGGCCAAGTGTGCGGCACCTGCCACAGCGCTCCGGACGCCGGCACCATGGTGGCCTCAACGATCGCTTCGACGCTGACGACGACATCGTCGGCGGTCGGCCACGCGCAGCAGCGGGTGGATCGCGCCTCTCGCGCCGGCATGCTCATGGACGACGCGGTCGTCAAGCTCGAGGAGGCAAACCAGGCGTTGGTTGTCGCGCGGGTCGAGATCCACACTGCAAAGGCCACAGCGGTGGCCAAGCAGTCCAATCAAGCGCTGGTCGCGAGTGGCGCGGCGGAGAAGCTCGCGGCGACGGCCGAGGCAGAGATCCGCTTCCGCCGAACCGGCCTGTTTGTCTCGCTCGCGGTCATCGCGATTGCGATGCTGGCACTGATCCTCAAGATCCGCACGATCGAGCGCTGAACACCGCCGCGACGAAGGAACCAAGCTGCCGCGCGCACTTGGCTGGCAGATTTCCTCGTCAGGACTCTCC
The DNA here is from genome assembly GCA_044447965.1 of Thermoanaerobaculales bacterium. Taxonomy (GTDB): domain Bacteria; phylum Acidobacteriota; class Thermoanaerobaculia; order Thermoanaerobaculales; family Thermoanaerobaculaceae; genus DATIYW01. The sequence goes on along the minus strand of JBIOGJ010000004.1, from coordinate 40,296 downwards.
CGCCGCCGCGCCGGCTTGGGTCCGCGCGAGAGGAGCTGCTCCGTGGCCTGTTTCGGCTTCCCGACTCCGCCCTTGGCTGAGGACGACCAACGCCACACCGGCAAGAATGACGGGCATCGCGAGCCACTCGTTGGTGGCAATGCTTTCGCCGGCAAACGCGACACCGAGCAGCACCGCGATCACCGGGTTGACGTACGCGTAGCTAGTGGCCACCGCGGGACGCACGCGTCGCAGCAGGAAGACATACGCCGAAAAACCAAGCCACGAGCCGAACACGACCAAGTAGGCGAGCGCCCACAACGGGCGGGTCGAGTGAAGCACCGGCCACGGTTCCCGCACGGCGGCGCTGAGCAGTAGCAACATCGCCCCACCCGTGAGCATCTCGGCGGCCGATGCCATCAGGCCCGAGGGGAGGTCGAGGTGCCGGCTCCACATCGAGCCGAATGCCCAGCTCATCGTCGCCACCGCGAGCGCCACCGAACCTGCGGGGCTCGCGCGGAGGCTGCCGCCGAGGTTGAGCAACGCCACGCCGCCAAACCCCAGCACCAGGCCAACCCACTCGAAGCGGCGCGGCCAGTGGCCCCAGAGTCCGGCGAATAGCGCGGCCCACAGCGCGACCGTTGCGACGCCCAACGCGGTAAGGCCGGAGGCGACAGTTTGCTCGGCGAACACGACGCCGCCGTTGCCACCCACGAGAAGGAGCCCACCGATTGCCGCGGCGCCGAGCCACTGGCGGCGACTGGGCCCAGGCGCCCCCCGACTGCGCAGAAACGTGAACAGCGCCCCGCCCGCGATGACGAAGCGGGCTCCCGCCATCAGAAACGGCGGGAACCCTTCGAGGGCGATGCGGATCGCGAGGTAGGTCGAGCCCCAGATGACGTAGACCGTGAGCAGCGCCGCTACGACGATCAACCGCCCGCCGGGAGGTGAGACAGTGTCTCGCATGCCGGCACAGTCTAGCGGGCCGGCATCGCCACCGCTACCGGAAAGTGAACGCGGAATTCCTCGCACGTTTCGACGATAGACGCGAGGCGAGCCGCGGACGGCGGGGACGACTTCCCGCCACAACCCGATCCTCCGGTGCCCACCTCACAGCTTGGCGGTGATCTCCCTTGCCATGTCGAGGGTGGAGGCAGCGCCACCCATGTCATACGTGCGCACGCGGCCCGCCGCGATGACGGAGGCGACGGCGCCTTCGAGCCTCGTGGCCAGCGCCTTCTCGCCTAGCCAGTCAAGCATCATCTTGGCCGCGAGGATCGTCGCGATCGGGTTGACCTTGTACTGCCCGGCGTATTTCGGCGCCGAGCCGTGGGTGGGCTCGAACACCGCGAGCTTCTCGCCGATGTTGCCGGAGCAGCCGAATCCGAGCCCACCGACCATCTGCGCGCAGAGGTCCGAGATGATGTCGCCGAACAGGTTCGTCGCCACCAGGACGCCGTACTTCTCGGGATCCTTGAGGAGCCACATGCAGATCGCATCGACGTTGGCGTCATCCATCGCGACGCCGGGGAACTCCTTGGCGACTTCCTTTGCGGTCTCCAGGAACAACCCTTCGGTGGCGCGCACGACGTTTGCCTTGTGGATCGCGGTGACTTTCTTGTACCCATGCTTGGCCGCGTACTCGAACGCCGCGCGGATGATGCGTTCGCAGCCTTTCGTTGTGTTGATCTTGCAGGTGATCGCGTAGGCATCGGTGGGGAGCGCGGCGAACGGCGCGAACGGCTTGGAGAGTTCGTGGAGCGCATCGCGCAGCTTCGCCGGCACCGGGGCGAACTCGACCCCCGAATAGAGACCCTCGGTGTTCTCGCGCAACATGACGAGATCGATGCCCGGCTTGAAGTTGAGTGGGTTGCCGGGATATGCCTTGCATGGGCGTAGGCATACGTAGAGGTCGAAGAGCTGGCGCATCCGCACGATCGGCGAGCGGTAGACGAGACCCTTGCCCTTGAGTTTGGGGACTAGCTCCGACTCGGCCGCCTTGACCGGCTTCGAGGTGATCGCGCCGAACAGCGCGGCATCGACGTGCATGAGCAGCTCGATGGTGCGCGGGGGGAAGGCGTCCCCCTCCTTGCACCAAAACTCCCAGCCGATGTCGCCGTGGACGTACTCGGCGTCGAGCCCGAGGGCGTCGAGCACGATGCGAGCCGCCTCCATGACATCGTTGCCGATGCCGTCCCCGGGTAACCACGCGATGCGATATTTGGCCATCCTCGAACCTCCTCCTGGGTTGTCCCGCGGGGCGACGCGAGCCGCGGGCTCACCCTCGCCCAGTGCGTTGCCTCGTCCTCAGCCCGGAAACCCCAGTTGGCTTCTACTGCGAGGGCGGATTTTGCCGCGCTGGCGGGCGTACTCGGGGCTCGCACCGTGCCGCCGTACTGTGCAGTACGGCTCCGGTCCTCGCCCCTACGTTCGCCCGCCATCATCGGCATCTCCGGCCTCTCGTCACGATCCCAACTGAGGTTTCCGGGCTCACCGGTTAGCGGCTATCGGGCAGATCGCGCGGCGCCGCACCATCGTAGCTGCAAGCCTGTTGGTCGATGCGCCGCATTGGCTTCTCGCGCTCGAGCTCCTCGGCGACATGCGCCATCCACCCCGCGGTTCGTGCAAGGATGAAGAAACCGTTCGCGAGCTCGGGTGCGAAGCCGAGGTCGGCGAGCACGGCGGCGATGGCGCCGTCCACGTTAAGGGGTAGCGCCTTGCCGCCCTTGGCCAGTGCAGCGACCACGGCCTCGGCGAGTGCCACATGCGTCCCCACAGCGCCTGCCTCTCTCGCGAGTGCGAGGAGGCGGTGCGAGCGCGGGTCGTCGGTGTGGATGCGATGGCCGAACCCGGGCAGCCGGCGCCCCGCCGCTCTTTCCTCGGCGATGAGTGCCGCCGCAACCGCATCGGTTTCCTCACCTGCCCTCACGCGGGCCGCGCCGCGCGAGAGTAGGCGAATGCAGTCCTCGACTGCTCCGCCGTGGTGCTTGTTGACCGCAAGCGCGCCGGCCGCGAGGCAGGCGTTGAGCGGCGCCCCGGTGGTCGCGGCGTTGCGCACCGCGAGCGTCGAGGGCGGCGTGACCCCGTGATCGATCGACGCCACGATCATCGCCTCGACGAGCTTGCCGACGGCGTCGCCGGGCAGCTCGCCACGCAGGATCAGGTACATCGCCTCGCCAAACGACACCCGGCCCATCAGCTCGTCGATCCGGTAGCCGCGCACACGAATCTCGTTTGGGGCCACCGAGGTGATCGCGCTTGCCCACCCTTGCTCAGCCATTGCCTGCCTCCACCGCTCTCGCCACGGCAGCCGGGAGCGCATCGAACGAGTCGACCACCGTCGCACCGGCCTCGCGCAGCGCCGCGACCTTGCCCTCGTGGGTGCCCCGGCCGCCCTCGACGATCGCACCCGCGTGGGAAAAGCGCACGCCCTTGGTCGCGGCACGACCACCGATGTACGCCACCACGGGTTTCGTCACTTCCTTGCGGAGGATCATCTCGGCAAGCTGTTCTTCCTGCGACCCGCCGATCTCGCCGAACATCGCGATGCAGCTCGTCTGCGGGTCGGCCTCGAACAGGCACATCACGTCGGGCAGCGGCAAGCCAACGATGCCATCGCCACCGACGTGGACGAGGGATGAGAGGCCCACTCCGGCGCGCGACAGGTAGTAGCCGGTGGACGAGGTCATTCCGCCGGAACGCGAAGCGACACCGACCGTTCCAGGCGAGAACCACGCGTGGGCCGACTCGGCACGCCCGCCGAGCATGCCCAGCACGCCCTTGCCAACCGAGAGGCAGCCGAGGGTGTTGGGACCAAGAAAGCTCACCCTCCGCATGGCCGCCGCGCGGGCAATCTCGAGCACGTCCCAAACCGGCACCCGGTCCCCCACCAGGACGGTCAAGGGAATGCCGGCGGCGATTGACTCCAGCGCAGCGTCCTTGACCAGCGGAGCAGGGACGAAGATCACGCTGGCATCGAGCCCGCCGTGCTTCTCGATCGCTTCGAGAACCGTGTCGTAGACGGGAACCCCGTCGATCGACGCGCCGCCGCGGCCCGGGGTGCAGCCGGCGACGACCTGCGTGCCGTACTCCCGCATCAGCTTGGCGCGGGCGCGGCCTTCGCGTCCCGTGATCCCCTGCACCAACACGCGTGTGCTCTCGGTCACGAGGATCGCCACGGCTTACTCCATGCCTCGCGTGGCCCGGTACTCCGCCAGACCGGGCACGGGCAGTTCGACGTGACCGCCTCCGGCGCCCAGGGCGCGGCAGTCCACCTCGCAAGCGAGGCACTCGGTGCACCGCCCGTGTTTCGCGTCCGCGGGCGTGATAGCCAGTACCGGCAGCCCGCCCGCCTCGAGCTTGAGGATTTGCGGCACGCATGCGGCCACGCAGGCCTTGGACTCGCAGCGAGCGCACACGGCGTGGTCGTACGTGATCTCACCGGTCGGACTCGCGAAGGTGTATCGCTTCTCGACCGTTCTCGGGGAGGGCTGCGACGGGTCGCGCGGCGGCTGCGTGGCCGAGCCGACCAACGCGGCGAGGCGTTGCGCACATGCATCCACCGGCGTGTCCTTGCCGTAGCACTCCACCGGCACGCGAAGCGAACGGGTGTACGCGGTGAGGATCTCGATCGCCTTGTCCTCGCCGTTGCCGCCGAGGCGTACCACCGCCGGGACCGCGAGGGGCTCCTCGAGGAACGCCTTGACCAACCCGCGTGCGGAGTGGAACTGCTCTTGGCTCGCCACCCCGGAGCCGGAGCCGAAGTACCCATCCACGCCGGGCTGCGAGAGCAGGATCCTCGCCGCGCGGTACACCTTGGAGGCGGGTGGGTTCCCCGAGGTGTCACAGAAGTTCGCGACGGAAAAACCGTTGCGCTGCAACGCGTCCATCGCCATCATCGAGCCGCCGCCACCGGCACCATGGAACGCCACCACCCGCTCGCCACGGGCAAACCCGTCCTTCATCTGCAGGAAGTAGAAGGTGCCGCGGTAGTCGTCCTTCTCGACGTGCCAGGCGATACGCTCCAACGCGGTCGGAGGATGGCCTAGCTCCCTCGCCACCTCGATGCCCAGCTCGGGGTGGCGGAAGACCGCGGCGTCGTCGACCGTGATGCGGCAATCGAGCGCCACGACCTTCCCGTCGGTGGTGAAGACGAGCGGATTGATCTCCGCCGCACGCGCGTCCACGCCTCGCGCAACCTGCACGAGGCGCACGCACGCCTCCGCAAGGCGCCGCTGCTCCTCGCCGTGCACGCCAACGCGGCGCCACACCTCGCGCGCGGCGTACGGTGGCAGACCTTCAATTGCGTCGAGGACGAGCTCTGCGACTGCCTCGGGGTGCTGTCGAGCGGTTTCCTCAATTCCGGAGCCGCCGCGCGAGGAAACGAGCAGGATCGGGCAGCGGCGGCGATCATCGAGGATGACCCCGGCGTAGCGCTCGGTGGCGATCGCGACCTTTTCCTCGACCAGCACCTCGGTAATCGGGAAGCCGCCGGCATGGGCGCCGAGGATCGCCGCCGCCGCTTCGGCTGCGGCGGCAGGATCAGCGACGAACTTGACGAGGCCCTGCGCTGCCCGGCTCGTGGTGGCGGCTTGCGCCTTGATTACGACCTCGCCACCCAGGCGGCGCGCCGCCGCTTCGGCTTGGGCACCGGAACGTGCGACCTCGCCCCGGGGGACGGCAATTCCGGCCGATGCCAAAACTTGTTTTCCCTGGAATTCGGCAAGGCGCGCCACGAGGTTTCTCCGCTGGCCACCCTGACGGGCGACGGGCCGCACGTCAACCTACGTGAAGGCCTGATACCTGTCAAGCGGGGCCGAGAAGGTGCTCGCATCAGAGGCGGGGGTTTTCGCCCAGGTCGGGGCGAAACTCGGCGACGTAGTTGCCGTCTCAAGTTGCTCGCGCAGGCTCTTGCAGAACGTTTACAATGGACGCGGAGGTGGGGATGCGGTTCCTGGAGGAGTTGCCCGCGCGAGCTCGGGCTGTCGACGGTCATGTCGTCCTGGTCGAGGGTGACGATGCGCGCATCGTCAAGGCGGCGGAGGCACTCCGTCGAGAGGCAATCGCGCGCGTCACGGTCTTGTGTCCGAGGGCGAAACAAGGCGCAGACCAGCAGCGGTTGCGTGATCTCGGCGTACGGGTGACCGACCCCGCGTCGGATGCTCGCCGCGGCGTCCTTGCGGATTACCTCCACGCCCGCCGTGCCCCCAAGGGGTGGACACGGGAACAAACCGAGACCGCGCTCGCCGACCCGCTTTACTTTGCCTCCTTGCTGGTGGCCACCGGGGAGTGCGACGCCTCGGTCGGGGGCGCGGTGCGAACCACCGCGGACACCGTGCGCGCCGCGTTGCACTCGATTGGACCTGCACCGGGGATGAAGACCGTTTCCTCGGCGTTCATCATGGTCCACCCGAACCCGCGCTGGGGCCAGGAAGGCGTGATGGTGTTCGCGGATTGCGCCGTGCTTCCCGATCCCGATCCCGACCAGCTCGCCGATATCGCGATGGGCGCCGCGGCGACGTTCCGAGCAGTCGTGGGTGGTGAGCCGCGCGTGGCGCTGCTTTCCTTCTCGACCAAGGGATCCGCGGAGCACCCGCTCGTCGACAAGGTTCGTCAGGCTGGTGAGAAGCTCCGCGCCCGCGCGGTGGACTTCAGCTTTGATGCGGAGTTGCAGGTCGATGCAGCGTTGCTTGCCGAGATCGGCTCGCGAAAAGCCCCCGGGTCGCCCGTGGCTGGAAAAGCCAACGTGCTGGTGTTTCCCGATCTTAACGCCGGCAACATCGGCTACAAACTGACGGAGCGGCTGGGTGGCGCGCGAGCGGTTGGACCGTTGATTCAGGGCCTCGCTCGTCCGGCCAACGACCTCTCCCGCGGATGCTCGGCGCAGGACGTGGTGGAAACCGCGTGTCTGTCGCTGCTGCAAGCGAGCTTGGTGGTCCGGGGGACCGCTTGAGGGTTCTGATCGTTGGTTCCGGCGCGCGCGAGCACGCGCTGGCGTGGAAGCTCTCACGCTCCACCGAGGTCGAAGAGATCTACGCCGCGCCGGGAAACCCGGGCATCGCGGCGATCGCGACCTGCGTACCTATTCCCGCCGATGCCGTCGTCGAGTTGGCCGAGTTTGCCGCCTCATTGCGGATCGACCTCACCGTGGTCGGTCCCGAGCTGCCCCTCGTGTTGGGGATCGCCGATGAGTTCGCCCGCCGTGGCTTGCTGCTCTTCGGCCCGTCGCGAGCCGCCGCGGAAGTCGAAGCGAGCAAGGTGTTCACCAAGGAGTTTTGCCTCCGCCACGGTATCCCCACCGCACGGGCCATCGTGGCACGCGATCGCAGCCAGGCGGGTACCGCAGCGCGCGAGTTTGGCCTGCCGGTCGTGTTCAAGGCGGACGGCCTGGCGGCGGGCAAGGGCGTGATCGTGTGTAGCACGAAAGCCGAGGTCGAGGCGGCGCTCGTGCAGCTCTTTGACGCGCGGGCATTCGGCGCGGCGGCCAACCGGGTGTTAGTCGAGGAGTGTCTGGTCGGCGAGGAAGTCTCCTTCATGGTGGTGACCGACGGCGCCAACGTGCTGCCGCTTGCCTCGGCTCACGATTACAAGCGTGTCGGCGATGGTGACAGTGGCCCCAACACCGGCGGGATGGGCTCCGTCTCCCCTGCGCTCCTGGAGCCCGAGGTGGCCACCAGCATCCTCAAGGAGATCGTCTTCCCGACTGTGGCTGGCCTGGCCGCCGAGGGGCGCACGTACCGAGGCGTCCTGTACGCCGGCGTGATGGTGACCCAACAAGGGGCGAAGCTCCTCGAGTACAACTGCCGCTTCGGTGACCCCGAGACACAAGTGGTGATTCCCCGTCTCGAAGATGACCTCGTTCCGTTCCTCCGCGCGGCTGCTCGCGGCGAGCTCGGCGGCATGCGCGCCACCTGGCGCCGCGAGGCCGCGGCTTGCGTCGTGGTGGCGACGGATGGGTACCCGGCGACGCCGCGGCGGGGTGATGCGATCTCTGGTTTGGTCGAGGCATTGGCGCAGTCCGGCGTGATGATCTTCCACGCCGGCACCGCGATGCAGGATGGGCGCCTCGTCACGGCTGGCGGTAGGGTGCTTTCCGTGGTCGGACGAGGGTCCACGTTGGAGGAGGCGCTGCAGAGAACGTACGCCTCCGTGGCACAGGTGCACTTTGACGGCATGCACTACCGTCACGACATTGGCACGGCACTCCGGTGAGGGAACCGGTTCTCATCCTGATCGGGTCGAAGAGCGACTGGGAGATCATGCGCGAAGCCGGCGCCGTGCTTGACAGCGTTGAGGTGGACTGGCAGGTGCACGTCTCGTCTGCCCATCGAGCGCTGGCACGCACGGTAGAGCTCGTGCGGCGGGCGGAGGTCGACGGCGTCAAGGTGTTCGTCTGTGGCGCGGGGATGGCGGCGCACCTCGCGGGGGTTGTCGCCGCGAGTACGGTCCGGCCGGTGATCGGCGTGCCGTTGGCCGGTGGCATCGCCGACGGCCTCGATGCACTCCTCTCGACCGTACAGATGCCCGCCGGCGTTCCCGTGGCAACGGTGGCGGCGGGCAAGGCGGGCGCACGCAACGCCGGGATCTTGGCAGCGGCCATTCTCGCCACCACCGATGAGGCACTCGCAACCAGATTGGGCCGCTTGAAGCAAGAGATGGCTGAAGCGGTCGCGGCAGCGGATGATGCGCTGCAGGAGGAGAGGCGATCGCGATGAGCTGTGTCACTTGCCCCGCAGATCAGGGATCCCCACCCCGCGCGGTACGCATTGCTTTCTCGCCCGATCTCCCGGGCCAGATCTGCACGGTAGGCGAGGACGTCGAGTTGGTTGCAGGTGTGCAGTTCGTCGTGGCCTGCCACGAGGGGGAAAGAGTCGGCCGTGTCGTGAGTGGTGAGGTGCCCGTGTTGCGGCCCTGCGCGGAACGGGCGGTGGGAACCGTCCTGCGGCCGGCGAGCGCCACCGAGGCGAGTCGCGCGGAAGATTTGGCGAGCGTCGCGCACGACGCCGTCCGCTTCTGCCGCGATCGAGCTCGCGAGCTCAACCTCGCGATGCGCCCAGTCGCGGCGGTGGTCCCGCTCAACCACGACACGATCGTGATCACGTTTGCGGCCGAGGAGCGGGTCGACTTCCGCGAGCTGCTGCGCGACCTCGCCCGCCGTACCCGGCGGCGGGTCGAGCTGCGGCAGATCGGCGTGCGCGATCAGGCCAAGGCATGCGGCGGCTGGGGTCCGTGCGGGCGCACGCTGTGCTGCAGCACGTTCATGGTGCGCTTCAACTCGGTCACGATTCGCATGGCAAAGGCACAAAAGCTCTCGCTCAACCCCGCCCGGATCTCCGGGATGTGCGGGCGGCTGATGTGTTGCCTCGCGCACGAGGCCGAGGAGAAGGCGGCCGGCAAGCGCGTCAACCCCCCCGGCTAAACCAAAACCACCGCTGTTGCGTATGCCTTTACGAAGGCCCGGAGGGTGGTATACTGCGTGTCAGTCTTGTGAGGGAAACGTGAAAGAATCGCCACATCTAGGGGACGAGCCCCTAACGAGCCGCAGACTCATTCGCCCCTCCATCTCGGAGGTTGCGGATCGCACACCCCTGCGGGGCATGGTCCACCGTAAGCAGGCCCCGCCTGAGCAGACCAACGCTGAGAACTACTACTTCATCAAGCAAATGCAGAACAAGACCGCGATGGTCGTCATGCTTGATGATGGCACCGAGCTGCACGGTTGGGTCGAGTGGTACGACCGCGACTGCATCAAGCTGAACCGTACCGATGGCCCGAACCTCATGATCTACAAGCACGCGATCCGTTACATGTTCAAGGAAGAAGAGTTGCGTCAGCGCCGTCGCCGCGCACGGGAGTGAGGGCGTCCGGCGAAGCCAACAAAGCTCGGAACAACTCGGACGGCGTCAGGAGCTGCTTCTGGCCGAAGCGGTCGGGCGCTAATGCGCCAAGCAGGTGCAGGGCCCGGCGCGCGATGTACGCGAAGTTGTCGCGCACTTGCAGGGCCGCTGGCTCACGGTACATCGCGTTGAGTACCTCGAGCTGATCCGCGAGGACCCGGCGCGGGTCGATCGTGAGCAGGTAATCCTGGGTGCGCCGCGGCTTCGCTGGCGGAGGTGCAACGACGCCCCTGGTAAGTGCCTCGAGATCCGCAAGCGGCGAGGCCTTCGGCTGATCCGTTGCCCGCGGTGGTTGCAGCACGACGGGATGGCGTCGGCAGTTCCCAGCGTGCACCTCCTCTGAGTTCACGATCCACCCCAAGTTCTGAATCGAAAGCTGCGCGGAAACGTGTTGGTGGAGCGAGTTGACAAACGGCGTCACAGCGCGTTCGAACGACTCCCGCACGCCGTCAAAGAGATTCAGAACAAAGTGCACGCAGAAGGAGGCGACGTTGTCGGCGAGGGCGTGCACGATGGGGACGTCGCCAAAAGCTTCGAGCAGTTCGGCGAGAAATGCGTCCAGATTAGGGATGCGGTCGTCGTAGCTGTCCTCGACTTGGTTGAGCAGCGCATTGATCGTCCCTAGCTGCCGGCCAGCGCCCGCGGTGCTCGCGAGCGGGCCGTCGGAAGCAAACATGAGCCGGAGCTTGCGGAACAGGAGCGCCTTGACGATATCGGCAGCGGCCATGGTGGCGGCGGGGTGATGCGGTGTGAAGACGAGGATGCCGGAGTTGGAGTGGGGAAGGAAGTCGAGCACGTTGGCGTCGAGCCCGGCGCGCAGGTCGAGGATCACATACGTGGCCGGGAGGCTGTTGATCGCCCGGATCAGCTTGACGCGGTTCTCCGGGGAGAGGTTGGTGAATTCCTCCATCGCGTGGAGGGGGGCCGCCACGAACGCAAAGTTGCGAAAATCACCGGCGGGGTCGAGGCTGCCGGGCAATCGGGTCAGGCAACGCTCAAGCGGCTCGCTGCGGCGGAAGAAGTGGTAAAGGTCGCGCTCGACCGTGGCGTCGACGGTGTTGCGAATCGACGAGGTCCCGGTGTCAAGATCGACCAGGATCGTGGGTGCCACTCGCGCAAGGGTGAGGGCGAAGTTGATGGCGAAGGTGCTCTTGCCGACGCCACCCTTGCCCGAAGCAACGGTGATGATGCGCCGGAGGCTCACACGGTGGCCGGTCGTAGCAGAGCCTCGACACGGGCACAAACGACATCGAGCGCTACCGCGTTGAATCCCCCTTCGGGGATGATGAGGTCCGCCCAGCGCTTGGATGGTTCCACGAACTCGAGGTGCATCGGGCGCACGGTTTCGAGGTACTGGTCGATCACGCTTGCCACGGTGCGGCCTCGCTCGTCGAGGTCGCGACGCAGCCTGCGAATGAAGCGCAGGTCAGCGTCGGTATCGACGAAGATCTTGATGTCGAACAGGCTCCGCAGCTCCGGCTCCGCGAAGATGAGGATCCCCTCCACCAGCACGACACCCTTGGATTCGACGCGGCGCGTGCGAGAGGTGCGGACATGGCGGGTGAAGTCGTAAATCGGCACGTCGATTGGCCGATGGGCCTTGAGCTCCCGCATGTGGCGAGCGAGCAGCTCGCTTTCGAGCGCCTCGGGGTGGTCGAAATTGTGATGGAGGATCGTATCTCGTTGGGTCGCGGAAAGGTCGCGGTAATACGAATCATGCTGCAGGTACGCGATGCGCGAGGCACCTATCCTCGTGACGATGGCTTCCGCGACCGTGGTTTTGCCCGATCCGGTTCCGCCCGCCACGCCGATGACCACGACATCACTCATACGCTCACCCTTGCTCGTGCCGATGTGGGCACGTCCTGATGCGGCGTGGTTGCTTGATTGAGTGCGCGCGCCGCCTCGACCCGAGCTGCGCTCGTCATCATACCCTGCGACGGGCCGCAGGCCTCTGATTCGATGGCACCCCGGGGCTCCCGCCCGCTGCGTCCCGACGGCGCGCTAGAGTGTCGTGGTGTCACGTACGCTCGCCGTCCTGATGTTGGCGGCCGCAGGCTGCACCTGGGGCGCCACTTTTCCGGTGGTCAAAGCCGCACTTGCCGACACTGGCCCACTGACCTTTCTCGCCTTGCGGTTCGGCTTGGCCAGCGTGCTGCTCGTGCCCCTGCTGCGTTTCGGCGGTGGCGTTGGCGCCTCGGCGTGGCGGGCCGTGTTATGTGGGGTCGCGCTCTTCCTCGGGTACGCCTTGCAAACCACCGGGCTCGCCACCACCACACCGGCCCGCTCGGCGTTCATCACGGCGCTCTCGGTTGTCCTTGTTCCCACGCTCGAGCCCGTGTTCGGGATCGGACGTGCCACGATGCGAGTCTGGTGCGGCGCGTGCCTCGCCCTTGCGGGCCTTGCCGTGCTCTTGCGTCCCGATGCGGGCCCCTTTTCGGTTGGCGACCTCTTGACGGTGGGCTGCGCGGCTGTGTTTGGCCTGCACGTGCTGTTGCTGCAATGGACGGTCCGTGCAGTGCCCGCCACCCGGGCGAGCACGATCCAGGTACTCACCACGGCTGCGCTCGCGGTTCCGTTTGCCGGTATCGAGGGGTGGAAGGCGGCGCCGACCATTCGTCTGGCTGCGGCAGTCCTCGTCTGTGCGCTACTCGCTACGGTCGGGGCGTTCTGGGTGATGACAACCGTGCAACGGGTTCTCTCCGCCTCAATGACCGCGGTGGTGCTCACGCTGGAGCCGGTGGCGGCCGCCGTGACTTCGGTCGCGATGGGGCAGGACACGCCTAGCATTGCGATGATCCTCGGCGGCATCATCGTCATCGCAGGGGTGATTCTCGCAACCGCAACGCCGCGGAGGAGCCCGCACTAGGCCCGGTCGCCACCGAGTCGGCGAGCGATGTGGGCGACCGCTGCCGCGGCGTGGCGACGGCCATTTTCAATGAACACCTCGCCTGTGCGACTCCCATATCCTGCTGAACCGATCACGAAGAGACCGCGCACGGTTGTCTCGAAGGAATCGGGATCGAGCACCACGCTGCCGTCGGAGCGGAGAGCGGCACCCGCTTGACGAACCATCGTCGTGTCGGGCATGAAGCCGGTGAGGAGAAGGACCGCGTCCGCGGCGATCTCGCCCTCTCGCGTCCCAGTGCGGAAGCGCACCGAGGTCGGGGTGATCGCCTCGACCACCGTCGAGAACTGCGCGTCGATGCTCTCCTCTCGGATGCGGTTATCGAGATCGGGACGAACCCAGTACTTAACGGTGTCCTTGACCTTCTCGCCCCTGATCACCATGGTGACGTGCGCGCCGGCGCGCCAGAGCTCAAGCGCGGCCTCGGCGGCGCTGTTGCCACCGCCAACGATGACCACCTTTTGCTGCCAGAACGGGTGCGCCTCGCGGAAGTAGTGGCTGACGTGCGGTAGGTCTTCCCCGGGCACCCCCAGCAAGCGAGGCCGATGGTAATACCCGGTAGCGACGATCACGTTGCGGCAAGCGACCTGACGGCTACCGTCGCGCGCCGGGGCAGTGAGAAGATAGCCCCCTTTGGTCGGCTCCAAGTCGGTGACTTCGGCGTGGGTAACAACATCGAGGCGCTCTCGCTCGGCCACCTTGCGGTAGTAGTCGAGCGCCTCACGCCGGGTTGCCTTTGGACCCCCGCTCACGAGCGGGTGGTCGCCGATTTCGAGCAGCTCGTTGCTCGTGAAAAAGACCATGTTGAGTGGGTAATTGGCGATCGACGCCGCAAGCGGTCCCTGATCCCACACCCGCGCCACCAACCCGGCGCGCTTGGCCGCGATCGCAGCCGCGAGGCCAACCGGCCCGGCACCGATGATTCCCACATCCAACGGCTGTTCCATCCGGCTCCCTCCTGGCGACAATTCCACCGCGGAGAACTCCCCGGGGTGGGTGAGTCTTCCGCCAGATCCCCCGTGACTTGACTTGCCCTCCTGGCGGATTGTCGTTCTAGTGTCATGGCAAACGATGACAAAGATAGAAGCTGTGCCGACCACCCTCCGACTCGATGGCGCCTCCGGTGGCTTCCTCGATCGGCAGATTCTCGAGAAGATCCTGAAGGGATCGCCAGGTCGGATTTGTTAAGCGCCACGAGGCGGATCAGGCCTTGGGCGGTGTGTGACCTGGTTCGATCTCGGAAGCGCACTCGGTCGTAGCGTAGCGACCCCCACCCAGGTAGAGAAGCGGGCTAAGGGTAGCGATGCGGAGCACCCCGTCGGCGTCGAAGGCATCGTCAATGGCGTGAATGCGCTGCACCTCGCCAACCAGCAGGGTCTGGTCCCCGACCTGGTGGCGCTCGATGAGCAGGCACTCTGCCGCGACGTACGCTACCGCCAGATACGGGGTTCCCAGCACCTCCGGCGCAGCGAGCTTGAGCTCCAGAGCCTTGACCTTGTCCGTGGTGCGTCCAGAGAGTCGGCCCATCTCATGCGCGAGATTCGTGTGCTCGCTCGCGAGAAAGTTGGCGGTGAACTCGCCGGTCTTGAGCACGAGGTGGTGGGTGTAGGTGGTTGGGGATAGACAGACCCCGAACAGCGGTGGCTCGGACGAGAGCGGCGTCGTCCAGGCCGCGGGAGCGAAGTTGGTGCTCCGTTTGATCTCGTCCCGTACCCCCACGACGCAAACGAGGTGCGGGTAGTAGAAGTAACACGAGCCGGGAACTGCCGCCTGGTGCACCATATCTCCTCCCGAACCCCTCGCATCATAGCGCGGCTCCGCCCGTGGTGAGACCTGACAGAATTCACGGTGAAGATTGGTAAACGTCATAAGAGTGCTACAGGAGACGGGACAGGTAGCCCTGGCTGTCGCTCCATCGCGCTTCCACCGAGGTCATGCCCTCAGGGCCGCTTCCCTACAGTCAAGGCAGTCAAGCTCCCCTAGGAAATGCGCTGGGACGCGCGCAGTTTTGAAATTGTTCCACCGGTTTCATGGTCGTGTGACAACCCCTTGACAAAACTCGCAAGTGCCACTAACTTGCTAGTCGACCCTGTGTCCTTCGAGGCATCGTCCCGCGGGACCGATGAAAGGGGGGGAGACAAATGGCCTTGATCCACTGTGGCATTCTCGTTGTAGCGGCGAGCGCCGCGCTCGTGCCTTCACATCCCTCAGATGCGCCACGCCGTGTCGTGCACAGAAGTGATCCTGTGACCTACACCACGGCGCAGACCGAGCACTACCTTACCGCCGAGCAAATTGCCTACATCCGACCCGGTTACAACATTACGGTAGGCAGCGTCACGATCGGTGCGGACCTCAAGCCCGTCGTGGACGTTACGTTTGCCGACGACGCCGGTCAGCCGCTCGACCGCGCCGGCGTGCTGACGCCCGGCGCGCTCTCGATGTCGTTCATCCTGTCGTGGTGGAACCCGGCCACCCGCTACTACACCGACTACTTCACGCGGCCCGAGGTCGATCCCGTAAGCGGGCGCCACGAGGACCAGGCCATAACCGCAGCCGGTACCTGGGAGGACCTTGGCATTGGCCATGCCAAGTTCCACTTTACAAGCGCGCTGCCGGCTGGCTACGACGTGACGAAGACGAACACGCTCGGGATTTACGGCTCGCGCGCCATCAACCTCACCGACCCGCTTGTGATCAGCAAGACGTACTACGACAACGTCGAGTACGACTTCCGCCCCGACGCGCAGCCGGTTACGGACACGTGGGCCAAGGTGGCCAACGCCACGTGCAATCAGTGCCACGACCCGCTCAGTGCCCATGGCGGCAGCCGACAGGACGTCAAACTGTGCGTGCTTTGTCACAGCTCGCAGACGGTTGACGCGGAGACCGGCAACACGGTCGACATGCGGGTGATGATCCACAAGATCCACATGGGCAGCAGCCTGCCATCCGTTGGGGCGGGTCACCCCTACCAGATCATCGGGCACAACAACGCGGTTGTCGACTTCTCCACGGTTGTGTTCCCCCAGAACATCATGAACTGCACCACCTGCCACAAAGCTGACGCTCCCCAGGGCAACGTCTGGTACACGTACCCGTCGCGCGCCGCGTGCGGCTCCTGCCATGACGCCATCGATTGGGTAACGGGCAACAAGCACCCCGCAGGTCCGGAGGCTGACGACACGGCGTGCGCGGGCTGCCACCAACCGGTGGGTCAACTCGAGTACGACGCGTCGATTCAGGGAGCACATGTCAACCCGCTGAAATCGAAGCAGCTCAAGGGTCTCGCCATGCAGATCGTCTCGGTGACGAATGCGGCGGCGGGCCAGAAGCCGGTCGTGACCTACAAGATCACGAACGCCGACGGTTCGCCGGTGGATCCGCGGCCGCTTGATACCCTCCGCTTCACGATCGGCGGACCTACCACTGACTATGCGTCGTTGTTCAGCGAAGCGGCGCAAGCCAAGTCCACGTTCGACGGGCATGTCGCGACCTACGCGTTCCAGAACCCGATCCCGGCGAACGCGACCGGAACCTGGACGATGACGTGCGACGTCGAGCGGGCCTTCGACCTCTCGCGTGCCGACGCGGAACCTGACATCACGGGCAACGAGTCGCCCCTGAACCCGATCTTCTACATGCCGATCACCGATGCGCAGGCGATGCCGCGCCGCACCGTGGTGGACATCGCCAAGTGCAACGGCTGCCACGACCGCCTTGGTGCCCACGGCGGCCAGCGCCTCCTGACGCAGGAGTGCGTCATTTGCCACAACCCGAACGCTGACGACAGCTCGCAGCGCCCGGCGGCGGCCGGTGCCCCTGAGTCAATCCAGATGGCCAGGATGGTCCACCGTATCCATACCGGGGAGAACCTGACGCACGAGTACAGCGTCTATGGGCATGGCGGTCGCAAGGTTCCGTTCAACGACATTCGCTTCTCTGGTGACACGCGCGACTGCGCCAAGTGCCACGCCGACGTGGCGACGGGCGCGCAGCAGACGTATGAGGTGCCGGTGGGCGATGCGCTGCTCCCGGTTGCCACCCCGCAGGACTACTACACGCCAATGCAACCGACGGCGGCTGCTTGCCTCGGGTGTCATGACACCAAGCCCGCAGCGGCTCACGCCGCACTCAACGCCGCAGTTTTCGGTGAGGCATGCGCAGTCTGCCACTCGAGCGAAGATGAGTTCGGAGTGGCCAGGGTTCACGCTCGATAGGCTTAAGGAAGAAGTCCCTGGCGCGGGCTGCCAGCACGAAAGCTGGCAGCCCGCGTTGGCTTTTGTGAGCCGGCAAAGGAACTCGGATGAGCGCCCGGAATCGTGCAATCAGCGCGGTGTGTGTTCCCTCGTTGCCGGCGAGCGTGGCGCTGTCGGGTGCACTCCGTTCTTGGCCAGCGTTTGAGGTCACACATCATTTTGAGTTTGGGTGGTATTTCCCTCCTGCCATGACACCCGCTTGACAAGAGTCGTCAGTGTCACTAACTTGCTGTACGTATTTGTGTCGTTCGAGGTAGGTCCTCGCTGGAGCGGCGAAAAGGGGGGGAGGAGCAATGGCATTGATCCACTGTGGCATCGTTCTCGTCGCTGCGAGCGCTGCGCTCGCGCCGTCGCATCAAGCTGAAATAGGTATCCATAGGGTGCTGCGCGGCACCTCCCCGGCTCACTACGCGACCTCGGAGGCCGAGCACTACCTCACGGCCGAGCAAATCGCCTACATCCGGCCGGGCCTCAATATCGTCGTGGGTGGCGTCCAGATTGGCACGGACCTCAAGCCGGTCGCTGACGTCACGTTCACCGACGACGGCGGGCAGCCGCTTGATCGCGCTGGCGTGCTGACTCCTGGCGCGCTGTCCATCTCGTTCGTCCTCTCGTGGTGGGATCCAGCCACGCGTTACTACACGGACTACTTCACGAGGGCCGAGACCGACCCGGTGAGCGGACGCAAAGAGAACCAGGCTTCAACCGCGTCCGGCACCTGGGAGGATCTCACTGTCGGTCACGCGAAGTTCCACTTCACCAGCGTGCTGCCGGCCAGCTACGACGTGACGAAGACGCATACGCTGGGTATCTACGCGACGCGCGCGATCAGCCTCACCGATCCCATCGTGATCAGCAAGACGTACATCGACAACGTCGAGTTTGACTTCCGTCCCGACAGCAAGCCGGTCACGGACACGTGGAACAAGATGACCACCGCGACGTGCAACCAGTGCCACGACCCGCTTGGGGCCCACGGCGGGAGCCGCGCGGACATCAAGCTGTGCGTGCTTTGTCACAGCGCGCAGACGGTCGACGCCGAGACCGGAAACACCGTCGATGCGCGGGTGTTCATCCACAAGATTCACATGGGCAGCAGCCTGCCCTCGGTAAAGGCGGGCCACCCCTACCAGATCGTCGGCCACAACAACGCGGTCAGCGACTACTCCACCGTGGTTTTCCCCCAGGACATCCGAAATTGCACGACCTGCCACAAGGCCGACTCGCCGCAGGGATTTGCGTGGTACACCTACCCGTCACGCGCCGCCTGCGGTTCCTGCCACGACGACATCGACTGGACCAGCGGCGCAAACCACCCTGCGGGTCCCCAGGCCGACGACTCGGCGTGCGCCGCGTGCCACCAGCCACAGGGTGAGAACGAGTGGGACGCCTCGATCCAAAACGCGCACATCGTGCCAACCAACTCGAGCCAGCTCAAGGGGCTCAACATCCATGTGACCAATGTGGCCAACACCGCTCCGGGCAGCAAACCCACCGTCACGTTCAACGTGACGAACGGAGATGGGTCCGCCGTGGATCCCACCACGCTCGGCGCTCTTACCTTCTACCTGAGCGGGCCGACCACCGACTACGCGCTTTTCCCCGCCCTCCAGGAGAATGGCAAGACTGCCACGGCCTCCGGCAACGCCTGGACGTTCACGTTCCAGACCAGTGTGATCCCGGCCGATGCTGTTGGCACCTGGGTTCTGACCGCAGACCTTTATCGCACCGTTACGTTCAACCCCGCGCCGCGCAACGGCCCCGCGACGCTGCGCGAACCTGCGCTCAACCCCATCTATTACTTCGCCGTGACCGACTCTCAGGCAGTAGCGCGCCGAACCGTTGTGGACATCAACAAGTGCAACGTGTGCCACAACGCGCTGTCCCACCACGGGGGGCGCCGGCTCAAGACCCAGATGTGCGTGATCTGTCACAACCCCAACGGCAACGACGCCGCGCATCGCACGCCGGCACAACTGCCTGCAGAAACCATCCACTTCAAGTACCTGATCCATCGCATCCACACCGGCGACAACACAAGCTTCGACTTCAACGTGAGCGGTACCGACTTCAGTGGCATCCGCTTCCCGGGCGACCGGCGTGACTGCCTCAAGTGCCACGCCGATGTCGCGGCGGGAGCGCAGCAGACCTTTGAATTGCCGCTGCCTGACTCGGTCCTACCCACGCCGACGTTGCGCAACCCTTACCTGCAGTTGATGCAGCCAACGGCCGCGGCGTGCCTCGCGTGCCACGACACCCAGGCCGCGGCGGCGCATGCAGCCACCATGACGACATCCTTCGGCGAGGCGTGCGAGGTCTGCCACGGCGCCGACGACGAGTTCAGCGTTTCGAGGGTCCATGCTCGCTAGCAAGCGGAAGCTTGGGCGAACTGGCGGACACGAGCCGTCAGTCCGCCCCTCGGCACGAAAGGTGGATGGGATGACGACCTGGCTTCGTGTACTCGGCGCCGTGAGCGTGCCCACGCTCTTGGCGACTGCCGCACTCGCGGGAGCAGCTCCGCCCAAGCCCGCGGATGCCTTCGCCCCTTGCAGTACCTGCCACGAGGAATTCACGACTGCTTTTGCCACCAGCCCACACGCACGGCTTTCGCCCGCCGACTGTTCGAGCTGCCACGGTGACGGCGCGAAGCACGCAGTCGAGGGCGACAAGGCCTTCATTACGGTGCCCAAAGGCGCCGCGGGTGCAAGAGTCTGCCTGACCTGCCACGGCGGCAAGAAGGACTTCACGCATGCCGGGACCGGCGCCCATGCGACCGCGTCGGTGTACTGCACCGACTGCCACTCGGTCCACGCTCCTGCTGCGACCAACGTGGCGCTGCTGCGCGCCCTCCCAGGAAACGAGTGCCTCACCTGTCACCCTGCCCAAACCAAGGAGTTCAGCAAGCCATTTGCGCATCACCTTGGGAAGGGCGCCTTGACCTGTTTCTCCTGTCACAACCCCCACGGCGCCGCGGGCGAGAAGAACCTG
Source organism: Thermoanaerobaculales bacterium (assembly GCA_044447965.1). GTDB lineage: Bacteria > Acidobacteriota > Thermoanaerobaculia > Thermoanaerobaculales > Thermoanaerobaculaceae > DATIYW01. Next base: position 20,266 of record JBIOGJ010000004.1, on the reverse strand, counting down.
AAGGAAACGACCGCGGGCGAAGTGGTCTGCCTCTCATGCCATGGCGAGAAGCGTGGCCCGTTCGTGTTCCAGCACGTCAACGGCGTAACGGGAAACTGCCTTTCATGCCACGAACCCCACGGCTCCAACAACCCGAAGCGGCTCATCCGAGCCCGCGTCGATCGACTCTGCCTCGAGTGCCACACGACGCTGCCTGCCGGTAACCTCGGCTCGCAGCCGCCGTCGTTCCACGACCTCCGCAGCCCTCGCTACCAAAACTGCACCGTGTGCCACATGGCGATCCACGGGTCCAACAGCTCCCCGATGCTGTTGAAATAGGAGACGAGCCATGATCAAGCCCCAACTCAAGCTGGTCGCTCTCCTCCTGGCCGTAGCGCCGTGGGCGGTCCCAGCAAGCGCGCAATCAACCCACTTTTCGCTCGGTATCGGCTATGACTGGCTCACCCTCTCCGGCAGCGAGGACATGTACAAGAGCCAGTTCAACCAAGGACAGGGGTTTGGGCTGCAGGACCTTTCCTTGACGACCACGGATCCCTCAGGCAGCGTCTTTGACCGCCTGAGCATCAACGCCGCCGGGTTTGGCGCGGACCCAGAAGGCCGTTTCCGCCTCGAAGTTGGCCGTTCGAAGGTCTACGAGCTGCGGATCAGCTACCTGCGCGCTCGGTACTTCAGTGCCTTGCCGGGACTTGCCAATCCTTTCCTTGCGCAAGGGGTCGTGCCCGGCGAGCACACCCAAGACCGCGTCTCGCAGAACCTCGATGTGGATCTCGAACTGCTCCCTGGCGGCACCGTGACCCCACTCCTCGGCTACAGCCGGTACCACGTTGACGGGCCTGGGACCACCACGTATCACGTCGGTCAGGACGAGTTCCGCCTCAACTCGAGCCTCGACGAGACCACGCATGAAGCACGCGCCGGGGTGGGACTCCACTTCAACGATTTCCAGGCGACCATTCTCGAGGCCTGGCGCTCCTTCGACGAGCTCGACACGTATTCGCTCGCTGCCGGAGCGGGCAACGGCAACAATCCAGGTCCGGTCCTGGGCGAGAATCAGACCTTGAGCTCCCTCAATCGGCGGGACCGAAGTGAGGGTTCCTATGCCGTGACGACGGGGAGCTTCGCGGGCACCGTTTCTGATCGAATACGGGTGTCGGGCTCCTTCGTCAAGACCGATTTTCAGTCGAGTCTCTCCGAGGATGAGGCGTTGTCTGGAAACCTCGTCTCGTTCGAGCTCGCTCGCTTTTTCACTGGCCTCAACCAGGCGTCAAACAGCCATGCGAGCGCGCCCGACTGGCGCGGCACCGCCCGCATCGAGACCACCCCGATCGATGGGTTCGAAGCCTCCGGCGGCTTCACCCGAAGTCACCGCGACTTCGACGGGTCGGCCTTCATCTCCAGCCTCTACACCGGGACCCTCAACTACGCCGGCCTCGACCCTCGCGACATCACCACGCTGCTCACCTCGAGTACCGCGATGGAACGCGATGAGACGACCTGGGACGCCAAGCTTTCCAGCCGCAACCTCGGGCCCGTTCGTCTCTGGGCCGATGTCGCCGTTGTTGATCAACAGCTTACCGTCACGCCGGATGCGGCGGAGATCGTGGTGCCGGGCGGCGAGGGCGGCACGTTCGACCGCACCCTCAACCGCTGGTCCGCCGGGGCGAGCCTCGACGTGAGTTCGGTCAAGTTCGCGCTCGATTGGAAGGAAGACAACGCCAACCACACGATCGTCCGGACGGATTTCCGTGACCTCAAACGTTGGCGGCTCCGGGCCGACTGGAAAGCGGCAAAGTTCCTGCACGTGCTCGGGACGGCGGAACGGATTGATGGCGACAACCCCGCAGTGGGAGCGAACTACACGCTCGGGACTCGACACTACGGGGCCGACGTGGACGTCACGCCGATCGAGGCGCTTGACGTGCGTCTCGGCTATGGGCGCTACAAGACGGATACCGCCATCACGATCCGCGTCCCGCAGGACTTCACGCTCGCGCCGTCGCTGTTCAGCGAGGACGGTAAGGAGAAGGATGCAAGCGCGTCGCTGAAGCTCGGGGGCGTTCTCCTCGAAGCGGGCTTTTCCCGCTTTGACAACACCGGCGACATCGGCCTCCGCCTTGACCGTACCTTCGCCCATTGCGACCTTGACTTCACGTCCAACCTCGGCGTTTCGTTGCGGTTCGATCGTTACAAGTACAACGAAGACGTGCTCGCGGTCTCGGATTTCGACGCCAAGCGCTACGGTGTCTTTCTGCGCTGGCACGAGTAAGTCAGGGCCAACCTCGTAGCGTTATCTCGTACATACGCGGTTGAGGGTCCGCGTTGCTCGGGTCGTGGATTGAATCTCGATCTCTTGACAACTATAACGACATTGGCGATGATCTTTATCGTGAATGATTCGGACCTCTACCGCCTTGAGGCCGTGCTGGCGCTCGCAGCGGCATTTCCCGCCACCATTACCGCGGGCGAGATCGCACGGCGTCGGGGGGTCCCAGAGAAGTTCCTCGCTCGCTTGTTATCCGGCCTGGCACGTTCGGGCGTCGTCACAACGACGCGCGGGCCCAACGGTGGCGCACGTCTTGCCCGACCCCCAGAACAGGTCAAGGTCACCGAGGTGTTGCCCACAACCGAGACCCGCAGGAGGGGTGGCCCAGCGGCCTTGTGGCTTGAAGGCCAAGTTCAAGAGGCGGTCCGCCACACGGTCGCGCCGCTTTCACTCGCGACGCTCCTGCGGGTGGAACGTCAAGGTACGGAAACGCAGTACGAGATCTAGGGGGGAACCATGCGCATCGCAGCAGACATCACCAAGTTGATCGGCAACACGCCACTGGTGCAGTTGAACCGCGTGAGCACGGGTTGCGTCGCCACGGTGGCAGCCAAGCTCGAGTTCTTCAACCCGGCACACTCGGTCAAAGATCGCATCGGGGTCGCGATGATCGAGGCGATGGAACGGGACGGCAAGCTGCAGCCCGGGAAATCGGTCATCGTTGAGCCGACTTCGGGCAACACCGGGATCGCCCTCGCGATGGTTGCGGCCGCCAAGGGCTACCACTGTATCGTCACGATGCCGGAGAGCGTCTCGCTCGAGCGCCGCAAGGTGCTGCGGCTGCTCGGCACCGAGGTGGTCCTCACCCCTGCCGCGGAGGGGATGAAGGGTGCCATTCGCCGTGCCCTCGAGCTGCTCGCCGAGGTGCCAGGCGCGGTCATGCCGCAGCAGTTTGAGAACCCGGCCAACCCGGCGGTTCATGAGGCCACCACCGCCGAGGAGCTGTGGCGCGATACCGACGGAGGAATGGACGTCTTCGTCGCCGGCGTCGGTACCGGCGGCACGCTCACTGGGGTAGGGCGGGTATGGAAGCCGCGTCGCCCCAGCCTGCGCATTGTCGCCGTCGAGCCGGTCCACTCGCCGGTGATCTCGGGCGGTCAGCCCGGGCCGCACAAGATCCAGGGGATCGGCGCCGGCTTCGTCCCCGCCAACCTGGACACGCGCTTTGTCGACGAGGTGGTACAGGTCAGCAACGACGAAGCGTTTGTCATGGCGCGCCGCCTGGCCAAGGAGGAGGGGATCCTTGCCGGGATTTCCTCCGGTGCAGCAGCGCATGCCGCGCTCCTCGTCGCACGCCGGCCGGAGAACGGCGGCAAGCTCGTCGTGTTTGTTGTCCCATCAACCGCGGAGCGCTACATTTCGACGGACCTTTTCGCCGGTATCGAGTGAGCCGGCTTACGGCAAGGGAAGATCGCCTTGGCGGTCGGCGAGGTGGTCGACCAGGTCGAAGTTGACGATCGCCTCGCGCGCCACGCCTGCGAGCTGTGCGAGCGCCACCGCCGTCCGGTCGAAAGCAAGATGACGGGGATGGTGAGCATCGGAGGCAAGAACGAATCGGCAGCGCGCAGCCACCGCGAGCCGGAGGAGAGGGACATCGAGGTCCTGGCGCCTCGGAAACCCGTTCACTTCGAGTAAGACGCCCGCGGAAGAGGCGGCAGTGAACACCACCTCCCAGTTGGCGCGTATCCCACCCCGGCGGGTAAACAGCCGCCCCTGGGGGTGCGCCAACGCCCATACGCCTGGCTCCCGAATCGCCTGGAGCAAGCGCCGTGTCTGGTCGCCTCGATCCCCGAGTCCGGTGTGGACCGCCGCCACCACGAGTACCCCGTCCCGGGCGTGACGCGGAAGGTCCAGCCTCCCGTCCTCGAGGATCTCGGCTTCGAGCCCTTGCAGCAGCCACAACTCGTCACCGTGGCGTCGGTTCCAGGCGAGCACGGCGCGGTGCTGCAACGCCACGCCCTCGGCGTCGAGGCCATTGACGCAAGAAAGACCACGGGTGTGGTCGGTCACGACCGCCCATGTCGCGCCACGTCGGAGACAGGTCCTAGCCATCAACTCAAGCGCTGCCACGCCGTCCGAGGCGCGAGTGTGCCAATGCACCGCTCCTCGCAGGCGACGGGGATCGAGGTCGCCAGCGTCGGTCAGCGCGCGGCCAACCTCGGCTGCAGTAAGGAAACCCTCTCGGGTCGCCCTCCCGCGCGTGCGTTGGGGTCCCGCGAGGCGTTCGGTTGCGGCAGCAAGGGCGTCGTCGGAGCGGCAGGCGCGGAGCATGGCGACCGTCGGCAAGGCTTCGAGCGGGACCGTCTCCGGCAAGCGCCGCATCCCGTCAATCTCACGCGGGTGGTCGAAGATCGCGTATGCGGCGCGGAGCAACCCAAGCCGCGGCTCACCCGGCGGGTGGGATTCCGCCAACTCGAACAGCGCGTTGGCTAGAGAGGCGTTGCCGGGCACAAGGGGAGCGTAGCGCATTTTGCCGCCGGGCTCGGAAGTTCCGGGACCAGGATTGGGAAATACCGTCCGGGTCCCCTCACGCACCACGGGGGCAGGGCGAGCCAGACCTTCCGATACCATATGGATTCACGCCCCGGGCGGCTCGGTTGCCGTGCTATCGTTCGGCCATGCCTCGGCTCCTCCTCGTGGATGGGCATTCCAATCTGTACCGTGCCTTTTACGCGATTCGCGCCGGCCTTTCCGCCCCTGACGGCACCCCCACCAACGCGGTGTACGGGTTCCTGCGCATGCAGCACAAGCTCCTCCGCGACCTCGCCCCGACCCACGTTGGCGTGGCGTTCGACGTGGGCAAAGAGACCTTCCGCACCCGATTGGACGAGCGCTACAAGGCGCAGCGTCCGCCGATGCCGAAGGAGCTCGAGGTCCAAATCCCTCTCACGCAGGAAGCGCTGCGGCTGCTCGGCGTCTGCGTGCTGACCGAAGCCGATGTGGAGGCCGACGACGTCATCGGCACACTTGCCACCCGCGCGGCTGCGGCGGGGTTTGACGTGGTCATCGCCTCCACCGACAAGGACCTCATGCAGCTCGTCGCCGACCCACGCGTGAAGATGTGGCACACGCGCCTCGAGCGCCTCCTCGACGAGAAGGGCGTCGAGGAGGTGTTCGGCGTCGCGCCGTCGAAGGTCGGCGAGGTGCTCGCGATCATGGGGGACAGCTCCGACAACATCCCAGGGTGTCGCGGCATCGGGGAGAAAGGAGCGCTGGAGCTGATTCGCGCCTGGGGGAGCGTGGAGACGATCTACGCCCACCTCGACGAGGTCAAACCACCGCGCGCGCAAAAGGCACTCACCGAACATCGCGCCGAGGTTGAGCTTTCCCGCAAGCTCGTGCGCATCCGTACCGACCTCAAGGTGGCCGAGGCGGCGGACGATCTTGCTCGTCAACCCGCCGACGCGAAACGACTCGCGGAGCTTTACCGGCGTCTGGGTTTTGCTTCGCTGCTTGCCGAGCTCGAACCGGTGACCGAAGTGACCGCGCCGGCGGCCCAAGTCGAGGCGGACACCGTGGCACCCGCCGCGGTGGTGGCGCTGCTCGAGCGCGAGGGAGCGAGCGTGGCGCTGCTTGCTGGCCGGCTCGCGGTGGCCGCCGCAGGTGAGGTCTTGGTGACCACGGGGTCGCCTGCCGAACTGGCACGAATCATCGCTCCTGGCTTCGGGAGAATCTGGTGTCATGATGCCAAGACGCTGCTCGCGAGCCTGCGCGACGCGGGCGTCGAGGTCCACGGCGTGGCCCGTGACACGATGCTGGCGGGCTACCTGCTCGCGCCGGGAGAGCCAGTCAACTTGGCGGCGCTGTGTGGACGTCTCGGCGTGGCGGCCCCCGCCAGCGCGACCGAGGAGGAGCAGGCGAGAGCTGTGGCGGCGCTTGCGCCGGTGCTGGCAAAACGTCTCCAGCAGGAGGGTCTGGAACCGGTCTTTGTCGACCTCGAGCTGCCGCTGGTGCCGGTGCTGGAGACGATGGAGCGCCATGGCATCCGGCTCGATCGTGCGGTCCTTGACGAACTAAGCGGGAGATTGACCACCTCGCTTGCCGAGCTTGAGAGAGAGATCCACGGGGAGGCGGGTGAAAGCTTCAACATCAATTCCCCGCAGCAGCTCGCCGAGGTGCTGTTTGAGCGCAAGGGCTTGCCGGTGCTGCGCCGCACGGCCAAAACCAAGGCGCCATCCACGGACGCCGACGTTCTAGCCGAGCTGGCCGTCCGTGGCCACCACTTGCCTGCGCTGCTGCTCGAGTACCGCGAGCAAAGCAAATTGAAATCAACCTACGTGGACGCACTGCCGCGCCAGGTCGGCGCCGACGGGCGCGTTCACACCCGCTTCAACCAGGCGGTCGCGGCCACCGGACGTCTGTCCTCCTCGGATCCGAATCTACAGAACATCCCGGTGCGCACCCAGATGGGGCGCGAGGTACGGCGTGCCTTCGTGGCCGACCCCGGTCAGGTCCTGCTCGCCGCCGACTACTCGCAGATCGAGCTACGCGTGCTCGCGCACCTGTCGCAGGACCCCGCCCTCGAGCGGGCCTTCGCCGCGGGTGAGGACATTCACTCCGCGACCGCCGCCCTGGTGTTTGGCGTCGCCCCTGAGCTGGTAGGGCCGGATCAGCGGCGCGCCGCCAAGACGATCAACTTCGGGCTGATCTACGGGATGAGCGCCTTTTCCTTAGCGCGCGAGCTGGGCGTCGCGACAGCGGAGGCACAGCGTTTCATCGATGCTTACTTCGCTCGTCTCCCGCGGGTACGGGAGTTCCTCGATTCGACCAAGGAGCAGGCGCGCACCACGGGGAAGGTCTCGACGTTGTTTGGACGCGTCCGCTGGATCTCCGGCCTCGACTCGCACAACTCCCAGGTGCGGGGCAACGCCGAGCGCCAGGCGATCAACGCCCCGGTACAGGGGACGGCTGCCGACTTGATGAAGATCGCGATGATTCGGCTCCACCGCGAGCTTGCCCTGCGGCGCCTGCCCGCCCGTTTGCTGCTTCAAGTTCACGACGAGCTCATCCTCGAAGTCGAAAAGGACAGCGCGGACGTGGTCGCCACACTGACGCGAGAGACGATGGAGAAGGTAGCGACATTGCGCGTGCCGATGAGGGTGGATGTCGGCATGGGCGCTTCCTGGGCCGAGGCGAAGGGGTAAGATGAGCACATGCGCCGCCTGATAATTCTCGCCACCGTTTTGCTCGCTGCGCAAACTCAGGCCGAGAAACCGTGGGAGCAACGTGTGGATACCGCGGTTCCCGTCCCGATCGTGCTGCCGGCAATCCCACCAACGAGCCCGTTCGCGATCGCGGTGGTATCGCCCCCCGCACCGAACTCGACCCCGCTGCGCGAGAAATTCGCCGACCTGTTCAGCGTCGAGGTGGCTGCGTATATCGACGCCCAGGGTGCCTGTCGTCGGGCGGTCTTCACCCGACTGCCGTGGCCGGGCCTCGGGACTGAGTTGCAGGAGGGACTGCTCGAGACGCGGTTTACCCCGGCGCGGGCTCACGGCGGCGACGTTCCGGTGTGGCTCCCACTGGGCATCGACCTCAAGGGTCGCATCGACGAGGGACGGGTCGTGCACCTCGACGGCGCTGCGCCCGATCCTACCGCGCCCCCGGTCGCAGAAGCCCCGTCGGCGCCCGTGCCCGATCCCCGCGATCTTGCACTCCCGGCCACCAGCCTCGACAGCGTGGAGAAGCTCCCTACCCCGAAGCGCTTCCGCGCCCGCTTGGATGGGCATACGTGGCGCCAACCCGTGAAGCTGTTGGTCGCTGTCAGTGCGGAGGGTCACGCCGAGCGGGTTGTGTTTCTCTCCTGGCCGGATGGCCTCCGCAAGTGGCTGCTGACCTCGATGGCGGGGTGGCTTTTCCGCCCCGCCGCAAATGCGACGGGACCGGCACCGAGCTGGGTAGAACTCAACGGTGAAGTGGAAGTGCGGCTTGGTGACCTCCGCGCCGACGCCGTGCGGGTTACGCGCCAGGCTTGCTACCCGCGCGCGTCGGCAGCACCCGCCGACGCTCGCCCTCCCGCCGAGTGACACGCTCCGAGTCGAGCCATTCGAGCAACGGAATCGCCAGCTTCCGAGTGAGAGCAAAGCGCTCCTTGAACTCACCTACGTCGAAGTCTTGCCTGCCCCACTCGCGCAACGATGCGACGACCTCGTCGAGCACCTCCCGATGGAGGATCCACTTGCCGCCGATGCGTGCCAAGCGCTTGCCCTCGACGAGGAAGCGAACGATGCCTTCAACGACTCGTGGATCTGCACCCAGGCTGAGCGCCGCCTCGGCGGGTGAGGGCGCCGCGAAGCCCGAGCGTAGGTACAGCTCGGTGATACTTGCGGCCAGCGGATCCGCGAGCGGTAGCGCGTCGGCTGCCGTAACACGTCCCGCAACCTCGCGAAACATTCCCGTGCGGCGCAGTTCCGCTAGGTAGAATTCACGCAAGCGCTGCGCCGGGCGGGGGACGACGCGAGAGGCGAACTCCGGGAGCGGCGAGCCTACGTTTCCCGCCTCTGCGATGACGGCTCTCGCTCGCTCGATGACCGCAGCAAGAGCGTCCCGATGCACCAGTGTCGCCGGAACGGTGCGCGCGAGAAGTGCCACCTTGTCCGCGAGTAGCTTTCCGAGCGCCGCCTCGACACCTTCCTCGAACATGCCGAGGCGGGCGGCGAGTTGCCCACCCTCTGCCCCAGCCAGCCCAGCGTTGAGGATCCAAGCCGCCAACGCTGGCGTGGGATCCGGCCACGGCTGCGCGAGCTGAGCGAGGGCGACCGCATCGCGGCGTCGCAGTCTCGGTGGCGCGATGTCGAGGACCTCACCGCCGCCGATTGTGTCCGCAGGCGAAGGACGGCGGAGCACGACGCGATCACCTGGGGCCGCAAAAAGCGCCCGCGCAAGGCGGAACACACCTCGTCCCCGGGCACGACCCCGCAACGGTGCAGGGTAAAGACGCTCGACCTTCGCTATCACGCGCGTGGCGAGAAGGTGGAGCCAGACGCTGTCGCCTTCCGCAAGCGAGGCTCTAGCTTCGAGGAGGCGGAGATCAACCGCGAGGCGTTGGCTTGCCCGCCACGGACCCGGAGCGAGGAGTTGCTCGCCAAGCGGCAGGTCCGCAACACTGGCGCCAGCCAACTGCAACGCCACTCGTTCTCCCGCCTCCCCTGCCGGTCGGCTTTCCCCGTGAACTTGTAGGCCACGCACCCGCACCTTCGCCGCCCCAGGGAGCGCTCGCAGCTCATCGCCGACGCGAACCGTGCCCCAGTGGGCGGTACCGGTCACGATCGTTCCCACCCCCCGCGTGGAGAAGGCGCGGTCAACCGCGAGCCGAAATGGGCGATGACGTTGTTCACCGCGGGTGACACCGCGGGCGCAAGCCAGCATCTCGTCCAACAGGCGAGGCAGGCCCATCCCAGTGACCGCGGAGCACGGTATGACCGTCGCTCCGGAGAATGGACCGCCGGCAAGGAACGCCTCAACTTCGCGGCGCCGCCCCTCGATGAGGTCCGCGTCAAGCAGGTCGGCTTTGTTCAGCGCGACGACCCCGCCGCGGACGCCCAGCAAGTCGAGGACAGCAAGATGCTCGAGCGTTTGCGGCATTAGACCTTCGTCTGCTGCTACCACAACCAGGGCGCGGTCGATTCCCGCCGCCCCAGCGATCATGGTGTGGACGAGCCGCTCGTGGCCGGGCACGTCGATGAGCGAAATCTCCACTTCGCCCTGTGGGTCCGGCAGAGCGGCAAAGCCGAGCACGAGTGTGATGCCGCGGCGCTGTTCCTCGGCGAGACGGTCGCAATCGACCCCGGTGAGGGCCTTCACGAGCGCCGTCTTGCCGTGATCGATGTGGCCGGCCGTCCCGAAGACCGCTGCACGCATGCGCCTATACTAGCCGCGCGAGAGGGGTGATGTTGGAAACGGAGATCAAGATCCCGGTCGCCAGCCTTGCCGCAGTGCGGCAACGCCTCATCGTGAGCCGCGCCACGCGGCTGCTCGAAGCCACCCTCGAGGACAACTGGGTGTTGGACGACTCGGGTGGTTCCCTGCGCCGCGCTGGTCGATTGCTCAGGCTGCGCTGTTGCGGCGGGACGACACTCTTGACCTTCAAGGAACCCGGCGAGTTCAAGGGAGGCGTCAAGAGCCGGCCTGAATTCGAGACCGCAGTCGAAAGCGCGGAGGGAATACTGGCGATCCTTGCGGCGCTCGGTTTTTCCCCGGTCCGACGCTACCAGAAGCGGCGGGAAACATGGTCGTTCGCCGGTCTTCAGGTATGTCTGGACGAGACGCCCATCGGCTCGTTCATCGAGGTGGAGGGCGAGGCTGCCGCGCTCGGACCAGCCGCGCAACGTCTTGGCCTCGACCCAGCGGACGCGGTCGCGCTGACGTATCTGGACCTCTGGCGCGCGTTCCGCTCGAGGCATCCCAACGCCCCGGAAGACATGGTGTTCACCTAGTAGCCTGTCGCACCTGGCGGCTATCATGCCGCCATGAACGGCATGCTTCTCGCCGCGGGCCGGGGAGAACGAATGGAGCCGTTGAGCTCCTTGGTCCCGAAGCCGGCGCTTGAGGTGTTGGGCCGGCCGCTGCTCGCGAGCGCGCTCGCGCAGTTGCGGCGGGCCGGTTGCGAGAGGGTGGTCGTGAACCTGCACCGCCACCCCGAGCAGGTTGCACGTGCGGCCCGCGCCAGTCCACCGTCGTCGCCGCTCTTCTCGTGGGAGCCCGAGCTGCTGGGAGGGCAGGGCGGTGTGGCGGCAGCTCGGCCGTTGCTCGGCCCGGGGCCGTTGCTCGTTGCCAACTCCGACACCTGGACACAGCTCGACCTCGCCCCGCTCGTAGCGGCCACGGAGGAGAACACGGTCGTGCTCGGGCTCGCGGACCACCCGGACCCGAGGCGGTGGAGCTCGGTGATTCTTGAGCGTGATGGGCGCGTGAGCCGGTTCATCCCCCCCGGTGAAAGTCACAGCGGGGGAGGGTTGGTTTTCACCGGTTTTCAGATCCTTGGGGCAAGGGTGTTGGAGTCCCTTCCGCCCCCCCCGGGCGAGATGGCGGCGCTGTGGGACGAGCTGCGCGGCCAACGCAGGTTGTGCGGAGTCCGGCTCCACGGGCGGTGGCGCGAAGCCGGCGACCCCGAAGCATACCGCCGGCTGGTGGTGGAGCTTCTGGCTGGTGTCCCGTGGGTCCATCCCGGGGCAGACGTCGCCGCCGGCGCCGTGATCGAGAACTCCGCGGTCGGCGCCGGGTGCGGGATCGAGGGTGGCGCCCGTGTTATCGATTGCGTTCTCACCGCCGGCGCAACGGTTGGGCGGGGCTGCGTGCTGCGGCGCTGCGTGGTCGCGGGCCCCGTCCGAGTGGCCCGCAATGCGAGCCGTGAGGATGCGCTCATTCTCCCGCAGCGATCGGTTCCGCTGAGCTGAGCCCCGCGGTCTCGTTGCAACGCCATGTGGGCATCGAGCATCTCGTGGGGTGGCATGGGTGTCTTACAAGGGAACCTCCTGCCACTGCTGCCAGCCCCGTTGCCAGAGCAAGGCGCGAATCCGTCCCGTGTCGCCGTTGGTGCGGATGGCCAGCATGCGATCCTTGCCATCGTTGAAGTAAACCGTCGATGCTGTCGCGTGGCCAATGTGCGAGAAGCTGATGATTCGGCTACTGCCAATGCGTAGTCCCTCTCCGGGCAGCAGCCCATCGCCGGATGGGTCGGGAACGTGCCAAGCTGGAGGCACGCCGACATGGGTGCCGGCGCTGAGGAACTCAAGCCAGATTCTTGGCCCGAGAGGCTTGTCAATGCCGCGCACGAAGTCCTCCCGCGAGACCCCGTCGTTGTCGCCATCCGCGACCTGGGTATAGAACCAGCGGCCGTTGCTTTCTGCGAACACGAGCCCGACGTTGCGACACGAGGTCAATGCCTCCATCCGGCAGTTCATCGCGTCGGCATAGACCTGCTTCGCGAGCCGCTGGAGATCGACCCTGCGCCGGGTTTCAGCGAGGTTCGGCATTGCCACTGCCGCAGCCAAGCCAATGAGCGCTACTGCCACCATCGTTTCCGTGAATGAGAATCCGCGCAGGTCTTTCATCACCGCCTCCAGGATGTTGGGGGCGGCTTGCGCCGCCCCCATCCCGTCCACGCCACTTCTTCTGTTGTTGTTAAGGACGCAACCCCGTATCGCTTCAGGTTTGCGTCACGCGTCAGTTCGTCGCCTTCTTCCCGCTTTTCGCCGCCCGTGGCACCTTCACCTTTTCGCTCAGGGTGGTGGGGCCGCTGATGCACACGTGGGGCTGGAGTAGGGCGAACTTCTTCTCACCGATTCCCTTGACACGGGCGAGTTCCTCGGCTGCCTTGAACGGCCCGTTGACGGCGCGAAACTCCATGATGCGTTGAGCGAGGGAGGCGCCGACGCGGGGCAGCAGTTTCAGTTGATCTGCCGTTGCCGTGTTGATGTTCACCTGCGGGGCGGCCGCGGTGGCCGCGAGAGTGCTGCCCGCCACCATCGCCACCAGCATGACTCCGATCAAGATCTGTTTTGCCATTGCCTTTCTCCTTTCGATCTGTTCCGATGTTCTTGTCTTGGCCTCTTATGGGTTTTTGTCGCGTGCTCCATGACTCGTTTGCCTCGCTAGGGTCCCTGGTCCATCGCTCACCTCCGATCCGTCGGGGAGCGAGGACCGTGCCAATCTCGAAATTGCTGTGTAAGTTATGTGGTTTAAATAGCTTGCGTAACACCCATGAAGAGGAGCGCGAAGCCACCGGTGGTAAGCTTTTATGCCAGTTGGAGGCGTATTGCCTGCTCAAGACGGGACCGTGGCGTGTACGAGAACGCGTACACCTGACGAGGATCCTGACAGCCTCGGCATTTTGTCGTGTCGAGGTGCGCGATGCGCGGACCACGGTGCGCTCGTGGCTCTCGACTGCCTCTGCTTTGGTCGTCGGGCATGGTCCAGACGGGCTTGGTGGGAGGTTCTGTGCGCGCGAGAATCGCACACCGTCGTGATCACCCATGAGGATGCCATCGTCGCCGCGAGCGTCCTGATCCGTGGTCGGCCGACCTCGGCGCTCGCCTCGCTGGCGGTGGCTCCGTCCTACCGCCAGCGCGGCCTCGGCCGGTGGCTGGTGGCCGATGCGATTGCTCGATCACGCCGGGCCGATGCGGCATGGCTCTCGCTCGAGGTGGATTGCTCCAACGCCGGGGCGGTGCGCCTGTATCGACGGCAGGGCTTTGGCACGCTGCGACGTTTCTGCGAGGAGGGCATGAGGCGGCTCGAGCTGGTTCGCCGCCTCGGAGGTGCGCGTGGCCGTTGAATTAGCGCTCGTAGTGACTGGGGCCAGCGGCAGTCGTCTGGCGGTGCGCTTCGCCGAGCTCGCGATCGACCATCCCGAGGTGTCGGCTCTTCATATCGTGCTTTCCGATGGCGCACGCCTGGTGATTGCGGACGAGCTCGGCAAGGAGAGGGCGACCGGCCAAGGCTTTGTCCAGGGCTTGCAGCTCTCCGCTGTGGCACGTGCCAAGGTCCACGCGTGGGCGGAGGCGGACTTGACGGCGCCGATCGCCTCGGGCTCGCACCTGCTGCGTGGGGTCGTGATCCTCCCCTGTTCCGCAGCTACGGCCGGATCGCTTGCCGCCGGTGTTTCCCGCGGTCTGGGCCAACGTTTGGGCGACATCGCCCTCAAGCAACGCTGGCCCCTGCTGCTCGGTTTTCGGGAGAGTCCCGTCTCTGCCATCCACCTCCGCGCGCTGCTGCGCCTTACCCAAGCGGGGGCGACGGTGGTCCCGCCGATGCCGGCGTTCTACCTCGGGGGCGACGAGATGGTACGGTTCGTCGACCACTACTGCATGCGCTTGCTTGATCTGTTGGGTCTGCCTCTCGACCGTCCTGACCTGCGGTGGAAGGGCCAAGTGTGACCTTGCTGCACGCCGCCCGAGAAGCGGCCGAACTCGTCAAGCTGCCGCACACCGTGTTTGCACTGCCGTTTGCCTTGATTTCGATGCTGGCGGCCGCACGCGGCCTGCCGAGCTGGCCGGTGCTCGGTTTGATCTTGCTGGCCATGGTCGGGGCGCGCACCGCGGCGATGGCTTTCAACCGGATTGCGGACCATCAGATCGATGCGCACAACCCCCGCACCGCAGCTCGAGCGCTGCCGGCCGGACGCTTGCGGCGCGGATTCGCATGGACGATGGTCATCGGGGGGGCAGCGACACTGGTCGGGGCGGCTTGGCTTTTGAACCCGTTGTGTCTGGCGCTTGCACCGCTTGCCCTGGGATGGGTGCTGGCCTACTCGTACAGCAAGCGATTCACCGCGCTCTCCCACCTTTGGCTGGGCGCGAGCCTTGGGGCCGCGCCCGTCGGTGCCTGGCTCGCCGTGCGCGGATCGCTTACCGCTGCGCCTCTGGTATTGATGGTGGCGGTTACCGCCTGGGTGGCCGGCTTCGACGTCCTTTACTCGCTTCAGGACGAAGCGTTCGACCGCGCCTGGGGTCTTTACTCGCTGCCGGCGCGGTTGGGCGCCGCGCGGGCGATTGCTGTTGCGCGCATGCTGCACGCCGTCGCGGCCCTGGGCTTCGCCGCGTTTGCCCTCATGGTCTCGGCCGGATGGGGGTTGTGGGCAGGGGTGGTGGCAGCGGCAGCGTTGCTCGTGTGGCAGCACTCCCTAGTGGCGCCAGGGCGGCTCGATCGGCTCAATACTGCCTTCTTCACCGCCAACGGCGTCTTGTCGGTCCTGATGTTTGTGCTCTACCTCCTTGATATGATTGGCCGCGCATGAGCGACGTTTCTCTCGCGGCGCGGCACCTCGCGGTGGAAGGGCCTATCGGCGTTGGGAAAACCTCACTCGTGGAGCTGCTCGCGTCCCGCTTCGAGGGGGTGAAGATCCTGGAGGACGTTGCTAACCCGTTCCTCGAGCCGTTCTATCGCGGCCGCCAAGGCGCGGCGTTTCAGGTGCAACTGTTCTTCCTCCTCTCCCGCCACCAGCAGCACGTCGAGCTTGCGCAGATGGAACTCTTCACCCGTCTGGTGGTCGCGGACTACACGATGCCCAAGGACCGGATTTTCGCGCGCATGAACCTTGACGATGAGGAGTTCCGCCTCTACGACCGGCTTTACCGGCTCCTCACGGCGCGTCTTCCCAAGCCCGACCTGGTCATCTATCTCGAGGCAAGCGTGGAGACCTGCCTGAAGCGTATTCGCATGCGCGGTCGCGAGTTTGAGCGCGGCATGGATCCCAACTACCTCGTCCGTCTCAAGGACGCCTACAACGCATTCTTCTTCCGTTATGCCGACACGCCCCTGCTGGTCGTGAACACGGACGAGATCGATTTCGTCAACAACCCGGAGGACTTCGACAACCTGGTATTGCAGATCGCCCGCACCCGTCAAGGGACGCAGGTGTACGTACCGCTCGGATCCGGCTAGGACCGAGACGGGCAATCAACCGCCGCCCGCCTAACGCAGGACGGGGCGCCGATTGCGTGGCAACGGTGACCCGACTTCGTCCGGATCCGTCGGCCCGGAGGGACCGATGGAGACAAAGAAACGCAATCGCAATCAGGGGGCAGATGCGAGAGCCTCCACCCGGGCCAGGAGGCCGAGGGCCCAGGACCGGGACCAGCCGGTGACCGCGCCCGGTCTGATGGCCGCCAAAGGCAAGCGGCGGCTGGTCATGATCACCGCGTTCGACGAGCCGTCGGCACGCGTCGCGGACGCTGCTGGGGTGGACGTGGTCTTGGTGGGAGACTCCCTCGCCATGGCCGTGCTGGGCCGCCCCGACACCCTATCCGTCACGCTCGAGGAGATGATCCATCATACCCGCGCGGCCGCAGCCGGCGTCAGGCGCGCCTTGCTGGTCGCGGACATGCCGTTCGGCTCGTTTCAGGTGAGCGTTGCGGAAGCGGTACGCAACGCGTGTCGCTTGGTCGCCGAGGGCGGCGCCAAGGCGGTCAAGCTCGAAGGTCCACGCGTCGGGGAGATCGCCGCCATCAGCGCCGCCGGAGTGCCGGTGGTCGGTCACCTGGGCTTGACCCCGCAATCACTGCACCTCCTCGGTGGTTACCGCGTGCAGGGGCGGCAGGTCGAGCAGGCGGTGACACTGGTCGAGCAAGCACGAGCGATCGAACAGGCCGGGGCGTTTCTCCTCGTGCTCGAAGCGGTTCCCGCGCCGCTCGGCGCGGCGATCACGCGGGCTGTTGGGATCCCCACAATCGGCATCGGCGCGGGCCCACAATGCGACGGTCAGGTGCTGGTGTCGGCGGACGTGCTTGGCCTTTCGCCGCCGCCGCTGCCGCGTTTCGTGCGCCGGTATGCGAACCTTGCCGAGGTGGCACAGGGCGCGATCGCGGCATTCGCCGCGGATGTCCGCGCGCACCGCTACCCAGCTGAGGCCGAGTGTTACCCCTCGGCGGCCGGCTTTGCCACGGCGCTCGAGAAGCGCCTGAAGGAGCGTTAGGCATGCTGCTGGTGACCACCATCGCTGCAGTTCGCGCTCGCCGTGAAGAGCTGCACCGCGAGAGCAAGCGGATCGCGTTCGTACCCACAATGGGAGCGCTTCACGACGGCCACCTCGCCCTGGTCCGGCGCGGCAAGGAGGTCGCGGATGAGGTATGGGCGAGCGTCTTCGTCAACCCGGCACAATTTGGCCCGGGAGAGGACTTGGCCCGTTACCCACGCGATCTCGAGCGCGACCGCGCGCTCCTGGCCCAAGAAGGTGTGGCACTCCTGTTTGCCCCGGCGAGTAAGGAGGTCTACCCGCGCCCACCGGCAACGGTGATCGACCTCCCTGGTCTGGCCGACGGTCTTTGCGGGGCGCATCGCCCTGGCCACTTTCGCGGCGTGGCGCTTGTGGTGGCGAAGCTCTTCAACATCGTGCAGCCCGAGATTGCAATCTTTGGGGCCAAGGACGCTCAACAGGTGGCGGTCATTCGGCGCATGGTCGATGACCTCAACTTTCCGGTCCGCGTCGAGGTGGTCCCTACCGTGCGCGAGGTGGACGGTCTCGCGCTCTCTTCTCGCAACGCGTACCTCGACCCGGCGCAGCGCGCCGCCGCGAAAGTCTTCCACCACGCCCTGCAGCAGGGAGCTGCGGCGCTGCGCAGCGGTGAGCGTCGGGGTGCGGTCGTGGAAGCGATGATCGCCCGTGAAGTCGGCCGCGAGCCGATGATGCTCCTTGAGTACGCGGCCGCGGTGCACCCCGAGACGCTGCAACCAGCCGCAACAGCGGTCGGTCGCGTCTTGCTTGCCGTGGCCGCGAGGGTGGGGGATACGCGTCTGATCGACAACCTCACCGTGGAGGTTCTGGGATGATGCGCCCGTTCTTGCGTGCCAAGATCCATCGTGCGGAAGTCACCCATTGCGACCCCGACTACGTGGGTTCGATCAGCATTGATCGTGACCTGCTCGCGGCCGCCGACCTGCTGCCGCTGGAACAGGTCGGCGTGTACAACATCACGCGCGGCACGCGGTTTACCACTTACTGCCTGGCCGCCAAGGCAGGAAGCGGCGAAATCGGCGTCAACGGCGCGGCGGCCCACCTCGCCAAGCAGGGCGACTTCGTGATCATCGCGGCGTACTGCCAGCTCGACCGCGAGGATGTCCCGCACCACTGCGCCCGGATCGTGCTGGTCGACGAGGCAAACCGCGTCACCGAGGTCCGCGAGCAGACCCCGTTCGACGTGCCAGAGTAGCTGCCCGGGCGGCAAGGCAAGGGTCGAACCGCGATGGGGCCGGAAGGTGCCCCAGACTGCCCTCGTCGAGGCACACACGGCGGCGGCCACTCGGGCCGCCGCGTCCAATTCGTTTTCGGGGAGCGCACTCCCCGAGCCCCGCTCGTCGTCTCTACATGTACTTCAGCATCTCTTTGGCAGTGGGGACTTCCTTGTGGTTTGGCGCTGCCGCAATGAACTTCTGCAACAGCTCCTTGGCCTTGGGCGTTTCGCCGGACCGGAACAGGACCATGCCGAGCTGGAACATGGCGTCGGCATAGTTCGGGTCGGCCTCGAGCGCTTTCTCGAGCAGCGGTCGCGCCTTGGCGTCGTCGCCCTTGTTGATGAGCGGCACCGCCTCGTTGAAGTAGACCACCGGATCGGTCGGGTTGGCGTTCTTGTAGGCCGTTGCATACTTCTGGAAGAGCGCGTTGTCCTTCTTCGCCTGTGCGGCGTTCATGCCAAGCGCCAAGCACTGTGGGAACTCTGGTTTGATCGCCAGACACTTCTCTGCGGCGACAAGGGCGTCGTCGTTCTTGCCCGCTTTCTGGTCGATGTCACCCATGAGCTCCCAGGCGAGGTAGAGGTCCGGCTTGGCAGCAACGGCCTCGGCGTACTTGGCCCGGGCTTCCGCCGTTTTGCCTTCCTCGGCCAACTCTTGGCCTTCGCGAAGCTGCTTGATGCCGGGTTGCTCAAGCTGCGCCTGCTGTGCCACTGCGCGCAGGTCCTCAAGGCTGGTGAGGGTGAAGTTGAGCTCCAGAGTGTCGGCGAGGCGCGGCTTTGCGATCTGCTCTCCCTCTTGATACCCGGCGGCTGCCACGTGGAACGTGTATTGCTTGGTGCCGTCGACGACCAGCGTCGCCCATTTCCCCTGGTCGTCGCTGATGACTTCGCGGTGGAATTTGGGGATCTCCGGACAGGTCACGGTGATCTTGGCGCCCTTAATCGGTCTTCCCTTGCTGTCGCTGATCATGCCCTTGATGCGTCCTTGAGCTCCTTGGGCGAGCAGCAGCGACGGAACGAGGAGAAGAGCGCCGGCGATGCAACCCACTTTGCTCATGACATGACCCTCCGGGCTGAGGAGCGAAGCCTCGCCCACGAGAGTGTACGACGTCAGTAAGGAGGAGGCAACCAGGTGCTGAGAATGAATCGGTAGAGGCGCGTAGCCAATCACATTGTTGCCGGTTCTGCCGGCAACAATGTCGCGCAGGGATCAGTCGAAGGAGGGCTCGGCTTCGAGCTCCGGTTCGGTATCCGGTATGCCGGTTGCCATCTCCACGACCCAGCGTTGGAAGTTGGGCTCAGCCGACGCGACCGGGAACTCTAGGATCTCCGGAAGTTCGTAGGAGTGGATCTCGCGAATGGCTTCACCAACCGCAGCGAAGAGGACGCGACGGGTCTTGATGAGCAACAGGTACTCGGTGTCCTCGCAGATCTTGCCCTTCCAGCGGTAGATCGAGCGCAAGCAGGGAACGATGTTGACACAGGTCGCCAGCCGTCTGGCCACGAGCTCTTCCGAGATCTCAACCGCTTGTTGCTCTGTTCCCACTGAGGTAACCACGACGCTGATAGGTTCCAACTCCCCCATAGCTATACGGTACCCTGTGGCCAAGTCCTCGTCAAGAGACGTGAATGGTAGTACATTGGTGTTGATCCGCGACCTGGGGGCGTACCGGGTTCGACGGGGGACAGTTGGGTCGTCGGCAGCGTGCCGTGGTCCGCCGCCACGTTAATCAGGCGGAAACACATAGCTGCCAACACAGAGCTAGCACTGGCTGCCTAATCGTAGCCACGCCGTGATCGCCGGCCCTCGCCTGCGGACCTGATCACGACGCCGCAAAAGCAGGCTGGACCGCCATCGTGCCCGGAGGCGGCGGTCGAGAAAAATCGGGCTGGTCGCGACGGTGGGGCGCCCACGTCCAGCCATCGCGGCGAGATCCAATCGTGGGATGCGCACGGAGACACCAACGGCCCAGGCCCTCCGGACGGGGGTTCAATTCCCCCCGCCTCCACCACCTTTCGCTCTGCGAGAGGCTACAGGCTCAAGGCTACAGGCAAGGAAGGAACAGCCCCCAACCTGGCACGTTGTATCTTCTGTCGTTCCTGTAGTCTGTAGTCTGAAGCCCTACTCCTTCGGGAAGTGCTCGATCTTGACCGCGAGATGGCCGGCAATCTGATCCGCCTCCCGGGTCAGGGCACGGCCGATCACCACCCGCTGGATCTGGTTGGTGCCTTCGTAGATCTGCGTGATCTTGGCGTCACGCATGTACTTCTCGAT
>JBIOGJ010000003.1:0-154551 GCA_044447965.1 Thermoanaerobaculales bacterium | reverse complement strand
GCCCAGCAGGCCGCGTCGCCGGGGGCGGGGAAGCGGCGGGGGCGGTGCTCGGCGCCGCGGCCTGCTGGGCGGATTCCGACTGCGGAGCGGGCGCTGCCTCGGCGCTCTCGCCGGCCGGCGTGATGACGCCGACGACGGTCTCTACGGCCACGGTTTGACCCGGACCGCAGAGGATCTTGGTCAGCGTGCCGCTCGCGGGCGAGGGCACCTCGGCATCGACCTTGTCGGTGGAGATCTCCAGCAACGGCTCGTCCTTGTTGACCTTCTCGCCGTGGCCCTTGAACCAGCGCACGATCGTTCCCTCGGTGATCGACTCACCCATTTGGGGCATCACCACGTTGACCGGCATATCCACCCCCGCCTGTATACAAACCGTTCCGCCCGAATCTCATTTCCGCCGCGCCTCACGCGCTGGGCCTCAGATGTGGATCGCGGCGCCGTACACCGCTTCCGCCGCTTCATGGATCGCCTCGTGCAGCGTCGGGTGCGCGTGGATCGTGTGCACGAGCTCCTCGGCGGTCAGCTCACCGCGCAGCGCGACTTCGGCCTCGGCGATCAGCTCGGTTGCGTGTGGGCCGACGATGTGCACCCCGAGGATCTCGCCGTACTTCGCTTCGGCGACGATCTTTACGAACCCGGTGGTCTCGCCGATGATCGCCGACTTGCTGATCGCGGAGAAGGGGAACTTGCCCACGCGGACCTCGTACCCCTGCTCCCTCGCCTGCGGCTCGGTGAGGCCGATCGTGCCGACCTCCGGCCAACAGTACGTGCACGACGGCACTTGGTTGTAGTTGATCGGCTTGGGTTCGAGGCCGGCGATGTGCTCGACTACGAGGATGCCCTGCATCGATGCGACGTGGGCGAGCCACGGCGCATTGAGGAGATCGCCGATGGCGTAAACGCCGTCCTCATGGGTGCGACAGAACTCGTCCACCACGATGCGGCCCCGCTCGATCTGCACCTTGGTTACCTCGAGCCCGATCCCCTTGAAGTTGGCGACCCGGCCGACCGCGAGGAGCAGGCGGTCGGCTTCGATCTGCAGCGTCTCGCCTTTGGCGGTGACGACGCGAGCGCGCACGACGGCGCCCTCGACCCTGGCCTCTTCGAGACGCGCCGCGGTGTGAACGATCACGCCTTGGCGGCGGAACGCCTTCTCCACTTCCGCCGAGACCTCGGGATCTTCGAGCGGCAGCACGCGATCGAGCAGCTCGACGACGGTGACCTGTGAGCCGAAGCGCGCGAAGATCGAGGCGAACTCCATTCCAACCGCGCCGGCGCCGAGGATGAGCAGGCGAGTCGGCACCTCGGCGAGCTCGAGGATCTGGTCGGAGTTGACCATGCGATCGCCGTCTGCCGCGAGGAACGGCAGGTCGCCACATCGCGAGCCGGTCGCGAGAATCACGTGCTTGGCGGCTCGCCTCTCGGTGGTGCCGTCTGGCTTCGCGAGCTCGACGGTGTGGCCGCCAACCAGTTTGGCCACGCCTTGTACCCAGGTGACCTTGTTCTTGCGGAAGAGGAACTCGACCCCTTTTGAGTTCTTGGTGACTACCTTGCGTTTGTGATCGTGAGCTGCCTTGAGGTCGAGGCGAAACTCGGCCGCGACCACGCCGAAGCGCGCGCCGTCGCGCACCTGCTGCAAGAGGTCCGCCGTGTGCAACAGCGCCTTGGTTGGGATGCAACCGCGATGAAGACAGGTGCCGCCGAGGAACGGGTCGCGCTCGACGACGCAGGTGTTGATCCCGAGCTGACCGGCGCGAATCGCGGCCACGTAGCCGCCCGGTCCGGACCCGATGATGATGAGGTCGTGCTGCGCTTCCGCCATGGTCTTCTCTCCTCGCGCTGGCTCGCCAGCGGCGACTCATTCTAGCCCTGACCGCGCGAGCCGTGACCCCGCGATGGCGCAACGGCCATCAGGGAGCAGCCCGTTCCCATCCGCGGCGTCCTACGTGTTGGGATCGACCTTTGGGTATTTCGATGCCGACATCGCAGCAGGTCTGGCTGTCCAGCGGTGGTGTCGGTTGAGACACCTACTTCAGGAGGTGGGCCGGGGAAGAGCCAACCATCTCCAATTGCCGAGAGAGACCACCACCAGCTACCACAAGAGGGCGGCTGTGGCATGCCTCACCGACGGGCGAGGCGGCTAGGGACCTGGAATGAGCCGCGGGTCAAAGCCGCCTTTGGCGAACGCTTGGCCCGCGTCGCAACACCCCGCCTTGATGCGAGTGCCGATTGGGAACGTCTTCGCGGTCCCGGTCACGAACGGGACCGCGATCGGCTTACCAATCGTGCTGCCGAAAAGCCCAGGCTTAGGGACCACTGGATACGCGACGCCGGTATGCGCGTGCTCAATCGTTGCGTCGCTGGCGTGGCTGCAGAGCGTCCCCAGTATGTCGACATGTCCCTCTTCGTCCGGCTTGGTCGCGAGGGTCTGCCGCCTGGCTATGACCCTCGCGCCGGCCCGTGGCTTTCCGGAGGAGCGCGTTCTCACCTGGCCTTGGACTTCGCCTTCGGCTTGGCCTTCGGCTTGGCCTTCGGCTTCGGCTTGGGCTTTGCCGCCGCCTTCTTCTTCGCCACCGGCTTCGCCTTCTTGGTCACGCGAGCTTTCGCAGTGACCGCCTTGGCCTTGGACTTCTTTCCCTTCGCCGCTGCCTTCTTCACTACCATTCTGTTCCTCCTTCCCTGGTGCGTTGACGTTGGCTACTTCTCACCGGCCTGGCGGCCCGATCGCCGCCAGGCGTTGAAAACGTTGGTTGCGCCACGAGCCTTGGAGCTCGGGGACAGGCTTGACCGATGCCCGCGAGTTTGCGCGTGCCGGCGTTCGCCAAGCCACCCGATCACCCTTCTTCGTTCGTCCAAGCCTCGTTGCTTTCCACGTTACAGGCTGCCAGGTTCGGCTCGACCGGTTCTGTCGTAGCGACTGTGTCGAGCAATGTCACACGTTCTTGCTGCTCTTCTAACCTACCACAGTAATGGAGCAAGTCGACGAGAAGTTGCGGACCGCTCCGGTTGACACGCGATTGCTTGTCGGCCTCGGCCACGACCGGGGCGCAGCCGGCGTGCACCTTCTTCGTCTTCGCGCTCGGTACCTGAGAGGCGGAGGCAAGGTCGCCCCACAGCACGTGGTCGTCGATGACGAAAGCCTGCTCGCTCCTCGGCAGCGCGGTTGACACCTTGCTCACGTGGAGACGGAGCGCGCCGAGGTCGGAGTGGCTGACACGCGCCAATCTCGGAGTGGGCTTGAGCGCAACGACTCGGTTGAGGCGCGCATCGTGAGCCTTGCTGATGACGCGGGCGCCGCGCCCGCCGACGAACTCGAGTACGTCGAAGTGCGGGGCCTCGGTGCAGATCAAGCCGCCGCCCTCCACCACCGTCGCGTGGCGACCGGGTTTGAACTCCCCGAGCGATCCATGTTGGTAGCCAAGGCGAGGGTCCCTGCTCTGAATCTGGAACAAGGGCGAGCTTTTGTCAACCCGGCGCCATCGCACCGCTGCCCGCACGCGTGCCCGAGCGCTCCGCGACGAGTCCGCGAGTTGCCACCGCTGCGGCCTCGTCTGCGCGCCCGAGGCGGTGGCCGTCGGCGGCAACGGGATCCCCGGCCAGGCGAAAGAGGCGCTGCGCTTCATCCGCGCTCTCGTTGTGAGGGGCGATAATCAAGCGATGCATCCGTTCCCCTCGCGCGCCGCGCCGCTCTTGCTCGCGATGCTTGGCTTCGCAACCGCGGTCGCACAGGCTCTGCTCCTGCGCGAGGCGATGGCGGCGCTGGGCGGTTCCGAACTGGCCTGGGGCGCGGTGCTCGCGGTCTGGTTGGCGGGGATGGGCGCAGGCGCTTGGTTGGGGTCGCGCACCAGTCGCACCGCGCTCGCGGCGGCCGGCCCCAGCCTCGTGCTCGTGCTCGCCACGGGTGGCGTGGTGCTGCTGCGTGCGGTGCCCGCATTGGTCGGCGCATCGAGCGGCGAGGCGGTCGCGACCGCTCGCGCGGTCTGGGTCTGGGTGACGGCGGTGCTCCCTGCGGCGCTGGCGGGAGGCTGGAGCTTTCCCTCGCTCGCCGCCTCGTTGGCGGGGGACAGCGCCGCCGCGTTTGCCTACGCGTGGGAAAGCGGCGGCGCGATGGCCGGCGGCGCTGCGTTCACGTTCGTGCTCGCGCCGCTCGGTGCGGGCGTGACGCTGCTCGCAGCCTCCGGTTGCACGCTTGCCGGTTGGCTGGTCCTCCAGGGTCGCCGCTGGCTGGCCATCGTGCCGCTCGTCGCGATCGTCTTCACTGCCGCCCCGTTCGACACGGTGCTGGCGCGGGCGGGATGGCGTTGGTCGGGACGGATCGGAGCGCTCGCCGTGTGGAGCGACACCCGCGAGCAGCGCTTGGAGCTCGCCGCTGGCTCACCTGCGGCGCTGTACGCCGACGGACGGTTCGTGGGCGCCTTTCCCGATCCCTACCGCGCGGGCGCTCGCACGCACCTTGCGTTGTTGTTGCTTCCCTCGCCGCACCGCGTGTTGCTGGTTGGCGGCCTCGAGGACGGCAGTCTGCCCGCCGCCCTGCGCCACCCCATCCAGCGCATCACGGTGGCCGAGGAGGACCCAGCGCTGCCGCGCCTGTTGCGGCGCTGGATCGGCGGCGCGCTCGCGGCGGCCCTCGACGACCCGCGGGTGACGGTTTGGAGAGGCGACCCGCTCGGGGCGCTGCGTTCCGGCGCGCGCTGGGACGTGATCCTGCTCGCCGATCCCGACCCCACGACGCTGCGCCGCAACCGCACGCGCACGGTGGAGTTCGCTCGCGCCTGCCGCGACGCGCTGACGGCCCGCGGCGCGCTGGTCGTGCGCGTTGGAGTTTCGGACACCTACCTCGGCGGCGCGGGCGGCCGTTTGGTCGCGGTGCTGAGCGCCACGCTGCACGAGGTCTTCCCTCGCGTGGTCGCGGTACCCGGCGAGGAGGTCTTGCTCGTGGGGACCGCAGACGACGCCGAGCTCAGCGTCGACCCAGCGGTCCTTGAGCAGCGTGTCGCGACGCAAGGCATCAATGATCCGGAGTTTCCCGCCGCGATGGTGCGCCTCCTCGTCGACCCGGGACGCGTGCCCTCTCTGGCGGACTTCCTGCGCCGGGACACTGCATCGCCCAACCGCGCCGCTCGGCCGCGCGCGGTGTTGCTTGCCGCCGCCCTCCACGAGGCGCGGGGGAGCCCACCGCTGCTCGTAGCCGCGCGTGCGCTCGCGGGGACCGGCGTCGCGCCGCTCGTCATCGCGCTGATCGCGGTGGCGGCGTTCCTGCTCGTTCGGGGCCTCGCGCGGGCGCGGCTCGGAATTGAGTCGGCGGTGGTGGTGGGTTTCGCCTCGATGGGGTGGTGGCTGTTGTTGCTGGCGGCGTGGCAGGCAACGCGCGGTGCGGTGTACACCGAGGTGGGTGCGTTGTCTGCCCTGCTGATGGCGGGCTTGACGGTGGGGGCGTGGTGGGCGCGCAAACGTGCGGTATCGCCGCGGCTGTTCCTTGCCGTGATCGTGGGTCTCGGCGCGCTGTTGTCGGGACTCATCGCCGCCGGACTGCCGCTTGCGTGGCCTCGCGCCGCGATCGTCCCGATGCTGGTACTGGCCGGTTTTCTCACCGGCGCATCGTTCCCTTCAGTTGCTACGCTGGCAGGGACCGCGCGTGGCCGGCACGGGATCGGGCGCGGCTTTGCGGCGGACGAGGCCGGCGCGGCGGGCGCGGCACTGCTCGTTGGTCTGCTCATCCTGCCGTGGGCGGGAATGCTCTTCGCCGCCTTGGCGATTGCCGGTGTGCAACTCGCCACGTCGCTTTCCTTGGTGCTGGCGGGGCGTCGCTAGCTAGGGTTGAGGCAGGAGGAGCCGAGTATGGACGCGGAGCGCAAACGTGAGCGGTACCAGCGAGTGCTGACCCAGTTGCGGGAACTGTTCGTCGCCACACCCGACCCGATCGCGCGCATGAGCACGACCGCCGCGTTGCTCTCCGCCAAGATCTCCGGATTCTTCTGGACCGGCTTCTATCTTCTTAAAGACGGTGAACTGACGGTGGGCCCGTACCAGGGGTCGCTCGCGTGCCTGGTTTTGCCCGCTCATGCCGGCGTGTGCTGGGCGGGGGTCGACCGCGGCGTGACCGTGATCGTGCCGGACGTCCACGTCTTCCCCGGCCACGTTGCCTGCGACTCGCGTTCGCGCTCCGAGATCGTGGTGCCGCTGCGGGACAACCGCGCAAGGGTGGTCGGGGTGCTCGACGGGGACTCCACCGACCTCGCGCATTTCGACGACATCGACCGCGAGGGGCTCGAGGCGATCGCAGCGCTCATCTACTCGCCGTGACGCAGGCGCCGCCGCTCTTCGGACGCTGGCGGCGTCGCGCTGCGACGGCACAAGCGCCCGGGCGCGAATCAGGTGACGCGGCGGTACTGGATGCGATACTCGAATTCCACCTGGCCGGCGCGAATCACGTCGCCGGGGTGCAGCTTGCGGGCGCGGATCTTCTCGCCGTTGACGACCGTCCCGTTGGTGGTCCGCAGATCCACGATGAAGTGGTCGCCATCCTTGGGGACGATCTTGAAGTGCTGCGCGGAAAGGGTCGGGTCGTTGAGCACCAAGCTGTTGACCCCGGCCGCCCGACCGACTGAAAACGGCCCCTCAGCAGGGAGGAAATAGGAGCGCGGCGGTTTCTCCGGCTCGCGCACCGTGAGCATCTGTTGATCCTGCAGTGTGAAGGTCTTGTCCAACTGGTCCTGGAGCGGCGCCCGGTCGAACACTTCGGGCGGCAGCTCGGCTTCCTCCGCCGCCGCGACCGCGGCTGGCTTGGCTTCAGCTTGATGTGCCTGGGCTTCGCGAATCATGCAGGTGGAGCACTCGGTCTCCCACGGCGCGAGTACGGACCCGCAGCGCGGGCACACACGCGTGGCGGGTCGGCGGCGCAGCAGGTACACGCCAACAGCAACAGCGGCGATCACGAGGGCGCCGACCGCGGCGGGCAGCAGGAGGTTCGAGGCGCTGCGGGCGGCGGGCTCCGGTCGAGGCGCGATCGGAGTCGGCGGCGGAGGCGCTGGCGTCGCGGTCGCGACCGGCTTCGCTTCGGCGAGATGGGCGGCGGTGGCCTGTTGCGCCGCCTGCACGGCCTGGGTCAACGGTGCGATGCCTGCACCCTTCCCGAGGTAGCTCCCGCCGGTAATGAGCGCAAGCCGGCGCAGCGCTCGCTCATCGACCAACCGGCCGATCGGCGCCGCCACGATACGCACGCCGTGGCGGGAACAGACCTGCGCGACGTCCTCGACGGTCGCGGCAGAGTTCTCGTCGCGTCCATCGGTGACGAGCACGATCACCCCGCCGGCGGAGAGCTGCGTGGCGACCAGGAAGAGCGCGTCGCGCAGCACGGTGAAGTGCCCGGCCGGCTTGATGCCGCGCAACGCTTCGCTGGCGCGTGAGAGCGGTGCACCGACTGGCGCCAACCAGCGGGCCGCGTCATCGAAGGTGACGGCACCTCCGGGCGTATCGACGCCGATCGTGTCGCTCAGCCGTTGAAGGAGCTGCCCCGTGCCCGCGAGCTCCGCAACGGTGAGGGATCGGCTCGTGTCAACGGCGAACACCACGGGGACCTGGGAGGTCGCGGCGAGAACCTGCGTGGCCCCCAGCAAGCACGCCGCACACGCAAAACGCCATTGGTGTCTCATCGTTTTGCTCCCAGGGCAGCTTAGCACGGACGGTGCGGCCGTGCCTTTGCCCGGTCGGCCGGAGAGCAAGTTGCCCCGGGGGTGGGTGAACCGCCGCGTTGTACCTGGGTCCTCGGGCCGGGCTTGACATCGCGAACCTCGAGCACTATAAGCGGACCAGTAACTAGCCATCTGTGGGCTTGGGTTGTTCCGGGGGGGAGAGCATCAAACATAGGCGACGCTGGTTTGTGCGTTTCGGTGACGGGCATTGCTCGTTGGCGAGCATGGTCTCGCTTGCGGCGCCCGCGCCATGGAGGATGGTCGTGGTCCGCGCCGGTGTCGTTGCGACCGCGTCCGGACGTCCCCGAGGGTTGCGCTTCCGCCCACGAGAGAGGAGGTCGCCGCAGGCCATTGGCGCGCATTGACGGTGGGGGAGACGTATCGCAGTGGGCGATCGGTAGGGGAAAACGGGAGGATAGCGAAATGTCGCAGGCGCAACCGATGCAAACAGTCGTCGTGCACGACACCACCGCCAACCCGGCGCCGCTTGGTTTACTCGGGTTCGGCCTGACCACAGTGTTGCTGAACTTCCACAACGCCGGGTTCTACCCGCTCGACAGCATGATCCTGGCGATGGGCATCTTCTACGGTGGGATGGCCCAGATCTTCGCCGGAGTCTTCGAATACAAGAAGAAGAACACCTTTGGCACCACAGCGTTCTTGTCGTATGGCCTGTTTTGGCTCTCGCTCGTTGGTCTGATCGTGATCCCGAAGTTCGGCTGGGTCCCCGCCGTTTCGGGTGCGTCGTTCGGTGCCTATCTGTTCATGTGGGGCCTGTTCACCTTCATCATGTTCTTCGGCACGCTGCGCGCCAACCGCGCGCTGCAGTTCGTCTTCCTGAGCCTGGCGATATTGTTCTTCCTGCTCGCCGCGGACAAGTGGACGGGCAGCGAGGCGATCGGACTCGTCGCCGGCTACGAGGGAATCATCTGCGGCCTCTCCGCCGTCTACACCGGCCTCGCGCAGGTCCTCAACGAGATGTATGGCAGAACGGTGTGGCCTCTTGGACCGGTGATCCTCTGACGGACATGCTTTGGGTTGACCGTCTGGCGGGGGCCGGGGTCAGGCCCCCGGTACGTCGCGGAGGCATGCCTCCCGTCCTCGCGTCGGTTAGCCTGACGAGCGCCATGGTACTGGTCAACGCCCGGAAGGAGGTTCCTTCCGGGCGTGGTGTTCGCCGGGATTGACCCCGCCAGGTCCTGCGTTGAAAGGAAGGTAAGCGGTGGTCGGCGGTTGTTCTGGGGTGGCCGGCCGCCGGGTTGGGGACACGATGACAGGTCAACGGAATTGAGGTGACGGAAGTGCTCGTGCGCGACATCATGACCAGCCCGGTGGCGACGACAAGTGCCGACGCCACGCTCGCGTCCGCCTACGCGCTCATGCACGAAAAAGGGATCCGGCACCTTCCGGTCGTGCGCGCGGGAGCACTCGTCGGGATCGTGACCGACCGCGATCTGCGGCTCGCCACCAGTGCCCTATCCGCGAAGCCGTTCTCTCCCGGGGCACGCGTTGAAAAAATGATGCGTCAGCCGGTACAGACCGCCGATCCACTCGATCCGGTGGAGGAGGCAGCGCGCACGATGCGCCAGCTCAAGATCGGGTGTCTGCCAGTGTCTTCCGGCGAGGAGTTGGTAGGAATCGTGACCGGCCTCGATCTCCTGGACGCCCTGCTTCGCCTCACGGGCGTGTCGATGGCCTCGGCTCGCCTCGAGGTCGGCCTCGCGGACCATCCTGGCGAGCTCGCCCGCCTCACATCGTTTCTTGCGGCGAAGCAGGTCAACATTCGGTCGATCCTCTCCCAGGCCGACGCGGGCGGTAAGGTCCGGGTCGTTCTGCGTTTGGCCACGATCGAGGTGAAGCTCCTAGCCGAGGAGTTGCGTGCCCAGGGCTTCGCCGTGCTCTGGCCGGCGCAGAGCCCATGGTGATCGACGTGTACGACCCGAACTACCTGGCCTACGACTTTGGGCCGGGCCACCCATTCAGCCCGGTGCGGGTCGAGATGCTTCTCGATCTCCTCGGTGATCTCGGCCACCCGGTCACTTCAACGGCCCCGCAGCCAGCGAGCCGCGAGGACCTCCTGACCGTCCACAGCGAGGAGTACGTCTCGGCGGTCGAGGAGGCGGACCGTGGGGAGAGCATCACCGATCCGGACCGTTTCGGCCTCGGCACCCCCGACAACCCCGTTTTTCCGGGGATGGATTCGGCTGCCCGGTACCTGGTCGGCGGCACGCTGCTGGGAGCACATCTGTTGTTCTATGAAAAGGCGAAGATGGTGATTCAGCTCGGTGGCGGCATGCATCACGCGCAGCGGGACCGGGCCTCGGGTTTCTGCGTGTACAACGATTTGGCCGTCGCAATCCGGTACCTGCTCGACCACGGCGCGACGGTTGCGTACCTCGACATCGACGTGCACCACGGCGATGGGGTACAGGCGATCTTCTACGACGACCCCTCCGTGATGACCATCAGCCTGCACGAGTCGGGGCAGTACCTCTTTCCGGGCACCGGCGAGGTTCACGAGCTCGGGAAGCTGTACGGTCGGGGGCGGAAGCTCAACCTTCCCTTCGCGCCGTTCACCGAATCGGACAGCTACTTGCGGGCTTTCTCGGCGGTCGTGCCGCAGGCCCTCGCCTGGTTCCGTCCAGACTTTCTCGTCGTCCAGGCCGGGGCCGACGCGCACGCCGGCGACCCGCTCGCTGATCTGCTCCTCACCACCCAGGCGTACGAGGCTATCTTCCAGACGATCTTGGAGTATGCCGATAAGTTCTGTAAGGGGAGGATCCTCTTCACCCTGGGCGGCGGCTACGACGTGCACTCTGTCCCGCGGGTCTGGGCATTACTGTACCTGACCGTTCACGGCCTTCCGGTCGCAAACGACCTGCCCGTCCCGTGGCGACAGCGTTGGCAGGAACGGCTCGGTGCCGAGCTGCCTGCCACGATGCACGATCCGAACCCCGCGTTTGCGCCGGTTCCCCAGCGCGAGGAGATCGCAGCCCACAACCGGCGCACCACGGACCGGCTGTTGGACTCGCTCATGCCGTACTGGTACGGGTCGGTGTGAAGCATGGCACCGCCAGCCACTTTCTTGAGGTTCGAAACCATCACACCCGGTCCCTGGGGCCGGCAACCGAATCTGGCACCTCTGGGCCACAGTCCGGTGCCACTGCTGAAGTGAAAGGGGGAATGGAATGGTTGAGAAGAAGGCAGAGGGAACCGAAGTAAGCGAGGCGGAGGTAGCCGTACACTGGAAAGAGGAGGGGTACTACCACCCGCCGCGAGACTTCATCGCCCAGGCGAACATGACCGACGAGAACGTCTACAAGCGGTTCGCCCTGGAGAACTTTCCGGAGTGCTTCAAGGAGTACGCGGATCTGCTGTCCTGGGACCACTACTGGCACACGACCTTGGACACGAGCGACGCGCCTTGCTTCAAATGGTTCGTCGGCGGGAAGATCAACGCGAGCTACAACTGCATCGACCGGCACCTCGCCAAGTACCGCAACAAGGCGGCGATCATCTTCGTACCCGAGCCCGAGACCGTCGATCCCGTTTCGATCACGTACCAGGATCTCTACGTGAGGGTGAACGAGTTCGCCGCTTTGCTGCAGGACTTTGCCGGCCTGAAGGCCGGCGACCGGGTGACGATCCACATGCCGATGGTCCCAGAGCTGCCGGTCGCCATGCTCGCGTGCGCCCGTCTTGGCGTGATCCACTCGGTCGTGTTCGGCGGGTTCTCCGGCACTGCGTGCGGCGACCGGGTCGCCGACTCGAAGAGCCACGTGATCATCTCGATGGATGGCTACTACCGCAACGGGCAGCTCCTCGACCACAAGGCCAAGGCCGACGAGGCGATCGCCGTCGCGGAAAAGGGCGGGCAGAAGGTGGACAAGGTGCTCATCTGGCAGCGCCACCCCGGCACGTACTCGTCGGAGACCAAGCTCGTCGAGGGGCGCGACTTCATCGTCAACGACCTGCTGAAGAAGTACGTGGGCAAGCGCGTCGACCCGGTGCCGATGCCGGCCGAGGGGATCCTCTTCCTCATGTACACGAGCGGCACGACCGGCAAGCCGAAGGCGGCACAACACAGCATCGGCGGCTACCTTTCGTACGTGACCGGGACCTCCAAGTACGTCCAGGACATCCATCCCGAGGACGTGTATTGGTGCATGGCGGACATTGGTTGGATCACGGGCCACTCCTACATCGTTTACGGCCCGCTCGCACTTGCCGCTACTAGCGTGATCTATGAAGGTGTGCCGACCTACCCGGACGCCGGGCGCCCCTGGCGCATCGCCGAGCGTCTGGGTGTGAACATCTTCCACACGGCGCCCACGGCAATCCGCGGGCTGCGCAAGCTCGGGCCCGACGAGCCGGCAAAGTACAACTACCGCTTCAAGCACATGACCACGGTCGGCGAGCCGATCGAGCCCGAGGTTTGGAAGTGGTACTACAAGAGCGTCGGCAAGGAGAAGGCCGTCATCGTCGACACGTGGTGGCAGACCGAGAACGGTGGGTTCCTGTGCAGCACCATGCCGGCGATTCACCCGATGAAGCCGGGCAGCGCCGGCCCCGGCGTGCCGGGCATTCACCCGGTGGTCTTCGACGAGGACGGCAAGGAGCTTCCGCTCGGCTCCAACAAGGCGGGCAACGTCTGCATCCGCAATCCGTGGCCCGGGATGTTCCAGACCATCTGGGGCGACCGCGCCCGCTACGTATCGACATACTTCGCGAAGTACAACAAGAAGAAGGACAGCAAGGACTGGCGGGACTGGCCCTACTTCGCCGGTGACGCGGCAGTGCTGGCGGCGGACGGCTACTTCCGCATCCTGGGTCGTGTGGACGACGTGATCAACGTCGCCGGCCACCGCCTGGGCACGAAGGAGCTCGAGTCCTGCTGCCTCGTGGTGCCGGAGGTGGCCGAGGCGGCGGTGGTCCCGCGCAACGACGAGCTCAAGGGCAAGATCCCTGACGTCTACGTCGCGCTCAAGCCTGGGATCAAGCCAAGCAAGGAGATCGAGGAGGCCGTCAAGAAGGCGATCGAGGACAACATCGGCAAGTTCGCCCGGCCTAAGGACGTCTACATCGTGCCCGACATGCCCAAGACCCGTTCCGGCAAGATCATGCGACGGGTGCTGGCGGTGCTCTCGAACCGTTCCGACAAGGTGGGTGACGTGCAAACGCTGATGAACCCGGAAGTGGTCGAGGTGATCAAGAAGATGGTCATGGAACGCTGATTCAATCGGGCCATCGCACGTCGATGACAACAGCCAGCCGCGGGGGGGGGGGGGGGAGACCCCCCGGGCGCCCAAACAACGGGGCAAACGCACCATTCACACGGTGGCCTGCGAATACGCCAGGCTGCCTTCCCGTTGTCGAGGGAGGAGGAGACCACCACGAGCCAGAGTTCGTCTAAAGCGAAGCCGGAAGCGATCCGGATCCTCGACCTTCACTTTTGGAGGGAAGGGACGATCGCGGCGTTTCTGCTGCGCTCGAGCGACGGGCCGGTCTTGATCGAGACCGGCCCCGACTCGACCTACCCCGCGCTCGTCCGCGCGCTGCGTGAGGCGGGCACGACGCCCGAGGCAGTCCGTCACGTCTTGCTCACCCACATTCACCTCGACCACGCCGGCGCCGCGTGGCGCCTCGCCGCGCACGGGGCGACCGTCTACGTGCATCCGGTTGGTGCACCCCACCTCGCCGACCCCAGTAAGCTGCTCGCCTCCGCCCGCAAGATCTACGGCGACCAGATGGACAGTCTGTGGGGCCGACTGGAGCCCATTGCCGCCGGACAGTTGCGCACCGTGACGGACGGCGAGGTGCTGCGCATCGGTGACCTCGCCATCGAGGCGCTCCATACGCCCGGGCATGCGAGCCACCACATCGCCTACCGCGTCGACGGCGCGGTGCTCACCGGCGACGTGGGCGGCGTGCGCATCCTCGGTGGCCCGGCCGTGCCACCATGTCCGCCACCCGACATCGACGTGGAGGCGTGGCGCGCCTCGCTCGCCCGGTTGCGCGCGATCGGCGCCCAGCGTTTCTACCTCACCCATTTTGGGGTGGTGCACGACACGACGCGTCATCTCGACCAGCTCGAGCGCGGCCTTACTGCGTTTGCGTCGTTCATCCGCGCGCAGGCACACGAGGGCCTCGACGATGCGCTGATCGTGCCTCGCTTCGAGGCGTTCACGCAGGGGTTCCTGACCGCATCCGGCGCGGACGAGGCGAGCGTCCAACGCTACGCGATTGCCAACCCGGCGTTCATGAGCGTCGCAGGACTGACACGTTACTGGCGCAAGCGGGAGCGGGACGCCGTCCCCGGCTCGCGGGCCTGAACGCGAATAGCTCACGGCAATCGCACCGCCGTGGGTGCCAGCGGGTGGTATGCTTCGGCACGAACGGCGAAAAGGACCCAGCGATGTTTAGGATCATCCCCAACCCGCGCGAGTTCCGCGAGTACGTGCTGCTCAAGGATGGGCAGAGCGTGGTGCTCCGGCTCGCCGCACCGGGAGACCTACTCGCATTGTCTGCGATGCTCCAGAAGATGTCGCCGGACAGCCTGCGCCTGCGTTTCATGGGCGCGGTGGCGCAGGTGCCTCCATCGTTTGTCGCGGGGCTGATCGGCGACGATATTCGGGATCGCGCCTGCCTGCTCGCGATCGTCGGCGAGGAGCCGGACTACCGTGTCGTTGGCTTTGGCAACTACGTGAGCCTCGGCGTGCGGCAAACCGCCGAGGTGGCGTTCATGGTCGCGGACGAGTTCCAGGGGCGCGGGATCAGCTCACTCCTGCTCGAACGGCTGGCGGGGATTGCCGCCGCCGTCGGGTTTGTCGGCTTCGAAGCGGACATCCTGTTCGAGAACCAGCCGATGATCAACGTGATTCGCGACTCGGGGTTCGAGGCGAGGCAAGCGCTCGATGGGGGCAGCTACCACGTGGAATTTCCGGTCAACGGCGCGGTCGTGGTGCGCGAGAGGGCGGAGTGGCGGGAGCGCATCGCAACCGCCAACTCGGTCGCCCGCTTGCTGCGCCCGCGTGTGGTCGCGGTGGTCGGAGCGTCACACAGCGGGGAAGGCGTTGGCAGCCTGATCTTCCGCCACATCCTTAAGAACGGCTTCGCCGGCACCGCGTATCCCGTGAACAATCAGGGAGGATCGGTCGCGGGCGTCAAGGCGTACCGGTCCTTGTTGGAGCTGCCGGAGAAGGCGGACCTCGTGGTCGTGGCCGTGCCGGCGGAGCAGGTACTTGCGGTGGTCGAAGACGCCCTGCGTGCGGACGCCAAGGGTCTAGTCGTGGTCACCTCGGGATTCGCCGAGACCGGTGCCGAGGGTGCGGCCCGTCAGCGGCGGCTGGTCGAGATGGTGCGCTCGCAGGGGGCGCGTCTCGTCGGTCCCAACTGCCTGGGGCTGCTCAACACGGATCCCGAGGTGCGCCTCGATGCCAGCCTCGCGCCAGCGCTCCCAACCGTTGGCCGCATCGGCTTCTACTCGCACTCCGCCGCGCTCGGCATCGTCATCCTCCAGTACGCGGTGGAGCGTGGTCTGGGGTTCTCGACGTTCGTCTCGGCGGGCAACCGCGCCGACATCTCAGGCAACGACCTACTGCAGTACTGGGACGAGGACCCCGCCACCGACATCGCGATCCTCTACCTCGAAGCGTTCGGCAACCCGCGGCGGTTCGCCAGGGTGGCGCGAGCGTTCTCCCGTCGCAAGCCGGTGCTGTGCGTGAAGAGCGCGCGGAGCCGGGCCGGCTTGAGCGCGGCGCGGGCGCACATCGGGGCGCAGCCGATTTCCGACGTCGAGGTGGACGCGTTGTTCCAGCAGGCCGGGGTGATCCGAATGGACACCCTCGACGAGCTGTTCGATGCCGCGGTGCTGTTTGCCCATCAGCCCTTGCCCCTGGGTAATCGCGTCGCGATCGTGGGCAACTCCGGCGGTGTGGTCACGATCACGGCGGATGCCTGCGAGGCGCATGGGCTGGCCGTTGCGAGCGGGGGGACGGCCGACCTCGGCGCGTTCGCCGGGCCCCAGGAGTATCAGAACGCCGTGCAGGAGGCGCTCGAGAATCCTGGGGTGGACGCGGTCATCGCGATCTTCCTGTGTGTCGCGGACTGCAACCCGGCCCTCGTGGGACGCGCGATCCGCCGCGGTGTGCTCAGCGCTGAGAGCAAGACGGGCACGCCGAAGCCGGTGCTGCTGTGCCTGATGGGCGCCTCCGGCCTGGTCGACTTCTCGGTGGAGGGACAACCGAGCGTCTCGGGCAAGCGGACGGTGTTCCCTTCCTATCGCTTCCCGGAATCGGCGGCGCGTGCCCTCTCCCATGCGGTGGCGTACGCCGCCTACCGGCGTCAACCCCCGGGCCGCTTGTTGTGGTACGACGACGTGGACGCTGCGGCTGCGCGCAACAAGCTCGAATCCCTCATCGAAGGCTCCGCCGCGGGCGCGGAGGGCGGCTGGCTCGACGACACACACGCGGCCGAGATCCTGGCCCACTTCGGCGTGCCCCTAACAAGCGCGTCGCGCGATCACGTCTCCCCAGATGAGGTGCTCGAGCTCACGGTTCGGTCGCACCCCGACTTCGGACCACTCATCGCCCTGCGCCGTCAAGGATTGCCCTCTGTCGTGCGCATCACGCCGCTCACCGACCAGGACGCCAGCGCCATGCTCGACGCCGTCGGTGCCTCGGCCGAGCCCGGACACGTTCAGCTGCTGGGCCGCATCTCGCAAATGGTTGAGGAGCTGCCTTGGCTTTTCGAGATGCGCGCCGAAGTCTTGCCTGCGAGCGGCGAAGCGCCGAGCGGCACGAGTGCCCTCGCGGAGTGTGTCCGCCTCGCCTTCAGACGGCACTAGCTCAGCTCCGGGAAATCCTCCTCGATCCTCCCCTATCCAAGAAGCGCTGTCGAGGTGCACGGTGGGCTCGCCGTCTGTACGCTCCTACTCGCGGGCGAACGGCTCCGGCTGGGCTAGACTTGGCGAGAAGGAGCGAGGAGAAGATCTTGATCGTGACCGGTATGTCAATCCCGCCGTTGGTCATGGCGAGCATCGACGCCTATGTGGGCGTCCACCACCTAGCCATCTACGCGCGGATGCGCCAGTCACGCCAACACCTGACGTTCGCCCTGCTTGCCCTTTCCGTCGCCGGGTACTGCATCAGCGCGGCGGGGCTGTACAACGCCGCCGCGCCCGAGAACGGCCGGAGTTGGCAGATCGCGGAAGTCGTGTTTCTCGCCCTGGGTGCGCCCGTGATGATGCTCTTCTTCGCGGACTACACGGGGCCGACCCGTCGCCGGTTCGTCAGGGTCGTGACCGCGGGCTTCGCCGCCGTGGCGCTCGCCGCTCTGGTCGGCGGCTCGGACTTGATCTTCTCGCACATGCCGGCGATCAAACACACGACACTGCCATTCGGCCTGTCGGTGACCTACCAGGAGGTAGCTGCGGGCCCGCTCATGACGATCCTCTCGATCCTCGCCCTGAGCGTTTTCGCGTTTGGCTTCGCGGGTGCGGTGGGGTTGGACCGGCGCGGCGAGCGCAGTCGCGCCACCCGGCTGGGTATCGCGAGCGCGCTTTTCTTCTTCGGGTTCTTGAACGATGCTCTGATGGCGCTCGGGTTGATCCGCTCGATCTACACGCTCGAGTACGCCTTCTTGGGCCTCGTGGTGCTGATGGCCGATGGCCTGGTTTCCGACTTGGCCAGGAGCGCCAAGATCGAGGAGTCGCTTGAGCTGCTGAAGCATTCAATCGACATCGTCTCCGATGCAGCGTTTTGGACTGCCCCCGACGGCCGTTTCGTCTATGTCAACGAGGCCGCGTGCAAATCGGTCGGCTACGCGCGCGACGAGCTTTTGCACATGCGGGTCTCCGACATCAACCCCAAAGCACACCCGGAGAGGTGGGCCGAGGTTTGGGAGGCGCTCCGCACCTCGAAGGCTGTACGCCTCGAGTCGGTTCACCGCCGCAAGGATGGGAGCGAATTCCCGGTAGAAATCCTCTCGACGTTCGTGACGTTCGGCGAACGGGATTACTCCTGTGGGTTCGCCCGTGACATCACGGAGCGTACGCAGGCGGAGGAAACCCTGCGCGCCTCGGAAGCGCAGCTACGCGCGCTCTTCGCGGCGATCAACGATGTGATTCTCGTCCTCGACGGCGAGGGACGCTACGTCAGCATCGCGCCGACCAACCCGGCACTCCTCTATCGCCCGGCCGAGGAGCTGATCGGAAAGAGGATGGACGAGGTGTTCCCCCCGGAACAGGCCGAGTTCTTCCGGGCGCACGTCAGGCGCGCCCTCGAGAGCAGGCAGAGCGTCAGCCTCGAATACAGCCTGCCAATAGGCGGTCGGGAGGTATTCTTCTCCGCGACGTTGTCCCCGATGCTCGCGGACCAGGTCGTCCTGGTCGCCAGGGACATCACCGAGCAGCGCCGCCTGCGCTATGAGCAGGCGGCAATGTACGAGATCTCGGAGGCGACCCAGGCGACGGGTAGCCTGGAAGAGTTGTTCCGTTCGATCCACGCCATCATCGGTCGCCTGATGGCGGCAGAGAATTTCTACATCGCGCTCTACGATCCGGCGACCAACCTGCTGTCATTCCCCTATTTCGTTGACGAGGTGGACGAGGCTCCAGCGCCTTTCCCGCTCGGGTTGGGGATGACGAGCTACGTCGTGCGCTCGGGCCAGTCACTGCTCGCCACGCCGGAGGTACTCACCGAGCTCGAGACGCGGGGCGAGATCGAATCTTTGGGCTCGCCTTCGATCGACTGGCTTGGCGCGCCGTTGAAGGTACACGACCGGGTCATCGGTGTGCTGGCGGTGCAGAGCTACGCCGGGAACGTGCGTTACGGCGAGGCGGACAAGGAGGTGTTGACCTACGTTTCAACCCAGGTGGCGCAAGCGATCGAGCGCAAGCAGGCGGAGGACGCGTTCCGCGAGGACGAGGAGCGATTTCATGGCGCCTTTGACGGCGCTGCCACCGGCATGGCACTGGTTGGGCCCGACGGGCGCTGGCTCAAGGTCAACCGCGCGCTGTGCGAGATCGTCGGCTACGCCGAGCCGGAACTGCTTACCAAGAGGTTCCAGGATCTCACCCATCCCGATGATCTCCCCCGCGACCTCAACGCCAGGCTGAAACTCCTGGCGGGGGAGATCCGTGGCTACCAGACGGAGAAACGGTACTTCCACAAGGACGGCCACGTCGTGTGGGTGTTCCTGAGCGTCTCGTTGGTGCGGGACAGCGTTGGGCGCCCGCTCTACTTCGTTTCGCACTTCAGTGACCTCACTGACCGCAAGCGGGCGGAGGAGGCGCTGCGGCACAGCGAGGAGCGATACCGGACCATCCTGCAGACCATTGTGGAGGGATACTTCGAGGTCGACGTCAGGGGCAACATGACCTTTTGCAACGACTCCATGGCGAAGCTGCTCGGCTACACACGGGAAGACCTCATGGGGCTCAATAACCGGGCGTACATGGACGAAGACAACGCCAAGCGAGTCTACCAGGCGTTCAACCAGGTCTACCGCACCGGGGCGCCCGCCAAAGCCCTCGAGTGGGAGCTCATCCGCAGGGACGGAACCCGCATCGTGGTCGAAAACTCCGTTGCCCCGCTCCATGATGATGAGGGGCGGCCAGCGGGGTTCCGGGGTTTGATCCGCGACATCACTGAGCGCAAGAGGCTGGAGGAACAGCTCATGCAGGCGCAGAAGCTCGAGGCGATCGGGCGGCTCGCCGGCGGCATCGCGCACGACTTCAACAACCTTCTGCAGGTCTTGCTGAGCCAGGTCCAGCTCCTCCATGCGAGGAGTTCGGGTCGCGAGCGGGAGGAGGCGGTGATCACGGAAATCGAGCAGGGGATCAAGCGGGGCGCCTCGCTGACCCGCCAGCTCCTGCTGTTCTCCCGCCACGAGACGCCCAGACCGGAGCGGCTCGACCTCAACCAGGTCGTGAGCGAGGCGGGCGCCCTGCTGCGACCCCTTCTGCGGGAGAACATCGCGATGGCGCGCGATCTCTCGCCGCAGCCCCTGCTGGTGCAGGGCGACCGCGGCCAGCTTGAGCAGGTGCTACTGAACCTCGCCATCAACGCAGCCGACGCCATGCCCGAAGGAGGCAGGCTCACGCTTCGCACCGTGCGCTCCGGCGACGAGGAGGTAAGCCTTGAGGTGTGCGATACCGGCACCGGCATCCCCCCCGAGGTGCGCGACCACCTGTTCGAGCCGTTCTTCACCACCAAGTCGCCCGATCGGGGCACGGGACTTGGACTCTCGGTCGTGCACGGGATCATCGCGCAACACGACGGTCGCATCGAGGTGGACAGCGCTGTGGGGCGGGGCTCGACCTTCCGCGTCGTGCTCCCTAACGCTGTCTTGGGAGAGTACCCGGCGGCCGCAACGGTGGTGGAGAACCTGGCCCCGCTGGCCGACGGCCGTGGCGAGCGCGTGCTGGTGGTGGAGGACGAGGAGGCGGCACGAGACGCACTGCGCGGCATCCTCACATCTCTCGGCTACGAGGTGGTGACGGCCGGGAGCGGCGAGGACGCGGGGCGCCTGCCGGTCGAGGAGCCCTTTGACGTGCTCCTGACCGACGTCATGCTCCCAGGCATCGCAGGGCCGGAGCTGGCGCATGGTCTCGAGGCGCGCTGGCCGGGCCTCAGGGTAATCCTCATGTCGGGCTACACGGAGGACGAGGCGGTGCGCCGCGGCATCGCCACTGGCAAAGTGCGCTTTCTGCAGAAGCCGTTCGACATGGCCACCCTCGCCCAAGAGATCCGCGCCGTGCTCTCCCACCCAAGCTGAGCCCAACGCGCACTACGGGGACGCGTGAGGCGGTCGCTCGGGCGCACGGGGGCTGATCACACGTCGGCAGGCTAGGAGCTGCCGATCAGGATGCCCGCCAGGAACACGAGCACGCCGCCAACGACCACTTGGAACGCCGCCGACACGAACGGGGTGTCCATGTAGCGGTGGCGGACGAAGCTAATGACCGCCCGTCGGCAAAGTCCCCGTAGATGCGGCCATCCTCCTCCTCGAACGTGATCGCGAGCGTGAGGATCTCCTGCTGCGAAAGGTCTCTGAAGCGCTTGGCCGTTCGCAAGATCTCCCGGCGCATGATAGCTCGGAGAAGTACTCGATCGTCATACGCAGCCCACGTCGTGAGTGCGCCGAGGCTTGCCCAGGCGATCCGCAGTCGGAGGCTTGATCGGGCAGCCTGCCCCAACAGCAAGCCCGCGGGAGCTCCTTGCATGTGCGAAACCGCAGCGCTGCCGAGACCGGATCGATCGCGGCGAGATGCCGCTTCCACCAAGCTAGTTTGTCATTGCTCGTGGTGCCGGGGCCGGCATGGGAACTGCTAGTTCGTGGTGGTGCTGGCGAGCTGCTCGTAGCTTGGCAGCTTGCCGAGCGCATCAACCAACGCGTGGAACGTGTAAAGGTCGGCGCCGGCTTCCGGTTGGAGTATGGTGGGGCGGACCACCACGACGTCGGTAGCGTGGGCGAGCTGCACGTCAGCGTACGCCAGAGCCGAGGGCATCGCGTTGAGCGCGTCGGAGGAGAAGGCGTAGCTGACGCGCCAGGTCCCACAGGTAGGGAGGATCGTCTCCTCGTACCCCACCGGATAAAACTGACCCACCCACGATGGCAAGGCATGGTCGGTGGTCCGCCACATTGGACCGGGCACGATGGTATTTATCGGGGCGGCGTACCACGAGCGTTGCCCATTGAGGCATCCCTCATCCACCGCTTCGATGCGGAACCCGATCGTCACACGCTGGTCAGGTGTGCCGGCGTTGATGAAGAGCCGAGCCTCCGGGTCGTAGTAGAGAAACTGGTTGGTTACCGGCAGCGCGACCCTGGCGTAGGAGAGCCCGACGGCGGCGAGCTTCTCGGCTTCGTTGAGCGGCTCGTAGCTGAAGAGCGTGAACGTGTCTACGTGCTCGTCGCTGCCCGGCACGACGAGCCCTGTCATGGTGAGGATCGGCCGCTCTTGGAACGCGGGGATCACGGCCGGGTCGTCGGCGGCGTAGATCCGCGCCGCGCCCGAGTTGTCGGGCTCGGTCGGCGTGGCGTCAACGACGATCCACTGGCCGCCGAGGTAGGCGCGCACCGCCGCGTGGGCGTTGTTCCAGGTGGTAAACCGCATCGCCGGAATACCGGCGAGGCGCAGCATCGCGGTGAGGAGGAACGATGCCTCCTCGCAACGCATCGCCGGGAACCCCCAGATATCGATGATGCTGGGGGGCCAGTCCTCGTACTGGTGATCGCCGGCGAGCTTCGACTGCTTCACCCAATCCGCGATCGCGGTGATCTTGTCGCGATCGGTCGAAGCGCCGCCGCTGAGAGTGTCCACGGTTTCCCGTAGGGGAGCAAAGTTGCGCCAGTCGCTCGGGCGCTCGTACGAGATGCGGTCGCCGAGATAGCTCGACGGATCATCTGGCGCCGCGAGGCGGTAAAGACGCGGCGTTTGGTCGCACCATGGGTACGGGCAGTCGGTACGTTGTGGCTGCGGGAGGTGGGATTGCGCGGAGGCAACGATGCGGTTCGCGGCAATCGCGGTCGTGGCCGTCATCAAACACGCTAGGAGGGGTATCGTTCGCATCGTTCGCCTCCTTCTCCACCTCTCGGACCTTCTGGCTCCTCCCCAACTGCGTCGTGGGTGCGTTCCCTTGGGCTTCGTGCCACCCGTCTCGGTGCACCCTCGCCGGGCGAAGTTGCAACCGAGATGCCATTTCATTTGCAGGTGGAAGCGCTTTTTGATTGAATGGGTTAGGGGGTCATCGCGAGATGACGTCGATGCGGTATGGAGTCTTGCCGAGACGGAGTGAGAAACGCTTTACGAGCGAGGTAGATGCGGGGTGGGAGTAACGACCGGAAAGCCAGCTCCAGGCAGGGCAGGCAGGTGTGACAGGGAAAAAAACCCGGCCACCGGCGGCGGCAGGACGCTAAGCCGCGACGCCGGTGGCGCGGGAGCCGGCCCGCCGCTTGGGCGGGACCGATGAGCGCGGTCTACGGTAGCGGGGTGAGCTGCCCTGTCTGCAATTTGAACGACTTGGTGGTGAACAGCGAGTTGAGTGAAGTTGGGTCGTTGTAATAGTTTGTGCCGACGTGTGCGGAGTCAATCAGGTAGTAAGTCGCGGTGAGTGAGTCCGGAGCGGCGGTCATGACGACGCAGCCGTGCGAGTCGGGCCAATCCGCGAGGATCTTTGCCGCGCTCACCTTCGGGTCGAGCGAGGAGATCTCGAGAAGCCGGCCTACCAGCTCCACGATCTGTTGGATGCCTTGTACCTGGCTGAGGACGGGGTCGGCCATGACGAGGACCAGGACCTCCTGCACCAGCGTTTGCGAGCTGACCGCTGAGCCGGTGAACTCGAACAGACCGTTGCCGTGGTCGCTGACGAACGAGGCGTGGATGTCGCCCGAGATCACCACGCTGCCGGGGATGCCCTGGAGGAAAGACACCATCTCGGCACGCCGCTGCGGAAAGCCGTCCCATTGCTCGGCATCGATCAGCAGACGGGTCTTGTACTGCGCCGGGAAGCTCGGCGGCAGGGCGGCAGCGATCAACGGGTTGAGGAAGTCGAGGATCATCGGCGTCATCGACACCGAGCTCGTGAACACCTTCCACGTCGCGGTCGAGTGTGAGAGCGTCTGCTTGATCCAGTCCTCCTGGGTCGTGCCGTAGACGTCCTCGGCGGCACCCTGTGTGCTTGCCCAGAGGAAGTTGGAGAGCAGGTCGAGGCTGTCCTTCGC
The DNA here is from genome assembly GCA_044447965.1 of Thermoanaerobaculales bacterium. Classification (GTDB taxonomy): domain Bacteria; phylum Acidobacteriota; class Thermoanaerobaculia; order Thermoanaerobaculales; family Thermoanaerobaculaceae; genus DATIYW01. Next base: position 131,134 of record JBIOGJ010000003.1, on the reverse strand, counting down.
CAGCACGTAGCGCGAGCCCCGCGAGTCGTAGAGGTTCTGCTTGCCGAGGAAAAGGTAGGACAGCCCGCGGTCCATCGCGGCGAGATCGGCGCTGCCGAACGGGGCGGGCAGCCCAGCGGCGGCGAACAGCGCGTCGAGGTAGGTCGCGCTCACGTTTCCGGTGGCGGCGGCCTGGGCGGCGGAAGCGGCGCCGGCGGCGTCGAGAAATGGGTTCGAGGCCGCATAGAACTGGGTGAGGATCGCCACCGCGGTGGCTTGCAACTGCGGGTTCGAGCCCATCGCGACGTAGGGGTCGAGGCTGCCCTGGATGGCGCCGTACCCCTGCGCGCCGAGCATCGCCTCGATCGTTGCCTTGTCGAGCACGATCATGCCGGGGAACGCGTTTTCCGGGACCAACACGTCGGAGCGGAAGGAGCGGTAATCAGACAGCACGAAATCGAGGTTCGCGCCGAACACGAAGTCCTGGTAGATCACGGCGTTGGGGAACAGGATCGAATCGTCGATGGCAAGCGTCCCGGTCGGGCCGAGGCCGGAGCTGATCGGCATGTACTCGAAGAACGCCTGCTCCGCATGGCGCCGGCGCACGGGGTCGTTCTCGTCCTTGCGCTTGTCGAAGTAGGTCGCCACTGCGCCGTGGCAATCGTTGGAGTACTCGTGGTCGTCCCACGTCGCCACCATAGGGAAATTCTCGTGGAGCTGCTGCAGCGCGGGGTCCGATTTGTAGGTCTGGTAGAGCTGGCGGTAGTTGGCGAGGCTTGACGCGGCGTAGTACGGCTGCGCGGGAGTGCCGAGCTGGATGGCGCCCACCTTGTCGGCGAAGTCGATCGCGCGACCCGGGATCGGCGTCTGCGAAGTCGGTTCGCCGGCGGTCTCGTAGATGTAGTCGCCGATGAATGCAACGAAGTCGATGTCATCCTTGTGGTCGAGGAGCAGCTTGGCGTAGGTGTTGTAGAAACGGCCCTCGTAGTCCTGGCAGGAAAAGAACGCGAAGCGTACCGGCGCCGTGTCGGACGCGGCCGGCGCGGTCTTGGTCCGGCCCAGGTGCGAGAGGTAGATCACGCCGTTCTTGTAATAGACGAAGAAATAGTAGTAGGTGGTGCGCGCCGACAGGCCGGTCAGCTTGAACTTCAGGCAATTGTCATAGGCGGCCTGGGCGATCAGCACCTGGTTGAGGGCGACATGGGCAAAGAAGAGGTCCTGTGTGACGATCAGACGCACCGGGATGTCCTGCCCGGCGAGGTCCGCATCGGCCACGCGCGTCCAGAGCACGACGCTGTCGGGGTGCGGGTCGCCGGACGCCACGGATTGCGGGAAGAACTGGGCTCCGGGCAGGATTCCGGAAATCGGCGTGCCCACGGTCGCCACGTGGACAAGCTCGTTGTGTAGGCTGCGCAGTTGCCGCGTGCTGAGCTCGGGCAGGCGGCCTGCACGCAACGCTTTTGCCGGGCCAGCGGCGTGGACGGTTGTCGCCGCGAGGAGCCACGTCACGGCGACGGTTGCGAGAAGATGTTTGCCTCTCATCGGTAACCTCCGGATGATCGATATGTCAGGTTCACCGCTCTACGTGGCCTGCCCGATCGTACCGGCGCAACGTGTTCACTGCCGGCGGGCCCGGCCACGTCCCCCAGGGAGCTGAGCACTGTGCGTTTCGATCAACAGCTTAAACCGAGTCTCGAACTCCTGCAACGATGTCGCCTCGCGTCATCTTCCCGCGGGTCCGCGGCTCACGGAGCGCGAGGAAGAGCGGGCCCAGGCCGAGACCCGACATCGCCTGCCGGCGCAAGGAGGAGGTCTGCGATAATTCCGGGAACGAAAGGCGACTGCGATGACGACGACCAAGAAAGGCCCGCGCCTTGAGTTCCACCCACTGGCGAGCGACCGCTGGGGCGACCTTGAGGCGCTCTTCGGGCCGCGCGGCGCGTGTGGCGGGTGCTGGTGCATGTCGTGGCTGCTCACGCGGAGGGCGTTCGACGAACAAAAGGGTGAGGGCAACCGTCGCGCGTTCCGGAAGCTCGTCAAATCAGGGACCGAACCCGGAATCGTCGCATACGCCGACGGCGAGCCGATCGGTTGGTGCGCGATCGCGCCGCGTGAGCGCTACGTCCGCCTCGAGCGCTCGCGCACGCTCGCGCGGGTGGACGAGGAGCCGGTGTGGTCTATTGTCTGCTTCTTCGTGACCAAGGAATTGCGACGCTCGGGCGTCTCGGTTGCGCTCATCAAGGCGGCGGCCGAGTTCGCAGCCGCGCGCGGCGCGAAGATGGTTGAGGGCTATCCGGTCGAGCCGTACGCCGCCACGATGCCGGCGGCCTTCGCCTGGACAGGCACTGCCGCCGCGTTTCGCCACGCCGGCTTCACCGAGGTGGCACGCCGCTCGCGCACTCGCCCGATCATGCGCCTCGCGGTCGGAGGTTGACGCGGCTAGGCACTTGTCCGAGCAAGCGGGCGCGATCGCCCCATTACTCGGACTGGCTGCCCGACAAATGAACCCGTGGGAGCACCGAAAATTCCGTGGGAGCACCTTACAGGTGCGACCAAGCAAGGGCCCCGAGAGCCAACCGGTCGCGGCAAGATGCCGCTCCCACCGAGCTCATTTCTCATTGTTCGTGGTGCGGGGGGCGCACATCGAAGCCCCTTGCTACTCAGCTCCATACGCCGGGGATGGAGCGCTTGCAATCCGGGCATGCGCCGGAGGCAAGTCGGTTCTCGAGCACCTCGAAGCCAACGCGCCGGATCAGCCGCGCGCCGCATCCCGGGCAGGTGGTGCTCTCGCCGGGATGGCCTGGGACGTTGCCGAGGTACGCGAAGTGCAGCCCCTCGGCCTTGGCGATCTCCCAGGCACGCTCGATCGTTGCCATCGGCGTCGGCGGCAAGTTGGTCAGCCGATACATGGGGTGGAAGCGGGTGAGGTGGACGGGCACGTCGGGGCCGAGGCTCGCCTTAACCCAGCGGGAGAGATCGCGGACCTCGTCCTCGCTGTCGTTAAGGCCAGTGATGAGCAGCACGACGATCTCAAGCCACGTGCCTGACGCTTTGATCGTCTCGATCGCCTTGAGCACCGGTTTCAGCTCGCCGCGCACCACGTCGCGGTAGAACGCCTCGCGAAAGCTCTTGAGGTCCACCTTCATCGCCGCGAGGTGCGGCAGCACGTCCTTGAGCGGCTGCTCCTGGATGAAGCCGTTGGAGACCACGGTGGAGCGCAGGCCAGCCGCTCGCCCGGCGATCGACGTGTCGCGCACGTACTCCCAGAACACCACCGGCTCGGAGTACGTGGCGGAGAGCAGCGGCACCGTCGCACGCTTTGCCGCCGCGGCCAGCGTCTCGGGCGGAAGGTATTGCGCGCGCACTTGCTCCGGACGGAACTGGGAGATTTCCCAGTTCTGGCAGAACTTGCACTCGACGTTGCAGCCCGCGGTCGCGTACGAGAGCGCCTGCGCGCCGGGGAGCAAGTGGAAGAACGGCTTCTTCTCGATCGGGTCGAGGTGCACGGTGCAGGCGAGCCCGTGCACGAGCGTGTAGTAGGTCCCGCCGCGGTTCTCGCGCACGCCGCAACCGCCGCGCTCGGCGTCGGCGACCTGGCAGCCGCGCGGGCAGAGCTGGCACTCGACGCGATTCTCGGGGAGCCTCTTGTACCACGACGCTTCGCGCGCCGGCAGCTCGTCCGGCGGCACGACGGCGCCGACCTGCGGCGCTCCCGTAGCATCGGCGACGCGGGGGAGGAACGCTGCGGCAGCGGCGCCCGCGCACGCGGCGGTCAGCACGCGACGGCGGTCGATTCTCTCGATCACGCGACCACCTCATGGATTGCGGCCGGATCGCCGACCCCGAGTCCGTAGCGTGCGGCCGTGGCGAGGAAGCGCGGCGCGCGCTTGGCCTCCTCCAGCGTCGGCATGCCGCGCCGGCGGCGCTCCGCGTCGATCACCCGCCACGCCCAGGCGTCGCCGGCAAGCGCGTCCGTGGAAGCCACCACGGCGCCGAGCGCCCAGGTTGCGTCGGGCCGGTACGCCGGCCCGCCGTGGCACTGCGCGGTAACGCCGTCGAGGATCACGAGGCGCAGCTTGTCCTTCACGAACGGGTGGTTGGCCACGTCCGCGAGGTACGGATCACAGTTGTGGTCGTGGTACTTGTTCGGGTTGTGGATCAAGCCGTAGAGGTTCTTCATCCCCGCCGACACGCCGGAGAGGTCGTGATCCTTCACCACACCGAACGAGACGAGCGCCGTGCAGGTCGTGGAGACGAGGCGCGCGAAGCACGAGCCGATCTCGCCCGAGGTCGATGGTTCGGAATCGTAATCGTTGTCGATGCCGTAGCACAGGTACGGCCCGCCGTCGCGGCGAACGGCGTAGCCGGCGCGCTGCAGCTCGCGCGAGGAGCGGTCGAACGCGATGACGCGGTGCGACGGGATGGCGGCCTCGCGCAACAGCGTCGCAAGCGCGTCTACCAGCTCCGAGCGCGGTGAAAGGCGCGGCCCGCCGAGGCAATTGAGCTTGATCCCGATTGTGTCGCTCGGCGTGAACAGCGCACGAACCGCCTGCTCCGCCGAGGCCACGCCGGTCGCCGCCACGAGCGCCGCCTCGATCGCGGTGCGCGCCGCCTGCGGCGTCAGCGCGGCGCCCGACGCTGGCACGCTCGTCCGCGCCAGCCCCACCCGGCCGGGCGTGCGCAGCGGGGCCGCAACGCGCGCGAAGGTCAGCGCGGCAGCGCCGGCGCCAGCCAACCGCGCGAGTTCGCGACGGGAGAACTCCTTCGAGCCTCGGGCCACCAGCAAACCCCCCTCGAACATTGATAGGCCGATTGGGCAGCGAAAGCAAATCCGAAGAGCCCGACCGGGGTTTTGGGGCTGACAACCTCATGTAGCCGGGCGCGAGGAACGGTTGCGATCGACGTTGCCGGCCGGCCCGCCCGCTATCGGGCCGGCCTCGTTGTGCCTCCTCCAGGTCAGTTGGGGGCGGCCTCGGGGCGCTGCTTCGGCGCCGCGTTCTTCACGTACCGATCGAACCACGCGAGCATCTCGTACAGCACTTGCTCGGTCGACTCCATTGCCGTGTACCCGTGAGATTCGAATGGCAGCATCACCAGGCGCACCGTCCCGCCGTTGCCGCGGATCGCCTCGAACAGCTTCTCCGACTGGAGCGGCACCGTCCCCGGGTTCGCGTCGGCCGCCCCGTGAATGAGCAGCAGCGGCAGCTTGATCTTGTCCGCGTGGAAGAACGGCGACACCTTCACGTAGACGTCGGTTGCCTCCCACAAGGTGCGCCGCTCGCTCTGGAATCCGAACGCCGTCAGCGACTTGTTGTACGAGCCGCTGCGGGCGACCCCGGCCCGGAAAAGGTCGGAGTTCGCGAGGAGGTTTACCGTCATGAGGGCGCCGTGGCTGTGGCCCGTGATGCCGATACGCTCGCGATCGACGACGCCCAGCTCCACCGCTTTGTCGACCGCGGCCTTCGCGCCAGCCACGAGCTGATCCATGTACGTGTCGTAGATCTTGTTGGTGTCGCCAACGACAGGGAGCGAGGGGTTGTCGATCACGGCGTACCCGTCGAGCAGGAAGAACAACTGCAGCGGCCAACCGATGATCGTGAACCGCTGGGTCGAGCCGACGACCTGGCCGGCCATCTGCGGATCGGCGTAGTCGAGCGGGTAGGCCCACACCACCGCCGGCAACCGCGTCCCCTCCTTGTACCCGCGCGGCAGGTACAGCGTGAACGAAAGGTCCACTCCGTCGGCGCGCTTGTATTTCACGAGCCGCTTGGTGATGCCTTGCAGTTGCGGCGTCGGATCCGGCATGTGGGTGATCGCCCGCGACGTCGAGGTCCACTCCGCCTCCCCGGCGGGCGCCCGGGCGGCGCGCTTCCCCAGCGTGCGCACGAAGAAGTTGGGCGGGTCGTTGGGCGACTCATGCCGTGTGATGAACTGACCTGAGGCGACGTTGAACCAACCTGCAAAACTCTCGTACGCGGTCTTCTCGCTCCGGAAGAGGCGCTCAGGCTTGAGCACCTTGAGGTCGAACCTGTCGAGGAACGGTCGATCGCCCTCGGGCGACGCGCCAGGACCGGAGAGGTAGATGAAGTCACCCCTCTGCTCCAGAACCAAGAAGCCGTTGGGCAGCCTGCGCTGCACCGGATAGCCGGGGTGCTTGTAGCGCTCGTCGGAGCTCATGTCCCACACGAGCCGCTGCGGCGCCTTCGGGTCGTCGAAGTTCATCGTGTACGCCCGCGTCCAGTGCTTGATGGCGTCGAACTCCGCCGCAAGCGCCAGCCCGTTCTTCTCACCCCACCAGACCCCTCCCAAGCGCTGCTCGGTCTTGGCCACCTCGACCGGACCGGCATCGAACGGCGCCTTCTGCATCATGATCCGATCGCGGTTGGGCACCTTCGTCTTCCAGTCGCCCCCGTCGAGCGCCTCGGCCCAGATGAGAGTGGCCGGCTCGGTCGGTCGCCAGTCAAAATCGCGCGGGCCGGTTCGGACGCCCCAGATCGGGACCGCGTCCGCCAGCGGAACGGACGCGATCTTGTGAACCACCTTGCCGGTCCGATCCCAAACCTCGACGTCCCGCGGGAACCGGTCGTTGGTCGTGATGTACGAGTACGGGCGGTGAACCGTCTCGACCAGAATGTGCTGCCCGTCGGGCGCGGGCGACACGCCGGCGTACAGCGCGGGCTTGCCGAACGCCGAGACTATCCCGCTGTCGACATCTACGAATGCGAGCTGGGAAGAGGCGTAGTAGTCGAACAGGTCCTCGTCGTGATCGTTCCTCAGCACGTCGCGCACCTCGTACGTGCTGCTGGCACCTTTCTCGCCCAATGCCTCCTGGATAGCCGGACCCTTCGGCGCCACAGGTTCCGGCGGAGCCGCGCCGAGTTCCTTCGGCACCGCCTTGATGAGGAGCGTCTTCTGGTCGGGCATCCACTGGAGCTCGTCACCGAGGACCGGGTTCAGCGCGACGCCCTCGATTCGTCGGACCTTGGCGCTGCCCGCTTCCCCAACCCATAGTTCGATCGCGTCCGGGGTAATGTTGGTGAAAGCGAACCGTCTGCCGTTGGCGCTCCAGGCCGGAAGCCCGACCTTGGCGCCGGCGGGTAGTGCGATGTCGAGCTGCGACCCGTCCGCCACCTTGGTCATGACGTACGCGTTCCAGTAGCGTGCGCCGTGGATGCCGTGATTGCGCGCGACCATACGCACACCGCCGAGCCGCAGCATCGGCTGGGCAAGATCCGCGATCGGTGGATACCGGACCGGCGACGCGAGGATCATCCAGTCGTGGGTCGGGCTGATCGCCGCGGTCGGTGGAGCGGGCGCATGGAGCACGTCGAGCACCTCTTGTGGCGGTTTCTGATAGGCAGACTCGGCCAGTGCACACGGCGCCATGAGGAATCCGATGGTTGCCGCGAGGCCAAGGACCGCAGTGCGATTCCGACGAATCATTTTTCCCCCTCCAGACGCGAATCCTGTTCGCTGGCCGCTCCACCTGAATACGACCGGCCAGGACCCGTTGTTTGCTCCACCCATCTTGGGAGCTTCCCGGCACCTGACCCGCCCAAGATGAAGTTCATGCTGAGGCGCTGCCGGTGCGAGGTTGGCCGCGCGAGAAGCGCCCTCGTGGAATCATCGCACAGCTTCGGGAGCCGCCGCATCCAACCAGGCCAGTCGCGCTGTAGCAGAGCTGGCCTGCCAAGGCGCTCGAGTACATGCCCTTGCTGTGGCATGGGCTGACCGTCCGGGGCGGATCCGTGGGTGCCGCTCGACGACGACGCGGCGGAGCGGGCGTCGCGGGACGTGGTGGTATGACGCAAGAACCACTACGGCTCGCACTCCAAGCGCGGCGCCGAAGCCGCAGCGCTCTTCTACACGCTGTTCGAGAGCGCCGAGCTCGCCGGCGTCGATCCCCACGGCTGCGTGCTCGAGGCCGTCCGGCGGGCGATCGCCAACGCCGGCGCAGTCACATTTCCCGAAGGGCTCGCCTGATCGGACCCAGCCCGGAAACCCCAGTTGGCTTCTGCTGCGAGGGCGGATGCGGGAGCAATGCCCACGGGTTGCCACGGCTGATGGGAACCTCCGCCCCGACCCCCGTAGGCCCTTTGAGAGGCACAGGAGCCCGCGTCACGCCGCTCCTCCCACCACCCGCGTGCCCTTGCCGCGCTGGCGGGCGTACTCGGGGCTCGAACCGTGCCGCCGTACCGAACAGTACGGCTCCGGTTCTCGCCCCTCCGTTCGCCCACCATCATCGGCATCTCCGCCCTCTCCCAACGAACCCAACTGAGGTTTCGGGGCTCAGCTCAGATTCCAAGTCACTGGGTTCAGACATTCGCTGGGGCTAGTGCGACGACCTGTGAAGAATGCGCCTTACGAGAAAGCGCTGCTGCTCGACCTCCAGCACGCTATACGGCGGCACCTGCACCTCGGCGGGCGAGAGCCCACTCTGGACGGTTACCGCCTTCGGGTTTGCCGGAGTATTCGACACGCTTGGATCGGACCCTGTCACAAACCGTACCAGGAATGGGCCTGATGGCACAGCGTTGTTGACTCGGATCAGAACCGGTTCTGTCTTCGCGCTCTTGTTGGTGACCACCAGGGACAGATTTCCAGCCCGGTCGGTATAGCTCATGGCGAACAGCGCCGGAGTCTGACCCTGGGGCGCTCCCGTGGCAGGGACCGTATCTCCGCCGGTCACCGTTGTCCGGTTCGCCGCGACGGCGCGGTTGATCACGCCGTTCAGAACGGCCAGGCCCGCCCCTTGAGCCGACAGGTAGAACCCGAAGTCCAGCGTCGAGGTATCGATCGTCGTGCCCTTGTTCGCCGCGGCGACCACGTCCGTGTAGTGGGGGTTTGTGGCGAAGACGCCGGAGACCTCCCAAATTGCGTGCGGCCCAACGTAGACAACCGAGGGCACGGTGGACATTCGCATGATGAACTCCGCGACGTAGATGCCGCCCCATAAGGTGCCATCCGTCAGGGAAGCGGCGCCGGTGCTCGGATCCACAGGGAGGCTGGGGTCAAACTCGGTGATGAGAAATCTCGTGCCCGGCGGGCTGATTGGCGCGAGGCGATCAGTGACCAAGGCGCTCGACTTGGTCGCCAACACGCCGCTCTCGTCCGCCATCCACTGGGCGAAACCCCCCGTGCTGAATGCCGGATAGTAGTGAAAGGTCACGGCGTCCCAGTATTTGTCGGGATAGCTCTGGATCCCGCTGTCCCACGGATTCAACATGCCCGACGAACCCGGGGCCTGAGCAAAGATGGCGACGACCGCGTTCGGGTCCGCCGCCTTGATCGCATCCCGGTACGGCTTCATCTTGTCGAGATACTCGGTGGCGGTGTGGAAGAACCCGGGGAAGAGATACGCCTCGTTGGCCAGCTCCCAGACCGACACTCGGATCTGGTTGGCTTTGGCGTAGGCCGCCATTTGGCCGATGGACTGCGGGGTGTCCGTAAAGGCGTTGGCGCACACGATCAGCGAGGCGCCCAACAGGTTGGCCCGCTTGGCGGCGTCGATCATTCTCGCGCCCCCTTTCCCGGCCACGAACTTCACGACGTCCGGCTTCGGGCCGGCTGTGTAGCCCGCGAATTGGTCCTTCCAAGCCTGCACCTCCTCGCCGGTCTGCCAATCGTAGGCGTCGCCGCTGGAGCCGCCGGGGAAGCGAATCCAGCCGTAGCTGATCTGGGCGGCGATGGCGTTGAATTTGGAGTCCCAATACTCGACGGGAAACCCGAGGTCATCGTTGATCCCGGAAAATCCAGGTTGGATAGGTTGAGGCGCGGTCGTGTCGATATCGATGGTGGCCGGTGCTCCCTCGTCCGCCGGCACCCGAGCAAGGGAAAGGGCCGAAGGGGCCTCGGCGTTTGCCGACGCCAACCCAAAGGCGGCGCTCACTAGAGCAGCAATCGCACGCGCCCAAGGCAGCGCTTGAGAATGAGCCAATTCGCGGGTCATCCTCTCTCCTCCTACGGAACGGCTCTCGCTGGCCGTGGCCGACGCTCTACAATTGCAACTACAGAAGTCCCTCCACGAATTCCGATCATTTCTGATGGGATTCATGCCTCCGCCCCGCGGAGGCGCGACAGCTTGCGTTCCTGGCTAGGCGAGGGCCGAAGGCCGTGCACCACCGCCCGCCCTCCACGATGAAGAGCTGAGAGGTCACACGCGTACACTAGCTCCTCATCAAGGTGCTGTCGCTGCTCGATACGATTGTCATGCCCCACTCCGGAGGGGACGTCGCGCGCTTCGGGCTCGGGAGGCCGCGCCGACAGATTTGCGAGCGTCGCAAGACATTGGGTGGGCTTTGCACGATTCATGGCGGGCTTTGCCGGACTGATTTCCGGCTCTGCAACGGTGATGACGGGCTATGGGGGACTGATGGTGAGCATTGCAGCACTGATATCGGCGTGTCAGGGCGCGCAGGACCTGGAGCGCAACCGAGCGTGCGCCACCGAGCGTGCGCAACCGACCCTGCGCAGCCGAGCGCGCGCAGGAGGGGGCGTGATAGGCCGATCCGGGAAGGGGCGGCTACTCCTGCTCGCCGAAGACCTGGGCGGTGAAGATCTCGAAGCTCGCGTCGTGTCTCCATGCGTCGGGGGGCAGGCCGGCCTTGAGCGAGAGCTGGGAGAGCATCGTCGCGACGTCCCAGCCTTGCTCGGTTGCCACCTGCGGGAGGAACACCGCGCGCCGCCCCCCCTTGGTCAGCACGACGCCGTGCTTGCCCACCTCGATCGCCTCGGGTCCGGGCGCCGGGCGCATCGGCGACAGCACCGAGACCTCAACGCCGACCTCGGCCAGTTCCGCGCGGTCGAGGTCGAGGAAGCGCGGATCGTGCGCGGCTGAGACGGCGGCATGGACGATGGCGTCCACCAGCGGCTCATGCGCCTCCATCACGCCGATGCAGCCCCGCAGTTTGCCTTCCTTCCTGGCCTTGGCGCCGCGGTTGTTGATGGTGACGAACACGCCGGCCTTCGCCGCCAGGTTTCCGGTGACCTGATGGCTCGCGAACCAGTCGGCGAGCTGGCCCTCGTGCGTGAGGTGCGTGGTCAGGGTGGCGCGCGCCAACGCGAGTGCGGCTTTCTGCTCGTCAGCGCTGAGCACGCCGAGCTGAGGGTCGGCAGCGTCCTCGTGCCAGGGGCCCCACGCGCCGACGAAGTCGACGCCCGCGTAGGCGACGACCTGGTACCAGTTGCGGCTCACGTCACCGGAGGTGGTCACGTCGGCGATCGTGCCGGCGCCGTGGAAGGCGTGCGCGAGCAGCTCGAGCAGCACCGAGATCGGCCGCGCGCCGCACACGGTGTCATCGCTCACCTCGATCTGCTGCCAGAACCCGCGCGGATCGATCGCGGCGGCCCGCCCCGCGGTGGAGCGTCCGAGCGCGATCAACCGGCCCCCGAGGTCACGGTCGCCGGCGAACGGGTTGTAGCCGTACGGCGCGCCGTGGTGCGTGAAGTCCGAGGAGACGACCACCAGCGTGCCGGGCGCGAGCAGGTCCGCGAGGCGCCGCGCGATCGCTCGCGCCAGCTCGCGATCGGTGCCGGAGCCAACGAGGATCGGCACGATCGGCACCGCGCCGACGGTTGACTGGAGGAACGGCAGCTCGACCTCGAGGCAGTGCTCGGGGTCATGCGCGCTCGATGGTCCCTTGAATTCGGGAAACTCCGCGAGCTTGGCGACGGTGACGGTATCGACCGGCATGTCACCGAGCGGGGTGGCAAACGCGGTGATGCGGGGCGCCGGCAGCGCGCCGCCGCGGAAGGCCGCGTGGTGCGAAGGCCCGAGCAGGATCACCCGCGTGACGTGGCTGCCGGCGAGCGGCGCGAACGCCTTGCCCGCGGTTGGGCCGGAAAAGACGTAGCCGGCGTGCGGCGCGATGAGCGCCACTGGCGTCGCGCCGCCCGGCGCTGCACCGCGCAGGAACGTCGCCAGGTTCGACTTCAGCTCCTTGACGTCGTCAGGGTAGAACTGCCCCGCCACCGCGGGCGGGCGGACCTCGGCACGCAAGCTTGTCGTGAACATGAGCACCCCCACCATCAGGGCCATACAGCCGACACGAAAAGGAATAGTGCCCGGACGCGGTTCGCGCAACGATTCCCTCATCTCGGCACCTCCTCGGCCAACAGCCGGTTGGTCGGATTGCGGCTCTCGCCAACCGAGGACACCCGAACGGCGGCTTCCTCTCCAACCGGGCACTTGTTCTCGCAGATGCCGCAGCCGACGCACAGCGCCGCGTCCAACCTGGGCCGCTGCAGGTGAACGATCTTTCCATCGCGACCCGGTTCGTCGCCCTCCTCGAACCAAATCGCCTTGGGATCGGTCGGGCACATCTCCTCGCACACGATGCAGGGCGTGTGCATCGCCCACGGCAGGCACCGTCCCCGGTCGACGAACGCCGTGCCGATCCGCACCGGGGGCCGGCCGTCGTAACCGGTCTTGCGCGCCGGGGCCAGGCGCGAGATCGCCCCGGTTGGACACACCTCGCCGCAGCGCGTGCAGGCGAATTCGCACCAACCGCGCCGCGGCACCACCACCGGCGTCCAGAATCCCTCGACGCCACCCTGGGCGATCGCCGACTGGATGGCGCCGGTGGGGCACGCCTGCTGGCAAAGAGAGCACTTCACGCAGCGCGCGAGGAACTCGGGTTCCGCAAGCGCGCCAGGCGGCCGGATGAGGGCGGGGCGTGCCGCGGTGCGCCCCCCGCCGGCGACGCGCAGGATCGGAGCGAGCGCGAACGAAGCGAGGACCGTGCCAAAGAGGTAGCGGCGCGAAAGGTCGGGCTCGGGCGCCGGAGCGGGCAGCGGCGCGAGCGCGCGGTAACTCATCGCGCCTTCTGGGCAGCCGGGCAGGCAGTTGAGGCACACGTGGCACTCGGAGACCCGGTGATGGCCGAGCGGCTCGTCGGCGCCCTGGCAGGCGAACGAGCAGAGGGTGCAGTTGGTGCAGCCGTCGTCTTCGCGGTGAATGCGGAACACGGCGAAGCGCGCGAACACGCCGAGCAATGCGCCGAGCGGGCAGAGGCCGCGACAGAACAGGCGCGGGATCCACCGGCTCGCCACCACGATGGCGAGGAGAAGCAGCGCGGCGATCCACCCGCCGGGGACCGGCCGCCCGCCGGGCAGTACGGGCCAGAGGCCGGCCGAGAGACCGCGGGCGGTCAACGAGAGGGGATCGGCAAGCCCGACCTGCAGCGAGCCCATCAGCGCCGCGGCGAGGACGGCGGCGAGAACGTAGTACTTGAGCGCGTACCAGCGGCGGTAGCGGTTGACCTGCAGGCTCTCTCGTTTTGAGCGAGGCGAGAGCAGCCAGCTCGACAGTTGCTGCAGCGTGCCCAGGGGACAGATCCAACCGCAGAACGCGCGGCCGAGCAGGAGCGTCAACCCGATCAACGCCGCCGCCCACACGAGCGCGCCCGGCAGCGTTCCGGCGGCGAAGATCACGCCCACCGCGGAAAGGGGATCGGCGTGATGGAAGGCGCTGTACGGAAGGTCGCGTGCGTCTCCCGCCGCGAGGCGAGCGAGCAGCCAGAGAAAGAGCAGCAGGAAGAACGCCTGGTAGGCGATGCGAATCCGCCGTGTCCAGATCATGGCCTGTACCGACTTGGCGACCGCCGTAGAGTCCTTTTGTCATCCCGAACGGAGCGAGGGAACTGCCGTTGGATTCTTGGCGTGTGAGCCGTGGCAAGAAGGAAGCAGATTCCTCGTCGCGCCGCTCCCCGGAATGACGCGTCTGGCGGCAAACTGGCATGAAGGCTCGTCATGCGGCGCCCAGCTCTCTTACGACGGTGGGGTCGGCCCGGCCAATGCCGCGCTGCTCGGCCTCGGCGAGGAAGGCGAGGTGCTGTGGTGCGTGCCCGAGGATCGCCGCTCCCCACGCGTCGAGCGCGACGGGATCCACACCCACCGCGACGGCGTTCACCTGCTTGACGTCACCGAGGCTGCCACCGACGGGACCGTTGGCGAAGAGCACGCGGGTGGCGTCCATCACGGTGAGCGTGGGACGGAAGGTTGCCGCCAGCTCGACGAGCGCGCGGTTGATGTCCTGGTGCAGCCGGTTGCGGCCTTGACCCAGGACGCCGAACCAGTTCTTCATTCCGAGCGTGACCTTCGAGAGGCTGTGGTGCTTGACCACGGGCACGTTGATCACGCGATCGGCGTGCAGCACCTGCGCGGCCGCCTCGATTCCGGAGGCAAGACCCGACAGGTCCGCCAGCACCATGGTCAGGAGGTGGCTCTCGATGACCTCGGCGCCGGCGGCGGTCGCCGCGCTTGCGATCCCGGAGCGCGCGAAGCAGCGGCGCGGGTCGTTGCATGAGATGTCGGTCACCAACACCCGCCCTGCACCCGCGCCGTGGGCGAGGCGGACCAGCTCGGCAACCACCGCGGGGTCGGTGTTGGCCGCCTGCTCGGGGAGCCGGTCCCAACCGATGTTGGGCTTGATCAGGACGGTCTCGCCCGGACGCACGAAGCGCTCCATGCCGCCCAGCGCGGCGATCGCGCGCCGGACGTTGGTCGCCGGGTCGGCGCCACGGCTGGCTGCGGCGCGGGAGAGGGGCTGGGCCAGGGGGAGGCGCCAGTCCGGGACCGAGGTAGCGCTGGCGGTGATCCGGCGCCGGTCGTGGAAAGCAACGGCGCCGGCGCCGACCGCCGCGGCTGCAACCGCCGCCGAGGAGAGGCGCAGCAAGGCTTCGCGGCGGGAGATCCCGGGCCGATACGGATCGCTCATCGGGGCTTTGCCTTCGCCCAAGCAGCAGCTAACCCGGCCATTGCCGTCTTGACCGCGGGGTTCGACGCCATCGCCGTGAGCTTGAGGTAGTCGTGGCCGTTGACGGCAACCAGAGCGGTGTCGTCCGCCCAGGTGTCCGTGATCCCCACCAGCGGCCGCGCCGCGCCGGGCCGCTCGGCCTCGAGTTGTGCGCGTGCGCTTGCAGGCTCGACAAAGCGGTAAACCTCGGCGACGACCTCGAGAGCGTCGTCGCCGCCGAAAGTGAATGACGCTGCAACGCAGCGCTCAAAGCCGCGGCTCAAGTAGCTCTCCGCGGCACCGTCGATGTACTGGTAGAGCGTGTCACGGTTGTAGTTGGTGGGCTCGGAACAGCGCGCGGCGCCGGCCGCCGCCGGCGAGGGCAGGCGTGGCCCCTGCGCATCACGTAGCGCCACGAGCACCGCGGCTGGGTCTTGCACCGTGGCTCGGCCGCGCGCGCCGACCCATGCCGCGATCGCGACGAGCGGCGTCAGCAGGAGCACGTGCGCGAACCTCAGACGCGTCAACTCCATGTCCCCCCGAGTGACAAGCTAGGCCCGCAGGCCGCGTGGGTCAAGCAAGATCGCATCGTTGCTCATACAAGTGAGACTCACACTCTCGCTGATGGCTCTGACGGCTGGCGTGATGGTGCAACCAGAAGGGGCCTCCAACGTCAACCTCGGCAGGGATCGTTCGTCCCTGGGCGGGGGTGTGACGTGCACCACATTGCGCCCCGCGGGGAATGGAGCGCAGCGGCGGGCGCTTTGACATAACGTGGGGTCCCCGCTAGATTCCCGCGTGATCGCGGAGTTGGCGGCCGCAGGTATCGCTCGCTGTATTCGAAGGCGTGAGGACGGTTCGGGGGCGCCGGCCCGGTTCGCTTCACCGGGTCGATACGTGGCACGGGCTGGGAGGGATTGCTGATGTCGGTTCGCGCGCGAGGGATGATTTCCGTGGCCACGTCCGGGTTGCTCCTGCTGGTCGCCGACGGCGCAGGGGCAGCGTCAAGCCGTTATCCTGTGAACAATGCCGGCAAGGCGTTACGGGCAGGGGGAGAAGCTCGGAACCTCGGGACCCCGAGTGGCGGCGCAGCGGCCGCCCTGATCAGGGGAGGCTACACGGTCAACGCCGATGGCCGCGTCGGCGCGATGGTGGAGCTTGCCGATCCGTCGGCAGTCGAGGTCTACCTCAAAGCCCGGCAGGTGAGCGCCAATGCGACCGGGAGCGTTTCGGCATCTGCGGTCGCGGCGCAGGCGACGGCGTTGGCCCAGGCCCAGATCGCCCACCTTGACCAGGTGCAACGCGAGATGGTCGCGACGCTCACCAGCGCCGGGATCGCGGCCGACGTGATCTACCGTGTCCAGCGGGTTTACAACGGGATCGCGGTGCAAGTTGACGCGGCCCAACTCGATGAGATCCGAGCGATACCGGGCGTAAAGGCGGTGCACCCGCTGGTGCCAAAAAAACCCGTCAACATCACATCGGTGCCGTTCATCGGTGCACCGCCGGTGTGGGGAGGGTTGGGTGGCGGCGCCACCGGCGCCGGAGTCAAGGTCGGCGTGATCGACACCGGCATCGACTACCTTCATTTTGACTTCGGCGGCTCGGGCAAGTACCGGAGCGACGGCAACTACGTGAGCTCGAGCTGGCCCAAGACCGCCAAGGTGGTCGGCGGCTACGATTTCGCAGGTGACAACTACGACGCCTCTGGCGCAAGCGGTTCGACCACACCCGCGCCCGACCCCGACCCGATGGACTGTTTCGGAACCGACGCCTCAGGCAACATGATCATCCCCCACGGAACGCACGTTGCGGGCACGCTCGCCGGTTACGGCGAGAACGCAAGCGGCAGCACGTTTGCCGGCCCGTGGAACGCAAGCACTCCGATTTCCACGCTCGGGATTGGTCCCGGGGTCGCGCCCGGTGCGCAGCTCTACGCGCTGCGGATCTTCGGCTGCGAGGGGAGCTCGGACCTCGTGACCCAGGCGATCGACTGGGCGGTGGATCCAAACAACGACGGCAACTTCGCCGACCATCTCGACGTCATCAACATGTCGCTCGGTTCCAGCTACGGCGTGCCCGACGACCCCGATGCCGTTGCGGCCGACCGCGCGGCCTCGCTCGGTGTGATCGTGGTGGCGGCTGGAGGCAACGACAACGACGGTTACTACATCGCGAGCGCGCCGGGAATTGCGGGCTCCGCAATCGCGGTGGCGGCTTGCGGCGACCCCGGAGTGGTGGACTCCAACCTTCACGTCAACAGCCCCGCCAGCATCGCCGGTGTGTACGCCGCGATCCCAGCCGATTTTGGCGGCTCGCTACCCGCAACGCCGGTCGCGAACGACCTCGTGTATGCGATCCCTGCCAACGGCTGTAGCGCGCTGACCAACGCGAGCGCGGTCAGCGGCAAAGTGGCGCTCATCGACCGTGGCGTCTGCAACTTTACCGTCAAGGTCAAGAACGCACAGCTCGCTGGCGCACTCGTCGCGGTGGTGACCGACAACCAGCTCGGCACCGAGCTCGTCATCATGTCGGGCACGGACTCCACCATCACCATCCCCGCCGTGTTCATCGATCAAAACGACGGCCTCACACTCAAGGCGAACCTGCCGAGCCCCGGCGTCAACGTGAGCCTCGGCGGCGTTCTGGCTGACACCGTGGCCAGTTTCTCGTCGCGTGGCCCGCGCTTTGGCGATGCCGCGCTGAAACCCGACATCGCCGCACCGGGGTTGCAGATCCTCTCCGCCGACGCAGGGACCACTAACGGTGGCCTCATCCTCGACGGCACCTCGATGGCCACGCCGCACGTCTCTGGCGTCATGGCACTGCTGCGCCAGCTTCACCCCGACTGGAGCGCGGAGGAGCTGAAGGCGCTGGTGATGAATACGGGCCACGACGTCACGCTCTACCCAAACGCCACGCCCCCATTGGTTGGGCCCGGGCGGGTCGGCGGGGGTCGAGTCGACGTGGCGGCCGCGGCGCAGGCGCCGGCCGTGGCGTTCAACGCCGACGATACGGGCCTGGTCAGCGTTTCGTTCGGTGCGCTCGAAGTGTCGGACACCTCGACCTTGACCAAGCACGTGACCGTGGAGAACAAGTCGACCGCGTTGCTCACCTATGCGATCGGCTTCACGCCGTTTGCGACCGTACCTGGCGTCACGATCTCTTTCCCGCAAGGGAGCAGCGTGACCGTGCCCGGCGGCGGCTCGGCTACGCTCGACGTCCAGCTCAGCGCCGTCGCCGCTGCGATGCGGCACACGATCGACCCGAGCGTCTTCACCACCTCCGAGGGCTACCCGCGTTTCTGGCAGTCCGAGGAGGACGGCTACATGACGCTTACGCCGGCCTCCGGCATAGCTCTTCGCGTGCCGATCTACGCTGCGCTGCGGCCCGCCTCGACCATGACCTCGTTGCAGGGCGGCGTTGGACTCACGGGTAGCAGCGGCACGGCCACGGTCGATCTGACTGGCGGCGGCGTGTCGACCGGCACGAGCTTTCCGACCGACATCCTCTCGGTGGTGTCTCCCTCGGAGCTGGTGGAGTCTAATTCGGACCCGAGCGTCTCCGATGCGCGCTTCGTCGGCGTCGCGAGCGACTACCAAGCGCAGGTTGCCTCCGGCAAGGGCCTCGCCGACAGCACCATCTATTTCAGCCTGGCGCTGCAGCAACCCTGGTCAAACCCGGTGCCGGTGGTGTATGAGATCCGAATCGACGCCAACCGTGACGGCACCGATGACTTCACTCTCTACGTCGACGACTTCGACCCCGGCGACGATGTCTTCCTCTCGATCCTGTGCAGCCTCGCCACGTCGAACTGCACGGCCAATTCGATCAATGGGGTCACGCCCGATGTGCTCGACACGGCGCCGTATTCGAGCAACGTTATCGTGCTTCCGGTGAGCGCGTCGGACCTGGGCCTGAAGGACGGAAACAGCCGCTTCAACTTCTACTTCGACCGCGCGAGCGGCCCGCAGGCGCACCACACCTTCGACCCGGCGCACCCAGGCTTGTCGTTCTCCGGCACGCCTGTCCTCGCCGGATTGCTCCAGCCGCTCTTCCCAGATCTGCCGACCGGCTCGATCCAGGTCGCGTACAGCCAGCCCGATTACACTACCGACAACGCGCAAGGAGTCTTGCTGCTGCACCATCTCAACGCTTCCGGAAGCCAGGCGCAGTCTTTGGCTGTGGAGTTTGGATCGTGCAGCGTGAACGCGAGCCCGGTCGTGCCAGCCGCCGCGATGCGCGGCAGCGCGATCAGCTTCCAGGCCAATGACACGGCCAGCTCGTGTAGCGGCGCCGCGGCCTATGATTGGGATTTCGGCGACGGTTCGCCCCACGCAACGGAAGCCAACCCACTGCACGCGTACGGGGAAACGGGCACGTTCACGTGGCGCCTGGTCGCCTCGCGCGGGAACTTCTCGGTCACCAAGACGGGAAGCATCACGGTCAACCCGCAGGTCGGGCTGGCTCGGCGCCACCTCAGGCGCGGCTAGTGCGTCGCCGCTAGCGGTTTGACCGTGGGGCGGGCGCCCTCGCCCGCCCCACTTCCTTTTTCGCCCATTTCTGGAGCGCCGCCGCCCTCGGCCGCGAACTCTCCGCGCCGCATCTGGCCCAATCTCGGCGGCGCGGGCTGCGCGCCACCACACCTCGGCCCTGCTCGAGTCGTAGTTACCGTCCGGCGACGAAATTGGACCAGGGGTCCGAAGCGACCGGTGAGGTTGCTCCCCCGGCGTGCGGCCCGATAGGATAGGCATGTCTTTGCACGCAGCGACGCGGTCGGGGGGTGGGCGCGATGACTGGACACGCGGCGAAGGGCGGGGCTCCCGGGGGGTTCGTGCGTGGCCTGGGCGTGCTCGACGCCACCATGGTGGTTGCTGGCTCGATGATCGGCTCCGGGATCTTCATCGTCTCCGCCGACATCACGCGCCACCTCGGCTCGGCAGGTTGGCTGCTCGCGGCGTGGCTGGTGACCGGCCTGATGACGGTGGCGGCCGCGCTGTGCTACGGCGAGCTCGCGGCGATGATGCCGGACGCCGGCGGCCAGTACGTGTTCCTCCGCGAGGCGTACTCGCCGTTGTGGAGCTTCCTCTACGGCTGGACGCTGTTTCTCGTCATTCAGACCGGCACGGTGGCAGCGGTCGCGGTGGGGTTCGCGCGCTACCTCGGTGTGCTTGCCCCCGCAATCTCGCCGACGCGTTGGATCGTGCCGCCGATCGACGTTTCCGCGGGCTACGCGATCAGCCTGTCGACCCAGCAGCTCGTCGGCATCCTCATGGTCGTGCTGCTCACCTGGACAAACACGCGCGGGATCGCGGTAACCAAGGCGATCCAGAACGCCTTCACCTCGACCAAGACCCTCGCCCTGCTCGGGCTGATCGTGGTCGGGTTCGTGGTGGGCGCAAACTCCGGCGTGATCCACGCGAACTTCGCCCATCCATGGTCGCCGCATGACGTGCTGACGGTCCGACCCGAAGTGCCGATCGCCCCGGCGACCTCGGCCGCGAGCGGCCTGTTCGGCCTGCTCGTCGTGTTCTGTGTCGCCCAAGTCGGCTCGCTGTTTTCCTCGGACGCCTGGAACAACATCTCGTTCGCCGCCGGGGAGGTGAAGGACCCGCGGCGCTCGGTGCCGATCGCGATGGCCGCGGGCACGGCGCTCGTGATCGTCCTCTACCTGCTTGCCAATGCCGCATACCTGGTGACGCTGCCGGTGTCCACCATTCAACACGCGCCCGACGACCGGGTCGCCACCGCAGCGCTGCAGACGATCTTCGGTCCGGCCGGCGCGTGGATCATGGCGGCGTTCATCGTGATCTCCACCTTCGGCTGCAACAACGGCCTCATCCTCGCCGGCGCTCGGGTGTATTGGGCGATGGCGCTGGATGGTCTCTTCTTCCGCGCCACCGGCAGGCTGAACCGCCATCACGTGCCGGCGGTGGGCTTGGCGCTGCAGTGCGTCTGGGCCTCGCTGCTGATCCTGCCGCGAACGCGGACGCGTGACACGCACGGGGCGTTGCTCCTCGACCCGGCGAGCGGCGCGCCGGTGTACGGCAACGTGTATTCCAACTTGCTCGACTACGTCGTGTTCGCCGTCCTGATCTTCTACGTCCTGACGATCGTGGGACTGTTCGTGCTACGCCGTACGCGCCCAGACGCCGAGCGGCCGTACCGTGCGTTTGGCTACCCCGTGGTGCCGGCGGCGTACATCGTCGCGGCGGCGCTGATCTCGGCGGCGCTGCTCGTCTACAAGACGCAGACCACCTGGCCGGGTCTCGCCATCGTCCTCACCGGCGTGCCGGTGTATTTTCTGTGGCGGCATTTCGGGCGACGAGCCACCGACCAGCCTCCGGTGAAGTCGTGATGCGCGTTGCCACCGCATCGGGCAACACCGGTCCGCACAGGAGCCGGGAATGAGCTCGTTTCCACTCTTGATCGGCGCACTCTGCGTCCTCGCCCTCGCGTATCGTTTCTACTCGGCGTTCATCGCGGCGAAGGTACTGGCGCTGGACGGGTCGCGGCGGATGCCGGCGTATGCCTTCCAAGACGGGCACAACTACGTGCCGATGAACCGCTGGGTGTTGTTCGGCCACCACTTTGCGGCCATCGCCGGACCGGGGCCGCTGGTCGGGCCGGTGCTCGCGGCGCAGTTCGGCTGGGCGCCAAGCCTGCTGTGGCTGCTGTGTGGCGCGGTGCTCGCCGGCTGCGTGCAGGATTTCGTTATCCTCGTCGCCTCGGTGCGCCACAACGGGCGATCGCTGCCCGAGATCGCACGGTACGAGATTGGACCCGTAGCCGGCTACACCGCCGGGGTGGCGGTGGTGTTCATCATCGTCGTGGCGCTGGGCGGCCTCGGTCTCGTGGTGGTGAACGCGCTCGCGGAAAGCTCGTGGGGCACCTTCACCATTGCGATGACGATCCCGATTGCGATCGTGATGGGGCTGTTCATGTTCAAGGTGAAGCCGGGAGCCGTGCGCGGTCCCAGCGCCGCTGGCGTGGTGGCGTTGCTCGTGGCCGTGATGGCCGGTCGGTGGATTGCCGCATCACCGCTCGCGCACTTGTTCCTGTTTGGGCGGCACGAGCTGACGCTGCTGCTGTGCCTGTACGGCTTCGCCGCCTCGGTGCTTCCCGTGTGGCTGTTGCTGGCGCCGCGCGACTACCTGTCGGCGTACCTCAAGGTCGGTACGGTTGCGCTGCTGATCATCGGCGTGCTGCTGGTACGGCCGGAGATGCAGCTTCCGGCGTTTACGCGCTTCACGCATGGTGGAGGCCCGATCATCCCGGGCACGCTGTTCCCCTTCCTGTTCGTCACGATCGCATGCGGCGCGATCTCGGGTGCGCACTCGTTGATCGCCTCGGGCACCACGCCCAAGATGCTCACGAACGAGCTCGACGCCCGTTTCATCGGTTACGGCGCGATGCTGGTGGAGAGCCTCGTCGGCGTGGTGGCGTTGATCGCCGCGTGCTCGCCGCAGCCCGGCGATTACTACGCGATCAACGTGCCACCGGCGGTGTTCAAGACGATCGGGCTGCACACGGTCGACCTCGCCGCGCTGTCCGCCGGGGTGGGCGAGACGGTGGCGGGGCGGACCGGCGGCGCGGTCACGCTCGCGGTGGGGATGGCGAAGATCTTTGCCGCGATGCCAGGCATGAAGACGCTGATGAGTTATTGGTACCACTTCGCGATCATGTTCGAGGCGCTCTTCGTGCTCACGTGCATCGACGCGTTCACCCGCGCGGGGCGCTACCTCGTGCAGGAGTTCCTCGGCAATTTCTATGCGCCGATCGGTAGGCCGACCTGGGTGCCGGGCACGGTCGTGACGACGTTGGCCGTGGTCGGAGGCTGGGGGTACTTCGTCTACACGGGTTCGATTAGCACGATCTGGCCGATGTTCGGCGCCGCCAACCAGCTCCTTGCGACGGCTGCGCTGGCGGTCGCCACCACGTTCTTGATCAACATGGGCAAGGCACGTTACGCGCCGATCACGGCGGTGCCGATGGTGGTGGTGGCCGCGAGCACGATCACGGCGAGCTTCCTCTTGGTGAGGGATGGCTTCCTTCCGCTAGCGCACCAGGCGGGAGACACGTTGCAGGGCTACCTGCAGGCGGGCCTGATGGTAGCGATGATGGTGATGACGGTGGTGATTCTTGTGGACGCGGCGCGGCGCTGCTGGGCGACGCTGTCGGGCCGGCCCATCCCGGCGAAGGCGTTTGGCCCGGCAGTCGTCCGCGAGGGCATGCCGCAACGCTGTTGTTGACACCACGGCTTCGCGCGAGGTTGCCCGGGATCCTCAAAGCAGCAGCGATTCGTTTCAGGGCGAGTCAGCGACTCGCCCCTACGTCGCTGTGTCTAGCACCTCGCGCACCTTGCGCGCAAGCGCGTCGATGCCGTAGGGCTTGGCGATGAACTGCACGTTCTTGGTGCGAATGAACCCGTCGTGGACTACGTTCTCGGTGTACCCGGAGGAGAAGAGAAAGAGCAGATCGGGCGCGATCGCCTGCGCCGCCTCGCACAGCTCCCTGCCGCCCATGCGCGGCATCACAACGTCGGTGACGACGAGCCGGAGGGCGGGAACTCCGCGCTGGATCACCTCCAGTGCCTCGTGGCCGTCCGCCGCCTCCAAGACGCGATAGCCGAAGCCCGTGAGTACCTCGACTAGGACCCCTCGTACCTCCGTCTCGTCCTCGACCACCAGGATCGTCTCATTGCCGCCCACCACCGGACCGGTGATCTTGGCGTGAATTTCGCTGGCTTGCCGCTCGACGATCGGCAGGTACAGCTTGAACGTCGTGCCCTGCCCGGGCTCGCTGTAGGCGCTGATCATTCCGCTGTGTTGCTTGACGATGCCGTAGACGATGGCGAGGCCGAGGCCGGTGCCCTTGCCCGGCTCCTTGGTGGTGAAGAACGGCTCGAATGCGTGCGAGAGCGTGTCCTCATCCATCCCAACGCCTCCGTCGGTGACCGAGAGCAGGACGTAACGCCCTTCCTTGGCCCATGGGTGGCTCGCCACATACGCGTTGTTGATCATCACGTTCTCGGTTTCGATGGTGATGCTTCCGCCCGATGGCATCGCGTCCCGCGCGTTGAGACACAGGTTGAGGAGGATCTGCTCGATTTGACTTCGGTCGGCACGCACCGTGCCCAGCTCGTGGCCCGGGATGTGGTCGATGGTGATGTTCTCGGGGATGATGCGGCGCAGCATCGGCAGCAGTTCGGCGACCGATCCGTTGAGGTCGAGATCGACTGGGTCGAGCACCTGGCGGCGCGCAAACGCGAGCATGCCGCGCGTCAACTCCGCGGCGCGTTCGGCGGTGCGCTTGATCGTGGCGAGCTGCGGTTGGGCAAGGTGCTCGCCCGCCAGACGCTGCTGCAACATCTCCGTGGAGCCGAGGATGGCCATGAGCAGGTTGTTGAAGTCGTGCGCGATCCCGCCCGCGAAGTGACCGAGAGAGTCAATGCGTTCGGCCTGGTGGAGGCGCTCCTCGATCTCTCGCTCATGCGTCACGTCCTTCTTCACCGCGACGTAGCTCACCGTCCTTCCGTCGGCATCGCGGATCGGCGAGATCACTGCGTCCTCTTCGAACAGCGTCCCATCCTTGCGCTTATTGGTGATGTGCCCGGACCAGGTCTCGCCGCGGCTGAGCGTCGCCCACATCTCCTGGTAGAAGGCGGCGTCGTGCTTGCCACTCTTGAGCAGGCGAGGGTTCTCGCCCACCGCCTCGGCGCGCGTGTAGCCGGTAACCCGCTCGAAGGCGGGGTTCAAGTATGTGATCGTGCCGGACGCATCGGTGATTACCACTGATTCCGCCGCCTGCTCGATCGCGGATACGAGTCGGGTGTGCTCGGCCTCCCGGGCTGCCTCGTCGGTAATGTCGTGCAGGATGCAGTGCGCTTGCCGGAAGCCGCCGGCCTCGTCGTGGCCGAGCCGCCCGTTCATGCGCACCGACACGACTGCGCCGTCCTTGCGGACGATTTCGAGATTCGCGTCGTGGATCACCCCGGTAGCCTTGAAGACGAGGAATTGCTCCGCGAACAACGCCGCCGACGCTGGCCGAAGAAGTTTGCTGAATTGACGCCCGATGACCTGGTCACTCGGGTAGCCGGTGAGCTCGAGCCAGACGTGGTTGACGTCGAGGAGCCGGCCGTTCGCATCGAGCAACTGGTACGCGAGCGGCGCCTGCTGAAACAGGTCGCGGAACCGCCGCTCGCTCTCCGCCAACGCCTCATTGGCGCGCTGGCGTTCGCTGACCGCTTCGGCAAGCAGGCGAGAGATCGGACTGATCGTCCAAGCGGCTGCCATCGCGAGCAAGGCCAACGCGAGATGAATCAATTCGGGTGAAGCATCCTCGGGCAGTGCATGGTTTGACAAGGCTCGAATGAGATGCCAAACGCGCTGTCCGCCCAGCAGCGCAAACGCGAGCGCCATGAGAAGCCACACCCTCTTTGCCCCGGTGGTCTTGGCGAGATTGACAAAGAGGCCAGCGGCGGCCAGGTAGGCGACGCACGTCAGGACGAGCAAGACCAACAGCGGCCACATCGTCAGGACCCCCAGACACCCACTCGTTGCTCGGATGTCGCTACGCGTAACGACTCGATTCTAGCCCACCCGTTCACCATCGTCCGAGCCCACACTTGACAGGCAGGGGGCGCAGATCCGCGTTTGAGGCAGAAGCGAGGTGCAATCTCTTGGTTCAATGGAGCGCGCGGCCGAACCTTCGCCATCGTGGCAAGTAGTGATCGCCCGGGTCGAGCGAGGCCGCGACCGCCACCGCCTTGCCCGCGATCAGGTCGCGGGCGACGAAGCCGAAGAACCGCGAATCGCCGCTCTCGTCGCGGTTGTCGCCCATCACGAAGTACGCACCGGGAGGAACTCGAACAGGTCCGAACGAGCGCATCGCCGGAATTTCCGGCGTGAGCAGGACCGGGTGATCAGCGTTGCCCAGCTTCTCGGCGGCCAGGATGCGGCGCGGCTGGCTGCCGTGTTGGTACACACCGACGCGGTCCGACGACAGCGGCGCATAGGCGAGCGGGTCACCGTTGATGAACAGACGATCATTGCGCAGCAGCAGCGTATCGCCGGGAAGGCCGACCACGCGTTTGACGAGGCGCTTTCCATCGGCGGGCGAGAACAACACCACGATGTCGCCGCGAGCCGGCTGCGCCCAGCGGAGCAATCGCCAGGAGGTAAAGGGCACCTTGAGGTCGTACGCGAGCTTGCTGACGACGATGCGGTCGCCCTCCAGGATGGTGGGCTTCATCGAGCCGGTGGGCACGTCGTTCCAATCGGCGATCGCCGACCGGAACGCCCCGACCACCAACACCACCGCGAGTAGGGACTTGATCCACTCACCCCAGAGCCAGCTCAGTCTTTGCTTCCACCTCGGTGTCACGGTTTCCTCCACGGCCACGGGGCCCGCACTCCCCTGAGGTACGAGAATCGTGCCACGAGAGTTGCGATTCCGCCTTCGAAACGCCGCCGGGAAAGATCAGCACGCATCTGCAACAGTGGGTGCGCCCGGCGGGCTGGGGCGCTCGGGCATGATAGTGTCCTCGCATGGTCCGACAGGTCGCGCTCGTGCTGTTGACCCTAGGTTCATCTGCGGTCGTCTCGGCGCAGGGACCGGACGCCGCTTGGCGCACGCTCGAGACGCCCCACTTTCGAGTCCACTACACCGCGCCCGCCGAACCGTGGACGTTGCGCATCGCGGCACGGCTCGAAGCGATCCGCCAGAGCGTGATCGCCGAGGTTGGCTATGCGCCGCCGCAGGTCGTGGACGTGGTGGTAGGCGATCCGATCGCCCAGCCCAACGGGGCGGCAATCCCGTTGCTCGACACGCCTCGCATCGTGCTCTGGACCAGCGCGCCGGGGCCGACGGCTGGTCTCGGCGAGTACACCGATTGGGCCGATCTCCTCGCCATACACGAGGAGACGCATATCGTGCACCTGCTGCGACCGTCGCGCAGCCCGGTGCAACGCGTGATCGAGGCGCTGCTGCCCCTCGGCCCGATCTCGTTGCGGGCGCCCCGCTGGGTGCACGAGGGGTACGCCACCCTGGTTGAGGGGCGGCTCACCGGCTCGGGCCGACCCAATGGCGACCTGCGCGCCGCGGTCCTCCGGCAACGGGCTCGCGCCGGCAGGCTGCCGACGTACCGGCAGATGGCGAACGACTCGCAGAGCTGGTTGGGGATGTCGATGGCGTATCTGGCCGGCTCCGCGTACCTCGAGTGGCTCGAGCAGCGGGCGGGTCCGGATAGCCTCAAACACCTGTGGGCGCGGCTTACCGCACACGCCGACCGCAGCTTCGACGCGGCGTTTGAGGGCACGTTCGGCGAGTCGCCGGAGAAGCTCTACAGGCGCTTCACCGCCGAGTTGACGTGGCGCGCGATGGAAGTGGAGCGCCGCCTCCAGCCGGTCCAACGGGAGGGGGAGCTGTGGCAGGATCTCGCCTGGACCACCGGCGAGCCGGCGCTTTCACGCGATGGGAAGCTCATGGCGATCGTGCTGCGTGACCGGGAGAAGGCGTCACGCATCGTGATCTGGTCCACCGGCGCCAACGACGAGGCGGAGAAGAAGTGGCGTCGGCGCGAGGAGACGCTCGCCAGGCGTGATTGGGAAGACGTGACGGCCGTTCGCAGCAAGCCGCTGGCCCGCAAGCCGCTTCACGAGCTGGTGACGAGGAACGGTGCGGAACCCTCCTCGGTGCGCTTCATGCCCGACGGCAGGTCGGTGCTGTTCGTGCGCTTCGAGCCGGACGGCCGCGGCGTTTTGCACCCTGACCTTTTCCGGTGGGCGTTCGAAACCGACGCAGTGACCCGCGTGACGCGCCTCGCCGATACCCGCGAGGCCGACCCGTCGCCCGATGGCGCTTGGGCGGTCGCGGTGCGGAACCGGTTCGGCTTCTCGCAACTGGTCCGGGTCGATCTCGCCACCGGCGCAGTCACGGACCTCACGCCGCCTTCCCTCGAGACCGTGTGCGCCTCGCCGCGCCTGAGCCCGAGCGGCCAACGGATCGTGTTCGACCGCCACGAGGAGGGGGCGTGGTCGCTGCTGGTGCGGGAGCTGGCCACGGGTCGGGAGCTGAAGCTGGCGGTCCCGCCGCGAGCGACGGCGGCGGCACCGGCGTGGAGCGCCGATGGCACGCGGATCTTCGCGTCGCTCGGACACGACGGCTTCGTGGACGTGACCAACTTCGCCTCGCACGGCGACGGTTCAGTGCTCGTTACCGCGACGGCCGGTGCCGCCCTCGCCCCGGCGCCGACACCCGATGGCGCGGGTGTGTTCTACCTTTCCTTGCAGGCCGAAGGCCTTGCATTGCGCTACCTCGCGTTCGACGCGAGCCCGGCGCCGGCCGAGACCGTGAACCTACCGGCCGATCTCGCGCCGGCGGTGCGGCCCGTGCCGTCGACGCAGTCACAGATGGCCACCGCCGCAGTCGCTCCAGGTCACGACTACGGTGTCGGGCGTCAGGAGCTGATGCCGTTGTTGGCAGGCACCGTGTCGCCCTCCGCGCGACTGTGGGAGCTGGGCCTCCGCTCGGGCGACGTGGTGGGCCGGCTCGATCTCCTCGCCGTGGGTGCGCTCGCCGAGACCGCCGGGCCACGCGGCGGGCTACTTGGTGCGACGTGGCGGGAATGGCCGGTCGCGATTGCGTTGCAGGCCTTCGACGCGAAGGAACGCCCGTCCGCACAGCCTCGCAGCGTGCCCGGACTGGGCGCAACCCTCGACGTGGAGCGACGGGGCGTGATCTTGGCGGCGCAGTGGCAGCGCAAGTGGCGCGCGACCAGTTTCGATTTTGGCGGCGGAGCACTTGCCTCGCGAGACCGGCCGGCAGGAGGCGACGAGCTCACCGACCGCGAAGGGTTCGTCTCGGCTCACCTCGAGCACACCCCTTCGATCGGGAGATGGCGCTTTCCCCACTCCTTCGAAGCAGAGGCGGCGCTTGGACGGACCGGCGATGACTCCTGGCGGCGCTACGGTGGCGGCGTCAGCGTCGGCGTGGAGCATGCGAGCAGCGGGCTGTCGCTCCGCTGGCGTCGCGAGCGTGTGCGCGACGCGAGCCTCGACTTCGACCGGCTACAACTCGGCGGCATCGAAACCTCGGTGCTTCCATTCGAGGCGGTGGGGAGCCGTATCGTGGAGCCCGCACTGCCGGTTGGAACCCGCATCGGCGACGAGCACGAGGAGCAAAGGGCGACGCTGGAGATCGATGGCTTGCCACTGTTCTTCGCGCGTCACCGCGTATGGGATCAAGGCGGCGAGAGGGGAGAGTGGCTGCGGCTCGCCGGGGTCGAATGGGACCTCACGAGCGAGCCGCTCCCGATCGTGCGCCTGCCCGGGTTCCACGTCACTCTCGGCGTAGCGCGCATCCTCGACCCACCGTTCAAGAACACCTCCGAGGCGTGGGTGGCCCTCGCGTGGCGACCATGACAGGGCTTTCCGTTGGAAGGCGGGCGTTGCACGCGAGCCGCGGCGATGGGGCGGGACCAATTGATACGCGCCCTCGGCGCGCCGCCACACCCCTGCCGGAAGGTGTGGCTGGCGAGATCCGTTGTCGACTCCGGCTCCAGGGAGAAAGAATGTCTCGAAAAGTGGTCCTCGCGGTTGGTTGTGCGGTTCTCATGGTCCTTCTGCCTGGGGTTGCGGGCGCGGCACCGCCCGCCCCGGCGACCTTCTCGATCGCGGCCGCAGATCCCGAGGCGGGCGAGGTGGGCGTGGCGGTGGCGAGCCGTTTCTTCGCGGTCGGCACCGTTGTGCCGCACGCCCGCGCCGGAGTCGGCGCGGTGGCGACCCAGGCCTCGGCCAACACTACTTTCGGTCCGCGAGGTCTCGACCTGCTCGCGGCTGGACTGGACCCGAGTGAGGCGCTCAAGGTCTTGCTGCGCGCCGACGCCGGGCGCGAGCAGCGGCAGCTCGGCATGGTCAGCGCCCGTGGCGAGTCCGCGACCGCCACGGGCCCCGCGTGCCACCCGTGGGCCGGCGGGCGCAGCGGCCCCGGCTACGCGGTGCAGGGCAACATCCTCGCCGGAGAGCCGGTGGTGATCGCAATGGAGCAAGGGTTCCTCGCGAGCAAGGGTAGGCCGCTCGCCGAGCGCCTCTTCGCCGCACTCAAGGCCGGGGACGGTGCAGGAGGAGACAGCAGGGGACGCCAGTCGGCTGCGATCCTCGTGTGCCGTGAGGGTGGAGGCTACAACGGCTTTACCGATCATGCCATTGACGTCCGCGTGGACGACCATCCCGATCCGTTTGGAGAAATCGGCCGTCTCCTTGGCATGTCGCTCGTCAACGACGACTGGAACCGCGGCTGGAGCGCCTTCGTCGCGCACCGCTTTCCCGACGCGCTCACGTGGCAGGAGCGCGCGGCTACGCGTGCGGAACAGCAACCCGGCATGCTCCCCGAGGTGCTCTACGATCTCGCAGTTGTCCGCCTCGCCAACGGCGATAAGCCAGGCGCTGTGGCTGCGCTGAAGCGTGCCTTCGAGCTTAACCCCAAGCTCGCCACGCAGGCGAAGGCCGACAATGACCTCGCGGGCCTTGGCGCCCAGCTAAAATAAAGAGTCCTCCTAAGCCCGGAAACCCCAGTTGGCGTCTGCGGGTGGCCGCGGTCGGCGAACCTGGGGTGAGACTAATGCTCAAATGCGACGTAGAATCATGCCAAGGAGGATCGTGCCATGAGGGGTAAGGTCGCTTTTGTGGGCTGTGTCGCACTCGTCCTGCTGGTGGCCGGAGCGCTGGTGGTTGGCGCCGATGACAAGGCTGCCGCGAAGAAGATGACGCCCGAGCAGCAGGCCATGATGGAGGCCTGGATGAAGGCCGCCACACCGGGCGAGAACCACAAGCTGCTCGAGCCGATGGTCGGGACCTTCAACGCCAAGGTCACCATGTGGGGGATGCCGGGCCAGCCGCCCGACGTGAGCAGCGGCACCTCGGAGAACAGTTGGGTGCTCGGGGGGCGTTTCGTCCAGCAGGTGTTCGATGGCCAGGAGATGGGCCAGCCGTTCCACGGCATCGGCTACACCGGCTACGACAACTATAAGAAGAAGTACACCGGCACCTGGATGGATAGCATGGGCACCATGACGCTGCTGATGACCGGCACCGCTGACGCGGACGGCAAGGTCTTCAAGTTCGAGGGGACTATGGACGACGTGGTTAGCGGGAAGGCAAGCACGATTCGGACGGTCACGCGCGTGATTGACCGCAACCAGCATGTGTTCGAGATGTACGGACCCGACCCCTCCGGCAAGGAGTCCAAGGTGCTGGAGATCGTCTACACGAGGAAGTGATTTCGGCTCGCCTGTAGCGAACCGATGTCATCCCGAGCGCAGCGAGGGATCCCGAGGGACTGCGAGGTCTCATTGGTCGCCGGTTGGCGAGCCGAAATCATCCTGAGGAGGGCGCAGCCCGACGAAGGATCCCTGCTTTCCAAGCCAGAGAGGAAAAGAACGGGGCGCCGCGAGGCGCCCCGAACCATATGTCGTGAAACGATCCCTAGAAGTGGACCCGGGCGCCGAGCTGCACGAGCCTCTGCTCGCCCTGATACGGGTCGCCGGAGTAGGCGTTCGGCAGGCCGTCGGAGGTGTACAAGGCCGGGTTCTTCTCGTTGAACACGTTGAACATCTCGGCAAATAGCTCCACCCCAAGGTCCTTGGCGAAGGCAAATTCCTTGGCGAGCCTCAGGTCAAACTGCGAGAAGCTCGCGCCAGTCGCCGAGTTGACGTGAGAGACCCCGGGTTGCAGCGTAAGTTCTGGCGCACCCTGGACAAACAACGTGTACGGCGTTCCGCTGTGGTACCGGAACATCCCTGAGACCGTGAACCCGACCGGCAAGCGATAGCTCCCGGCGAGGGTGACACGGTGGCGCGCGTCGGTGTCGAGCGGTCCGGTGCACGCGCTGCAGGTCGGGTCGTACGGGTTGATCGACTGATCGCGGTAGTTCTTGAAGTCTGGCTGGTACTCGACGCGGGTGAGACGGAACTCGTCTGCTCCGCCGAGGACGTTACCCGTGGCACGGGACAGGGTGTAGAACCCCTGCAGCTCGTACTTGTCACCATGGAGGTGAATACCGAGGTTCAACCCTTCATAGTCGGCAAACCCGTCCCCAGTCCAGATGCGGAAGTTGTTGGTGAAGCCCAACGGCGCGAAAAGCCTGTCGCCGGCGGCGTCCACCTTGGGGTTTCCCCGGAAACGGTAGGGGAGGTCACGGTACTGGGCTTTCACCGCATCAGCCGTGAAGCCGACCGAGGTGTTGACCTGCCAGGAGTAGCTGAGCGAGATCTGATCCGAATGCGGTGGCTTGAGGTTCGGAGACGCGACCTCGTTTGGCACGCCGGTCCCCAACGAACAGGTCGGGCACGGGGGCAGCGGCTGGCCGGGCTGGAAGAACGTCCCGTCCGTGTTCTTGATGCCGTTGGGGTCGGACACCTCGTAGATCACGCCGTAGTTCGATTGCACGGCCATCGCTGGGAAGAGGATCGTGGCGTTGGTATACGGGAAGTCGTAGAAACGTCCGACTCCTCCGCGGAGGATGTTGTGCCCGCTACCATTCATGTCCCACGAGAACCCGAGTCGCGGCGCCCAGTCGTCCTTGTCGTTCTTAAGCACCCTGCCTCCGCCGTTCTTGAACGGCTGGAGCTCCTTGTAGCTGAACGTCGTCTGGGTCGACAGCATCTGCCAGACCGGGTTCGTAGACTGGTCGAGAGAGAGCGCGTCGTAGTAGTCGTAGCGCAGCCCAATGTTGAACGTCAGAGCCGAGTTCACCTTCCAGTCGTCCTGGAAGTAGGCGCTGTACTGCTTGGTGGGTGTCTCATCGCCGGAGAAGCCGCCATACTTAGTGATGTCGGTGACGACCCACGCGGGACCTCCGGCTGGACCCATGCCCATGGTGTACTGCCCCGTCAACCCGGAGCTGAAATCGCCACCCAGGGTCGGCTCGTTGATGAACGCCAGGCCGGCTTTGAAGTCGTGGGTTGACCTGCCGATCGTGGAGGCGAAGCTGAAGTCGTCCTTGTACAGGTACTTGACCTGGTTGGTGGTCTGTGGGGTATTGATGTTGCGACCGACCGCGAAGCCATTCGGGTAGTAGAGAAGTGGATCGGCAGAGTCAGCCGTAATGGCGTTGTTGAACTTGGTGTATTGGAACACGAACTCGTTGAGCTTGTCGCTCGAGATCTGCGCGGTGTAGCCGGCGAGGATCGAGGAGTACTTGTTCGTCACCGTGCCGAGGTTTGTCGGTCCCGCAAGCGTGCCCTGGCCGTACTTGGTGTCGTTCTTCTGATACCCGTAGCGCACCTGGAGGTAGTTCTGCGGGTTGACGTCCCAGGTCATCTTAGCGGTCGCCAGGTCATCGTGCGACGGGATTGGGACCGTCGCACCGACGAGGTTTGGATACGTTGCGCGCAACACCGCCGCCGTGGCGGGATCCGCACCAGAACCAGGATCCACGACGTAGCTCTGGTCGATCTTCGTCCGCTCGACGGTGGCGAAGAAGTGAAGCGCGTCCTTGACGATCGGGCCCCCAAACGAGGCGCCGTACTGGTCGCGGGTGTAGTCGGCCTTCCCAGACCCCGCAAGCTTCTCACTCTCGCTCTCGGAGTTCAGGCTCTTGCGGCGGCCAAATTCCCAGACGCTCCCGTGGAAGTCGTTCGTGCCGCTCTTGGAGATGACCGTCAACACACCACCGGAGGAGCGGCCGTACTCGGCCTTGTACTGCATCGTCTGGATCTTGAACTCCTGGACCGATTCGAGGTTGAAGTTCTGCAGCGCGCCGCCGATGGTGTCGTCGGTGTTGTCGCCGCCATCCATGACGTAGTTCACGTTACGGCCGCTGCCCCCGTCCAACTGCACGACGAGCTGGTTCGGCTTGGTCGGGTCCGTGTTGTAGCCGAGCATCGTGCCAGGGGCGAGCACCCCGAGGTTGGCGAACTGACGGCCGTTGAGCGGCAGGTTCTCGAGCTGCTGCTGGTCGACCACGGTGCCGACTGCCGGCGTGGTTTCAACCAACGGCACTTCGGCCGTCACCGTGATGTTCTCGCTGACTTTTGCCGGCTTCATTGTGATGGTGATGGTGCGGGTGGTCGCCACGTCGACGACGACGCCCTCGGTCGTGACAGTGGCAAAGCCTGACAGCTCCGCCTTGACCGAGTAAGTGCCGACCGGCAGCGCCGGGAATCGGTACACCCCACCCACTTCGGCCACCGTCGAACGGAAGTATCCGGTCGCTGGGTTCGTAACGGTGATCGTCACACCGGGGAGCCCCCCACCGTTGGCATCCACGGCCGTGCCCTCGATGGCGCCGGTTGAGGTTTGGCCTCGTGCGGCCGTCGGCAGCAGCAGACAGCACGCTGTCACCACCAGCATCACGAGGCCGAGTCTGTAAACCACGTTTAGCTTCATTGAACGCTCCTCCTTTCCCTTCTTCCCACATTCCTTGAGCTGCTCAGGAAGGATACCAC
The DNA here is from genome assembly GCA_044447965.1 of Thermoanaerobaculales bacterium. Classification (GTDB taxonomy): domain Bacteria; phylum Acidobacteriota; class Thermoanaerobaculia; order Thermoanaerobaculales; family Thermoanaerobaculaceae; genus DATIYW01. Next base: position 96,974 of record JBIOGJ010000003.1, on the reverse strand, counting down.
CACGGCAACGGCAGCAAACGTCCTCGTTCTTGGTCATCACCTCCTTGCTGTTCGAGAAATCGTCTTCATCGTTGTTGCCCCAATCCGGCCCGCTCGACGCGAGCGAGCAGTTGCCTGGCCGCGTCGCGTTGTGAGGCAAAATGCGGGTCGCCAGCGGCGGCGGTGAGGAAGTCGCGGTAGGCGGCGGACGCCTCAGCTTTCTTGCCGGACAGATCGAGCGCAATGGCGCGGTTGAGCCGCGCCTCGTGGAGTGTTGGGGCGAGCGTGAGTGCGCGATCGAAATCGGGCACGGCATCGGCGGGTCGGTCGCGTTGGACCTCCAGCGTGCCGAGGCCGTTCCAGGGATCGGCATAGCTGGGCGCAAGCTCAATCGCGCGACGGTACGCACGTTCCGCCTCGTCGGGCCGCTTGAGGTCACGCAGGACGTTGGCGAGATTGTTGAACGCGGCCGCGTTGTGGGGATCGAGCTCCGCCGCCTGCGCGAACTGTGCGCGCGCTTGCTCGAGCTGGCCGCGCAGCGAGAGGGCGATGCCGAGCGCGTTGTGGGCTTCGGGGTGCGTGGGATCGAGCGCAATGGCGGTCTGGAGCGCGGCGAGCGCCTCGTCGCGGCGTCCCGCATCCTGGAGCGTCATCGCCAGGTTGTAGTGGGCATCGCGATCTGCAGGTGCGAGCTCGACGGCCCGGCGGTACAACGCCACCGCCCGCTCCAGGTCACCGGCGTGCCGGCAAGCCTCGGCGTCCTGTCCCACGAACACGGCGTTGCCCGGGTCCGCCGCCACGAGGCGCTCGTATTCCTGCCGCGCGTCGCCAACGCGACCCTCGGCCATCGCACGGTGCGCCTCCTCGAAACCGCGGAATAGGCTGACCATGTCCTTGGGGTCCTTACCGGAGTTTGACGCGCCGCTGCCAAGCCCTGCGCCGGCCAGGTAGCCGAGGCTCGCGAGCTTGGCGCGGGTCTCGGCGTCAGGCGCCGAGCTGGCCTCGCGGGTCGAGACAGTGCGGGCGATGGAGTCGAGTGCCGCGGCCATCTCGCGCGATTCCTTGGGCCGATCGGTGACCAGATTATGCGCCTCCACCGGGTCCTGGCGCAGGTCGTACAGCTCAGGCCGTGGCGCCGCAATGTACTTGAGGTCACCGCGGCGAAGGGCCGCGAGCGGGCTCCAGCCGAACATCGTGGCGTAGCGCGATTCGGCGTAAATCGATTCGTCCTCGGGCTCGCGATGGGCGCGTAGCCCAACCGAGAGATCGTGTCCATCGAGGGGACGATCCGGCGTCGTGACGAGCGGCCTGCCCAACAGTGCGGCGAGGGTGGGCGCGAGATCGGCGAGGCTCACGGGCGTGTCCACCACCCAACCGGCGGGGAGGAAACCGGGCGCTCGCAGGAGCACCGGCACGTGCAGGCTCGCCTCGTAGATGAGCAACCCGTGCGTTAGCTCGCCGTGCTCGCCGAGCGCCTCGCCATGGTCGCCGACCACCGCAACCACGGTTCGTTTCGCCCAGCCCCGGTGATCGAGTTCCCCCAGCAGTCGGCCGAGCTCGGCGTCGTCCTCGGCGATCTCGCCGTCGTAGAGCCGATCGGCGAAGCGCGTGTGGAACGGCTCCGGCGGGTTGTACGGCGCATGCGCGTCGTAGAGGTGGACCCAGGCGAAAAAGGGGCGGTCGCCCGCGGTGGCGAGCCACGCGACCGCGCGGTCGACCACCTCGCGGGCGGGACGTTCCGCCTCGAGCGCGGGAGGACCGTTGGGATCGCGTCGCACGTCGTCGTCATAGAGATCGAACCCGCGGGAAAGCCCGAAGCGACGATCGAGCACAAACGCGCCGATGAACGCGGCGGTGCCGTAGCCGGCGGTGGAAAGGCGAGTGGCAAGGGTGGCGACGGTCTCGGGAAAGCGCCCGAATCCGTTTTGGTGGAGGCCGTGATGCAGCGGCAAGAGACCGGAGAGGATGCACGCGTGAGCGGGTAGCGTCAATGGCACCGGGGACTCGGCGTCGCGGAAGCGAACGCCCTCACTCGCGAGGCGATCGAGGTTGGGGGTCTGGGCTTCGCGGCAACCGTAGACGCCCAGATGATCGGCGCGGACGGTGTCAAGCGTCACGAGGAGCAGGTTGAAGTTCTCGGCAGGGGTTGTGGAGCGCAGCCGGGAACACCCTCCTGACCACACCACCAAGGCGACGAGCACCACGAGCGCTGGGGCTGGGCGGAAAAGCCGGCTCAGACTCGCTTTCAACTCGCCTCCTGGGGTGAGGGTAACACCGCCGTTCGAGCTGTCAAGCGCTGTGGTATCGTGGCCAGAGCGTGACCAGAATGACGCGTCGAAAGGCCGATCCGCCGCGCATCTTCAAGGTGATCTTCACGAACCAGGGACAGGTTTACGAGATCTATGCGCGCACCGTCTCGCAGGGAAGCCTGTTCGGTTTTATTGAGGTGGAGCAACTCCTGTTCGGCGAACGCTCGCAGCTCATCGTCGACGCCTCCGAGGAGCGGCTCAAGACCGAGTTCGCCAACGTCAAGCGCGTACATATCCCGATGCACGCCGTGATCCGCATCGACGAGGTCGAGAAGGAAGGCGCCGGCCGCATCACCATGGCTGAGGGCGGTGCTGGCAACGTCAAGGCGTTTCCTCTGCCCATCCTCGCGCCCGGTCGCGAGAAGCCCTCACGCTAGTCCCTTTGCCGCACCTGACTACTTGATCTCCCCGGGTCCCACCACGGTGTACGGCACGGTCCCCAAGGCGTCCGGAAAATCGACGCCAGAGCCGCCCATGTCATGGGCCTCAATCAGGTAGAGCAGGCCGGTGGATGGCACCCGCACCGATGCCGCATACGCATCTTCCCCGCGGGTCATGTTGACCGAGGTCCAGGCTGCATCACTGGGGAGCGACTTGTACCAGAGCAGAACCTTGGCGATTCCATCCGGCGCCGAGGCGTTCAACGTGATGGTGATTGCGCCGGCGGCAAGTGTCTGCTTGAGGTCAGCCACCGCGATTTGGTGGTCCTCCGCCAGGTCAGACGCCTTGAGCAGTGACTCCAACCGAGGTCGCGGTGGGGCGCGGAACGTCGGCCTCGTGAGCTCCTCGAACCCCGTGTCGAGCGCAGCGGTCGAGGCGGCTTGGATCACCATCGAATCGTATTCCTCGAGCAGTGGGAGCTGGCTCGCCCACCGGAAATTGACCTGACCCCGCAGGGCATTGAGTAGGGGAGCATACGTTGCATCCGCGATGGCCGCGAGCTGCTTCCACGCTTCTCGGGACGCCGCGAGGTATCCGGCGCCTTCGTCGAAGTCGTCTTGGTTTTGGTGGTTCGCTCCCCATTCGGTCAAGAGCGTCCCTCGGATGCGGTTGGCGTGGAACTCGCCGAGGTAGCTCGCGGCGAGGAGGTCGGCGCGCAGCAGGCGCCACTCTTCGCCGGCGCGCCCCGTGGGGGCGCCGACGTGATCCACGGCGTCGCGGGTCTTCCTGGCGGCATCCTGCAGCATATTGGCGACCCGGATGGGCCCGATTCTGCCGTCGGCGACGTTACGCGCCTTTTCGCCCACGAAGTCGTCGATGGAGACGAACGAACGAGCGTCCATCGGGTGGTGGCGACCGTAGGCAAACGGGTCGACGGTCGCGCCAACGGCGCCAGCGCCAGTCTTGGGCAAAGGGCAGCCGGTCTCCGTCTCGGGCGAGAAATCGCGCTGATCTGGACCCGGGAAGCGGTAGGCGAAAGCGAGAGGCAGGATGGGCCCGCTCGCCTGCATCGCGGTGTAGATCGCGCGACCCGCCTCGCCAAAGTGACGAACGTACGCGGCGACGATCGTCTGCTCGGGAAGGTCTGGGTTGTAGGAGAGGCGTCCCCATGCGAGGTACCAGGCCCAGTGCTTCTCCCAGATGAAGTGATACACACGCTTGTCGGCTGCGGACTGGTAGTAGGCGGCGGCGTACGGCGTGAAGTAGGCGATGTGGGGCTCGAGCGTGAACCCGCGAGCGCTGCCGAGCCCACACGAACGCACCGTTCTGCGGATGAAGTCAGTGTGCTGCCATGCCCAGAACCGATGCGTGCCGTTGGCCCGCACTTGCCAGATGATGCGGTAGGGGGCGTCGGCCTGGAGGTAGCTCCGGTAGCTGTAGTCGCCCCCGTAGCCTTGGATCGCCTGGTAGGGGAGGCCGAGGTGCTCGCCGTTGTACTTGATTTCGACATCCAAGCCGCTGGCGGTGGCGCGGGCGATCTCCTCGATCTTGCTCAGCGAGGCGCCCCAGCTCCTGGTGTAGAGGCAGACGTCCTTGCGTCCCGAGGCGGTCACGCCTGCGAGGTAGGCATCACGGTAGAAACTCTCGGCCTGGCCCGACTCGCCGATGCGAAAGCCGAGCATGTGCAGGTCCGGCACCGCCTTGAGCAGCGCCGTCACCGCGTGGGCGGTGTAGTCCGCGAGCTTGTCTTTGCTAACGGCGGACAAGGTCGCGGTGTAGTTCATCAGAGCCACCTTGATGCCCCGTTTCTTGGCATAGGCAACGATCTCCTTGAAGTCCCGCAGGTTCTCGTCCTGCTCCCGGCTGTCGCCGACCTCAGGGTATTCGGGCACGTGTACGAGTTGAGGGTAGAGGTTGGGGAACGAGGTGTCGGTGAGATCGTAGCCGCCGTGCATGTCGAGGACATTGAAACGGCAGCGCGCCAACAGGTCGAGGTATGCCTCCCACATCGGGACGTCCTTGATGAGGAGGGGCTTGACGTGGCAGAAGACGTTGTCAGCGCGGAACTCCAGGAAGGGGTGTTGCTCGGTGGTCGAAATCCCGGTCGCGACGCTGACCCAACTGCCAGTGCCTGGGCCGTTGGTGATCTGCTCGGCCAACTCGAACAGGCCGTACATCGCGCCCACCTCGTCGGCACCGGTGATCAGCACGGCGCCGTCTTTCACCTCGAGGCGAAACGATTCGGCCGGCCAGCTCGTCGATTTCCCGAGGGTTACCTCGATGCGGGCGTCTGCAGCCGGAACGTGAGCGGCCTGGAGCGCGGCCTCGACATCGCCCGCGGCCCACTGGACGCAGTCGGGGGCAGGGTCGGGGAGCACAACGGTTGCGCGTGCGGCGACCACGCCCGTCCCGCTGGCCAGTAATGCGACGAGGAGCTGCGAACAGAACCCCTCGGCACCGTGTAGCGCGCGTCTCACCATCAGTTTGATCCGCCGCCACACCCAACCGCCCCAGCGGCGCCCCGAGAGGGATCTTAGCGCAGCAGCGCGAAGACGGGGGCCTGCGCGACCTCTTTACCTCCGATCCGTTCGAGCGCTAGCATGACCGCTGTGAGCGACCACGGGACGGCGCCAAACACCTCGGATCGGTTCGTTGGCCCGGGATGCGTGACCGCAAGCCTACACGCGTGCGGCCTCGGTCCGGGAACCCAAGGAGCACGCCGCGCGTTGCGCTCGGCGTTGCAACCCGTGGTCGGGAGGTGAGCACGATGGCGGGAGGCAGGATCAGCGTTGGGAAACCGGCTCCACCGTTTTCGTTGACCGATCAGAACGGAAGGAGTGTTGCGCTCGCGGACCTTGCCGGCCGCTGGACCGTGCTCTACTTTTATCCCAAGGACGACACGCCGAATTGCACCATCCAGGCGTGCGACTTCACCGACGCGCTGCAGGCGTTCCAGGGGCTCGACGCCGTCGTGGTTGGCTGCAGCCCGGACTCGCCGGAGAGCCACCGCAAGTTCATTGCCAAGCACCAGCTCAGGATCAGGCTTTTGTCCGATCCCGACCATGCGGTGATTAACTCCTACGGCGCGTGGGGCAAGAAGGCGATGTCCGGACGCACGGTGACCGGCGTGCTGCGTTCCACCGTCCTGATCGATCCGGCCGGCAAGGTCGCGTACCACTGGCCGAGCGTCACCGCGGCCGGACACTCCGAAGAGGTGCGGGAGAAGCTCGCCGAGCTTCGCCGCGGCTGACGCGAATAGGTGTAGTGCCGCGGTCGTCCGCCGCCGTGGCGACTTGATCTAGGCCTGCGGAGCCCGCAATTCCATCGCCTGTTGGCGGCGCGCCTCGTAGAGGAAGACGGCGGTGGCACTCGCGACGTTGAGCGAATCGACGTCGGGCGGCATCGGGATGGCGACCGCCTCGTCGCAAACCGCGAGCACCTCCGGCGACACACCGAGACCCTCGTGGCCAAAGATGAGGCAGCAATCACGGGTCAAGCTCGCCTGGTGAAGTGGCCGCGAGCCGTTGGGCGTCGCTGCAACAAGGCGGAAACCATGGCCGGCGCGCAGGTCAGTGAGCGCCGAGGCAAGGGCGGGCGCCGGGTGGACCGAGAGCGACAGAACCGTGCCCATCGAATTGCGCACCGCGCGACGCAGCCACGGGCTCGCGGTGGCGCCTCCGACGAGGAGTGCATCAACGGCGAAGGCGGCGCAGTTGCGCACGATCGTGCCGACGTTCTCGGCGCTGGTCAGGCCATCAAGCGCGACCACGAGTCGGGGTCGCGGGCCGATGGCAAGACTCTCGTGTAGCGGTCGTGCCACTCGGATGCGGCCAACTGCCATCGCGCCCTGGTGATAGTGGAACCCGACGATGTGCTCTACGAGTGCAACCGGCGCGACGAACACCGCGAGCCGGTCCCCGCGGGACTCGAGCTGCGGTCGCAGGCGCTCGACCCACGCAGGCGTGAGGAGGGCGGAGGCCACCTCGAGATCACTCCGCAGCAGGCGGTCCACCACCCTGCCACCCTCGGCGACGAAGATCCCTTCGCGGACATGATCGATCGCACGCCGCAATGTGCGGTACGGCGCCAGCTCCGGCAGGTCCAGCGTTTCCACCTGAACGAGCTTCATGGATCGACCTGGCTTGTGATGACGGCACCGAAACCACCGTCACCCATCGGCCGGCGTGTCGTAATCCGGTCGCCGACCCACATGAGAGCCGAGATCGCCAGCGCCGGGAAGATCGGCTCCACGCCGAGCGGATAGCCGCCGTGTGCGCGCGCGAGGATCCACCCGGCCGCTACCGCCGCGGTGAGGGCGATGCTTCCGGTTGCCCACGCAGGGCGGTAGCGCCAGCGAGCCGGCGCGTGCGCGAGGACGAGCGGGAGCAGCAGCGCAGAGGTGACGATGCTTCCCACGTCATGCCAGATCGCCACCACGCTGCGGAGCGCGAGCGCGAGCGCCACCGCCGCGGCGCCCCCGATGGCGAGACCCGCCATCGTCCAGCGGCGCTCATCGACCTTCGCGGCGAGCTCGGGCGCGAGGTCGTGGCCAATCGTGGAAGCGGCGAGGAAAAGGTACGAATGCGCGGTGGCCATGCCGGTCGCGAACAGCCCAACCGTGAAGAGGGCGTTGGCCAGCGGCGGAAGCACCAGGCGGGCGAGCTCAGGGTACGACACGACTGGGTCGGCAAGCCGTGGCATGAGGACCCGCGCCGCGAGGCCGGCGAAGGTCGAGAGGAAATCGAACAGCACCCAAAAGGCGATCGAGATGAGCACGCCGCGCCGTGCGACCGCCGGCGATTGGGCGGCGTAGCAGCGCTGGTAGAAGGTTGGCTCGACGAGGGTCTGCATCGCAATGAAGTACCACACCGCCACGGCTTGAAAACCCAGGCCGCCATCCCAACTGCGGTGGCTGGCGGGGAGTGCTTGCCAGAGCCCGGCCATACCGCCGGTGTGGTGGAGCGCTGCCGGCAGAAGGATGATGAACGCGACGTACATGAGCACGAACTGGAGCATGTTGGTGCTCACTACAGCGCGAAAGCCGCCAGCGACCGCGTACGCGACCACGAACGCAGTTCCGATTACGACCGCCCAACCGAGCGGCACGCGGAAGTAGATCCGCAATAGGTCACCGAGCATGAGCACGTAGGCGGCGGGCACCGCGAGCAGAAGCACCATCGCGGCGCCGACACGTCGCGCCCCCATGCCGTATGTGGCCAGCAATTGGTCGGGGATCGAGAGCGCTGCGCTGCGCCGGGCCCGAGCGGCGAGCCAGAACGCGAACAGCGCCGCGGCAAGGTAGTACGGGACGCCAAAGACGAGCCAGTTGGAGATTCCGAAGCGGTAGGAGTACTCGCCGACGCCGAGCACCCCCCCGTACCAGGTTGTGACCAAGGTCGCTACGAATGGCGCGACCGTGAGTCGGCGTCCCGCGAGCAGGTACTCGAGCTTGCCGCGGGTGCGGCTGTGCCAGGCGAGCGCCAGCACGGCGCCGGCGTAGAGCGCGAGGGCCGCAGCCACGATTGGATCCACGGGTGGGGAGTATAGCGGCCAGCATCGGCTGCCTCAGAAAGGTAGCGTCAGGCCAACCAGCCCCTGCGCTCGTGGTCTGCGCCACGGCGCGACCAGAGGGGTCCTCCGGCGTGGCTGCACCGCAGCCGATTTCCGTTCCGAGGATCGTCCCTCGGTCGGGCCGGCTGGCTTGACATCTGGCCGCGCACAGCCTGTTACAATGGGTCGCACTCGCAAGCAAGGGAGGAAGAAGACAATGCGACGAATTGTGTTGGTCTTGTGTGGCGCGACGGCGCTCTTGGGCGCTTGGGCGTGGCGCGCCCAGGCGGAAGGCAAGCAAGGCGCGGTGGAGCGTGGCGCATACCTCGTCTCGATCGGCTCGTGCAACGACTGCCACACGCCATGGAAGCTCACCGAGCAGGGCCCCGCGCCGGACTTCTCACGCCTGCTCTCCGGCCATCCGCAGGGGATGCAGCTACCGCCGGCACCGGCGTTGCCGCCGGGTCCGTGGGGGTTTGTCGGCGCCCTTTCCATGACCGCCTGGGCCGGGCCATGGGGCGTCAGCTACACCGCGAACCTGACTCCGGACGAAGCGACCGGGATCGGCGCGTGGTCCGAGGTCAACTTCATCAAGGCGATGCGAACCGGCAGGCACCTCGGTGGCGGCCGGCCGATCCTACCGCCCATGCCGTGGGAGTGGGTCGGCAAGATGAGCGACGAGGACCTCAAGGCGGTATTTGCGTACCTGAAGAGCATCAAGCCGATCAAGAACCAGGTTCCGGACCCGATACTGCCCCGGCCTCCGGCGGCGCCGGCCAAGGGCGGAAGCTGATCTCGCATCGCCGGCGAGCTCGCGGCTGACCCTCGACCGCATTCTCGGGCGGAACCGTCGGCGCCGGAGAGAGAGGATCGTCGATCCGCGCTGAGCGGGCGTCCCCGGAGCGTCCGACGATCAGCTCATCGTGCATCTGGTACCCTCGGCGTGCGCGCGTAAATCCTCTCGTCCGAACCATCAGAGGCCGATTCACGCCTAACGATTCTGACACATTCACGCGGACTCGTTCTCATTTACCAACAAGAGTTTACGCTTGACCTAATCCTTGTTAGACTCCCGGGCGACAAAGGTGGAGGAGGGCCCCTATGCGTAAACCAACCGTACCAGCTCCAGGGTGAACAGCGGTGGTTGCAGCCGTCGTCCCGGCCTTCGGCCCCGCCGGGTCCGCGTTGGCGCAGACCGACGTGACCACGTCCCGCATCACCGGCACGGTCAACGACGACACCGGTGGTGTGCTGGCGGGTGTGACAATCGCGGTTAGGAGCCTTTTGAACACTCGAGGAGGATTTTAATGTCCATTCGCATCCGACCCATGTTCGCGGCGTTAGTGTGCACGCTCTTCGTGTGCCTCGCAGCATACGGCCAGTCGGTCAACTACACGACCGGCTCAATCGGCGGAAAGGTGCTCGACAACGCCGGCGTCGCTCTGCCCGGCGTCACCGTCACGGCAACCAACCTCCAGACCGGCATGACTCGTACAACGTTTACGGACAAGGATGGCCTGTACGAACTCAGCCTTCTGCCGCCCGGCGACTACAAGGTGGTGGCGGAGCTGCAGGGGCTGGGCGCGACCAATGTGCCGCGCACGACGGTTCTCCTCGGCAACACGACGAGAACGGACCTGAAGCTCTCGCCGCAGATATCCGAAAACGTCGCGGTCACGGGCACCGCACCGATCATCGACACACAGCGCTCCGGGCTGACCCAGTCGGTGACCAGCAAGCAGATCGACAGCCTCCCGCTCATCGGCCGGGACTTCCGCTCCCTGGCCTTGATGGCGCCCGGTATCAGCACCGGCTCGTTCGACACTACCGCGATCACCGCGAACGGCGCGCGCCCCCTGTCCACCGACTACAACATCGATGGCGCAAGTTCGAACAACGACTTCTTCGGCCAACAGACCGGCGGTTCGCGCCCACCGTTTACCTTCTCGCAGGCGGCCATGGCGGAGTTCCAGGTCATCCGGACGCAGTACGACGCGGAGTACGGCCGCGGCGTGGGCGCCGCGGTGAACGCGATCACGAAGAGCGGGACCAACGAGTTCCACGGGTCGCTGTTCTACTACGACCGGACGAAGGAGTGGTCCGCGACGCGCCCGACCGTCTTCCCCACGAACATCGGCGGGACCACGTACAACCTCCCCGTCTCCGACAGCTTCTTGGCCAAAACCGTCGAGCAGCCGGGGTTCGTCTTCGGCGGGCCGATCGTGCGCGACAAGCTCTTCTTCTTCGTCGGCTACGACTCGATGACCACGAGCCAGCCCACCATCATCGGCAACGACATGCGAACGTATGCGCAGTTCCTCGCCTTGACACCCGCGCAGCAGCAGACGGCCCTCGCGAAGATCCAGAGTCTAGTGGGGGTGCCGTACGAGACAGGTCTCGCCTACGCCCAGGACAACGACCTCAAGACGTATCTCGTGAAGCTCGACGGCAACCTCGGCCCGAACCACCACTGGTCGCTGCGCGACAACATCACCAACTTCAAAACCACCAACACCTCGTCCTCGTCGAGTTTCGGCCTAGACCAGAGCAACGAGACCGACAAGTTCTACCAGGCCGTCCTCAACGTTGACTCGGTATTCACGAACAATCTGTTCAACCAGTTCATCGGACAGTACGGCCGGGACCAGCGCCCGGTCACGCCCGTGTACTCCGCCCCCACCGAGGTCTCCATCAACTTCGGCACGACACAACAGTTCGGTTGGTCGAACACGACCCCGAACACGGCCGATGAGAAGAAGCTCCAGCTAAAGGACACCGTGCAGTTCGTGTTGGGAGACCACTCCCTCAAGGCAGGCATGGAGCTTCTGCACCGCAGCCTGTTCGACGCCTTCCCTCGTTACGTCCACGGCCTCTATGCGTACAGCAGCCTGCTCAACTGGGTCAACGACAGGCCGAACACCTTCCAGCAGGCGTACGGTCCGCAGAACGGCGACGTCGAGTGGGATACCGACCTCTGGAGTGGCTACGTCAACGACAGCTTCCGCGTCACCCCGCGCCTGACCGTCGACCTTGGCGTTCGCTACGACTACGAGGCGACGCCGCGCCCGGGGTCCAACGCGTACCCGCAGCACCCGGAGTTCCTCACGCAGATCAAGAACGACAAGAACAACTTCGCTCCCCGGGTTGGCTTCGCCTGGGATGTGGCCGGCGACGGCCGTTCCGTTCTTCGCGGCGGCAGCGGCAAGTTCTTCGAGTACATGCCGGACATCCTGCTGGCGAGCCCGATTCAGGGCATCAGCGGCGCGCTGATCACCAGCACGTTCACCTGCACGACCATGGCGACGAATCCCTGCCCGACCTACCCCAACCTTCTTCCGCCCGCCGCTTTCAAACTCCCGACGAACCCCAACCTCGTCACCATCGGCTCGGACTACAAGGCGCAGGAGGCATGGCGCACGAGCCTGCAGTACGAACAGCGCCTCGGGAACAACTACAGCGCGGGTGTCAGCGCGGTCTACTCGAAGCTGACCAACATCCAGGGCACGAAGAACATCAACCTCGTCCCCACGGGCTACTCCCTCGGCAACATGCCGGTCTTCGACTACAACAGCTCGGCCAACCCGGCCCGTCCGTACCACGACATGGGCATCATGCGTGAGATCACCAGCAACGAGGAGGCGTGGTACCGCGCGCAGACGCTCGAGTTCCACAGGCTCGCCACGTCTGACGCGAAGTTCTCGTGGGACATCAGTTACACGCACGCCGACTCGATCGACGAGGACTCGAACACCCGTTCCACGTCAACCACCTTCCTCATCGACCCGAACAACCCCAAACTGAGCGAGGGCCCGAGCGACAACGACGTGAAGCATCGCATCGGCGGCGATCTCATCTATCGCCTGCCGTGGGGCTTTGAGGTGGCCGTCATCGCCTTCTGGCACAGCGGCTTCCCCTACACCGGCGCGATCAGCTTCACCTGCACCGGTTGCACAGCTAACAGCCTTACCGGACAGGCTCAGACGAGCCAGGCGGCGAACTTCACCCCGGTCTTCGTGGACGGGAGCGGTAACATCATCGACATCACGCAGGCCACCGGCATGACTCTGCCGCAGTTCTCCGCCTTCCTGGCCGCACAGAACGGGCGTCTTCAGCAGCGCAACTCCTACCGCATGCCGAGCGTGTATGACGCCGACATCCGCCTCTCGAGGAATTTCAACCTCTTCGACGGGGTGAGGTTGCAGGTCATCGCTGAGGTGTTCAACCTACTCAACAGGGAGATGGACGTCGTCAGCGGCACCAACCAGGACATGTTCAGGGTCACCTACACGGCGTCGACCGGCAAGTACACGATCACGAAGTACACGAACACCGTGGGTGGCAAGGCGCTCAACACCTTCGGCCTCGTCCAGGCCTACTCCGGTGAAGTCAGCCCGCGCCAGCTCCAGCTCGCTGTGAAGATCAACTTCTAGCAGTCATCTCACCGCAGTCAAGAAAGGCCGCCTCCGGGCGGCCTCTTTTTTTTCGAGGTGGCGTCGACCACCCTCGCCAGCAACCGCGTCCGCACGCGCGGACCGCCGACTCCCGGCAACGTGTCCTCCATGGCCGATCTTCACAGGCTGACACACGACCGCGTTTCACCCCGCAATTGCAAGAGCAGCGAGCCGGCGCGCACAGAAGAACAGGACGCCCTCTGGCGCAACCTGTTTTTCCGCGGCGATGCATGAGGTCACGCCACTCACTCGGGCCAGCTTGCCGGGTATCGCACGGGTCGCCGCCCGCTTGGGTCACAGGGGTTTTGGGGCCGCTCAAGATCTGCCTTGGGCCGAGCGGAAGATACCCTTGATCAAGCGTTGACACAGACACTGTCTCATTTATTCGCGAGGTTTTGTGCTTGACGGTTTTATTGCTAGACTCACTGGTGACAAAGGTGGAGGAGGGCCCCCCAATGCGTAAACCAACCGTACCAACCCTGAGGTGGATGGCGGTGCTTGCAGCCGTCATCCTGGCCTTCGGCCTCGCCGGCTCCGCGCTGGCACAGACCGATGTGACCACGACCCGCATCACGGGAACGGTCAAGGACGCCGACGGTGGCGTCCTGCCTGGCGCCACGGTGGAGGCGAAGAGCCAGGACACCGGGTTCACCGTCACCGGCGTGACGGACGGCAAGGGTCTCTACCGTATTCTCAACCTGCCGACCGGTACCTACACCATCACCGTTACTCTTTCCGGGTTCGCCACCGAAAAGCATCCGGATGTCCGGTTGCTGCTCTCATCCCCGGCGACGGTGGATTTCACCATGAAGCTCGCCACGAAAGCGGAGAGCATCACGGTGACCAGCGAAGTGCCGCTGGTGGAGCCGAGCAACACTGCGGCTTCGACCACGATCCAGACCGAGCAGATCAAGAACCTGCCGGTTCCCGGGCGGGACTTCAAGCTCCTCGTGCTCGCGATGCCCGAGACCACGACCAAGAACGAGCGCCAGTACATATCGCTTTCTGGTCAGCGCGGCATCAACACGAGCATGCTGGTTGACGGTGTTGACAACAACGACCCGTTCTTCGGCGGCATCATCGGCCAGGCCGAGAACCGCGCTCCCCTGCAATTGTCCCAGGAAACGATCAAGGAGTTCTCGGTCATCACGAACGGCGCCTCCGTCGAGATGGGTCGGGCGGGCGGTGGATTCATCAACGTGATCACCAAGAGCGGCACCAACGCATTCAAGGGCTCGGTGTTCTACTACAACCAGCCGCAAAGCCTCATCGCCAACTTCCCGAACGGTCAAGCCCCGAAGGACCAGAAGAAGTCCCAGTACGGCGTTTCCTTCGGCGGTCCGGCCCTCACCGACAAGCTGTTCTTCTTCGGAAGCTACGACAAGCAGAAGCAAGACATCACCCAGCCACTCGATCCCTCGATCAGCGACCCCGCGATCGCCGCGAAATACCCGGTGATGGCGTCGGGCTCAAGCTACGTGCAGACTGACGACGGCCAGGTCGCCTTCGGGCGCCTCGACTACCAGTTCGCCGGCTCCCAGCGCCTTTCGGGCCGTTTCAACTACAGCGACTACAGCGGCGCCAATGGCACCATCACGTCGGCGACCAACGCCACCGGCCATAACGGGATCGAGGGGATGTTCGCCAGATCGTACGTCGCCTCGTACTCGGGGGTGTTTGGCAACAGCCTGCTCGACGATGCAAACCTACAGTGGGTGATCGAGAACGTCCCGCGGGCGTGCGAGAACTGCAACCTGCCGGAGTTCCAGGTCACCGGCGGCGGCACGACCTCCACCGGCTTGAGGTACGCTGGTGCCACGTACGGTGGCGTGTCCTACCTCCCGATCAGTCCCACCGACGTCACACGCAAGAACCTCGGGGATACGCTGACCTACACGTACGGCGACCACGCATTCAAGTTCGGCGGCGAGTACAACGACACCGGTCTCAACCAGATCTTCAAGGGCAACTGGCGCGGCGTTTACATCTTCAACAGCGAAGCCGACCTTCTCGCCGGTAACTGGAGCCAATACCGCCAGTTCGCCCCATTGCACGGTCTCACGGTCGACCAGGCGGGCACGGCCGCCTTTCACCAGAAGGAGACTGCCTTCTTCGCCCAGGACCAGTGGTTCATCAGCCCGACGCTGACTGGCTCCCTGGGCCTGCGCTGGGAGGGGCTGCACAACCCCGATGCGCCCGTCCTCAACTTGAACAGCAAGAACGCCAACGGGTCCTACAACCTCAACGGCAAGATCGCGGACGACAACAACCAGTGGTCGCCGCGTGTTGGCCTCACGTGGTCCCCCAGCCAGAACAACGAAACCGTCTTCCGCATGGCGGCCGGGCGGTTCTGGAGCCGCACCCCAGCGATTCTGTTTGCACAGCTCTACACGTCGAACGGTCTCCAGGCCACGCAGTACATTGTCAACGCGCACTCAACAGGCGGCAAAGTGGACGGCCCGCCCACGTCCGGACTTTACCCCGGCTGGGGTAGCGCCTTTGACCCCACCATCCTTGCGCCGTTGAATCTCTCGGGTCTGGCGACGCCAACCGGACTCGGCGTCTTCGCCATGGACCCGAACTTCAAGAACCCCTACACGGATCGCATCACGTTCGGCTGGGACCAGCAACTGTTCAAGGACACCGCGCTGAACGTGGACTTCACCTATGCCAAGAGCTACCAGCTCGAGCGGTTGCAGGATGCCAACATTCAGTACCAGATCGATCCTGCCACCGGCAAGCCCGTGCTGGCGTCAAACGGCGAGCCGAAGTACTCGAGCACCCGACCTGACCCGTACTACGGCCGCGTCACCGAGTACATGTCCGACGCCCAATCGAGGTACACCGCGGTCGTCGTAACTCTGCACCGCCAATTCGGCGAACGCCTGTTCGGCTTCGCGTCCGTGACCTGGTCACAGGACTTCGACAACGACTCCAACGAGCGCAACTACTCGGGCATTCAGGCCGAGGACAGCCACAACCTCGGCAGCGAGTGGGGCTACTCGGTGCGCGACCAGCGCTGGAAGATAGGCCTCAACGGCGTGTGGAACACCCCCTGGTGGGGGGTGAGCCTGTCCGGCGTCTATCACCACTACACGGGCTCGCCGTTCACGCCCTACACTTCGAGCGACCTGAACAACGACGGCAACTTCACGGATCGCCCAACCTTGGCGGACGGCACCCACGTGGCCCGCGACAGCTACCGCTACCCGGGCTTCTCCTCCCTCGACCTGCGCCTGCAGAAGGCGTTCGGCATCGGTCCCGGCTCGGTCTCTCTCATCGCCGAGTGCTTCAACTGCACGAACGAGGCCAACTGGACTTACAATACCTCGGGGTGGGGCAACTACGCTTCGCCGCAGGCAGGGTCTGCGTTTGGCACGCTGCAGCTCAACTCGAGCACGATTGCATTCCCACGCACCTACCAGTTCGCGATCCGCTACGACTTCTGAGTCAAGAACCGAGCGACACTTCTCGAGGGGGGCTTCGGCCCCCCTCCTTTTGTTTTGGCCGCTGCGAAAAGGGTAGGGCACGAACCGCCGGCCACCTCCGCGCTCTGGCCACCAACCCGCTCGAATCATCCAGGCTAGAATGCGCCCATGTCCGATGCGGTGCGCCTTGACGTTTGGCTCGATGTCGCCTGTCTGGCCAAGACCCGTTCCCAGGCCAAGGAGCTTTGCGACGGCGGCAAGGTCGACATCGGTGGCATCCACGCGAAGGCGCATCGGATGGTCCGAGCCGGCGACCGACTCGCGATCACGCTGGGGCCCGGCGAACGGCGCGAGGTCGTGGTACGCGAGGTGATGGAAACCCATGTCGCCAAGGCCCGCGCGCGCGAGCTGTACGTCGACGTCACGCCGCCGCTAACGGCCGAGGAACTCGAGCTGCGGCGCCTCGAACGGTTCGCGCCTCCTCCTGCTCCGCCGCGTGGCAGCGGTCGCCCCGAAAAGCGAGATCGCCGCAAGATCGATCGCTTCCGCTCACGCTGAGCCCAACGCAGAAGGTGCGCGCGCGGCGAACCACGCCGCCGTCTCGCGCAAGCCGTCGTCCACGGCCATGCGTGGGATCACGCCAAGCTCGCGGGCCAACTTGCCGGCGCCCACGCACGAGCGGCGCTGCTCTCCCGACTTGGCCGGGCCGTGCACGGGCGGACGGTCCACACCGAGGATGGCGGCGAGCTCGCGGTACAGTTCGACCACGTTGGTTTCGCGACCGGTGCCAACGTTGTAGGTCGCGAACCCTCCACAGCCCAGAGCCGCCATGTTGGCGCGGACGACGTCGGCGACGTACACGTAGTCGCGCGTTTGCAGGCCATCGCCATTGATGGTTACCTCTCGGTTGGCGAGGAGCCGGTCGAGGAAGATCGCCACGACGCCCGCCTCGCCATGGGGGTTCTGGCGCGGGCCGTAGACGTTGGCGTAGCGCAAGCAGCTTGCCGACAAGCCATACTCGACATGGTAGAAGTACAGGTATCGCTCCACCGCCAGCTTGGCGACTCCGTACGGTGAGAGCGGCCTGGCGGGATGTTCCTCGTCGGCGGGAAACGCGTCCTGCTCGCCGTAGATCGCGCCTCCCGTGGATGCGAAGATGACCTGTCGGAGCGCTCCACGCCGACCTCCCTCGAGGAGGTTGAGGATGCCGAGAATGTTGACGCTCGCGTCGAAAACCGGATCGCCGACCGACCTGCGCACGTCCATCTGCGCGGCATGGTGCACGAGCACTTCGATGCCGGCATTACGCATCAGCGCCGCCGCCTCGGCCGAGCGAACGTCGAGGCGATGGAACTCGGCCTGCGCAGGGACGTTCTCCTTGCGCCCCGAGGAGAGGTCGTCAACAATCAATACACGGTGGCCCGCCGCGAGCAGTGCGTCGGCCACGTGAGAACCGATGAAACCCGCCCCGCCGGTGACGCAGACGGTCCGTGAAGTCATGGAGATGCCTCTCTGGGGGCACGCCCTGGGGGACCTCGTGCCCCTCGAGCGCGGATTCTACCAGCGCCCCACCCGCGAGGTGGCCCGCGACCTGCTGGGATCCTTGCTGGTCCGGCGGGTCTCGCAAGAGCTGGCGGTCGTGAGATTGACGGAGGTGGAGGCGTACCTCGGGGTCGGGGATCCCGCGGCGCACACCTTCGGGGGGCGGCGCACGCCCCGCAACGAGGTGATGTGGGGCGAGGGCGGCCACCTCTACGTGTACTTCACCTATGGCATGCACCACTGCGGCAACGTCGTGACGCGCGAGCCGGGTGAGCCCGAGGCCGTGCTGCTGCGCGGCGCCGTCGCGGTAGCAGGCGAGGCAGCGATCGCCGCGAGACGGAGTGAACGCCGAGGCTCCCCGCGGCTCGACGGCCCCGCCAAGCTCTGTCAGGGGCTCGCCATCGACGGCGCCCTCAACGGTGCGGATCTGACGCGCGGCGGCGAGGTGTGGCTGGCCTCGGACGGTTTCGTTTGCCGGGAGGAGTGGGTGAAGCGGCTGCCGCGAGTGGGCGTGGGCTACGCGGGCGGGGCGGCTTCCTGGCCGCTGCGCTTGCTCGTTGACCTGCGGTTGCCGGCGCGGTAGGCACGCCGCGGCGAGCCGTACTCGCCTGGATCCGGCGGCGCAGCTTACTCACCACTGCGGCGAGATCCGCCGGCAGGGGGGCGCGGAACTCGAGTTGCTCGCCACTGATCGGGTGGACGAAGCCGAGCACCGCGGCGTGAAGCGCGAGGCGCTTCACCTCGACCGGATCCGTCTTGGGCTCGCTGTAGAGGGCGTCGGCGAGCACCGGGTGGCCAAGGTAGGCGAGGTGGACACGCACCTGGTGGGTGCGTCCGGTACCGAGCGTTGCCTCGATGAGTGACACCGGACCCAACGCCTCCACCGGCCGGAAGGAGGTACGGGCAGGCCGGCCACCGTGGCCTGGGGCGAGTGCGGCGCGGCGCGCCGTCGGACGCGGGCGCCCGATTCCTCTGTCGACAGATCTCTCCTCGCCGAGCACTCCCCGCACCAGCACGAGGTAGCGGCGGTCCACCGTGTGGGCGCGGAACTGGCGCTGCAGGCGCTCGGCGGCGCGGTGGGAGAGCGCAAGTACCATTACGCCGGATGCGTCGCGGTCGAGCCGGTGGACTACCAGCACGCGGCGATGGCGGCCGCTACGGCGTTCGACTTCTGCCGCGGTCCGGGCGAGAACCGTGTCCTGCTCGCCGGCAAACGTGGGGTGGACGAGCAGCCCGGTGGGCTTGACGACGACAACGATGTCGTCGTCCAGATGCGCCAGCTCGATAGGAGGCGCCGTAGGCGGACGCCGCCGTCGCGGCGAATCGGGCCGGTGCTCGACCCGATCGGAAGGGTGAACGAGCGCGCCCGGCTTCATCACCACCTCGCCGTTGACGAAGACGTGGCCCACCTCGATCTCACGCTTGGCGTGCGAGTACGACGAACCCAGCCGTTGCTGGACGATCCGGCCGAGGCGCTGTGCGGCCGCTTCCATGCGGCGAGAGTAGCACCCCCTCGCGCCTTTGCTCGAGCGCTGTTCTCCCCACGACCTGTGGACAGTGGTGCGGCTTTCGGGTTAGGGTCTCGCCAATGGCGAACGCAACCGTCGGAGGCCCGGAGGTGCTGACGCTGCTGCGTGGGGCGGTGGCGGCGGGCCTGGCGCCGGGCCTAGTGGCGGTCGCGGCGCGCGAGGGTCAGGGCGGGCTGGTCTGGTGCGCTGGCGGGGCGAGCTACGGCGGCCCCAGCGTCGCACCGGACCTCCGGTACGATCTCGCCTCGTTGACCAAGCCGCTCGCCACCACGACCCTGCTCCTGCTCGCGCGGCGCGACGGGCTCGCGCCGGAGACGCCACTCGGCGAGGTGCTGTCCGAGTTGGCCGGTAGCCCGTGGAGTGACGTGACGCTGCTGCAGTGTGCCACGCACACGGCGGGCTTCCCGCGCTGGGAGCCGTTGTATGCGCTCGGCGGAACCTCGCGGGAGGGCTATCTGGGAGCGCTCGTACGACTCACGCCGATCGGCCGCCCGGGTGGGCGGGTCGAGTACGCGTGCCCGGGGTTCATCGCGCTCGGTCTTGCGCTCGAGCGTTCGGGTGGCAGCGACCTCGCAACTCTGTTCGCAGAGCTGGTGGCAGAACCGCTCGGCGTTGCCGACGAGCTTTCCTACGTGCCTGGGCGAGATGTCGCGTCGGCCGCCGGCGAGCGAGAGTGGTACGTGGAGCAGGCGCTGCTACGCGAGCGACGCCTGGCCGGCGAGCCACCCCCTCGATTGAGCGGTGTGCTCTCCTGCGACGATGGCAACGCGCGCGGGCTGGGCGGGGCGGCCGGCAACGCGGGGCTCTTCGGCACCGCTGCTGCGGTAGCGCGCCTCGCGGCCGAGTACCTCCCCGGCGGTGGTGAGCTGGTCACCTCGGAGGAGGCGGGGCTGGCAACGCGCTCGCATACTCGCGGGCTCGAGCAGGAGCGGGGGGTGGGATGGCAGCTCGCAGCCAGCGCGGGTTGCTCGGCGGGACCCGCGCTGTCGCCGGGAGCGTTCGGTCACACCGGCTTCGCGGGTACCTCGGTGTGGGTGGACCCGGTGGACCGGACGGTGTTCGTTTTGCTCGCCAACCGGCTGCACCCCGGCGGCCGCACGCCGGACCTGCACCCGTTGCGCCGCCGTTTCCATCGCCTCGCCGCGGGCACCTTGCAACGGCGCGACGCCAACGCCGGAGCCGACGCACCGTGAGGCGACTGGTCGTTGCTGTGCTTGCGGTGATGGTGTCGGGACTGGCCCTTGCCCAGGAGGAGCCGGCCCCACCCGAACTCGCGAAAGCGCGGCTGGCGGTGCGCCAGCTCGAGGATCGTCTGCGCGAGTTGGAGTCAAAGCAGGCCGGGTTGGGCAAACAACGCGACGGGTTGGAGCTCGAAATGGGCGTTGCCGCGATGCGGGTCCGCGAGGCGGAAGAGGAGCAAGTCGCGGCGGGGCAGGATCTCTCAGTCGCTAGCCGAGCGTTCGAAGCCTCGCAAGCGGAGATGGAGCGCGCCAGGGAGCAGCTCCGTCTTCACCTCTCTCTTCTCGCGGTTCTCGGGCGGGCCGGTCTGGCGCCGCTGTTGGTCCATGCCCTCGAGTCGGGCGCCAACGTGCAGCAGCGTGTCACCGTGGCACTCGCTTTGTTTCGCGAGGAGAAACGACGCCGCGATGAGGCGGTCGCCGTGATGGAACAAAGGACCTCGGCCCTCGCCACGCTGTCGCGGCGGCGCGAAGGTCTGGCCGGAGCGGCGCGCCTGTTGGCGCGCCGGCGACAGGAACTGGGGGAGACGCGCGAGCGTGTGGTGGCGCAACTCGCTGCCATCGAGCGGGAGCGGCGCGCGAGCGCCGTGGCTCTCGTCGGGGCGCAGGAGAACGAGGAGCGCTTGGAGCGCCTGTGGGGGACGGTCACGCAACGCGACGCGGCTGCGGGCCTAGGGGACGTACGGCTGCTGCGCGGTGGCTTGCGCTGGCCAGTGGTGGCGCCGCAGTTGCTCGTGGGCTTTGGCCCGCATCGGGATGGGCGGTACGGCACGGTGACGATGTCGCATGGCTTGGTACTGCGCGCCAACCCTGGCGAGCGGGTCGTCGCGCTCGCGCGAGGCAAGGTGTCGTTCGCGCAGTTCTTTCGCGGCTATGGGAACGTGGTCATTGTCTCTCACGGCGGCGAGATCTATTCTCTTTACGCCCGGCTCGCGAGTATGCTGGTGCACCTTGGCGACCGCGTTGGGATGGGGGATCCGCTGGGGATCGTGGGCCGCGAAGATGAAGGTGTTCTGGGCAACCTCTATTTGGAGATTCGGGTTGGCCAGAACGCCGAGGACCCACTAGGTTGGCTCAAACCGATCGGGAAGTGAGGTGGCGGTGAAGCAGAAGGCGGTCTTTCTCGCGTTGTCCGTTGTCGTGATCTTGACCGTGGTTGCGCTCGCCTCGGGCGCAGCCGCGTCCGCTGGCAAGGGTGTCTACCGGCTGATGGGCCTGCTCGGCCAGGTGGTTCAGCTCGTGCGCACCAACCACGTCGAGGAGGTCCCGATCGACAAGATCGAGCTCGGGGCACTCTCCGGGTTGGTCGAGGGCGCGGATCCGGGCGGGTGCTACGTGCCGGAGGAGTCAGCCCGGAGCTTCGCACATGCGCTGAATCGGTCGCTGCCACCGTTCGGACTCGCGCTGGGGAAACGGGCATCATATCCGGTGGTGCTGGAGGTGGTGGCGGATTCGCCTGCGGCAAAGGCGGGGATCGTCTCTGGCGAGCTGATCGAGAGGGTTGGAGGCGAGCCGGTACGCGCGCGCCCGCTTTGGCTCGCGCTCGTGCTCCTCGATGCGGCGGAGCGCCGGGGTGACGCGGTTAGCCTCGACGTGATTGACCGCCAGGTCAGCGGTAAGCGGTTGGTGACGTTGTCACCCGGAGTGGCATCGATGCCATCTCCCAAGGTCGAGCTCAAGGGGGATGTCCCGGTAGCGAGCCTGGCCGTGGTGGACTCGGAAGTGGCGAAACGCCTCGCCACGGCGCTCGAGCCTCGTGCCTCGGCGAGCGCCCTGGTGGTGGACCTCAGAGGCGTGGCGCTCGGCAACCCGACGGGAGCCGTCGAGGTAGCGGCGGCGCTGGCAGGCGGGGAGATGCGGCTTCGCCTCGTTGGGCGTGACGGCAAGGACCAGGTTCTGCGCTCACGAGCGCCGCTGCGGCGGTGGAAGCTGGTGGTGTGTCTCGACGGAACCACCGCCGGCCCTGCCGAGCTGCTCGCGGCGACGCTCAAAGGCGCGGGAGCGATGCTCGTCGGTGGGGAGACCTACGGTGACACGGGCCAGCGCGAGCCCCGGCCCGCAGCGGGCGGCGAGGTGTGGCTGGCTTCCTCTTGGGGCGTTGGCCCGGACGAGAAACCGCTGCTCGGGAATGGGCTGAAACCGGACGAGATCGTGCGCGGCCGGAAGGGCGCCGACCCGGTCCTCGATCGTGCGCTGGAGCTGGCCGCCGGTGGCAAAGTCGAGAAGAAGGCAGCCTAAGCGCGCTGCCGGATCGGGACGGACCACCACGCGCACCCTGGCGGTGAGGACGGTGCTCGCGCTGCTCCTGCTGACTGCCGGCGTGGCGCTTGTGCTGCTGTTGGCGCAACGCTCGCGCCGCGAGGTCGCACCCAGCCAGCGGCCCCGTGCCGAAGACGTGGTGAAACAGGTTGCGGCTCGCCACGGTTGCCCGGCGGAACGAATTAGCTTTGCGTCGGCTCGCGACGGGGCGGGCGTGTTCTGGACCGCCACGGTGCACGCGCCGCGCGGATTCCCAGCCGACCGCTTCAGTCTCGATCTCCAGGCTGCCGCGCACAACCTCGGCGGCCGCCTCGAACCGAAGCCTCTGCTGGAGCGCGGTGGGTACGGCATGGCCAGGCTGGAGGGCGAGGTTGGCGGCGAGCGCTGGCGGGTCGTTGTCCTGGGTGAGGCGCCCCCACCGACGCCGGTCGCCGTGCCCACGACAAGACAGGTTCCGCCCACGAGCGCGAGGCTTGCGATCGTCCTCGACGACGCTGGGGAATCGCTCGAGATCGTGCAGGAAGTTGCGAAGCTTCCGGCAAGCGTGGCGGTGGCCGTTCTCCCAAACGCAACGCACTCGGCCGAAGTGGCGCGAGCGCTCAGCTCCCTCGGACGCGAGGTGCTGTTGCACATGCCGATGGAGCCGGTCGCCAACCACGGAACCGGGCCGGGACCAGGCGCCGTCGAGGTTGGACTCACGGAGGACGCGGTGCGGGAGCGCCTCGACAGCGCGCTTGCAACCGTCGCGGTAGCCAAAGGGGTGAACAACCACATGGGTTCCCGCGCCACCGCGGACGCCGCCACGATGCGAGCAGTGATGATCGAGCTGCACCGGCGCGGTCTCTACTTCCTCGACTCCCGCACCACCGCCGATACGGTGGCCGAGAGCGAGGCGCGCGCAAACGGCGTGCCCGCGCTGCATCGCGATATCTTCCTCGATGTTGTCGGTGAGCCCGATGCCGTGCAGCAAGCACTCACGCAGGCGATGGCCCGGGCGCGGGAGAAGGGGAGTGCTCTCGCGATTGGCCACGTTCACCCCGTCACGCTCGCGGTACTAGCGCGGGAACTGCCCAACCTTCCGCCCGACGTCACGCTGGTGCGGCCCTCGCAGCTCCTTGGCCACCAAGATTAGGCCTCGCTGATCTCGATCGAGCTGGTTACCTTGCAGTCCGGCCTGAGCGAGGCAATCGCCCCGCAATACGTGGACAGCGACAGCGCCACGGCGTGCTCCACCTTATCCATCGCCAACGTTCGACCTTTGAGCCGATACGTGATTTTCACCGCTGTATAGCGCTTGGGGTTGGTCTCGGCTCGTTCGCCGGCGATGCTCACTTCGAGGCCGATGAGTTCCTCGTGCATCTTCCTCAGGATGGCGACGACATCCATTGCAGTGCACCCGGCGACGCCGATGAGGAGTAGCTCCATCGGCGACGGCCCGATGTGGTCGGCGCCCGAAACCGAATCAAGAGTCACCGCGTGGCCGCTCTGGGAGCGGGCGAGGAAGCATGTTCCTGACTGCCACGACAGCGATGCGTGGACTGTTCTCGACATCCCCGCCTCCGCGAGGCACCAGCCTCGGGCGATGAGTCTACCTACGCGGGGAGCAGCGCCGCCAGCAGGAGGAGCACGAACAGTCCCACCGCGATCGCCTCGAGGGCGCCCGCATCCCCGACTTGGTGACTAGAAACGGTGAGCATTCTTGCCTCCACGAGGACGGTGGCGTCGAGTCCCTCAAGGTCTACGGATGGCGCGTGGCGAACGTCAGGCCTGTGATTGCTCGGTGCCCTCCTACCGGCTCGCGCTTGTATACTCATGACCGTGAGCAAGGAAGAGCTCTTGAAGCTCACCCACCTCGTCAGTTGCGCCGGTTGAGCGTCAAAGCTGGGTCCGGCGGACCTGCACGCGGTGCTGTCGGCGTTGCCGGTAGTGCGCGACCCGCGCCTACTGGTAGGGATAGGCACGTTCGACGACGCCGGGGTGATGCGGCTGTCGGACGAACTGGCGCTCGTGCAATCGGTGGACTTCTTCACGCCCATCGTCGACGAGCCCCATGACTTCGGTCGCATCGCGGCGGCCAATGCGCTCTCTGATATCTATGCGATGGGCGCGAAGCCGGTGGCAGCGCTGGCCGTGTGCATCTTCCCGCCTGACACGCTACCGCTCGAGGTGCTGCGCGACACGCTCGCCGGTGGCCTCGAGCTGCTCGGGGAGGAAGGCGTGCTGCCGCTCGGTGGCCACACGATCAAGGGACCGGAGTTTGCATATGGCTTAGCGGTGACCGGGCTGGTCCACCCGGACAAGATCCTCGTCAACGCCGGCGCGCGGACCGGCGACCTTCTCGTGCTCACCAAACCTTTGGGTACCGGCGTGCTCGCGACCGCGCTCAAACGCGGTACTTTGGCAGATAGCGAGAAGGTGACGATGGTCGCCTCGATGGCGCAGACCAACCGGGCGGCAGCGGCGGCTTGCGCCGAAGTTGGGGTCCATGCCCTCACCGATGTGACCGGCTACGGGCTGCTCGGGCACGCGCTCGAGATGGCGGAGGCGAGTGGCGTGGCGATCGAGATCGACGCCGATCAGGTGCCGCTGCTCCCCGGGGCGCGCGAGGCGGCGCTCTCGGGTGCGATTCCCGCGGGCCTGGTGGCCAACCGGAAATGGGTTGAGCCGAAGGTGACGCTCGAGGCGGTCGAGCAGACCATGGCAGATCTGCTCGTCGACCCACAAACCTCGGGTGGCCTACTCGCGGCAGTACCGCCCGCCGCCCTCGATGCCTTGCTGGCCTCTTGCGCCAGCAGCGGCGTCCAGGCGTGGACCATCGGTCGCGTGGTGGGAGGCCTCGCGGGCATCGCGCTGGTCAGGATGGGGCGCGGGCGGTAAGCGCACCGCAGTAGAAGCCGGGATAAATCTCGGCGCAGCGTTCGATCAAGGCAGGCAGCACTCGCACCTCGCAAAAGCCGGCGGCGGCCAGGGCGCGCCGCCATCCCGCCACACTCGCAAAACCTGGTCGCTCGCGAGGGTCGTCGTTTGCCGGGGGGCGACAGTACTCCGCAAGCAGCGCAAACGGCAGCTCGAGGTGCACCGCAGCCGTGGGCGATGGGCGCAGCAGCTCGCCAAGAACCAGCACTCCGCCAGGGCGCAGCAGACGCCGCAGCCGGCTGAGAGCCGGTACCAGCTCGTGGGCGAGGTGGAGAACGTTGACGCCGAGGACGACGTCGAACTCGCCCTCGCTGACGCCCTGCTCGCTCGGTTCTCCGTTGACGTCGTAACGTGCGGTCTGCAGCAAGCACCCAGCAGGCACCTGCGACCCGAGCAGGCGGGACGCCCTGCGCAGGAACGCGGGCTGGGGTTCGGTGAACACGTAGCGCACCGGCACCTTTCCCGCCTCGGCGAGCTCGGCGAGCAGGGCTTCTGCGGCGCTGCCGGCACCTCCGCCGACCTCGAACACGGACGGCCGCGCGGGAGCGGACCGGGCCATGGCCAGGGCAGCGATTGCGTTGTTTGGCGCGTAGTGGGGGTTCGTGTTGGAGAAGTACTCGAACCACAGGCCCAGCGTAGCGGGCGAAAAAAGCGCCTCCTCGCCGCGCAGCTCGCCGCGGAGTACAGCGGGAAGCGC
Organism: Thermoanaerobaculales bacterium; assembly: GCA_044447965.1. Lineage (GTDB taxonomy): Bacteria > Acidobacteriota > Thermoanaerobaculia > Thermoanaerobaculales > Thermoanaerobaculaceae > DATIYW01. Next base: position 70,695 of record JBIOGJ010000003.1, on the reverse strand, counting down.
TTGGGCGGCAAGCTCGAGTACGGCGTACGCCGGTGCACTCGCCGGCATGAGCTGTTGCGCATCCGCGCGGAGCGCGGCGGCCGGCGGCATCTCTCCGTCACGCTCGAGCCACCAGCCTGATTCGGTTCGCTTCGCAAGGCCATAGAGCTCGAACGTCTCCAGCAAGCAACCCACCGCGAGCCGACCAGCAGGTGACCAACCGCGCGCTGCAAACAGGGTGTCAAGGTCGAGCAGCTCGCCAGGCAGCAGGCCGAGTCGATCGCCGGTCTCTACCGCCAAGGACCCGATGAAGCGGTCGAGGCGCTCGGTGGCGCAACGGAAGGCGTCGTCAATGATGTGATCGGGGAGGTCGGCGGTGAGGGCCCGCAGCTCGGCCGGAATTGCCATCGGCAGTCTGGCCATCTAGGCGGCGCTCCGCGCGGAGAAATAGTCGGCCACGGCGGCCATAACCGCCGCCGCACTGTCAAGCTGGGAGAGGCGCTGGCGCAAGTGCTTCCCCTCAGGCAGACCATGCGTGTACCAGCCGGTGAACTTGCGCAGCTTGTGCAGGGCGGTGCGCGCGTCCTCGCGGGCGAGGACCTCGCCGAAATGCGCCTGCACCAGGGTGTGGCGTTCGGCCAACGTGGGCTCCGCCGGCGCGCGGCCGCCGAGCAGGTCCGCCGTTTGTCGAAAGATCCACGGGTTGGTGAGGCTGGCACGGCCGATCATCACGGCGTCGCATCCGGTCTGTTGAAACATCGTCAGGGCGTCGAGGGGAGTGTTCACGTCGCCGTTCCCAATCACCGGTATCTCCAGGGCGGTCTTGAGCGACCGGATCGAGTCCCAGGTTGCAGTGCCCGTGAACTGCTGGCGGGCGGTGCGGGGATGGAGCGTGACCGCGTTCACGCCCTCCGCCTCACAGATGCGTCCCAACTCAATGAAGGTCATCGCGTCGTGGTGGATGCCGAGGCGGAACTTGACGGTCAGCGGGATGCCCACCGCCGCGCGGACGGCGGCAACGATGCGGCGCGCCAGAGGAAGGTCTGCGGTGAGCGCCGCGCCGGCACAGCCCTTGAGCACCTTGTTGGCCGGACAACCCATGTTGACGTCGCACAGATCGGCACCCATCGCTTCCACCAACCGCGCTGCGTCAGCCATGCGTTGTGGGTCGGAGCCGTAGATCTGAATGGCAATGGGGCGTTCCTCGTCGACGAAGTGGAGCAGGCGCAGCGTGCTGGCTTGGGCGCGTAGCAACCCTTCACTCGAGACGAATTCCATCGAGACCATGCCACATCCGCCGAGGCGGCGCACCAACAGGCGGAAGTCGCGATCGGTGATGCCGGCCATCGGGGCAAGGACAAGCGGGGGGTCAACGATAACGCAACCGATTCGCAACATCGTTGGAGTATACCAAGCGAGATGCAGCGGGAAAGTCGGTCCAAGACGGAGATGCGGCGTGTCAGCGGCTCGGTGCGATGCCGACCGCGATGCGCGCGAGCAACTGACCGCGCGAGCCGATGCCGAGCTTGGCGTACGCGTGCTTGAGGTGGTCCTTGACGGTGTATTCGGTAATGCCGAGCTGCTCGGCGATTTCGCAGGCTTTTTGGCCGGCGAGGACGTACGCGAGCACGTCGGCTTCACGGCGGGAGATTTGGGAATCCGCGAGGCGCTTGCGGATCTCGTCGGCGCCAGGAAGCCGAAGTGGCATCAGCACCACCAGCGAGTAGCCAGCAGTGCCGAGGCCGGAGAGCGCCACGATCTCAAGCCGCCACCGGCCTCCATCGCCGGTGGTGACGACGAGTCGCCGCAGCAGCTCGTTACTCCTGCGCATGTGACCCATCTGGGCAACAATGAGATGAAGCAGCGGTTCGGGCGAGCCGTTTCCCTGCACCCGCGCCTGGGGTTGGAGCGTGTGAAGCGACAGCACTTCCTCGCCGCGAGGGTTGGCGAACAGGATTTCCCCCCGAGCGTCCATCAGCAAGTGGGCCTCCTCGGTTACCCCGAGGATCTGCGTGAGAATCTCCACTTGGCGACTGGCGGTGTTCCGTTCGATAAGGGCCAGGAGCGCGCCCTCCAGCACCGGGCGTAACGCCTCTAGCGCTGCGGGGCTGGCGGCCGGTCCGGCTCCAGCGCCGTAGCATTCCGCCGTGGCACAAAACGAGTCCGACGGCTCAAGCCGCAGGACCATCCTTCGCGGTCCGCCCGGCTGCCCATGGCAGTACCTCGCGCTCGGTCCGTCGGGAAGGAGTTGGATGGAGAGGACGCACCCCGACGCACCGGTGGCGCGGGACAGTCCGGCAAGGATTGCGGCCACCGCCTGGTCATCGCTAACCGGCAACGTCGGGGTAAGCAGGATAGGCGGCCGCCACACCAGCAAAAGTCTACCCTCACTCACGCAGCGCTGCAAACCTGCTCGCATGCCGCCGGTATACGCGTTCATGGAGCACGAGCCGATCTCCACCGTCACGTGGACTGTGCCGCGCAAGATTGGCATTTGCGCGAAACTCGCTCAAGGAGACTTGTTCCTTTGGGAATCGGCGTGGCAGAACAGTGGTGGATACGCCGTTCGGCCAATTTCAAGCGTTGACTTCCTGCTGGTCACTAGACCGATTCCGTTGCGGACTTTCGCCCTGCGCAGCGGGGTTCTTTGAATTGGGAGCGTTTCTCCCCGCTCGCGGGCCTGTTATGGAGCGCGAGGACGTTGCTCGAGTCGAACTTCTGAAGTAAGATTGAACACGCCCGGGGAGGTTAACATGGTATTGCTCTCGCTGGAGTCAGAGAATGGGTCAGTTTTGACCTATCGACTAGCGAAGAGTCAAATTTCAGTCGGATCTTCCAGCCGTAATGACGTTGTGGTCCGTTCTCCTGGTGTTGCGGAACGGCACCTGGTCATGCATCGGAACGGCGAAGTGTTTACTTTCGTCGGCGTGGATCGCCAGACGGTCGTGCTTAACGGCGAGCGCCGTGCACGCGGTGTTCTGAACCCAGGCGATCGGCTTCGCATCGGTTCGATGACGTTGGTATTTCGCAGCAGCGATAGCGAGGGGATGCCGCCCCCAAGCGACACTGCGGGCGAGGCGACCGAGGTGATGCCCGTGGCGAATCGCGAGCCGGTGGAGCCGATCGTGTTTCGCTCCGACCCGGCCGGATTTGCGAGGTTCCGCAGCCAGTTGTTTGAGCTCTTTTTCACCCCGCGCGCTGATTGTTTGCAGCAGCTCGTGGCGATGCTGCGCGATGCCGTTGCTGGGATCGAGATTGCCATTGTCGCCGTTGACCAGGGCGATGAGCCCCTCGCGCTCGCGTCGGTGTGGAGCACCGATCTGCCCCGCCCGCCGGCTGCGGCGCTTGCCGATCTCGCCACGCCAGGCAGGTATGCGCAGATCGCCGGCGCTAGCGGCGGAGTGGTCATCCTCCCGATCCTCACCCCCGACAAGGAGTTTCCCGCATTCCTGGCGGCCCGGCCGGCAGGGAGTCTTGGCGACGAGGGGCTGGCGCTACTCGGCGAGGTAGTTCGGTTGCTCGGACTCCGCTGGAGAGACGTGGGGCGCGAGAACCCGGTTTTCACTTCGTGGGAAGCTGAGGCGCGGCAACGCCTCGAAACGTTGCTGCCGGGCAGCTCCCAGGCGATGCAAGTGCTGCGCGCTGCGCTCCTCGCTTCGGCGCACGGCCACGAACCCACCCTGATCTGTGGCGGCGAAGGGGTGGGAAGAACCGAGGTGGCGCGCATTTTCGCTACCCTCGGTCCTTCCGCCGGACACCAGTTGGTGCTCGTCGAAGGCGGCATGAGCGACGCGGAGGCGCTCCGCCATGAGCTGTTTGATGCGACTGGGCATCCCAGCTTCGCTGCGAACGTCGGGGGAGCCATCGGTCGCGCCCGCGGCGGTATTCTCGTGCTCCGCAACGCGGATCGCATGCCGCTGCCGGTACAGGCGGAGCTGGCCGCTTTCATCGCGGCGCAGCAGCGGGAACCGGGAAACGCTGCCTCGATTCGCTGGGCGCTGACGTGCGGCGAGGATCCACTGGCTCTGGTCCAGCAGGGCAAGCTGGCATCCCAGCTCTTCATGGTTTTCTCCCGTCGTATGCTGCGCGTGCCTCGTCTTGCGGAGAGGCGGGAGGACCTGCCGCTGCTGATCGCCGGCCTGCTCAGGCGCGTTGCCGCGGAGCAGGAGAAGACCTTGCGCGGAATCACACTTGAGTGCCTCAACGTGTTGCTCGCAAAGTCGTTCTCGGGCGAGATGGCGGAACTGGTCGGGGAGATCAACCGGCTGGTCACGGCAGCGCCCGACGGCGACATGGTGCGTTGCGACGAAATGGCGGCGGCCAGTGCACCAGGTGGCCACCCCACGGGCGTAGATCTCGCCGCGGAGGCAGGGGACATCCTCGCCTCGGACAATCTCAAGGTCGTGGTTCCCAAAGTGGAGCGGCTCCTCATCGACCGCGTCATGCGGCGCGTCAAGGGGAACCAGTCGAAGGGCGCGCGGCTTCTCGGCATCTCCCGTGGCGCACTGATCGCCAAGCTCAAGGAGTACGACATCGTCGATTACCGCTTCCTGCGTCGGCGCAAGAAGACATAAAGAGATCGCCAACTCGTCCGCCTGCCCGCGCTCGAGCAAGGATGAGGTCACGCGACGAACGATTTCCAGCCGCCGGGCTCAACCAGGGTGAGCGGTCAGCTCTGCTCGAAGCGGAACGCGCTGGGAAGGAGCGCCTCCAGCGAGGTCGCCTCATGAGTGTCCCCATCGGCGCTGGCGAGGAACACCGGCATCGCCGGCGAGAACTCTGCAAGCACCTGGCGGCACGCCCCACATGGTGCGACTCTGTCGCCGTTGGCCACGACCGCCACGGCCACCGGGCGTGCTCCCGCGGCGATCGCAGCCGCCACGGCGTTGCGTTCGGCGCAGACCGTGAGACCGAACGAGCTGTTCTCCACGTTGCACCCCGCAAAGACGCGCCCATCGACGGCCAACACAGCGGCACCCACTGGGAAGTGTGAATACGGCGCGTAGGCCTGTCGCTGCGCCTCACGCGCGGCGTTGATCAGGCGGTCGATGGTCACTTTGGCCAGGCTCATGGCGCCACCTTAACCCCCGGTGGCAAGCGAGACAAGTGCGCGGACACTTCCTTGACCAGCCGGCGCATCGGCGTGTAACCTCACCGTCGTCCTGAGGAGGCCGAAGATGAGCTTGCAGGATCTTAAGGTACCGGGCTGGGGAGAACGCATCGGGTGGGACGGGCGCGTCATCAGCGTCCCTGACAAGCCGATCCTTCCGTTCATCGAGGGCGATGGAACCGGGCCGGATATCTGGCGCGCCAGCCAGCGGGTCATGGACGCTGCGGTTGAGAAGGCGTACAGCGGGAGAAGAAGGATCGCCTGGGTCGAGGTTCAGGCCGGCGAGAAGAGCTTCAGGTCGAAGGGCACGTGGTTGCCGGACGAGACGGTCGAGGCGATCGCCCATTTTCGCGTGGCCATCAAGGGACCGCTGACGACGCCGGTAGGAGGCGGGATTCGCTCGCTGAACGTTACCTTACGCCAGGTGCTCGACCTTTACGCCTGCGTTCGCCCGGTGCGTTGGATCCCGGGTGTCCCATCGCCGGTCAAACGTCCGCAGGACGTCAACGTGGTGATCTACCGCGAGAACACCGAGGACGTCTACGCCGGGATCGAATGGGCGCCGGGCAGTGCCGACGCCGAGAAGCTGCGCCTGTTCATCGAGAAGGAGCTTGGCAAGAAGATTCGCCCCAACTCCGGCATCGGTATCAAACCAATCTCACAATTTGCGTCGTCTCGCCTGGTAGCGAAGGCGATTCGCTACGCCCTCGCTAACGGCAAGCCCTCGCTGGCGCTGATCCACAAGGGCAACATCATGAAATTTACCGAGGGCGCCTTCCGCGACTGGGGCTACCAGGTTGCGCGGGAACAGTTCGCCGACGTCACGGTGACCGAGGCCGAGGTGGCCGAGAAACATGGCGGCAAGGTCCCTCCCGGCAAGAAGTTGGTGATCAAGGATCGCATCGCGGATTCGATGTTCCAGCAGGCTTTGCTGCGCCCTTCGGAGTACTCGGTGCTGTGCACGCCTAACCTCAACGGCGACTACCTGTCGGACGCGCTCGCGGCACAGGTCGGTGGCCTGGGCATGGCGCCGGGCTCGAACGAGGGCGACGAGCACGCCCTGTTCGAGGCGACGCACGGCACGGCGCCCAAGTACGCGGGTCAGGACAAGGTCAACCCCGGTTCGCTCATCCTCTCGGGCGAGATGATGCTGCGTCACCTCGGTTGGGGAGAGGCCGCCGACCTCGTGGTAAAGGGGATCGAGAGCGCGGTGGCGGACAAGCAGGTGACGTATGACCTGCACCGTCAGATGGAGGGTGCAACGCTCGTGTCTTGCTCGGGCTTTGGCGAGGCGATCGTCGACCGGATGTAGTCGCGACTCGTATCGGCGGGACACTCATCTGAACGTGTAAGATGCAGACGCGGAGGTGTCGGTGGGTGAAGAGACCGTTGCGCCGCAGGAACGCCCGCGGGTTTCGGCGGTGATCACCACCTACAACGAAGAGCACAACATCGCCGACTGCATCGAATCACTCCTGTGGTGCGCCGAGATCGTAGTGGTGGACTCCTTCTCCACCGACAACACCGCGGAGATCGCCCGCGGCTACGAGAAGGTCCGCTTTCTCCAGCGCCGCTACTTCGGCTCCGCCTCACAGAAGAACTGGGCAATGGATCAGGCGCGGTTCGACTGGATCCTCATCCTCGACGCCGACGAGCGGTGCACCCCGGAGCTGGAGGCGGAGATCCTGGCGCTGCTCGAAAAGGGGTCCAATGCCGATGCCTTCGTCATCAAGCGGCGCGTCTACTTGATGGATCGGGTCATCCGCTTTTCGGGGTGGCAGCACGACCGAGTCGTGCGCTTCGTCAAAAAGGGCGCGGGCCGGTATCCCAATCGCCGGGTGCACGCGGACATGCAGACGCTCAATCCTCCTGCACTGCTGAGCAGCCCGATGCTGCACTTCATGATTGAGTCGTTCGAGCAGTACCTCCCGCGTATCGTCAAGTACGGCTTTTGGGGCGCGGCGCAGGGGTGGAAGAGCGGGCGCAAGTCCGGGGTCGTCGAGGTGTTCGGCAGGACACTCTGGCGGTTCATCCGAATGTACTTCCTCCAGCTCGGCATTCTCGATGGCATGGCGGGGCTGGTGTTCTGCCTCTTGCAGTCGTTTGGCACCTACCTCAAGTGGGCGATCCTGTGGGAATGGCGCGCGAACGCGGCCCGCGGAAGGATGCCCAACTTGCCGGACTTTGACGAGGATGATTCGGTGTGGCGGTGGCGCGAGCAGGAGGAAGGCGCCGAAGGTTAACTGGCGCCGCCGGTAGCGGGCCATCTGCTTCGCTCCGCTCGGGCGGGCGAGGGCGCCCGCCCCACTTCCCTTCTCGTCTTTTCCTGTGGCGCGGCCGCCCTCAGCCGCGAACCCTCCGGGTACGCCTCCGGTGCCACCGGCTCGTGCGCCTAGCATCTAGCCCAATCTCGGCGGCGCGGGCTACACGCCGTTGACTCGCGTCCTGGCAGGATGATCTCGTTACCGGGCGGACCCAGGGTCAAGCCTCGCCTGGCTACCGCTCGGTCACGCGGGCGATCCGCGCGAGAAACTCTTTCGCTGGCTCGAACTCCGTCAGGCGGGCATCAGCCAGCTCCTTGCCGCCGACCAAGAACAGCACCGCGGGAGGCCCGACCACATCGAAGCGCCGTCGGATCGCGTCGGTGGCGGGATCGCTTTTTGTGAGGTCGACCCGGAAGAGAGCAAAGCGCGTCAACGCGGCTGCGACATCGGCCTGCGCGAAGGTCCTCGCTTCCATCTCCTTGCAGGGCAGACACCAGGATGCAGTGAAGTCAACCATTACGGGTTTGCCCGCGGTCGCTGCGGCCTCGACCGAGCCCTGCTCGTACGGGTGCCAGACGAGGGACTCCGTCCGGTTGCGGGTCGGCGCGAATAGGATTCCAGCTACGATAAGCGCGGCGCTGGCGAGCCTCATGAAGCGATCGACCGCCGGCTGCTCGTGGCCGGGCCGAGCGACGATCAGGAGGTAGAGACCCCCCAATCCGAGGATGGCGGCCAAGGCCGTACCGCCTGACTCGCCGGGCAGGAACGGCGTCACAAAGTAGGCGGCGAGCGCGACCAGCAGCACGCCGAAGAGCTGCCGCACCCCCAGCATCCACGCCCCCGATGCGGGTAGACGGTCGATCGCCCGGGTGAAGATACCGAGCAGCAAGTAAGGCAGACCAAGCCCGAGCGAAAGGCTGAGGAACAACGCAAAGCCCAGCGCCGGATCGTGCCTGGCCGCAACGTAGGTGACCAGACCGGCGACGAACGGGCCGACGCATGGTGCGGCAACCAAGCCCACCGCAAGGCCCATCACGATCGCGCCACCGAGCCCTGTCCGCCCTCCCGAGGCGCGCGTCGCCCATGCGGGGACACGCAGCTCCCACAGGCCGAACATCGATGCGGCCAACGCCAGCAGCACGAGCGCAATCCCACCGACGACCCACGGCGATTGCATCGCCGCGCCGAACACCCCTCCTGCCAGCGCTGCCGCCAGCCCAAGGGCGCTGTAGGTCACAGCAATTCCCACGACGTATCCCAGCGAGAGAAGCCAGGTTGGGACCCTGGTGTTGTCCTTTTGGGCGAGGAAGAAACCGATCGTGATCGGGATTAGCGGGTAGACGCACGGCGTCAGGTTGAGGCCGAGCCCGATCACGAAGGCGATGGCGAGCTGCAAGAGGAGCCCGGCACCCTGGAAGCGATGCCAAAGACCCTGCGTCTGGTTGTTCTCATCGCCTGGAGCGACGGACCTTGGCGTGGCATTGGGCGCGCTGGCGGCCACTCTCGCCGGGGCAGGAGTTCGCGGCACCTGGTTTGCCCCGCGCGCATCCGCAGCGACAACGAACGGCACCTGGGTGGGAGCGACGCAGACCTTGTCGTTGCATGCCTGAGCCTCGACCACGCCTCGCACCACCTTGGCGGGGTTGCCAGCGGCGTGAACTCGCGCGGTGGCCTCGAACGTGCCCTCGAACACCGCCAACGGCTCGTCACTGAACGCGAGCTTGATGATGCGATGCGCGGGGAACTGCCAGGCCTCGGCTCTCCAGCCGGAGGGCAGGTCGAGCTGAACCCGAGTTGGGATCAGGGTGGGATCGAACGGTGCGTTCGACTGCAGATGCCATCCCGGCTGAACCGTGACGCGGACGGCGACGGTGGCATCGCCACCTGGGGCGGGCAGCGCATCCTTCCAGGCGGCGGTTGCGGAAAAGACCGGTGCGCCCGCTGCTCCGGCCAGGCCAGGGAGAAGGGCAGCGACTGCAAATACGAGTGGAGATTTCAGGGCGCCTCCCACCGGCGTGGAGCCGGCCAGACAATCTATCACTTTGCCGTGGCATGGAGACAAGTTGCGCCGGTCTTGACGTGTCGGGTGAGATGACAGAAGATGACGATCCGGGGGAATGGTAATGGATTCACCACGCCTCAGAAAACTGGTTTACCCGCTTGGCGCCGCGGCATTCTTAATGCTGGCCCACCCGGGACTTGCTGCCGATGACAAGGCGTGTCTCGAGTGCCACGGCAGCCGGCAGCAGGTGGCGGACGCTGCCGAAGCGATGGAGTTGAAGCTGACGCCCGGGCGCGTCGTGGAGCTCGTCGTTCCCGTGAGCGAGGCGGCCTCCCCGCATGCAGGGATCGCGTGTTTGGACTGCCATCCGAAGGCTGGCGACGTGCCCCATCCCGCCGGGATGCTCGCCGGAAACCCTTGCGTCACCTGTCACGAGGACGCCCTCCAGCAACTCAACCGCAGTGCACACCGTGACCCGAAGGGTGGCATGGGGCTGCGCGCACCGTGCTGGGCATGCCATGGTGCGCACGATGTCCTTCCGGTCAAGGATCCGCGTTCCGCCCTTTCGCCCGTGAACGTTGCCGCTCGCTGCCTCGCCTGTCATGCCAAACGGGAGTATCTGGTCGGTGTGCATGGGCAAGCGGTACAACTCGCGGGGCTCGATTTTGCCGCAACCTGTGTTTCGTGCCACGGCGGCCACGACATTCTCGCTCCTTCGGTCGCCGGCTCACGGGTGGCGCGACGCAATATTTCGTTCACCTGCGGTAAGTGCCACGGCCGCGTCGCCGAGCGATACCGCAAGAGCGTCCATGGCGCGGCCCTTACCGACCACGACAATCCGGACGTGCCGACCTGCGTCGACTGTCACGAAGCGCACGGGACCCTCGATCCGCTCCTCCCTAAGTTTCGCCTCGCCTCGCCGCAGATATGCGGCAGGTGCCACGGCGACCCATCGATGATGCAACGGTATGGGCTTTCGACGGACATCTTCACCACCTACGTGGCCGACTTCCACGGCACCACCGCGGAGCTGTTCCGCTCCACGTCACCGGATCAACCGCTCAACCAGGCGGTGTGCTACGACTGCCACGGCTACCACGATGTCGAGAGCGTCAAGGGCGTGGGGCAGAAAGAGATCAGCCAGCGGCTGCTGACGCGTTGCCAGGCCTGTCATGCCGAAGCAAAGTTCCCATTCCTGACCGCGTGGACGTACCACTACGTGCCTTCGCCGACGAGGTACCCACTAATCTATTTCGTGAGGCTCTTCTACCGCTGGGCGATCCCGGGCACCATCGGGTTCTTCCTCCTGTACATCGGGTTGGATCTCTGGGGCCGTCGCCGGAGGTCGCCATGACGCGCCCAAACACCGAGACGGTCCGGCGGTTCAATGGGAACCACATCGTCCATCACTGGGTCATGCTGGTTTGCTTCCTGGGCTTGGTAGTCACCGGAGTGCCGCAGAAGTTCCCGGCGCAAACGTGGGCCAAGGGCCTGATCCTGCTGTTTGGTGGAGTGGTGCGAGTGCGCGTCGTGCATCACCTGCTCGGAACCGTCATGGCGGTGCAGCTTGTCTGGCACGTGATCGAGTCGGCGTGGCAGCATCTCGTGCGGCGGCTTCCCATGCCGATGGTTCCGTACCTCGGTGACGTCAAGCACTTTCTCCAGCAGATCCGTTTCAACCTCGGGGTGGCCGAAGCGCCGCCGGAGATGGATCGCTACACCTTTGCGGAGAAGCTCGAGTACCTCGCGTTGGTCTGGGGAACGGCAGTGATGGTGCTGACCGGCTTGCTCTTGCTCTATCCAGTGCGGTGGAGCTCGCTGGTGCCCGGGGAAGTGATTCTTGCCGCCAAGGCGGCTCACGGTGGCGAGGCGATCCTGGCGTTTCTGTCAATTCTCACCTGGCACGTCTACTTCGTGCACGTGCGGCACTGGAATACGGCGATCTTCAACGGCAACCTCGACGAGGAGATCTACGCCGAAGAGCATTCGCTCGAGCTTGCGCGCATCCGTCGCGGCGAGCTGAAGCGTCCTGCCAGGCCGGTGGCTTGGAGGGTGGTCGGGTTCGCGGTGATGACGTTTGTGATCGTCGGCGCGGTGTTGGCGCTGATGTGGTGGCTGCGCTGGTCGCCGGCCGCGGTGGCGGCGGTGACGATAGGTGGCCACGGGTGAGCGGCGTGTCATGGGCAATTCCTCGTGTCAGAGTTGCGTCAAAGGTAACAACCCTGTAACATCAGGAGCAGATATGGACGAGCAGGGCGAAAGGAGGGAAGAATGAAGCGAACGTTCCTTACCGTAGCAGTAGCGGTGGCGCTGTTTGGAATGGGCGCCCTGATGGTGAGTGCGGCTCCCACCTTCATCGGCGTCGAAAAGTGCAAGATGTGTCACAAGATTCAGTACGACTCCTGGGCCACCACCAAGCACGCCAAGGCGACCGAGAACGCGAAGGCCGCAAAGGACATGAAGTTTGAAGCGGCGTGCCTCACCTGCCACGCGACCAACAAGGACGAGGCGATGGCCGGCGTGCAGTGCGAGGCCTGCCATGGGGCGGGATCGGACTACAAGAGCCTCTCCGTGATGAAGGATCTGGAGAAAGCCAAGGCCGCAGGCCTGGTGATTCCCACCCAGGACACTTGCAACGGCTGTCACGATGGCAAAGACCACCACAAGAAGATGACGTTCACCAAGGACGTGCACGCCCACAAGGCGGCTGCGAAGTAGCCTGTTCCAATCAGAGATCAAGGGCGGCCTTGCGAGGCCGCCTTTGTGTCCATCCCTGCCCGCGTCCCGGTCGCCTGGCCGTACGTGCAGTCTTCTTTGTTCTCTTTGGCGGATGGCCTGTCTTTGCCGACAGGCTGTCTTACCAGCCCACCTCGACTTTGATCGGCGAACCCGAGAACCGCGACACGAGCACGTGGCGATTGCGCTTGCCAAAGAGGTAGAGATCGCGGGTCAGGCGCACGTCTTCACTGCAGTACTTCTCGATGAGGTCGAGCCTGCCTTCCTTCCACCACGCGAGTGCCTGGAGGCCATCGGCTGTCTTCGCGGCGCCGAGCGTGGCCTGCACAACCGAGTCGAGCTTGGGGCGAAAACCGAGCTTGTCCTTCAGATCGAACATGATGTCGAGCGTCGGGGCCTTCTCCAACGGGACGTCCTGGTACCCCTTGAGCACCTCGTAGTCGAAGCCGAGAAGGTTGAAGCCGATCACCAACTCCGCCTGGCGCAGCGCGGTGATGAGCTGGGGAACTTCGGCCTCGAAATACGCGCGAAAACGGTCATCGCGAAACGAGTAGACCACCCCGACGGACATACCGAGCTGTCGCATTCCGATGCGCCCACCCACGTCTTGGAACGAGCGCTGCGTCTCGAGGTCGAAGACCAGGACGTCACGGCCCGTCGGCGCCAAGCGCGAGGCGTCCTCGTCGAACAGGCTCAACTGGCCGTCCCACCGCTCCCCGCTGTCGCGCTGCACCTTGTCCTCCCGTCGTGGCCGGGAGTGTAACATGCAGCGAATGGTGCGGCCGGAACTCACTTCTCCACGCACGATCCCGGCGCTGCCAGGTACGGCGCCAACGAGCTTCTCGGCGTGGGTCGAGATAGCCGCCGAGGCCCGCGTGAGCGTCGCGGAGTGGGGCGTCCACGAGGATGCCTGGCTGCACTGGACGGTGCCGGTGGTGGATGGCCACCCGCTGGTCGATCGCGCAGTACGATTCGACCCGCTCCTCCGCGCGGGGTTTCCAGGCGAGCCGCCGGCGGCGCTGCAAGGTGAACCCGCCTCGCTCGACGAGGCCGAGGCGGCGCAACTGTGCGTCGCGTTGGCGGCCGGCTACGCGCCGTCGTTGCTGTTTCACCCCGGGCTTGGACTCACCTCGCGCCTCGACGAGGAGGCGGGGGAGTTTCGCCAGCGGTGTCTCGCGGTTGTCGCGCCGGCGCTTCAGCGCGGGCTGGTGGGCGCCGAGCTGGTTCCCCGCGCGCTGGCGGTGCTCCGCGACGCCGTGCGTTCCCACGCACTCGTGGGTGACGAGTTCGCAATCAAACGCTGGCTGGTGCGACTCGCCTGGTATCCAAACGGTGTTGGGCCCGCGCGTGAAGGAGGGGAGTGCTCTCGGGGCAGCGCTACGGGGTGGGGTCGATGACCGCCGGGAAACGGAAGATCCTCGCGGCCACCGTCGCAACTGCCACCGCCCTCGTCCTCACCGGCGGGAAGCTCGCGGTCGCGATCATGACGGGCTCGCTCGCGGTTCTGGCCACGGCCGTGGACTCGGCGATGGACGTCGCGTGCTCGGGGCTCAACGCCTTCTTCCTCCGCGTCGCCGCGAACCCTCCCGATGCGGAGCACGCGTACGGCCACGGCAAAGCCGAAGCGCTTTCCGGAGTGGTGCAGGCGGTGATCATCGCCATGGGCGGGATCTGGCTGTTCGGCCGCAGCGTCGGGCGGCTCGGGACGCCGGAGCCCATCGCCAAGCCAGAAGTCGGCGTCGCGATCAGTGCCCTTGGGCTGGTGATGTCACTCGCTTTGGTCATCTACCTGCGCCGGGAGGCGCGCATCACGCGCTCCCTCGCGCTGAGAGCGGACGCATTTCATTACGTTACCGACATCGCAACCAACGTGATCGCAGGAGTCGCGCTGGTGGGCTACCGCGCGTTTGGGTGGTCAGCCCTGGACCCCCTCGCGTCGATGCTGATCGCTGGCTACATCGTCCTCGCCTCCTACCAGATCTTGCGTGCCTCCGCGCAGGAGCTGCTCGACCGTGGCTTGCCCCGTGAAGCGGAGGACGAGATCAAGGTGCTGCTGGCGGAGTTGGCTCCGGAGGTGCGCGGGTATCGATCGTTCCGTTCGCGTCGTGCCGGCGGGACCTTGTTTTTCGAGTTTCGCATGCTCGTGGATCGCAACGCGTCGTTCGAGCGTTCGCACGAGATCGCGGAGACCGCCATGCGCCGCATCAAACAGCACCACGGGGAACACACCGAGATCACGATCGACACGGATCCCGTATAGACAATCGTGGCTGGTGGTCGGTGGTTTGGGGAGCGGGGTCACGCTCGGTCGGCAGCGACCCATCGCTCCGGACGGGCCCGGAGGCAACCGCGCCTTGTAGCGCTTACAGGTCGTACAGCCCTTCGTCACGGGTGGGAGCGCCGCGATCCCCCCCACCGCCATCGCTATCGCCCATCTCGGCTTCGAGCTGGGGTCCCAGCTCGTCCTCCAGAGTCTCGGGATCCTCCCCGGCTTCCATGCGGCGAAACATCTCCTCCATCGTCGGCGTGATGGGCTCACCCGAGGTCTCCGCGAGGCGCCGCATCATGCGGCCCATGACCCGCGGGTTCTCGGCGTCCTTCTCGTCGAGACCCTCAACCATCCGCATCATCTCTTGTTCCATCCGGTCCGCTGCAACGTCATCGCCGCCTTCCGGCGCAGCACTTGTTTTGGCGGGAGTGGTCTGACGGCCTTTGCTCACGGCGAAGCGGGACGGAACGCGGCTCAGGTCGGTGGCCCCGCAGCGGGGACACGTCGGCTGGCGCTGCGTGCCGGCGGAAAGCGAGAGAAAGCTGTAAATGCGGTTGCAGGCAGGACAAAGAAACTCGAAGATCGGCAAGCATCACCTCTTTACGCTTTGATTCTAATCCAACGCAGCGACTCGAGGTCTGTCGGTTCCGCACTAGGAACGAAAGAGATCGGAATGCGTCTCAGGCGCCGTCAGACGGGCTACAGGTTAGAATGCATCGAGATGCCGATTCCACCCTCGGTTCGCCTCATCGCAGCGTTTCCCCGACCGCTTGACATTGCGGTCGGCGCGGCGCGCACCTGCACCTCACCGGGCGGGGCGGTGGAGCCCGATGGCGTGCTGGGTCGTGCCGACAGCGACGAGGAAGCGAAGGAGAAGGCACGAAGTCGGCGCGACACCCTTGCCCGCTCGCTCTTTGCCGCCGGCCATCACACCACCTTCCAGCACGCCCATTTCCTCTTCGTCATCGAGGGCGTGAGTAGGCAGTTCGTGTGGTCGTTCCTGCACGCACACCCATTCTCGAACTCCGAGCAGGTGTCGCAGCGGTACGTGCGGGTCGAGCCTGATTCGGTCCACGTCCCGGAGCTGGCCCCGGCCGCCGAGGCGGCATTTCGCGCGACCGTTGCCGAGCAGCATGCGGCGTACCGGGAGCTCGTCGCGATGCTGTCGCCCACCGCCGAGGCCGAGCTGCTCAAGCGCTTCCCAACCTGGCGGCGGCACCCGAAGCGGCTCGCCCGGCAGAGCGAGCGCAGGGCGCAGGAGGTGGCGCGCGCGGTACTGCCGGTCGCCACCCACACGTCGCTTTACCACACGATCTCCTGCCTCACGCTTTTTCGCTACCGACGGCTTTGTCGCCAGCTCGATGTCCCGGCGGAGACGCAGGCGGTTGTGGAAGGGATGGTCGCCGCGGCCCTGGCGCATGATCCGGACCTGGCTGTCGTGGCGCAGGAGCCGCTTCCGTTGGAAGACACGCCGGAGTGGGCGCTCTTGACGGATTTCCACAGCGGCGGTGCACAACCGTCTGCGTTTCGTAGGGAGTTCGACCGCGACCTCGGCGGCTTCACCTCCAAACTGGTAGGCAGTGGGGGTGACAACGTCGCCACCGTCGCGGCCGCCGTGCGCGCGGCGTTTGGCCTGTCGGTGGCGCGGCTCTCCGACCAGGACGCCGTGGCGCTGGCGCTCGACCCCGCACGGAATCGCTTGCTCGGCGACGACCTCAACCTGACGACACTCTCCAAGCTTGGGCGCTGCCTGCATCATGCGCACTACACCTTCGCGAAGAAGCTGTCGCACGCCGCCGACTCGCAAGACCAGCGCCACCGCATGACCCCCGCGGCGCGCCCTCTGCTCGCCGCGGTGGTGAATGACGAGCCCGACGTCGTGGTGCCGCGGCTGATCGGTTGCGCCGGCGCCGAGATCCGCGCCATCTTTGACGCGGCGATTGCGCGGTCCTGGGACGGTGCGACCGCGGTGCGCCGCGCCGGCGGCAGCACCGAGGCGGCGGCGTACTTGCTGCCCAATGCCCTGGCGATCCGCTTCATCGAGTCGTCCGACCTCCTGAACCTCCACCACAAGCTCAAGATGCGCCTGTGCTACAACGCCCAAGAGGAGATCTGGCAGGCGAGCCTCGACGAGGCCCTCCAGATCGCAGCGCGCGAGCCCGAGATCGGCCGCTGGCTGCTGCCGCCGTGCGCGGTGCGACAGCGCGCTGGCCACACGCCCTATTGCCCGGAGGGCGATCGGTTCTGTGGCGTGGCAGTTTGGCGCCTGCAGCCCCGCGAATACACGCGTGTCATTTGACGCGGTTCGCGGTCTCGTCTGTGGGCATCGGTGATCGCGGTCTTTCCGGCCGCCATTTTGTCTTTTCGCACCGTGTTAGCATCGAGCCTCGATGGACGCAAACGGTGGCGTGGCGCGGGGCCTGCTCGTGCTCGCCGACGGTGCCCAAACCGGGTTTGCGGCCGGCGCCGTGGCGGAGCTGGCGCGAGGCGGAGTGCGCTGGCAGCGAGGCGCGGGAGCTGGGCTCGGTGCGCAAATTGTCGCGTTGGCGCTGCTCGGTGAGGCCGAAGAGGGTGAGAGGCGCTGGCGGCGAGAGGCGGAGTTGGGTTGCCCGCTGCTTGCGTCCCGGCTGGCGGCGGCGCAACGGCAGCTCGGCGAGGAACCTGGCGTACTGGCGATCGCCGACGCATCGCGACTCGAAGGGTGGCTCGACCCGATTGGTCTTGTCGAGCACATCGCTCCGGAGGCAGCGGCACTGCCGCAGCGCCTCGCCCACGCGGGCGCTTCATGCGTGGTGGCGGTGGCCAATCTGCGCGTCGGGAGTGCGGCGTGGCAGCCGCTCGACGCTACCGCCGTGTCTGCTCGCGAGTTTCTGCGCGCGGCGGCGAGCTTTCCTTGCGGCTGGGGGGCGGTGGCAGAGGACTCCGCGGCGGAAGCGGAGCTGCGCTGGGGCGGGGTGGCCCTGCTGGCAGCGCTTGGCCCTCCCTGGTCAGGGACGGATGCGCCGTGGGATGTCGTGAGCGGGTTCCCGTTCCCGGTCGTCGCTCGGCCCGCGCTCGGTCGCTCGCTGCTCGAGCTCGTGCAGCGCCGCGACGAATGCTTGGCTGCTGCGACGCTGGCGCGGTGGTGCGCCGCGCCCGACACGCCACACCTGCGCGTGGTGGCACCCACCACGGTGGACTACGCCGCGTTCGCGGCAAGGGATACTGCCAGCCTCGGCGTCGAGTATCCACTCCCGTGGGAGCGCAACGGCGAACTGCTTGCCGAGACGGTTCGGTTCGGCAGCTTCGTGGCGGCGAAGGCCGCGTCGGTCGAGGCGAGCTAAGCCCGGAAACCCCAGTAGGCTTCTGCTGCGAGGACGGATGCGGGAGCACAGACGAGAGGTTGGGCCGAGAGCAATTGAGCCCCCGCCCACACCTCCGCTCGGGGTTGGCCAGGCACGGGAGCCCGCGTCACGCCCCCCGCCCATCCCCCGCGTGTCCTTGCCGCGCTGGCGGGCGTACTCGGGACTCGAACCGTGCCGCCGTACTGCACAGTACGGCTCCGGTTCTCGCCCCTACGTTCGCCCACCATCATCGGCATCTCCGCCCTCTCCCAACGAACCCAACTGAGGTTTCCGGGCTAAGACGAACCCGTAGTAGCCACAGTGGGCGTTGCCGGGCCAATACACCACCCGCGGTTCCGATTCAGCCTTTCCCGGCAATAGCGCCGCAACTCGACTCGCCGTGCTTGACGCGGTAAGCGGATCGGCGATCATGGCGGGGATGAACGAGTCCCTTGGAGACCTTGTCTTCGACTGGAATGCCGTTGAGCCTTTGGCCTTTTCCCCGCCGGAGGAGGTGTCGTTCGACGACGAGACGCTGCGCGACGGGTTGCAAAGCCCATCCGCGACCCATCCGACGCTTGAGGAACGGGTGCATTTCCTGCGCCTCGCTGCCGCGGTCGGGATCGGCGCGGCAGACCTCGGGCTCCCGGGGGCCGGCGCGCGCGCTGCGGCAGAGGTGGAAGCGCTCTGCAGGGCGATCTTCACCGAGCGCCTGCCGATGGTGCCCAACTGCGCTGCGCGCACGCGTGAGGCGGACATCCTTCCGGTGTTGGAGATGGTGCAGCGTCTTGGCCAGCGGTTGGAGATCGCCATGTTCCTCGCCTTCTCACCGCTGCGGCGGGAGGTCGAGGGGTGGACCCTCGATGAGGTGCTCGCCCGCATCGAGCAGTCCGTCGGTCTCGCCGTGCGGGGAGGGGCGGCGGTCACATTCGTCGCAGAAGACTCCAGCCGCTCGCACCCCGACGATCTGCGCCGCATCTTCCATGCCGCCTTGCGTGCCGGTGCGACCCGTCTTTGTCTTGCCGACACCTCCGGCCATGCGACGCCGTTGGGTGCGTTTCAGCTCGTCCGCTTTGCCCGCCGTGCGGCACGGGAGGCGGGGTTCCCTGCGGTCGGCCTGGACTGGCACGGGCACAACGACCGTGGGCTTGCGGTGGCGAACGCGTTGGCCGCAGCCTGGGCAGGCGCGGACAGGCTCCATGCCACGGCGCTCGGCGTCGGTGAGCGGGTCGGCAACCCGGCGACCGAGCAGTTGCTCGTCAACGCTCGGCTGCTTGGCTGGGCGAAGCCCGACCTCCTGCGTTTGGGCGAGTACGCGGAGCATGCCGCGCGCATGCTCGGGGTGGTGATCGCGCCGGGGACGCCAGTGGTTGGGAGGGATGCGTTTCGGACCTCGACCGGCGTGCATGCGGCGGCGATCATCAAGGCGGGCCGCATCGGCAACAGTGAACTGGCGGACCTGGTGTACTCGGCGATTCCCGCCTCGTGGTTGGGGCGCGAGCAGGAGATCGAGGTCGGGCCGATGTCGGGCGCGTCGAACGTGAGGTCCTGGCTCGCAGAGCATGGCCACGCCGACAACGAGGCGGCGGCCCAGCGCATCTTCGCCGCCGCCAAGCAGGCGGACCACACCTTGACCGACGTCGAGCTCCACGCACTGGTGGTGGCGCGATCGGGTCAGGCGGTCGAGGAGTAAAGGCTAGGGCCGCTCGAGCAGGTACGCGAATCCCATGCCACCGCCGATGCACATCGTGACGATGCCGCGCTTGACATTTCTGCGCGCCATCTCGCCCAGTAGCTTGCAGGTGAGGACCGCCCCGGTGGCGCCGAGTGGGTGGCCAGTGGCGATCGCACCGCCGTTGACGTTGGTCCGCTCGGGGTCGAGGCCGAGCTCACGCATGCAATAGATTGACTGGCTGGCAAACGCCTCATTGATCTCCACGAGGTCGATGTCGGAGAGCTTGAGGCCGCTCTTGGCGAGCAGCTTGGGCACTGCCTTGGCCGGGCCGATGCCCATGATGTCCGGCGGCACGCCCGCGACCACCCAGTGGCGCACGAACGCGAGGGGCGCGAGACCCCTTCGCTTCGCCTCGTCCGCCGACATCACCACCACGGCCGCCGCGCCGTCGTTGATCTGGGAGGCAGTGCCTGCGGTCACGGAGCCGCGCGGGTCGAAGGCGGGCTTCAGCTTGGCGAGAGCCTCCAAGGTGGTGTCGCCGCGTGGTCCTTCATCGGTGTCGAAGGTGAACTCTCGCCAGGCGCCGTTGTCCAGCGTGCGGACCTGGAGCGGCACGATCTCGTCCTTGAACTTCCCGGCGGCGATCGCTGCCGCGGCGCGCTGGTGGGAGCGCAGCGCAAAGGCATCCTGGTCGGCACGGCTAATGTTGAACTGGCGTGCCACCACCTCGGCGGTGGTGCCCATGCCGGCGTACGCGTTGGGCTGCTCATCCATCAGCTCGGGGTCGGCGATGAGCTTGTTGCCGCCCATTGGCACCATCGACATCGACTCCACGCCTCCGGCAATGATCACGTCGGCACTTCCCGCCTTGATGGCGTCTGCCGCCCACGCGATCGACTGCGATCCCGACGAGCAAAAGCGGTTGATGGTCGTGGCGGGTACCTCGACGGGGAAGCCGGCGCGCAGCACGATCAGGCGCGCGAGGTTCATGCCCTGCTCGCCCTCCGGCATGGCGCAGCCCAGCATGACGTCGTCCACCATCGCGGGCTCGAGGCCGGGCGTGCGTTTGATCAGCTCTCTGAGCACCGGCGCGGCGAACTCCTCCGGCCGGGTGTCCTTCAGGCTGCCCTTCTTGGCGCGGCCAATTGGCGTACGAGCGTAGGAAACGATGACGGCTTCACGCATTTGCATGGCTCCCTTCTTGCTGATAGGACGGGATCCTCACGCCTCGCCTCCGGCGGGGCTCAGGATGACGTGGCTGAGCATCGGCGTTGGCGGAACTCGCGCGAGGGGCGGTCGATCTGGCCGGGATCCTCGATACGCGGAGAATGGCCACGTCAATTCCTCAACGGCTTGTTGTTCAGCAGCATGTACTGGATGCGCTGTTGCGACTTAGGCTCCCCGCACAGCGAGAGGAACGCCTCTCGTTCGAGGTCGAGGATGCTCTCCTCGCTCACCGGGTTGTTGATGGTGGTGTCGCCGCCGCACAGGATGTTGCCGACGTGGGTGGCGATCTTCTCGTCATGAGCCGAGATCCAGTGGGTGAGCTTCATGTTGTGCAGCAGCATCTTGATCGTCGCGAGACCCTCGCGCCCCGGGAGGTTGAAGGTGCGCGGCAGCGGCGGACGGTAGCCTTCCTCGGCGAGCGCGAGCGCCATCCGCTTGGCGGTCCACAGTTGGCGATCGCGGTTCAGCTCGACGTGGTCCACCGGGCGCAGGTACTTGAGCTCGCGCGCCTCCTCGGCCGAGGTGCCGACCTTGGCCATCGCGATCGCCTCGAACGCCTTGCGCAGGAACGGCAGGTTGGAGAGGATCGGCTCGTCCACACCTTCCAGCACGCGCTCGAGCATGAAAACGTGCCCGCCACCGGCGGGGACGAGCCCAACGCCCACCTCGATCAGGCCCATGTAGGTTTCCGCCAGCGCGCAGACGCGATCGCCGGCCATGGTGATCTCGGCGCCGCCGCCGAAAGTGAAGCCGAACGGTGCCGTGACCACCGGCACGCGCGCCCGTTTCATCCCCATCGTCATGCCCTGAAAGGCGCGGACCATCGTGTCGATCGCCTTCCATTGCTGGCTGGACGCCCCTTCCAGGATCATCAAGAGGTTGGCGCCGGCGCAAAACTGCTCCGCCTGGTGGTGGATGACCAGACCGCGGAAGTCCTTCTCTGCGATCTCGAGGCCTTTGTGCATCACCTCCATGATCTGGTCATCGATGGGATTCAGCTTGGGTTGCAACACCGAGTGAAACTCGACGCAGGCGATCCCATCGCCGAGGTCCACAAGCGAGGCGCCGGGATTCTCGAACACGGCAGGCGTGCGCCGCTTGATCTCCTTGAGGATGAGGAAGCTCTCCGGACGCCGAAGGAGAACGTACTTCCGCCTGCGCGGGTCGTAGAACTCCGGCCCCTTCGCGCCGTCACGGTAGAACGAAGTGTGGCCGGCGTCCAACATCTTGGCCACCCACTTCGCCGGTTCCACGCCCTCGGCGCGCATTCGTTTCACCGTTTCCTCGACGCCCAGCGCGTCCCACGTCTCGAACGGCCCCAGCTCCCAGTTGAACCCCCACTTCAAGCCGTTGTCGATGTCGACGATGGTGTCGGAGATCTCGCCGAGGCGGCGCGAGGAGTAGGCGAGTGCATCGCGGGTGATGCGCCAGGCAAACGACCCGGCAC
Source organism: Thermoanaerobaculales bacterium (assembly GCA_044447965.1). Taxonomy (GTDB): domain Bacteria; phylum Acidobacteriota; class Thermoanaerobaculia; order Thermoanaerobaculales; family Thermoanaerobaculaceae; genus DATIYW01. Next base: position 48,663 of record JBIOGJ010000003.1, on the reverse strand, counting down.
GGTCGTTCGCGGTTGCGAGGGTGCGAATGCGCTTCCCCGGGTCGTGGATCCCCTTGGTGGTCTTGAGCGAGGGGGCGTCGAGCTTGGCCTTGAGGCGATAGGCCCCCGTGGTCCAGTCGAGGACGTGGTCGATGTTCTCGCCCTTGGGGCCCTTCTCGCGCTTGAAGAAACCGCCCTTGGTCTTGCGGCCGAGCTGCTTGTTCTCGATCATTCGGGTGATGAACTCCGGCATCGCAAAGACCGGCTGACCTTCATCGTCCGGGCAGTCCTCCCGGAGCGTGCGGACGACGTGGGCCATGGTGTCGAGGCCGACGAGGTCGGTGGTGCCGAACGATGCGCTCTTGGGGCGACCCATCGCCGGGCCGGTGATGGCGTCCACCTCGTCAACCTGGTAGCCCATCTCGATCATCGCGTGGATGGTGGCCATGATGCCGTAAACGCCGACTCGGTTGGCGACGAAGTTGGGCGTGTCCTTGCCACGCACGATCCCCTTGCCGAGGAGGAACTGGCCGAAGTCGCTTAGAAACTCGACCACCTCGGGGTCGCTTTCTTCGCCGGCCACGATCTCGAGCAGTCGCATGTAGCGCACAGGGTTGAAAAAATGGGTGACGAGGAAGTGCTTGCGGAAGTCCTCCGACCGCCCCTCGAGCATCTTCTTGATGGGCAGGCCCGAGGTGTTGGAAGAGACGATCGCGCCGGGCCGGCGTACTTCTTCCAGACGCGCGAACACCTGCTGCTTGATGTCGAGGCGCTCCACCACGACCTCGATGATCCAGTCGCACTGGGCGAGCTTGGCCCAGTCGTCTTCGAAGTTGCCGACCGAGATCAGCGGCAGGAAGCGCTTGGAGTAGATCAACGCCGGCCTCGCCGTCTTGATGGTGTCGATCCCGGCGAGGGCGAGCTTGTTGCGAAAGCGCGCGTCCTGTCTGGTCAGGCCCGCCTTCTGGTCCTCTGGAGTGAGGTCACGAGGCACGATGTCGAGAAGCAACGAGGGCACACCGGCATTGGCCAAGTGCGCAGCGATTCCCGACCCCATCACCCCGGCGCCCAAAACCCCAACCTTGCGAATCTGTCGGTTCATCCGTACCCCCTATGGCCGCCGCCCTCGCGAAGGGCCGTGAGGCAGTGGCCGCGAGCTTCACCCGTACCACACTGAACGACGGTTCATTCTGGCCCCAACGCCCCACAACCGCAAGGGGGCAACCGGTCAGGTGATGGGGCAGCGAGCTGGAGGGCGTGCGGCGAAAGCGAGGCAGCGGGATCCCGCCGGGGCCGTCGCGCTTAGAACAACCCGACACCCCAGAGGTCGTGGAGGTGGAGGATCCCGGTCACCTTCTGGTCCCGGTCCGCGACGACGAGTGCGGTGATGCGGCGCGTCTCAAGCAAGCGTAGCGCCGCAGTCGCGAGCAATGTCGCCTCGATGGTGACCCCGCCGCGGCGCATGACCTCACCGGCGGTCCGGCCCAAGGGGTTGGGTTCCGCTTCCATCAGCCGGCGCAGGTCGCCGTCGGTGATCACCCCGAGCAGGCGGCCTGCCTCATCCTGTACGGTCGTAATGCCCAAGCCCTTGCGAGACATCTCGTAGATAACGTCCTTCATCGGCGTGTCGCGGAGCACCCGCGGGACTTGCTCGCCGGAATGCATCAGCTCGCCGACCGTGAGCAGGCGCTTGCCGATTCTGCCGCCCGGGTGTAGTTCCGCGAAGTCCTCCGGCCGGAACCCTTTGCGCACCGAGACCGCCATGGCAAGGGCGTCGCCGAGCGCGAGCGATGCGGTTGTCGAGGCGGTTGGCGCGAGGTTGTGGGGGCAGGCCTCGCGGTCCACGGCGAGGTTGATGTGAAGGTCGGCATGCCCGGCGAGGGTCGAGGCCGGGTTCGATGTGATCGCCACCAATGGCGTGCCGAGGCGCTTGAGGTATTCGACGAGGCGGAGCAACTCCTCGGTTTCACCTGAGTTTGAGACCGCCACCACGGTGTCGCCGGGGGCCACCATGCCGAGGTCGCCATGGATCGCCTCGGCCGGGTGCAGGAAGAGCGCCGGCGTGCCGGTAGAAGCCATGGTGGCGGCAAGCTTGCGGCAGATGAGGCCGGACTTGCCCATGCCCGTCCACACCACGCGCCCCTGGCAAGCGGCAAGTAGATCGACCGCCTTGAGAAAGCTTTCGTCCAGGCGGTCGCGCAAGCGCAGGATCGCTTCGGCCTCGGTGGTCAGAACCTCGCGTGCGAGCTCAAGCGACATCTCTCCCTCCGGCGAACGCATTGTAGTCCGCCGTGAGCGCGGTGGCCGCGCCGGCGAGGACGCCGGCCCCATAGGAGATGTGGGGGGCGGGCGCCTCGCCCGCCTGCTTGGGAGCGTTCTGAGGAGTTGTGGTGTGGGCGCACACGAAATCGGGCGCCCGTCGTGCGGAGCTACATCCGCCCGACCATCGCCTCGAGGCGCGCGATGCGCTTGTCGATCGGCGGGTGGGTGGCGAACAGCGCCATCATGCCGCCGCCGGAAAAGGGGTTCGCGATCATCATGTGCGCCGTGCTGGGCTGCGCGCTGGCCATTGGGATACGCTCCGTGTAGGCGCCCAACTTGCGCAGCGCCGAGGCCAGGCCGGTTGGGGTGCCGGCGAGCTCGACGGCTCCCTCGTCCGCGCCGTACTCGCGGGAGCGCGAGATCGCGAGCTGGATGATCACCGCGATGATGGGCGCCACGATGACGAAGAACAGGCCGCCGAGACCACCCCCGCGGCTGTCCCGTTCGCGGCCGGCGAACATCATCGCCCATCCCGCCATGCGCGCGAGCATCGCCAGCGCGCCAGCGATCGTGGCGGCTACCGAGGCGATGAGGATGTCGCGGTGGCGTACGTGCGACAGCTCATGGGCCAGCACGCCCTTGAGCTCTTCGCGGTCCATCACCCGCAGCAGGCCCTCGGTCACCGCGACCGCCGCGTGCTGCGGCGAACGGCCGGTGGCGAAGGCGTTAGGTTGCATCTCCGGGATCATGTAGAGGCGCGGCATGGGCATGCCCGCGCGTTGCGTCAGCTCGGCCACCACGGCGTAGAGCTGGGGCGCCTGGGCCTGGTCCACGGGCTGGGCGTGGTGCATCGCCAGCGCAATCTTGTCGGAGAAGAAGTACGCCGCGAAGTTCAGCGCGCCGGCGAACACCAGCGCCATCACAAGGCCCTGCTGTCCCCCGAGGAGGTCACCGAGCCAGAGCAGGAGGCCGGTGAGCAGAGCAAGCAGCACCGTTGTCTTAAGCCAGTTTCCCATGATTGACTCCTTTTACGTCGAGCAGGGCGCACGACCCATTCGCCCTGCAACTGCCTCCGGGAAAAGATGCGTCCCGGAACATGAACTGTTTTGCAAACCTCCTGCCAGCTCTTGCAGGCGCCGCGCCTTGACCCGCGTGCAGCACTCTGGGCTTTCCTCACCGAGACGCGGTTGGCGTGGGGTGTGGCTGGCTGGGTTGCACCCCCACCTCGGGAGACATGCCGAGGTGACACGATCCGGAGGTGGCAATCAGGGCCACCACGAGGACGATGAGGGCCAAACCGAGGAACGCCACGAAATACTCGCTCAAGGAACGCCCCCGGCGCCGTCGACGCACGTTGGTGATGTTACCAGCATCCCTGGTTGGTTCGTTGTGCGGGAATCTCGCTGCCGCGCTCGGATGCGCTCGCGCGGCCGACCGAGCCCGCTGCCAGTTTGTCTATCTCACGCCTTCATCGGCGCGTGCGAGCTGCTGCAGGCCGTCCGCCGCAAGCGCGGCGCCAACCACGGTGACGGCGATCAGGGCGGCGGGAACAAACGTGAGCCACCAGGCCACCGCGAGCACCTCTTGGCCTTCGGACACGATGTTCCCCCACGAGGCGATCGGGGGCTGGACGCCGAGACCGAGGTAGGAGAGCGCCGCCTCGACCAGGATGAGGTCCCCCAAGCGCAGCGCGGCGTCCTGCGCGAGCGGCGTCAGGGCGTTTGGAATGAGGTGGAAGACGGCGATGCGCAGCGGGCTCGCCCCCAACGCTCGAGCGGCCAGGATGAATTCACGCTGCTTGAGCGAGAGCACCTGTCCGCGCACGAGGCGCGCCACTCCCATCCACGAGGAGAAGCCAAGGATCGCGACGAGCATCCCGAGTGAAGGCCGGAACACCGCGGCCAGGAAGAGGAGGAGAAACAGCATCGGTACGGCGAGGAGCGCGTCCACGAGGCGCATCAAGACGCTGTCGATCCAGCCGCCGGTCCAGCCGGCAACGACGCCGATGCCAACGCCAAGCACCAGCGCCACCAGCAGCGCCAGTGCGCCCACGCTGAGCGAGACGCGCGCCCCGGAGAGCAAGCGAGCCAGCACATCGCGCCCTACCGTGTCGGTGCCGAGAAGGAAGTGGCGGGACTCGACACCGACTACCTCGGTCGCCGGCAGCTCCTCCTTGCGGCCTTGCCGCACGACCTGCCAGCTCTCGCTGGTCCGCACGGCGGACTGCGCCGCGATCGACGTCCCGTCGCGGCGGTGCAGCACGGTCCGCTGCGCGCCGGGGGGCAGCAGGCTCGCTTCGCGCGGGTCAAGGATCGCGTTGGGATCGGCCGAAATGAACGGACCGATCACGGCGATGAGGGCGAGCAAGACGAGGGCAGCGAGTCCGACCCGTAGGCGAGCCGGCCAGGCACGAGAGATGCTGCCGAGGCTCATACGCGCACCCGCGGATCGACGAGCGCGTAGGCCGCGTCAGCAAGGAGGTTGCCAACCACCACGGCGACGGTCGCGACGAGCGTGCCGCCAAGCAGGAGTGGCACGTCGCGCGCGAGGGCGGCGTTGAACATCACCTGGCCCATGCCGGGCCAGGAGAAGACCACCTCGATGATGAGGGACCCGGAGACGAGGAACGGCAACGACATCCCGGTCATGGTGATGAGCGGGAGAAGCGCGTTGGGCAGCGCATGGGCGAGCAGCGCGCGGCGCTCGGAGCAGCCCCGCGCTCGCGCGGCCAGCACGTAGTGCTCGATTCGCTCATCAAGGAGCGAGCCGCGCAAGTAGCGCGCGACGGCGCCGACGCCAGTTACCCCGATCGCCACGACGGGCAGCGCGAGGTGCTGGAGAAGATCGACGAACCTCGGCCAGCCCTGCATCATCTCGCCCTCGAGGGAGTGCATGTGCGAAGGCGGGAAGAGATGGAATCGGTATGCGAACAGGCTCAACAGACCGAGGGCGACGCCGAAGGTCGGCAGCGCGTACGCGGTAAGGGAGAACAGGGTGATCAGCCGGTCGCCGCTGCCGTGCGGCCGGCGGAGCTGCACCAGAGCCAGTGTGACGCCTCCACCCAGTTCGAGGATGAGCCCGAGCGAGGCGAGCAGCAGCGTGTTGGGAAGAGTCGCGGCCAGCACCTCGGAGACCTTGCGCCGGTCGCCCCAGGAAAAGCCGAGGTCGCCCCTGACGATGGCGGCCAGCCATGCGGCGTAGCGCACCGGCAGCGGTCGGTCGAGGCCGAAGTCGCGGCGCCAGCGCTCACGCGCCGCAGGGGGAATTCTCGGGTCGGTCAACCTGGATGCGGCATCGCCAGGGGCGAGCCCGACCAGCACGAACGTTACGCTGGCGACCAGCCAGACCAGCAAGGCGCCGGCTCCGATGCGGCGAACCGTCCAAGCCAGCATTATGGTGCCCAGTACCACTCTTCAACGTTGAAGAAGACGCCGGCTGCGTTAATGTCTGCCCCGCGAATGTGTCGGTTGACTGCGACCAAGTGCTCCGCCTGGTAGAGGAAGGTGACGGGTTGGTCGTCGGCGATCAACTCCTGCGTCCGGTCGAGGATCACCTTGGCGCGGGTGTAGTCGGACTCCTCGCGCGCCTGCGCGATGAGGCGGTCAACCTCGGGGTTTGCGTAGCCGGTGAAGTTGTTGCTGCCCTGCGAGGAGGTCGGCGTGCTCCACTCGGCAGTCAGATCGACCTTGGTCGCCTCCTCCCATGCGGCGATCGAGGCGTCGAAATCGCCGGCCTCCTGCCGTGCCATCAGCGAGGTGAATTCGACCTGTCGTGGGCGGGCACGCACACCGATGCGGGCGAGGTCGGCCTGGACCATGAGCGCCATCTCCTGGCGCATCACGTTGCTTGCCGGGTAGAGGAGATCGAACGCGAACGGTTTGCCCTGGAAGACGAGAACGCCGTCGCCGTTCGTGTCGTGCAGGCCGGCCTGGACGAGCAGGTCGGCTGCTCGCTTGGGATCGAACGGTAGTGGTTGCAGATTGCGGTTGCACGCCCACACGGACGAAAGGATGGGGCCGTTGGAGAGCTTGGCGAAGCCATGGTAGACGGTGTCCACCAGCGCCTTGCGGTTGATGGCGAGGCCGAGGGCGCGGCGCACGCGACGATCGGAGAACGGCGCCCGGCGGTTGTTCCACGCGATGAACCCCCAGGCGCGGGAGGGGAACTCGACGACCTCGATGTCGGGGTTGCTTCGTGTGCGCTCCACCTCCTGCGGAGGGACCATCGTGACGAGGTGGATTTGGCCGGCAGCGAGTTGGGCAAGCTGGCCGGCGGTATCGGGCAGGATGCGAAACACGAGCCGGTCCAGGTGAGGCCGGGGGTTGCCCCAGTAGAGCGGATCCCGCTCCAGGACGATGGTCTGCTGCCGGGTGTGGTTGGCGACGCGGAACTGTGCACCGGTGACCAAGATGGCGTTGAAGTCCGCAGTGCGCCAGGCATCCAAGGGAACCTTGCCCCACGCGTGCGCTGGCACGATGTGGCCGTCGTTGGCATCCATCATCTGGTACGGATAGACGCGCGAGAAATGGAAGCGGGCGGTGTGCGGGTCGACAGCCTCGACCTCGGTGATGTAGTCCTTGATCTCGAGACCGTCCCATCCGACGTGGGGGTCCTTCTGCACCTGGAACGAGAAGCGCACGTCATCAGCCGTGATCGGTGTGCCGTCCGACCAGCGGGCATCGGGCCGGAGGTGAAACGTCAGCGTGCGGTTGTCGGCAGAAAAATCCCACGAGGCCGCCAGCCGCGGGGCGAACGAAGGCGGGTGGAGTTGGTAGTCCGGCTGCTCGGTCATGAGCGATGGGAAGAGCATATCGATGATCTCGGCTTGCGTCGACTCGGTTGCTGACTGGTACTCGTTGAAGGTGCCGACGTCCTGGGACAGGGCCACCACCACCTGGCCTCCCTGGCGAGGACCTTCGACTGGGGAGGGGCGCGCAGTTGAACGCGGTTGGTTGCCGCAACCCGCGGCGAAAGGGATCAACCCGGATGCCAAAAGGGCATAACGCTCCCACCTTGGCCTAGGCATGCGACCTCCGATAGCCATTCTATCTCGTGGTTCGAGCCCGGTTTGCTGCGTGGCATCCGACTGGTCCAGAAGTTGCAACGCGGCAGGCTAGAATGCGCGCGATGCGTGCCCGCGTCGGCCTGCCGAGGCAGTACATCGTGGCAGCGGGGATCTTCGCCCTGCTCCTCGTCGCAACCTCTGCGCTCTACGCGCATCTGTTGGGCGAGCAGCTTTCGCGCTCCTACCTCGAAGATGTGCTCCTCTCCGGCAAGGCCGAGGCGGAGGAGCTGGCGCGTCAGATGAAGGGGAGCGGATCGGTCTACCACGTGGTGGAGACGCGGCGGGAAGCTCTGGCGCAGATCTCCGCGGCGCTCTCCCGCAAGCAGGTGATCGAGAAGGTCCAGGTGTTCGACAACCGTGGCAAGCTGGCCTGGCGTGCCGAGTTTCTCACCGAGGGGCTGACCGGCGGTTTCCCCCAGGGCAACGCCGAAATGATCGTGCCTACTTCCGCGGAACATGTGGTGGAGAGCACGCGCAGCTACCAGATCCGCGCCCCGCTCGAAGACATCGGCACGGTGGTGATCACGGTGTCGAAGACGGCGATGGCTGGCCGCATTGCCACCCTCCGCCGCAGCTTGCTGCTCCATACCGCCGCCGCCGCGGGGACGTCGCTTACGCTCCTGCTAGGCGCGGTCGGGTTCATTTGGCACCTGGTCCAGCGCAACGCGAGGCTCGAGGAAAAGCGACGGCTGGCGGAGGAGCTGGCGGCGCTGGGCAGCCTCGCCGCCAACCTCGCCCACGAAATCCGCAACCCTCTCAACGCCCTCTCCATCAACCTCGAGCTTCTTGAAGAGGATCTGTCGTCGAGCCAGCGCGCACCCGACACCGTCGGGCTCGCGAGACGCGAGGTGGGGCGGCTGTCGCGCCTGGTCAACGACTTTCTCGTCTACGCGCGGCCCACGGCGCCGGTCAAGGAGAAATTTGGGGCTGGAGATCTGCTGCGCGAGGTAGCCGCGTTGCTGCTTCCGACCTGCACGAGGTTCGGGGTCGAGCTGACCGTGGAATACGGCAATGCGATCATTCAAGGAGACCGCGGTCAGTTGGGCCAGGTCCTGGTAAACCTCGCGCTCAACGCCGTCCAAGCGCTCGACGGCTGCGCGACCAAACAGGTGGTCCTGCGCGCCCGCGATGCCGGCGATCAGGTCGCCCTGGAGGTGGCGGACACTGGCCCGGGCATCCCCGACGCCGAGATGGAGCGCGTGCGGGAGGCGTTCTACACGCGGAGAAAGGGCGGCACCGGCCTCGGGCTAGCGATCGCCGATCGCATCATCACCGCCCACGGCGGCACCCTGGAGCTCGTCAACCGGCCTGGAGGCGGCCTGATCGCACGTGCGACGGTGCCGAAGGCGGGGAAGGAAGTCAATTCGTGACGGCTGGGACAGTAAGGAACGTCGCGTGGCGCCTGGTTTGGGGGCGACGACCGGGTAGGGTAGACTCCACGCGGAGGTGGGCATGAGGTGGAGCCGATTGCTCCTTGTCGTAGTCCTTGCAACGGCTATTGCTGCAACCGCGTCCGCGATGTTTCGCGCCGCCGATCTCGTGGTAGTTCCTGTCGCAGCGTCGCTCGCTGGGGCGAACAACTCCAACTGGCATTCCGACGTCGAGATCCGCAACGTCGACACGACCAACATCGATGTCGAGATCGTCCTCCTGCCCTGCTGCGGCAACGACAACCGAACCTGGTACAACGACATCACCAACGCGCTCGGTGGGCGTACCTCGGATGGTTTCGGTCACATCAACGCCAGCCTCATGAACATCCCCCCAGGCCGTACGGTGACGATTACGGACATCATCGCGCCCAACTGGGGCACCGCCGACACGAAGGGCGCGCTCTTGTTCTTCGCCTACGAGGCCGGCACGCTGATGACGACCAACCCACCGGGGGGCAACCCGAAGAACATCGTGGTCACCAGCCGTACCTATGACATCAACACGGACTCGACGGGCAAGACCTCGACCTACGGCCAAGGAATTCCCGGCCTTCCTTGGTACGACTACGTCGACCCGTCCCGGAGGGACAAAGGCTACGACCACGTGACCTTCACCGGGATCAGGCAGGACCCGTCCTTCCGCACCGCGGTGGGTTACGTAAACCTTTCCGATCGGCTCACCGAGCTGGCGGTGAGGTTCACCCTGAAAGCGGCAGACGGAACCCAGCTCTCGGAAGAGGTGGAGGACATCCTGCCGTTGGCACACGACCAGTGGGACAACGCGGCCAACACGCTGCTGACTGTACCTTCGACGACCCCCGTCGTGGACGCGAGCCTCACGGTCACCGTGGACGCCTACTTCTCGCAGGCGCAAGACCCGACCCCAGCGTTCATGGTGTACGCATCTCGGGTGGACAACACGACCAATGATCCGGTGTACCTCGAGCAGGTTTTCGACCAACCGTTTCCCTGGGACTGCATCTTCAACGGGAACAACTGCCCGATCGCGACGACGGCGAGCGCGCTTGGTTTCCCACGCCTCGCCGCGCGGCCGCGTCATCTCCTGCCGCCAACCCGGGCGAAGGCCCGGTAGTTGGTACTTGCCTTTGTGATATGATGCCTGCCCGACCGGGGGACTAGACGGCGCCTCGGATTAAAAGGGGGTTTCTGGCATGCCGAACAAGGATGATCGTCTTTCCGACAACGCCGCGGGTAAGTGGTACGTGGACTCGAGCTGCATCGACTGCGACGTCTGCCGTACGACCGCACCGAGCAACTTCAAGGCCAACGAGGACGAGGGCTATTCCTTCGTCTACAAGCAGCCGGCGGGCGCCGACGAGGAGTCGCAGTGCACCGAGGCGAAGGCCTCGTGCCCGGTTGAGGCAATCGGCGACGACGGCGCGTAGTACACTCCACCTCGGTAATGAGTGCGGCCGGCCTTGCGCCGGCCGTTTCCTTTTCGCCTCTGCATGCCACCGCCGAGCTTGACACCCCGCGGTGGTGTCCCTACGCTCCGGCGTCGGTAGGAGGGTCGACATGAACGTGGAGCGCGTTGGTGTGGTGGGGGCCGGACAGATGGGCAACGGGATCGCCCACGTCGCTGCGCTTTCGGGCTACAACGTGGTGCTCGCCGACGTGTCGAAGGAGTTGGTGGAGAAGGCGCTCTCCACCATCGGTCGCAACCTCGATCGCCAGGTAGCGAAGGGAACCATCACCGCCGCCGGGAAGGAGGAAGCCCTCGCGCGGATTTCGAGCGGCGTTGGCCTCGGCGTGTTGGCCGATCGGCAGCTCGTGGTCGAGGCAGTGGTCGAAGACGGCGACGTCAAGACTGAGGTGTTTCGCGAGCTCGACCGCCAGCTCGCTCCGGAGGCCATCTTGGCCAGCAACACCTCGTCGATCTCGATCACCAGGCTCGCGGCCGCGACGAAGCGTCCAGAACGGTTTGTCGGGATGCATTTCATGAATCCGGTGCCAATGATGCAGCTCGTCGAGTTGATCCGCGGCATCGCCACGAGCGACGAGACGTTCGCGACGGTTGAAGCGATCGCGAGAAAGATGGGCAAGACGCCGGTGGCCGTCAACGATTACCCGGGGTTCGTGTCCAATCGCGTCCTGATGCCGATGATCAACGAGGCGGTCTATGCGGTATACGAAGGAGTCGCGACCACCGAGGCCGTGGACACCGTGATGAAGCTCGGCATGAACCACCCGATGGGGCCGCTCACACTCGCGGACTTCATCGGCCTCGACACCTGCCTTGCCATCATGCGCGTGCTCTACGACGGCCTCGGCGACCCCAAGTACCGGCCCTGCCCCTTGCTGGTCAAGATGGTCGATGCTGGCTGGCTTGGAAAGAAGAGCGGGCGTGGGTTCTACCGCTACTGATGGTGATCCCCTTCGTGCTGTTGGCTCGTCCTCGGGGTGGCGTGGGCTACGGGCTACAGGCCGCAGGCGGCAGGAAGGACCGTTCTTGTGCCGCTCCTCTTCTGTCGTGCCCGAGGCCTGAAGCCGATAGCCTGAAGCCTGCGGTGGGGGAGCGGGCGTGACCGTCCTCTGCCAGTGGTGCGGCGCGGCGAACGCCGATGAGCAGGAGCGCTGCGCCCGCTGCGCGTCGCCGTTGGTGGTGGTCTCCGGTAGCAGGGGTGGGCTATCCGAGGAGACGCTGGAGGAGGCGGAGGCGGCGGCCGAGCACGAAAAGGTCGCCTTCGACGAGCATGTCCTCGAGCGTCTCTCCGCTGGCGAAGAAGGACTCAAGCGCATGCAGGCCGCGTTCGCTCACGTCGAGGAGCGGGTGGCAGATCTGGAGCGGGGTATCGCGCTGCTCGACTCCGGGCTGCAGGCGCTCGTCGATTTGCTCGACCGCCGCAAGGTGGTCCGCGAGACCGAGGTGATGGCCGCTTGGGAGCGCGCCGCCACCTCGGAGATGGCCCGCGAAGAGCTGCTCGAACGCCTCCGGCACCGCCGTGAGGCGATCATCTTCCGCGCGCGTGCCGGAGGGGGCGGCGCGGCGGCAGCCTGCACCCGCGCGCTGCAGAGCGCGGAGCTCGCCTTGCTTGCCGGACAGCCGCTGCGCGCGGCCGAGATCCTCAGCGAGGTGCTCCGCCGTTTTCCGCGCAACCCGGAGCTCGCGGAGCTGCTCGGCGAGCTCGCGTTCGATCGCGGTGAGTTGCCCGAGGCAGAGCACTTCTTCCGCCAGACGCTGCGCTGGCAGGAGGACAACGTCGAGGCGCGGATCTACCTCGGGACGATCCTCGCCGATGCAGGCCGGACGAGCGAAGCGGTCACGCACCTTGACCGCGCCGCGGCACTGGCGCCGGAGAGCTTCCTGCCCCACTTCTCGCTCGGGGCGTTTCACGCCACCGCGGGTCATACCGCCCAGGCGCGCACCCACCTCAAGGCGGCGCTCGATCGCGAGGAAACCCCGCAGGCTCGCTTCCTCCTCGGCATGGTTGAGCTTGATTCGAACCATGCCGCGGCCGCCGTGGCTGCGTTCGAGCGCGCCGTGGAGCTGGACGGCGAGTTCGAGGATGCCATTTACTACCTCGGCCTGGCGTACCTCGAGCGGGGATGGAATCGCAAAGCCCAGGAGTGCTTCCGGCGCGTACAGGAAATGGACCCGCAGCGCCTCCAGTACCAAGAGGCCGTGCGCCTGGTCGAGGGCGGCGCGGCCAGTGCACCGCCGCTGCCCCCCGAGGCGGAAGCCCTGATGCGCGAAGCCTCGCAGGCCTCCGAGGCGGGCGAGATCGAGCGCGCCCTGCAGCACCTCCAGCGCGCCTCGCGCGTCGCCGACCACCCCAACCTGCTCGCCTCGCTCGCGTTGCTCGCTGCGGCGGCGGGCAAGTCGCGGCAAGCATTGGCGGCGGCCCACCGGCTGCTCCGCGCGGGCGTCACCGGCGCCCCGGTCCTCGCGGCGTGGACCGCGGTACTCGAAACGCTGCGGGCGCAGCGGCGCTACGGCCCGATGGCGAGGTGGGGCCGGCAGCTATTCAACGAGGGCCCCGGCCCGCTCGAACGTGGTCTCGCCGCGTACGAGCTCGCCCTCGCGGAGCTCGAGCGCAATGGCGACACCGCCCGCGCGCTCGAGTACGCCCATGCGTCGCTCGAGCTGATCCCGCGCGAGCTGCGCGCGTATCCGCTCGCGGCGCTCGGCCGCATCCACCTCGCCAAGGCCGAGTACTCGGATGCCGTGGACTACCTCGAGCAGGCAGTCGCGATCTCCTCGTCTCCCGCGCTACTCACCCAGCTCGGCCTCGCGCTGCTCGAGGCGGGAGACGACAAGCGAGCGCGAGAGGTGTTGCAGCGCGCCCGGGGCGGTAGCGTGCGCGACTTGAAGACCGACGTTTTGACCCACCTCGCGAGGGTGGGCTGGCTGGCCGGGCGCGGCCGGCGGAAGGGCTAGCACGATGCGCTGGAGCCGTTACTTTCTCTACACGCTGCGCGACAATCCTGCGGATGCCGAGGTCGTCTCGCATCAACTGCTGGCGCGGGCCGGCATGATCGACAAGCTCGCCGCAGGCATCTACACGTATCTGCCGCTCGGCTGGCGCTCGATCGAAAAGATGGCGCGGATCATCCGCGAGGAGATGAACGCCGCGGGCTCGGTGGAGCTGGTGATGCCGTGCATTCAGCCCGCCGAGTTGTGGCAGGAGTCGGGCCGCTTCGCCAAGTACGGCAAGGAGCTACTTCGCATCAAGGATCGCCACGACCGCGACTTCTGCTTTGGCCCGACCCACGAGGAAGTGATCACCGACGCGGTGCGCCGGCGTGTGACCTCGTATCGCCAACTGCCGGCCAACCTCTACCAGATCCAGACGAAGTTTCGCGACGAGATCCGTCCGCGCTTCGGCCTCATGCGCGGGCGCGAATTCCTCATGAAGGACGCGTACTCGTTCCACACGTCGGCAGCCAGCCTCGACGAAACGTACCGCGAGATGGAGCGCGCGTATCGCCGCATCTTCGATCGCTGCAAGCTCTCGTACACCGCCGTGGAGGCCGACACCGGCAACATCGGCGGCAGCGAGAGCCACGAGTTCATGGTCCTCGCCGACACGGGCGAGGACGCGGTGGTGGCGTGCTCATGCGGGTACGGCGCCAACCTCGAAAAGGCGACCACCGGCGCAATCACGGCCTCACCGCCATGGCCCGGCAAGGTCCCGGCCAAGCCCGAGGCGGTGCGCACCCCCGGCGCCACCTCGGTGCCCGAGGTGGCCTTGTTCCTCCAGCTCGATCCCGCGCACTTCATCAAGACCATGATCGTGGAGACCGACAAGGAGTTCGCGGTCGCGCTCGTGCGCGGGGACGATGAGGTCAACGAGGTCAAGCTCAAGAACGTGCTCGATGCCACGCACCTCCAGCTCGCGGCCGAGGCGAAGGTCGAGCAAGTCACCGGCGGAGGCATGGGCTTCTCGGGACCGGTCGGCCTCAAGGGTATCCGCGTCGTCGCCGACCCCGAGGTGATGCGCATGCCGGTGAGCGCGACCGGCGCCAACCGCGCCGACTACCACCTCGTTGGCGTGGTCCCCGGCCGCGACTTCACGCCGGATCTGGTTGCCGACGTGCGCAAGGCGCGCGTCGGAGATCCCTGCCCGCGCTGCGGCTCCCCGCTCGTGCTCAAGCGCGGCATCGAGGTGGGGCACATCTTCAAGCTCGGCACCAAGTACTCCGATGCGATGGCGTGCAACTTCCTCGACGAGAAGGGCGAGCCTCACCCGATGATCATGGGGTGCTACGGACTCGGCGTGGGCCGCACCGTCGCCGCCGCGGTCGAACAGAACCACGACGAGCACGGCATCATCTGGCCACGGCCGCTTGCGCCGTTCGAGGTCGAGCTGCTCGCCTTGAACCCCGACGTGCCCGCGGTGCGCGACGCTGCCGAGAAGCTCTACACGGATCTCCAGACCGCGGGTCTGGAAGTGTTCTTCGACGACCGTGACGAGCGCCCCGGCGTCAAGTTCAACGACGCCGACCTGGTCGGCTTCCCGGTTCGCGTCGTGGTCGGCAAGAAGGGCGTCGAGCAGGGCCAGGCCGAGCTGTCGCTCCGCCGCGACCGAACGAAGATCCCCGTCGGTATTGGCGATGCGGTAGCCAAGACAAGCGATCTCCTTCGGTCGCTGTGACATCGCATCGCGACCCGTTCGCGAGCCGGGGTTCCGCGTGCGGCGCCGGGCCACCGGGAACGCATCGCGCACGCTTGACCGCGCGGCGTTCCTCCGAGTAACGTACCTTGCCGGCCGGCGGCTGTGACCGCGTCCGGCTCACGCTCAGCAAACCGAGACGGGAGGGACCAATCCATGTTTCGAGATCTGGCAGCCACCTTCGTGGGCGTAGTAGTGCTCGTCGCGCTGGGCGGGGGCCCGGTAGCCGCGGACCAGAACAAGCCGGACAACGCGGCGGCTTCAGCGGCACGGAGCAACCCGTTCCTCGCCCCGAGCCCACTGCCGTTCGAGGCCCCACCGTTCGACAAGATCACGGACGCGGACTTCCAGCCGGCGCTCGAGCAGGGGATGAAGGAGCAGCGCGCGGAGGCGGAGCGAATCGCAGCGGATCCCACCCCCCCCACGTTCGAGAACACCCTGGTGGCGCTCGAGAAGAGTGGGCGGTTGCTCACCCGGGTGGCGTTGGTGTTCAACGCGCTCTCTTCTGCGAACACGAACCCGACCCTGCAAAAGCTCCAGGAGGAGGAAGCGCCCAAGCTCGCCGCGCACCAGGACGCGATCTTCCTCAACGACAAGCTGTTCAAGCGCGTCGAGGCGATCTACAACGGGCGCGCCACGGCCAAGCTCGATCCGGAATCAAGCCGGCTCGTCGAGTACGACTACAAGCAGTTCGTGCACGCGGGCGCCAAGCTCTCGGATACCCACAAGGCGGAGCTGAAGAAACTCAACGAGCGGGACGCGGCCCTCAGCGCCAAGTTCACCAACCAACTGCTCGCCGCCGCCAAGGCTGGTGCGCTGGTGGTGGCCGACAAGGCGGAGCTCGCGGGTCTATCGAACGACGAGCTTGCCGCGGCCGCACAGTCGGCCGGAGACCGCGGACTCGCTGGCAAGTGGCTTCTCCCGCTGCAGAACACGACGCAGCAGCCATCGCTGTCGTCGCTCACGAAGCGGGCCACACGCGCGCGGCTCTTCGACGCGTCATGGCTGCGTGCCGAGCGGGGCGACGACAACGACACTCGCGCGACGATCACCGAGCTCGCGACGCTGCGTGCCCGCAAAGCGAGGCTCCTTGGCTTCCCGAGCTACGCGGCGTGGCGGCTCGAGGACCAGATGGCCAAGACGCCGGCAGCGGTCGACCAGTTTCTCGCCAAGCTCGTGCCGGCTGCGACCGCCAACGCGAACGCAGAGGCGTCCCGAATCCAGGCGCTGATCGACGAGCAGCACGGCGGCTTCAAGCTCGAGCCCTGGGACTGGGAGTACTACGCCGATCAGGTGCGCAAGGCGAAGTACGATCTCGACGAGGCCGAGCTGCGGCCGTACTTCGAGCTAAACCGCGTGCTCCAGGATGGTGTCTTCTACACGGCGCACGAGCTGTACGGCCTGACGTTCAAGGAGCGCCACGACCTCCCCGTCTACGATCCCGGCGTGCGGGTCTTCGACGTGTTGGACAAGGACGGCTCGCCGCTCGCGCTGTTCTACTGCGACTACTTCAAACGCGACAACAAGTCAGGCGGCGCGTGGATGGACAATCTGGTCGGGCAGTCCAAGCTGCTCGGCACCAAGCCGGTCGTGTTCAACGTCGCGAACTTCACCAAGCCGGCGCCCGGCCAACCCGCGCTGTTGAGCTGGGACGACGTGACGACGATGTTCCACGAGTTCGGTCACGCCCTCCACGGGATGTTCGCCAACCAGACGTACCCGAGCCTGTCGGGCACCAGCGTGGCGCGTGATTTCGTCGAGTTCCCCTCGCAGATCAACGAGCACTGGGCGCTCGACCCCAAGGTGCTCGCGCACTACGCGGTCAACGTCACGACCGGCAAGCCGATGCCGCCGGAGCTGGTCGCCAAGATCAAGAACGCCGCGACGTTCAACCAGGGCTACGACCTGACTGAAGTCCTCGCCGCCGCGGAGCTGGACATGCAGTGGCACACGCTCGCCGCCGGCGCTCCTCGTCCCGACGTGGACGCGTTCGAGGTGGCGGCCCTGAAGAAGACGAGCGTGGACGTGCCGCAGGTGCCACCGCGTTACCGCTCGAGCTACTTCCTCCACATTTGGAGCAATGGGTACTCGGCCGGCTACTACGCGTACCTGTGGGCCGAGATGCTCGACGACGACGCCTTCGCCTGGTTCCAGGAACATGGCGGCCTGACGCGCGCGAACGGCGACACCTTCCGCGCCCAGATCCTCTCGCGCGGCAACACCGAGGACCTGGCAACGATGTACCGCGAGTTCCGCGGGCGCGACCCCGAAATCGAGCCGATGCTGCGCACCCGCGGCCTGCTCAAGTAAGCGGGGCGGCGTCGAAACCGCTCGGGTGTGGCGTGGTGACGCCACGCCGTGGGTCGGTCGCCGCAGCGCTCACAGGACGGCGGGCGAGGGCGCCCGCCCCACAGGTCCAATCGCGGGCGTGAGGTCTAACGCGAGGGCATGGGGTCGGGGACACGCTTTGCGAATTCGGCGAGGAGCGCCTCGAGGCGCGCAACCCTTTCGGTTACGCAGTCGAGCTCCGCGCGCTGCGCCTCGATGGTTGCCTGCTGCTCCTTGATCGCCTCGACGAGGATCGGCGTCAGTTCGGTGTAGTCGAGGGACTCGTAACCCTCGGGGTCGGTCGAAACCAACTCGGGATACACCGTCTCGACCTCCTGGGCGATAAAGCCGATCTGTGTCTTCGCATGGAAGTTCTTTTGCGGGAATTCCTCGCCGCGCCACGAGAAGCTCACGCCGCGGAGTTGCAGGACTTTTGCGAGGGCGTCGACGAGGGGCACGATGTCGCGCTTGAATCTGCGATCCGATGATTTTGTCCATGAGCCGGTGTACGTGCCGTCGCCGGCGCAGTAGACGCCGTAGCCGGTGCTTGACGCGCCGTACACGCCATGGCCCGCACTTGACTGGCCAACCACGCCGTTGGTGGTGCCGGTGCCGTAAACGCCGTCGGTGCCCCCGGAGCCGAATACGCCGTAGTCACCTGTGCCGTAGACGCCGATGGCACCTGCGCCCCCGGTGTTGTTTCCATGAACGCCGTGGTACGCGGCATTGCTCGTGAACCCGATGACCCCGTCGGTTGGGCACCCTAGACAGCCGTCGTTGCTGGTAGCCTGGTTCTGGCCGTAGACCCCCATCGAGGTGCTGGTCAGACCCTCCACGCCGTAGCTGGTGGGGCTCACGCCCATGACTCCTGGACCAGTGGCGCCACCCTGGTTGGTGCTGTTGCCCTGAACGCCAATGCCCCCTGCGGTGCTGTTGCCCTGAACGCCAATGCCCCCTGCAACGTTGTTTCCGAGCACGCCGACGGCCCCGGAATAGGCGGTGTACCCTACGGCGCCAGCCGTAGGGCATCCGAGGCAGCCGTTGGTGTTCGCGGCTCCGTTGTTGCCGAATACACCCTCAAACAGTGACTCCCCGTGGACGCCATACGTGTTGGCGCCTGTCGTAGTTCCCATGACACCGTCGCTCGAATCGCTCGCACCGAAGACGCCGACAGCGGGGGGAGCGGCGAGCAGGGAGGGGTCGATGTGCCCGCTCACGCCAAAAACCCCGAGGCCCTGATCGGTGACACCGAACACGCCAAACGAGACGCTGCCGCTCGATGCCCCGACCACACCTGCGGCCGGGAACGGACTCGGAACCCCGCCATCGGAACTTAGGCCAAGGGCGCCGATACCCTTTTGACTGATTCCACCAACGCCAAAACCGGCCGAGGACAACCCCTCCACACCAACGAGCCCTCCAGTCCCGGCGAGTCCAGCGGCTCCCCCGGTGTTGGTGGCTGCGATGACGGGAAGCGTGGAGTTCGCGGTGCCGGCATACGGCAATGTCAGGCCGTCGGGCTGCCATGTGAGGTTGGTGCCATCGGTGCCGAGGACCTGCCCGGCGGTGCCGCCGGCAGGGGAGAGCTTGGCCTTGGTCACGGCGCCGTTGGCGAGCTCGTTGGTGGCGACGGCGCTGTCGGCGAGCTGGGTGGTGCCCACCGCGCCGTTCGCAAGCTGCGTTGCCCCCACGCCTGCGTTCGCGATCCCGAGCGGGTTACCAGTCGTGCCGTCTCCCCGCAGCGTCGCGTCGTGCGCGATCGCGGCGAGTCCGCTTCCCGCACCGAGCAGGCTCTGCTTGAACGCCATCTCGAAACCCGTCCCGTCCTGGCTCACGTTGGTGTTGTGGGTCCCGTACGCGAGGATCTTCCCGTTGCCGGAGGTCACGCTGATCTGCAGCAGCGCGTTGGAAACCCCGTTGATCGCGCCAGTGATGTCCGTGACGTTCTTCTGCATCTGCCCATAGGCGGCGAGCGGGTAGTCCTTCGACCCGATCGTGGAGCCGTTGGGGTTGAGCAGCGTGGCATGGAGCGTGAGGGATTGTCCCGTGATCTCCACCGCTCCGAAGTTGTACCGCCCTTCGGTGGTCTGCTCGACGCCCTGGAGCTGCGTCACCTCACCGGAGCCGATGGCGAAATCCACCGGGATTGCCCCGAAGTACTGGCCGGTGGTGTCCTTCTCGGTGCCCCCGGCGGGCAGGTCATAGTTGCGGGTGGAGACGAGCACGTCCTCCGTCGAGGTGACACGCAACGAGCCGGCAACGCCTTGGAGGTGGAACAACGAGTCAATCGCGTCATCGATCCTGCGGGTCTCGCCTGGGGAGAGCGTGAGCGAGGCGGAGGCGGTTGGGTTGGTCACGGAATCGCGCTGGTAGAACTGGAGCTGGATGGAAGCGCTGTTGGTGCTCGAGAGGTCGGTGAACCAGACGGTCGAGTAGAACTGCGGTGGGGGATTGCCGGATCCCTGGATCCTCGCCACGACCGGCAGCATCACGTCGGTGCCCGGGAACTCGGCGAAGATCGGAAAGGTCACAGACAGCGTCACGGTTGCAGCGATCGCAAAGGCAAACAACGTGCGGCGCATGGTGCCTCCTGGTCCCGTTGAGGGAACTGTTGCGGGGCACAACAGGCGTCAGGGCAATCTCATTCCGCGCGGGTCGCGGCGGGACGCCGCTCCCACCGAATCAGCAGAATCTCAGTGGGAGCACCCTCCAGGTGCGACCGGCCAGGCCAGCTTGATCCCCGTGGGAGCACCTTCCAGGTGCGACCGGCCAGGCCAGGCTCAGCGCGGCGAAGCGGCGGCAGAGCCCGATGAGTGAGCTGCGGACTCTGCGAGGAGTGCTTCGATCCGTGTGACCCTCTCGTTCACCTGGTCGAGTTCGGTTCGCTGCTCTTCGATTGTGACTCGTTGCTCCGCGATGATCGCTTGCTGCTCCTTGATCGCTTCCACGAGCACGGGAGTGAGCTTGGCGTAGTCGAGCGACTTGTAGCCTTCCTTGTCGGTGGCGACGAGTTCTGGCAGCACTGCCTCTACCTCCTGTGCGATCATGCCGATCTGCCGCTCGTCGCCCAAGGAGCATGCCCGCTCGATCGAAGTATCGAAGTTGAACGTGACACCGCGGAGCCGTTGGACGGCCGCGAGGGCGTCGACGGCCAAACTCAGGTCGGCGACGTTCTTCTTCAGACGCCCATCCGAGGAGGGAAGCTCAAGCACGCCCTGGGCGGTCGCATAGACCGGCGAGATGCTGCTGCTGGCGAGCGTGCTGACCAATACGTCTCCCGAGAACTGGCCGGCATAGCTGCCCTGGCCCTTATAGCCGATGACTCCGGCGGGGCCGCACCCGAGACAGCCGTCCGCATTGGTGGTCGTGTTCTTGCCGTAGACGCCGTAGCCCGTTCCGCTGACCCCGGACACGCCATAGCCGTTCGTGCTGTAGCCATACACGCCGTCGTTGCTACCGCTTTCCCCGTGAACGCCGATGCCGTTCGGGCTGCTGCCCCACACACCAGTGTCGGTGGCGGCGAAGGCGCTCCCGTACACACCCGTATATCCAGTGCCAGAGACCCCAATTCCTCCGACGAGGTTTGTGCCCAACACTCCTGCGAGGCTCGAATCGTGGGAGCGGCCGATCACTCCGGCGGCTGGGCAGCCGAGGCAGCCGTCGTCGGCTTGGACGGTGTTGACGCCCCAGACACCCTGGTTGGGGGACTCTCCGTGGACGCCCGCGGCGTTCGACCCCTGGGTGCTACCGAACACGCCGTCGCCCTGGGCGTCAAACCCGAAGACTCCAGCCGTATTCGGGAGCTCAATTCCAGGGTACCCGCCGCCGCTTCCGACCACACCTACACCGCTTAGGCTTATGCCGCCGACGCCCGCGCCTGCCTGAGAGAGCCCATACAGCCCGGCTCCGGTCCCGGCACCATTACCGTTGATGGCGGGGCCTGTCCCGCTGTTGGTCACGACGAACGTTGAAGTCGGGGTATTGGCGGTGCCGGTGTACGGTAGCGTCAACCCGTCGGTCTGCCAGGTCAGATTGGTGCCGTCGGTGCCGAGGACCTGGCCTGCGGTGCCGCCGGCGGGGGCGAGCTTGGCCTTGGTCACGGCGCCGTTGGCGAGTTCGTTGGTGGCGACGGCGCTGTCGGCGAGCTGCGTTGTGCCCACCGCGCCGTTCGCGAGCTGGGTCGCTCCAACGCCCCCGTTGGCGATCCCGAGCGGGTTGCCGCCGGTCCCGTCCCCCCTCAGCGACGCGTCATGGTTGACCGCGGACAATCCACCGCTGCCGGAAAGCAACGACTGCTTGAACGCCATCTCGAACCCGGTCCCGTCCTGCGAGGTGTTGGTGTTGTGCGTCCCATACGCGAGGATCTTCCCGTTGCCGGAGGTCACACTGATCTGGAGGAGCGCGTTGCCGACCCCGTTGATCGCGGAGGTGATGTCCGTGACGTTCTTCTGCATCTGCCCATAGGCGGCGAGCGGGTAGTCCTTCGACCCGATCGTGGAGCCGTTGGGGTTGAGCAGCATGGCATGGAGCGTGACCGACTGTCCCGTGATCTCCACCGCGCCGAAGTTGTAGCGTGCCTCGGTGGTCTGTTCCACGCCCTGGAGCTGGGTGACTTCACCGGAGCCAATGGCGAAGTCCACCGGGATTGCCCCGAAGTACTGGCCGGTGGTGTCCTTCTCGGTGCCTCCGGCGGGAAGGTCGTAGTTGCGGGTGGAGACGAGGACGTCCTCGGTCGAGGTGACGCGCAGCGAGCCGGCGACGCCGGAGAGCTGGAAGAACGTAGTGATGGCGTCATCGATCCGGCGGGTTTCGCCTGGTGAGAGGGTGAGCGAGGCGGTGGCGGTGGGGTTGGTGACGGAGTCGCGCTGGTAGAACTGGAGCTGGATCGAGGCGCTGTTGGTGGTCGAGAGGTCGGTGAACCAGACGGTCGAGTAGAACTGCGGCGGGGGATTGCCCGAACCCTGGATGCGTGCCACGACCGGCAGCATCACGTCGGTGCCGGGAAACTCGGCGAGGATTGGCAATGTCACAGACATCGTCACGGTTGCAGCGATCGCAAAGACGAACAACGTGCGGCGCATGGTGCCTCCTGGTCCCTTTGAGGGAACTGTTGCGGGGCACAACAGGCGCCAGCGCAATCTCATTCCGCGCGGGTCGCGGCGGGACGCCGCTCCCACCGAATCAGCAGAATCTCAGTAGGAGCCCCCTGACCTCCGTGGGAGAATCGGGACCTCGGTGGGAGCACCTTCCAGGTACGACTGGCCAGACAAGGCGCGCCGCGGAGAGGTTGCCCCTACGCCGAGAGACGCGCGGAGGCGCGCGGCGCGGGTGCTCCTCTCAGCAGGCCTTCCGTGCTCAAGTCTTCGTCAATGTCGGGCCAGTGAATGCCGAAGCCGCCGCCCGCCCGCTTCCAGTTGGCGCGCTGTTTCGAGGTTGCATGCAGTAGCCTCGGGTACCACGCCAGCGGCACCGAGATGGTTCGGCCATCACGGAGGTCGACAACCAGAAGGTCTTTGGTAAAACGCACCCCGGTCACCTGTTCGCCCGGGTTATGAACCGAAGAAGCCATCCCACGCCTCCTGCAACTCCACTTCATGGTCGCTGACGAGTCGTTCGATTTTCCGCAGCTCGGCAGCGTCGAACCCCAAACTCCTCGCCAATGCTACGGGTCCCAACCAGAATTTGGCGGAGAGATCATCTCGGTCAACGTGCACGTGTGGCGGCTCGTTCGGTTCGTGGCTGTGGAAGTAGACCCGATATGGCCCATCCCGTAGCACTGTCGGCATTGCCCCGATCCGACCTCCCAACCTGAAGTGTATCGCAACCGACGGTGGTGCACTGCTAGCTCGCGATGACCGGCGACCAGCTCCTCGAGTTCCTTCTGTCCTCAACCCTGGGGCGCTCCGCGGGCGTACCATCGGATTGAGGAGGCTCTCGCGTGACCCATGCCCTTCGGGCCGCGGCAACAGTCCTGATCGGGATGGTGATCTTCGTGGGGCTGCCCCTGATCGCGTGGGGCTTGGGCGATCTTGCGGGTTTCCTCGCCGAGCCGGCGCTCAACTCGCCGTGACCCCTCTATGGTTGTCGCTGGCGCATTGATGGAGTCGACTTCGCGCGGAGGGCGAAACGAACCTCCCAGGTGGTAAAATAAGTGCGAGGCTCACGACAATGCACATGTTCGGAGACCGTACGGGTCTGCGCCAGGCTGCGCGACTCTCCACTGGGCTGGGCTTTTGCTTGGCGATGCTTACCGCATTCCTGGGGGCGGCCCCGGCCGGGGGACAGGGCGTTGCGTTCCAGGCCGTCTCGCTCCCCCCCTGTCAGACTGCGGGCCAGGTCATCGAGGCAGACGTGAGCACGGGCCTGGGCATCCAGCCGGGGCAGCAGGACCCGCGATGGCAGCTCACCGCCGTTCCGCCGAATCAGACGGGTGCATTTCCGTCCTATGCCACGACCCCCTATTCCTCCTGGGTCCCTCCGACTTCACCTGCCAACTGGATTCACCGCATTCAGAATCCTACGCCGCAGCCCGATAGCGCAGGGAACTACACCTATCGGCTTCAATTCAATCTCAATCCTGCGCTTTACAGCAGTGTCCAGATCGTCGGGAATTACTCCGGCGACAATTCTGCATTCGTCCAACTCAACGGCGTTACCAAGGCTGGCTGCGGCGGAAACACCTGCTTCCAAGGCTTGCATCCGATCAGCATCACGTCGGGCTTTGTCAACGGCGTGAATGATCTGGACATCATCGTCAACAACGACTCCGGTCCTTCACCGACGGGCCTGCTGGTCGAAGCCAAACTCCAGGCGACGTGTCGGGCCTGTGTCTGGGCCCCAACCGGGATGGTCGCGTGGTGGCCGCTCGATGAGACGTCGGGAACGACGGTCGCGGATATCGTCGGCGGCTATGATGGGACAGCGCAGCCCGGACCCATTGGCGCGCCGACCGGCCCCGGCCCTGTGAGTTCCGCGTTCTGGTCGCTTCCTCCGACGATCCCGTTCCCGGCGGGCGTAGTTGACACATCGCTTTTCTTTTCCGGGACTCGACGCGTGGAAGTGTTGACCAAGCCGGCGCTCGAGCCGGGCACCGGCGATTTCACGATCGATGCCTGGGTGATCTATGCGGCGGCGGGCACGGGAAATTACCTGACCATCGCCCAAAAGTATTCCAGCACCACAGCGGGATACCTGCTGAACATTCAGGATGTCAGCACCACGCAAGGCCAGTTGAGATTCGGCGTGAACGGTCCCAGCTCCTCGCCGCAGCTCACTGCCAATATAGCGCCGCAAACCTGGCATCATGTGGCCGCCACGCTCCAAAGAGGAACGGCGGCGGAAATGGCGCTTTACCTTGATGGCGCGCTCGTCGATAGCGGCCCATTCGGCTCCGGGGGAAGTGTCTCCAATAATCTGAACTTGCTCATCGGTGGCGATGGAGTTCCTGGGGTCTCGGCAGGTGAGATCGCAGTTGACGAGTTGGAGATCTTCAACCGCGCACTGGCGCAGGCGGAGATTCAAGACATCTTCAACGCTGGGTCGTCGGGCAAGTGCAAGTGCGTCTCCCCGCCTTCCGACATGGTGTCCTGGTGGCCATTCGATGAAACGGGGGGGATGGTCGTCCATGACATTGCCGACGGCAATAGCGGCACACCGGAGCCCGGACCTGTAGGATCGGGCGGACCAACGCCTGGATCAGGAATGGTGGACGGTGCACTCAACTTCAACGGTACGTCGGATTTCGTCCAGGTTCCCAATGCGCCTAACCTTAACTTCGGGGCGGGCAGTCTCTCGATCGACGCCTGGATCCAAACCAGTTCACGCACTGGCTTCATGCCCATTGTGGATAAGGAAATCGCCGGGCCGACCGACTTCCCATACGGCTACGTCTTCTATGTGAATAATGGCTATCTTGGCTTCTCGATGGGTAACGACATCAATGCGACTTCTCATGCGTCGATCGGGGCGGACGATACCACGAAATTTCTGGCCGACAGTTCTTGGCACCATGTCGCCATAACCGTCCAACGCAATCCGGCGTCGGCGACCGGTGGGACGCTCTTTATCGATGGCTTTCCGCTTCCTACGCCGTTCAGTACGACTCCATTCGCCGGTCTCGCGGCTGACAACACCGGCGATCTGATCCTCGGATCAAGAAACCGGCTCGGCCGGTTGCCGGTCTCTGATTTCTTCAACGGCAGGATTGACGAGGTGGAGATCTTCAACCGCGCGCTGACGCAGACGGAGGTTCGAGACATCTACCGCGCCGGCTCCAAAGGCAAGTGCAAGCCAGCCTGCGCGACGCCTCCCTCCCACATGGTCGCGTGGTACACCCTCGACGAAACAACGGGGAGCACGGTCATCCATGACATTTGGACGTACCATCTCAATGGGACGCCGGTTCCCTCTCCCGTAGGACCCCCCGGCCCGTACTCCATTCTAGGGCAGTACGTGAACAACTCGTTGTACTTCGTGGGTTCGTATGTGGACGTTCCGGATAGTCCACATCTCAACTTTTTCCCACCTGGGGGGACAGGTGAGTTCTCGATCGACGCCTGGGTAAAGATTGCGGGGAGTTCAGGCGGGGCCTCAGGCTTTCCGGTCGTGGACAAGACGCTTGTTGCGGGTTCAACGGTTAAGGGCTATGGTCTGTATGTTTATTCCACGCCGCCGCTCTACGATTCCCAGTTGGCATTCACGCTCGATGATGGAACGGTGGCGGTATCACCCCCGCCGACGCTCCTGGACCCTACTCCGCTGACTGGGGGCTGGCATCACGTCGCCGTAACGGTGGCGCGGCCGAACCTGACCTCCGCTGCCGTGACCCTCTACGTGGATGGCGCGCCCTGGAGCGCGACGATTCCGGTAGGCAACACGGACAATAACGCCGATCTCTGGATCGCCAAGAGCCGGGTACTACCGCTTCTGATGGGCGGCAACCCCACAGAGTTCGAGATAGATGAAGTGGAGATCTTCAACGGGGTGCTGACGCCACAGGACATTCTAAATATCTACCACGCGGGCTCGGCGGGCAAGTGCCGCAGCGCCGATCTGGCTATCAGCATCGAAGTCCAGCCCAAGTCGTTGGTGAGCGGGCAGCAAGCGACTTTCACCATTACGGTGACGAATGAGGGCGACGCACCGTGCGAAGGTGTCACTACCATGATTGATACCCTGCCTACAGGGTTACAGGTCGTCGGCGTCGCCCAGGGAGGCAGTCTGTGGAATTGCTCGGTGGCTGGGTCGAATCCACCGGCCACGCTGACTTGCACTTGGGATGCGAGCATTCAGCCTGTGCCCCCGGGGCCGCTGCCGCCAATTACCCTCACGACGAAGGTAACGGCGCCGGCGGGCAGCAGCATCACCAATTGCGCGACGGTTAGCAATCCGAACGACACCAACTCCGCCAATGACCAGTCTTGCGTGACGATCTTGGCGCCAGAGGCACCACGCCGCCGAATTCACCGGACCTGACGCGGTGTTGGGGGCGCGCTGTTCGGATGTGCCGTGGGAGTAGAGCGGAAGCGCGCGTGCCCTGTTGCCAGGGCGATTTGAGGAGGTTCCTGCGTGACCCATGCCCTTCGGGCCGCGGCAACAGTGCTCATCGGGATCGTGATCTTCGTTGGGCTGCCCGTAATCGCGTGGGGCTTGGGCGATCTTGCGGGTTTCCTCGCGGAGCCGGCGCGGGTCGGCTATGTCGCACTCGTGCTCCTCCTCAACACGATCATCGGAATCAGGATGCCCGAGGTGGGCAAGAAGCGCGACACGCCCCGCAGGATCGTGCCACGACAGCGTGTCGCGGTGGCGCTTCTGCAGGCGCTCAGCCTGGCGATCGTGATCGTGGCGCCGTACGCCGACCGCCGCGGCATCGCTGTTCTTGGCGGGGCGGAGGCGCTCCGCTATGTCGGGCTCGCGATGTATGCGTTGGGGCTGATCTTGATGCACTGGACCCAGACGTATCTGGGCAAGCAGTTCAGCGTGCAGGTCGCGGTCCAGGATGGGCATCGGCTCGTGACCGACGGACCGTACCGGTTCCTCCGGCACCCGCGGTACCTCGGCATCATCGTGTTCAGCAAGGGCATCGCGCTGGTCTTTCGTTCGTGGCTCGCCCTCATTTTCGTTGTGGCGATCGCCTGCGTGCTTCTGTGGCGGATCCACGATGAGGAAGCGCTCATGCGCGAGGAGTTCGGCGCGGCATGGGATTCCTATTGCCGCAGGTCCTGGCGCCTCGTGCCGTTCGTCTATTGAGCTGAGCGCTGGCACGTGGTAGGGGACAGGATCGCGTCGATGCGAGCCACGCACAGCCTTTGGCGCCAGACCCCTCCGAGGAGCGCGACGATCTCAGCGGCGTTCATATTGCGGGCGAAAGCGTAACGCAAGGCCCTGATCTCGGCGGACGGAGTTTCCAAGGAATGCGCGATCCTCGTGACCGACGGCCCCCGACTAGTCCAATCGAAGGTCAAGCCCAAGGCGGGTCCGTGTCTCGGAGATCTCCAACGGTGGGTGGTCCTGGGAAGGGAGGGGTCGGAAGTGGTTGCGGTGCATCGCAGCAGCCCCCCTGGACGCTGCCGTCAGGGCGGCGCAGAGAGGCTTTCCGTCACTCATGTTGAACTCGACGATGTCGAAGCCGGCCGAGGCCAGCGCTTCGATGTCGCCGACCTTCACTTCCGCCGCACTCTCGCTCGGAGATCGGCCGATGAACTTTCGATCCCCTCGTGAGTGGATGAAAACCATCCGGTTCCGGGAGAGTGGGCCGGAGTCAGGATCTGGTTTGGCGGCCATCGGCGTCCCTCCGCGTTGATACCAACACCGCCGTGTGAAGGCGGTGTGGAGGTACGGCGCAGCGCAGGTGGTGAAAACGTCCGGTTGCGATTTCTTTGTTTCACGGGACTGGTTCCGTCCCGTCGGTGCCTCGCAGCAACCTCTCTACGACTGGCCGTGAAATGGTATGGGGCCTCCAGGCTCGGCGTTTGGTAAGGTGTGCAGCACGGGGATGCGAAATCCCTTCGAGGAGCCGGTGCGGGTGTGACCTACAACTTCGACGCGGAGAAGTGGTACGAGAACCAGCGCAGGCTGCTCGACCTGCGGCGCGAGGCCGGCAAGCTCGACGAGCGCGCATTCGCAGAAGCGCTTGCCGATCTCGACCGCCGCTACGACGAAATGCTCGACCGCCTGAACAACTCCTTCCAGCTTCCCGGGTAGGCCGCAACGGTTTCGCGGTGCCGCCGTGCGCGTGTCACGCGGAACCGGCGGCCCGCCCCGACCAACACTGCGAGCTACCATCCACGATCCACGAATCACGAACAACCTTTTCTTTATGCCCCTCAGGTGCTGCGGCTCTCGGCCTTAGCTCGCCCCCGCGAGCTGCCGGCCGAGACTCCTCCGCGCACGACCGAGCAGGGACGGCCCGCGGTGGGGCCCCTCGCTGTCCGCATGAGGCCGCGTCAGCTACACCCCACCGTGGTCCGCCCGCTCGGTACCCGTGCGCTCCGGAGAGATGGCCGCATCGCACCCGATGGGCGGATTGAGTGCCCCCCACCCGATGCTCGGCTGGCCTGCGCAAACTCGAGGCTTGCGGTGTGTGTGAGCACTGGCTGGGCGGGGGACGGGTGGGCGGTGATGGGTGGGTGGAAGGCAAATCCGCCCGTCGGGCGAAGCGGCGATCGCTCCGGAGGCCGCGGGGTATCCAGCGCGCGGATCGGCGCCGGGAGACGCTGGCCCCGAGCGAAAGCCTTTTTTGCGCGAGGGGAACAGCGAGGGTCACGGCGGCGAGCCGTGCTGCCGGGTCGCGGCCGGAGGAGTTTCGGCTCGTGGCGAGCGGGGGCGAGCTCGCGCCGAATGGCCGCGAACCCGACGGGCATCAAGAAACCGTCGTTTGTGGATCGTGCCTTGTTGGTCGCGGCTGGAAGCCGCTCCCGCTGAGGAGTGGAACCTGGTACCCGGCGCGCAGGGGGTTGGCGCGCGCGAGCGAGGAGAGCCGCAGCGCCCGAGGGGCAAAGGAAACCGTTGTTCGGGATCCGCGGGCGGCAAGGCCCACGGGCAGGGAGGCCTAGTCGCGCACCTTGTAGAGTCCTGCACGGTTGATGCCGAGCGTGCCTCCCTCGAACGACCTGCGGTCCAGCCGCGAGAGACCGCGCTCTTGGTCGCGGGTGACGAGGCGGAAATGGCGCGCGCAATCAAGCGCGGCGGCGATGTGCTCCGCTGCGTCGTCGCCCCACTCCCAGCCGAGGGCATCGAAATGGCGGAGGTCGAGGAGCGAGGAGTAGGCACGCAGCGTTTTCTCTCCCAGCTCGTTGAAGAAATCCTCGAAGTACGACATCACAAGCTCGCGCAACGAGCGGTAGACCGGCTCACGGAAGCGCAAGCCGACGAAGTTGGACTTGGCGACCGCGCCGAAGCAACGGTGCTGCTTGAATACGGCGATGACGTGGTCGTCGTCACGCACCGCGCGCATGTCGAGCAGCACCGGTGGGTGGCCCATCCGCCGTAGCGCTGCGGCGGCGAACAGTGCTCCGTCGAAGCAGTGCGCCTTGCGATCGGCGAGCACGCGCCGGGGGCAGCGGTAGAACGGGTCGGCGCTGTAAGGCACCTCATCGAGGAAGCCCTGGATCGCGCTGGGGCTCGCGAGCTGTGCGAGCACTGCCAGCTCTTTGCGTCTCCAAGTTGCGTCACGCGTCCCGGTAGCCTTCTTCATTCGATCGTCCTAGCCACCCGCCTGCGCCTGCGCATGCGCAGGATGCATCACTGGCGGCGGCACGGCGCGTGCGCTCTTGCCCGCCTTGGCCTTGAAGTCGTCGTGGCACTCCGTGCAGGCGCCGCCGTCGGCGTAGTGCGTCTTCTTGTCGTCGTGGCAGCCAAGGCAAACCTCGCGGCCCGTCACGACCCACGAATGGGGTTTGTGGCAGTCGATGCACGCGGCGTCCGGGTGGCCGCCCTTGGCGTGGAGCGGGCCCAGGGTGTCGTGGCAGCCTTTGCAGTCGTTGATCGGCTGCACCTCCTGCGGCTTGGCGTGGCACGTGTCGCACCCGGAGTCCATCATCGGCGCCTTCGCGTCGAGCTTGTGGCACTCCGCGCACTCGGTTGGTGGCCGGTAGCCGGCGGCGTGGCAGCGGTTGCACAGCATCGCGGCGTGCTTGCCCTTCAGCTCCCACGGGTGCCAGTTCTCGTTCGAGGCGGGCATCGCGCTGCCGAGCGAGGAGAGCGAGCCACGCTGCGGCATCGTGTGGCAGGCGGTGCACTCGTTGGTGAGGACCTTGCCGTCTTCGGCGACGTGCTTGCCGTCGTGGCAACGGAAGCAACCCGGCCAGTTGCGGTGGCCGATGTTGGAGGCGTAGCTGTTCCAGTTGACCTTCATGGCGGGGAACACGCTGCGGTCGTAGATGTCGGTCACCCGCCGCACGACGTCGTCGAGCTCCGTGCCACGTGAGGTCCGGATCTCCGGGTACTGTTTCGCGTAGAAGCCGAGGATCTCGTCGCGGATGCCGTTGTGCGCCGCGGCGCGGTCGGGATAGGTCTTGACGAGCGCGTCCACCGCAACCTTCTTGATCCACGGCAGCGTCGGGGAGATCAGGCCCTGCGCCATCGCCCGGTCGGTCGCTCCCTCGGGGGCCTGGAAGATGTGGGTCGGCCGGTTGTGGCAGTCCATGCAGTCCATCACGTGCATCGGGTGCTTGAGCACGTCTTCCTTGCTCACCTTCGTATTGGTGGAGAAGTACGTGCGCGTCTTGCCGTCGTGCCCGGTCACGGACACCCAGGGGATGTCCTCCAACTGCTCGTCGAGCGCGACAAACCTCGTCGTGTTGTCGATGATCATGTGCCAGTGGATGCCCGCGGAAAGCCCGAGCTTCGGGCTGCCGCCGCCGGTCTTGACCAGCAGGCTGACCTGCTCGGCGGAGTTGGCCTCGTCGTAGCGGAAGTGCGGGTTCTGGATCAACTGCGCGCCGTAGAATTTCTGCGGCCAGTGGCACTCCTCGCAGGTCTCACGGGCGGGGCGCAGGCTCTTGACCGGCACCGGGATCGGGGTGGGATACGTGTGGAACGTCACCGCGATCACCTGGCGCAGGCCAGCGAGCTTCGACTTCACGTACCACTCGGCGCCGGCGCCGACGTGGCAATCGACGCAGCGCACCCGCGCGTGCGGCGAGGCGAGGTACGCGGTCAGCTCGGGCTCCATCACGGTGTGGCAGATGCGCCCGCAGAACGTGACCGACTCGGTGAACAGGAACGAGTGGTACGCGACGAAGGCGAGCAGGAAGAAGAGCGAGAACGCGATGCCGAGCCCAACGTTGAACCGCCGGCGCTGGCGCGGATCGTTGAGATCGACGCTGGGGTAGGCCGACGCGGTCGCACCGGTGCGCCGCCGGCGCGCGCTCTCTCGCGCCATGCCGACCAGCATCACAACGAGGCCGAAAACCAGAATGCCGGGGAAGACCAGGAAGGTGAAGATGCCGAGGTACGGGCTCGCCTGCTTCATCACGAACTGGAGCACGAGCGAAAACACGATGAGGAGCACGCTTCCGGCCGCGACCAGGCCGCCGAAATAGCTCACCGTGTTGCGATACAGCGATCGTCCCGGGCTCTTCGCCACCGCCGCACCTCCGCGTCACGACCAAGTCACGACCGCGGCAGTTTAGCCGACCCGTACGTGGCTATCACCACTGCACCTTTTCGTGGTTGTATTACGATAGCTTAATGAGAAGACGGAGGGCGGATAGGGTGCCTTGTGCGATAGTCTTCGTCGCCGAGGTTCAAAGGACGGTGAGAAAGTGGCACGTGGTACCTGATGTGAGGCTGCTTCGAGTGGAGTGAGATCATTTGCATAATGAGACGGACTTCGTAATCGATCAGGTTGGCTGGGGTTTCGTTGGTTCACTCGAATCGAGAGTGGACCAGAAGCGGCGCTTTTGTGCGCTGGTGATGTTTCTTCAGAGCAACGGCCTCACCTCGCGCACCCTGCTCGCACAGGGCGAGGAGGTGCCCGACGGCTTTTCCTTGTGCAAGAGCGACCTGACGCCGGAGGGCTTCGGCTTGATCCAGCTCGCCTACCAGAAGTGGCTGGCAGCTCTGGATCGGCGGCGCCGAAAGGATCCGGAGAACCTAGGGATTCTTGTGACGGCCTTGGCCAAACTCCGCAGCGAAGTCCAAAGTTAAACCTGAGTCGGTACCAGGTATCACCATCGCACCATGCGGCTGCCCCGATGCTCCCATTGATGTGCGCAGGTGAAGAGCGAAGATCATGGCGGGCAGTCGCTCACAGCACCAAGCTGGTCAAGTGGCGCGACGTTGCTATGCGAGCAGGCGGGCGGCCTGCGTGAGGGCGCCGAGCAGGCCCACGCGCGGCTCGAGTACAACATTGACTGGGAAGCGCGCCATGAACTCGCGCATCCGCCCCTTGCGCGCGAAGCCGCGCATGAACGTGCCGTCCTGCAGCTTGGCCAGGATCTTCGGCGCGATCCCGCCGGCGACGTAGACGCCGCCGGTGGCGAGCACGCGCAGCGCGAGCGAGCCGGCCTCGGCACCGTATGCGTCCACGAACAGATCGAGCGCTTGCTCGGCGGCGGGATCGGTGCCGGCGGCAGCGCACCGCGCGATGCGCGCGGCAGGATCTTCTGCGCCACCCGAATCGGCGGGATGTGGCACGGTTTGCGCGCCCCGCGCAACGAGGAAGTCGTAGATGCGAACCAAGCCCGGACCGGAGACGATGCGCTCGACGGATACCGGGAGGTGGCCCGGTTCGAGTGAGAGCGCGAGCGCGTGCTGCAGCTCTCCTTGGGCGGCGAAACCGCCGTGCCCCGCCTCGGTGGGGTTGACGCGGTAGTCATGTCCATCCCAAAACAGGATCGCCTGGCCGAGGCCGGTGCCGGCGCCGATCACGGCCTTGGTGCCGTGCTCGACGGGCGTGCCGCCTTGCAGCTCGAGGAGCGACTCGTGCGGCAAGGCGAGGACTCCCAGCGCGGCCGCGGCGAAGTCGTTGATCAGAAGCACGCGGGCGATGCCGGTGTCGCGCTCGAGCGCGGCCTCAGTGAGGAACCACGGGAGGTTCGGCGTGCGGCATTCGCCGCCAACGACGGCGCCCGGCACGCCAAAGCAGGCCGCGCCGATCGGCTCCGGCAGCTCGTCGGTGAACTCGAGGATGATGGGCGCGAGGTCAGGGTAGGCGGGGCTAGCGAAGCGGCGCTCGGCAACGATCTCGAACCGGTCGCGGTCGCCTCGCGCTGCGGCGAGCAGCGATTTCGTTCCCCCGATGTCGCCGGCCAACACCAACATCGTTCCACCTCCGGTTCGGAGTTTAGCCCGGAAATCCGCACCGGATTCGCTGCGATCGGTTGGGTGGCACGGGCGAGTCGTCCCCTCCCGCGGGCGACGCGCCGCGTCGCCCCTACGTCAGTTGGCGGCGGAAGCGCAGCCTCGCGAGACCGAGGACCGCGAGGCCGAACGCCAGCAGCGCGAGCCCCTGAGGCCACAGCACGGCGACGCCCACGCCCTTGAGGAAGACGCCGCGCAGGATGACGAGGTAGTAGCGCAGCGGCACGAGGTACGTGAACCACTGGAACCCTACCGGCATGTTCTGGATCGGGAACGCGAACCCCGAGAGCAGCATCTGCGGCAGGATGAAGACGAAGGCGGTGAGCATCATAGCTTGCTGCTGGGTACTCGACAGCGTGGAGATCAGCAGGCCGAGGCCCAGGGTGCAGAGCATGAACGGAAGCGTAAGCAGCAGCAACGTGAAGAACCCACCGCGGAGCGGCACCTGGAACCAGAAGAGCACGACGGCGAGCGCGGTCGAGAACTCGATGAGCCCGACGAGCGCATACGGCACCAGCTTGCCGACGATGAGGTGGCCGGGCGACAGCGGGGTCACGAGGAGTTGCTCCATCGTCCCCAGCTCCCGCTCGCGCACGAGCGCCATCGCCGTGAGCATCATGGTCATGATCATGAGGATCATCGCGAGCACGGCGGGGACCATGAAGTCGCGGCTGACGAGGTCGGGGTTGTACAGGACGATCGGGCGCAAGTCGATGAGCGGTCGCACCCCGGCGGCAACCGATGCCTCCTGGAGCGCGTTTGCCGCGTACGACATGCCGGCCGTGCCCGAGAGCGCGTCCGCGCCGTCCGCGACGAGCTGCACGGCGCCGGGACGCCCGGCCGTGCGATCAGCCGCGAAGCCGACCGGGATCGTGAGGCCAACGCGCGCCTCTCCTGACTGGAGGAGGCGATCGAGGCCATCTTGTGAGTCGACCGTGGCGGTGAGGCGAAAGTAGGTCGATTGTGTAAGGCCCTCCACCAGCTCTCGACTCGAGGCGGTGTGGTCGAGATCGCACACCGCGAGCTCGACGCGCCGGATGTCGGTGGTGGCCGCGTAGCCGAGCAGCGTGAGCTGGATGATCGGCGCGAGGAAGAGGATCGGCAGGATCTTCGGGTCGCGCCGGAGTTGCAGCAGCTCCTTCACGAGGATGTTGAGGAGCGTCCTCACAAGTTCCTCACGGTTCGCGCGGTCGCGATCGCAATGAGCAGGGCGCCGAACACGCCGAGGCTCGCCATCTCGGGCCACCAGACCGCGGGGCCCGCGCCCTTGAGGATGATGCCGCGCAACGCCACGAGGTAGTAGCGGGCCGGGACGATCCGCGTGATCCATTGCAGGAAGGTGGGCATCGACGAGATCGGAAAGATGAAGCCCGAGAGGATCATGGTCGGCAGCATCGAGGAGAGCAAGGCCAACTGGAACGCGACCTGCTGGGTATCGGCGATGGTGGATACGAGCACGCCCCAGGCGAGGCCGACGGCGAGGAAGAGCAGCGTGACGGCGGCGAGCCAAACGAGCGAGCCGCGCACGGGAACGTCGAAGAGCAGGTGGGCAACGAGGAGCGCCCCGCCGGCGGAGACGAAGGCGACTACGAGGTAGGGGAGGGTCTTGCCGAGGAGCAGCTCGATGGCGACCAGCGGCGTCGCGCGCAGCGATTCCATCGTGCCGCGTTCCTTCTCCCGCACCACCGCGAGCGCGGTGGCAATCACCGAGGTGACCATGAGGATGAACGCGAGCAGGCCCGGCACGAGGAACCGGGTCGAGTTGAGGTCCGGGTTGTACCAGACGAGCGGGACCGGCACGATCGGACCGCTGGAAGCGCCGACGCGCACGAGCGGGGAGAGCGAGACGACGATCTGCCGCGCGTAGCCGAGGATCGTGGTCGCGGTCTGCGCGTCGGAGCCGTCGAGGACGAACTGCACGGTTGTCGCGCGTCCGGCGGTGAGATCCGCGGCGTAGCGGGACGGGATCACGAGCGCCGCCTGCGCCGCGCCGGTATCGAAGAGCCGGTCGAGCGCTCGCTCGTCCCGACCGTGGACGACGAGGTCGAAGTAGCCGCTGCGGAGGAACGACTGCACCGCCTCGCGCGCCGCTTGCGTCCCGTCATGGTCCACCACCGCGAGGCGGATGTGCTGCACGTCGAAGGAGAGCGCGTAACCGTACACGAACAAGAGCAGGACCGGCATGCCGACCAGGGTCAGCGCGGTGCGCGGGTCGCGGCGGAGCTGGAGCAGCTCCTTGGCGGCGATCGCGAGGGTGCGCCGCAGCATTACGCCGCCTCGCGCTCCGCCGCGGCAATGAAGTGAATGAACACGTCCTCGAGCGACGGTTCGATCGGCTCGACGGCGGCGGGCGCAAAGCCGGCGCTCTCGAGGCGAGAGGTCAGCTCGAAGCGGCGCGAGGGGTGATCGAGGACGGCGTGGAGGCCATCGCCGAACAGCGAGACCTCGCCGACCCCAGGCGTGTTCTCGATCTGCTGCAGCGCGCGGGCCGCGTTGGGGCAGCGCACCTCGACCACGCTACCGGTCGCGAAGACGGCCTTGAGGCGCGGCACGGAGTCGAGCTTGAGGAGCTTGCCGGCGTGCATGAGCGCGACGCGGTGGCAGCGCTCGGCCTCGTCCATGACGTGCGTGGTCACGAAGACCGTCTTTCCTGCCGTGGCCAACCCGTCGATGAGGTCCCAGAACCGCCGCCTCGCCTCGGGGTCGACCCCGCTTGTCGGCTCGTCGAGGAACACCACCGGGGGATCGTGCAGCAGAGCGCAGGCGAGCGCTAGCCGCTGGCGAAATCCGCCGGGGAGGTCGCGGACGAGTGCGCGCCGCTGCTCGGCAAGACCCGCGATCCCGATGCCCCACTCGGACCGCTCCGCGATCCGCCGGCCGAACAGACCGTACGCGCCGCCCCAGAAGCGCAGGTTCTCCTCCACGCTGAGATCGGCGTAGAGCGAGAATCGCTGCGACATGTAACCGATGCGGCGCTTGATCGCGGTGGTCTGCGTGGCGAGATCGAGGTCGAGCACCGTGGCCGACCCGGCCGAGGGGGCGACCAGTCCGCAGAGCATGCGTATGGTGGTCGTCTTGCCGGCGCCGTTGGAGCCGAGGAAGCCGAAGATCTCCCCGGCCGAAACCTCGAACGACACGCGGTCGACCGCGACAAACGCGCCGAAGCTCCGCGTGAGTTCCCGCGCCACGACGGTGGGTCGGCTCATTGCCCCACGGTGCGCGCCAGGGTCGCCGCGGCCAACCAGGCGGCCGCGCGCGTATCGACCTGCTGTTGCTCGGCGGCGGCGAGCGCCGCTTCCGCGTCGAGAACCTCGGCCATGGCGGCCAGGCCAGCGGCGTGCCGCTCGCGAGCCGCCCGTTCGCGTTCCTCCGCGGCGGCACGCGCGACGTCCGCGGCGGTCGCAGCGGCGAGGGCGCTCGCCGCCCGCCGCGCATCGGTCTGCACCTCAACCGCGATCCGGCGTTGCAGTTCCCCCCGTTCCTGCTCGGCGGCGCGTTGCATTGCCGTCGTGGCCGAGGAGTCTGACGCTGCCTTGCCACCGTCGAACAGCGTCCAGGAGGCGACGAGGCCGACGCTCCATGATGCCTTCCACTCGTCGAGCTGCGGAAAGTAGCGTTGGTTTGGGCGGTTGTAGTCCCACTGCGCGACCGCGCCGAGGCTTGGCTTCGTCGGCGTGCCGGCCACCCGTGCCCGTGCTGCGAGCGCCGCGATCTCCGCCGCCGAGGCCCGCAGCTCGGGTCGCCGCGCCAGCGCCTGCTGCTGCAGCTCGGTGCTTGATGCCGGCGGGTCGGGAAGCTTGCCGGTGAGGGTATCGGCAAGCTCGATCGTTGCGTCGGGCGCCAGGTTGAGCAGCGAGCGCAGCTCATCGAGCGCGTTGGCCGCGCCCGCGTCGGCATTGATGACCTGGACGCGCGCGCTGGCGAGCCGCTCGCGCGCCGCGAGCAGGTCGGCGTTGACCGCCATGCCGGCATCGAGTAGCGCCTGGGTGTCGGTGAGGAGGCGCTGCGCGCGGTCCTCCTGCGCGTGCGCGAGCTCCACTCTGGCCGAGCTGCGGACCTCTTCCCAGTACGCGACCTGGCCGGCGAGACGCAGGTCGGCGATGGTCGCCAGGCGCGATGCTTCGGCGGCGTCGAGGTCGTCGCGCGCCGCGACGCGCTGGTCGCTGATTGCTCCGCCCGCGTAGAGCGCCTGCTGCGCCCGCACGCCGGTTGCGTACGTCGTGGTGATGTCCGGCATGAGCACGAGCCCGCCGATGCCTGGCAGTTGGATCGGCAGCTCGAACTCGGGCACCGAGCTGCGCCGCGCCACGGCCGCCGAGGCGGAAAGCTGCGGCATGGTTGCAGCATCCGCGGCGGTCGCCGAGGCTCGCGCGGCAGCGGTGCGCTCGGCGGCGGCGGCCGCCAGGTTCGACACCTCCACGGCACGCGCCGCCGCGATCTCGGCAGTCAGGCGGACCGTTTCCGCGAACACCGGCTCGGCGAACACCAGGAGTGCAGCCGCCAGGCAACCGACCGCACCGCCCCGGAGGCAGATTGATCTGCTCGGTACACGAGCTGGCCGATGTTCCGTCGCGCCGAGCTGCTGTGTTTGCCGGTTCATGTTCCCTCCGCGGCGACGTGGGAGTTCTGCTGGGTGAGGTGCAGGAAGGCGTCCTCGAGGCCCGCGCGAATTGGCCGCACGTCTTCGACCGAGGCGCCGGCGGCGATCAGCGCCGCACGGATGGCCTCCGCCCCTACGGCGCCACGGTCCAGGCGCGCGTGAAACCGGGCGGCAAACGGCCGCACGTCGAGCACGCCAGGCAATCGTCGGAGCGTCTCGGCCACGAGTGGACGCGGTGTGGCCGCTACCTCGAGGAGCACGCCCGGAAGCAGGGCCGACAGCTCGGCCGGTGCCGCATCCGCGAGCACCCGCCCCGCGTGCATGAGCACCACTCGCGAGCAGCGCTCGGCCTCGTCGAGGTAGGGCGTGGCGATGACCAGGGTGAGCCCCGCGGCAACGAGGTCGGCGAGCAACCGCCAGAACTCGCGCCGGGTGATCGGGTCCACGCCGGTGGTCGGCTCGTCGAGGAGAAGCAGCTCCGGGGAGTGCATGAGGCTGCAGGCGAGGGCGAGTTTCTGGCGCATCCCCCCCGAAAGGCGGTCGGCTTGCCGAGAGCGGAACTCGGTGAGCCCCACCCGATCGAGCAACGCGTCGCGCCGCTCCCGCCAGGCGCTCACACCGAGGAGCAACGCGAAGAACTGGACGTTCTCGTCCACGGTGAGATCACCGTAGAGCGCGAACCGCTGCGCGAGGTAGCCGAGCCGGTGGTGCAGGGCGCGCCGATGCTTCCAGGCGTCCATTCCCAGCACCGTGGCACTACCAGCGGTGGCGCGCTGCAGCCCAGCGAACACGCGTAGCGACGAGGTCTTTCCCGCACCGTCCGGGCCGATGAGGCCCACGACCTCACCGCGGCGCACCTCGAGGTCGAGACCGTGGACCGCCTCGCTGTCGCCATACCGCACGACGAGCCCCTGCGCTGCCACCGCAAGCCCTGCTGGCGTCATGCGGCCACCCGCGCGAGGAGCACGGTGAGCGGCGAAGACGCGCGTGTCTGCAAAGCCGGGCCCATGGCTGACCAAAGCGCGTTCCTGGCGTCAGCCCCCTTTCCCTGGTGCTCCGCCTTAGATGGTTGAACGGACGAGAAGTACGCATCCCCGGGCATGCCCGGCTTGAAGATGCCGCGCGGGTTGTCGAGGCCGACCTTGATGCGGAAGACCAGCTTGGCGCGCTCCTCCGGAGTCTGCACGTTCTTGGGCGTGAACTCCGCCACCTGCGAGACGAAGGTGACCTTGCCAGAGAACTCGTCGCGGCTGCCATCGACGCGCACTCGGACCGAGTCACCGAGGTGGATGCGGGCGAGCGATGGCTCGTCCACGTAGACGTTGAGCCAGGGGTGGGCGATATCGGTGAGCACGTACATCGGCGACCCCACCGGCAGCACCTCGCCGGGCTCGGTGACGCGCTCGGTGATCACGCCGGCGCGGGGGGCGAGGACGAGTGCGTCCGTGATGCGCTGCGTGATCGCGGCAACCGCGCCCTCGGCGGCGGCGACCTGCCCGCGCGCCTGCTCGATCTCCTGCGGGCGCGGCCCCGCTTTGAGCTCGGCCAGTTGTGCCCGGTCGGCGGCAACGCCTCGCTCGAGCATCGCGACACGAGTACGGGCATCGTCGCGTGCCTTCAGCGTGGCGGTGCCGCGATCGGAGAGCCCTTCCAGGCGTTTGAGGTCGAGCTGGGCGCCATCGAGGTCGGCCTCGTCGCGCCCCAGCACGGCCGCCGCGCGGTCGATCGCCTCCTTTCGGCTGCCGGCCAGGAGGAGCTGAAGGTGCGCCTCGGCGGCCTCAAGCTCGCCGCGCGCCTGGGCAAGCTGGTGCTCGGCATCGCTGGCGTCGAGGCGGGCCAGGACCTGGCCTTCCTTGACGGTGTCGCCCTCCTGAAACGGCAGTTCGAGGAGCTTACCGGCGACCTTGGCGGCGATGCGCACCTCGGTCGCCTCGACGTGCCCGGAGGCGTGGATGACGCTTGTCTCGCTGACGCCGTTGCAGGACATCAACCAGACGCCGCCGAGCGCGAGCGCCACGTGCGGGACGATGGTACGTTTCATGATCGTGCTCTCCGGACCTTCGGTTTGGCGACGCCTTCGAGGATGATCTTCCCGATCGCTCGTGCCGCGGACGCGAGGTCGGAAGGCGTGTCGGGGGGC
This sequence comes from Thermoanaerobaculales bacterium, assembly GCA_044447965.1. Classification (GTDB taxonomy): domain Bacteria; phylum Acidobacteriota; class Thermoanaerobaculia; order Thermoanaerobaculales; family Thermoanaerobaculaceae; genus DATIYW01. The sequence goes on along the minus strand of JBIOGJ010000003.1, from coordinate 8,417 downwards.
AGCGGCTGGAGGTGCTCGATGCGCTCGGGTATCCGGGTTGCGTTGGCGATGAAGAGCAAGGAGCCAACCAGCATGAGGTGGACGATGAGCGGGTTGACCTCGCGAAACACGCCTTGGCGCTTGCCGTTCTCGACCACCTGGCGAGTGAACGCCACGACTCCGGTGATCTCCGCCAGCATCTCGTCGGAAAGGTGGACTCCTCCGGCGGCGACCTCGCGCAACATGATTTGCGGGAAGTATGGCCGCTTCGACGCCACACGCGCGAACGCCATCGGCACCGCGGCGAGGCGCTCGCGTGGATCGCTGCTCGCCGCCACCGCCGCCACCAACTCGGCCTTGATCTGCTCAATCACCTCGAGGACGACTTCACGAAAGAGCGTTGCCTTGTCGCCGACGTGGTAGTAGAGCATCGCCTTGTTGACTTTGGCACGGCGCGCGATCTCGTCGACGCCGGCCGCGCTGAAGCCGTACTCGGCGAACACCAGGGCCGCGGCGTCCAGGATCCGCCGCCTAGGCTGCGCCGAGTGGCGCGCGTGAGCACCGGTGGTGAGCGGGGTCGTGATCATACTAACCAGTCGGTTTAACCGACAAGTTAGTTATAAATGCCTCGCGGAAGCGTGTCAAGGGGGTTGGCCAGGCGCCAGCCCGGCCAGACCAGCGGGCGGTCACGCGACGCAGATTGGAAACTAGTCGCCCTCCGTCTCCGCATGGAACAACTCGAGCTGGCGGGGCGTGTCCGGAACGAGGGTAGAGGCGGTGACCCCGAGAAGGCGCACCTTGCGTCGCCCCGCGGCGGTCCTGCGTAGCAGCGCCGCAGAGATGGCGGCGAGACGCGAGGCGTCGGCGGTAGGAATGGCGAGGGTGTGCGACCGCGTCACGGTGGTGAAGTCGGCAAAGCGCACCTTGAGCGTGACGGTACAGGCCGAAAGCTCGCGGCGGAGGAGGCCGCCCGCCACCTCTTCGGCCATCCGGACGATCTCCTCGTCCATCGCTTCGAGGTGGGCGAGGTCCTCGGCGTAGGTGTTCTCCGTCCCCAGGCTCTTGCGCTCGTGGATGGGTTCGACCGGCCGCTCGTCGATGCCGCGCGCGTACTCCCACAGGGTGCGGCCGTGACTACGGAAGCGAGCGACGAGCACTCCGAGATCGCGCTCGCGTAGCTCGGCGATGGTGGTGATCCCCATGGCGTGGAGTGCCGCCTCGGTGGCCGGGCCGACGCCGTGCAGGCGACGGACGGGCAGGGGATCGAGGAATGCCTGCACGCGCTGCGGGGGGACGACGGTGAGGCCATCCGGTTTGCGGAAGTCGGAGGCGATCTTGGCCACCAGGCAGTTGGGTCCGACCCCAACCGAAACGGTGAGGCCGCGCTCTTCCCGCACGCGGCGCCGGATTTCCTTGGCCACCGCGGTAGCGCTGCCGAAGGGGGCCAAATGATCGGTGACGTCGAGGTATGCCTCGTCGAGAGAAGCGGTCTCGACCGCGGGGGTGATCTCGCGGTAGATCGCGAAGATGTGGTCGGACTCGCGATGGTAGCGGGGAAAGTCAGGCCGCAAGAAGATCGCCGCTGGGCACAGCCGGCGCGCGCTCGAGGCGGGCATTGCCGAGTGGATGCCAAAGCGACGCGCCTCGTAGCTGGCCGACGCGACCACCCCGCGCCGGTTAGGGTCGCCGCCAACGATCACCGGCTTTCCCGCGAGCGTGGGATCGTCGCGCATGTGCACGGCGGCATAGAAGCAATCCATGTCGCAGTGCAGGATCCGGCGCACCTGCGGTGTCGTGGTCACGACTCGATTCTAGCGAGGCGGCACGCGCTGCTCACGAAGGGGTGGCAGCAGGTCAGCGACCGGCGAGAGCGCCGAGCACCTCCCAGGACGCGAACTGTACCTCGCGGAAACCTGCCTCTTGCGGCAGAAGGCAGCGCGCGGAGAACGGGCGGTACTCGTGGCGGTCGGCGGGCAGCGGGGCGACCGTCAGGCCGGCACGCCCTGCCAACCGCAGTGCGCGTCGCAGGTGCCACGCCGAGGTGATCAATCCGACCCGCCGCCAACCGCGGGCTCGGACCAGCTCACGGAACGCCGGGATCTCGTCGGTCGTCGTGGAGGGGCCCTCGATCTTTACGGTGTGCTCGACCGGCACGCCGAGGTCGGCCCATAGCGCAGCCGTCAAGGCCGGGTCGCTGACGACGCGGCCGTCAGGAAGGCGGCGCATCGGACCCGAGGTCACGAGGGTGTCGGCCAGACCCGCCCGGAACATTCGTGCCGCAAGGATCGCGCGGTCGCCGGCCGAGGTGAGGCTGGCCTCGCCATCCTCTCGCGGCGACACGCCGCCGCCGAGCACGAGAACGGCGTCGAATCGGCCCTCGCGGAGCGGATCAATCCCCGTGAAGGGACGTTCGAGGAGCGAGAGCATCCAGCCACCCACCACGACGTTGCCGGCCAGGGAGTAGGCCAACCACAGCGCGCTCGCGGTGAGTGCGAGTCCGCGGTGGCGCCGGCGCCACAACGCTACCGCGAGGCCCGCCAACCCAAGCCAAACCAGACCGGCGGGCATCAGACACTCGCCGACGATCTTGCGCAGCTCGTAGCTCCCGGAGAGAAGGGCGAGCCCGACGAGCAGCAGCGCCGCGATGCCGGTGGCCAGCGGCCACCTTTGCCGGGACGGCCACGCGCTGTGGTGGCCAATCGCCACGAGGGCCAGCGCCAAACCCACCACGACAAGTCCGATCGTTGCCATTTCTGTCGAATCTCCAGCGCCGTGACGCCGTGACCGCTCAGCGAAGGTTGGCGCCCACCCTAGCGCAAGCGGCGCTTGAGCTCCGTGATCCTCTCTTGCAGCTTGTCTGCCCTGTGTTTTTCTTCTTCGCTCAGGCGAGGCCGCAGGTCGCGTAGCTCCGCCTCGAGACGGTCCACGTCCGACATCACGGCGCTCACTTCGCTGGAAAAGTCCACCCCAGAGAGAGCCGCCCCTCGTCCCGCCGCTTCGAAGCGCGATTCCGCAGCGAGGAGCCGATCCTCCAGGAGGTTGAGGTCTCGCGTCTGCCGGGATTCCAACTGCGCGGGAACGATGGTGAACCTGCCGGTGGTGGCGTAGTTATAGACAACCAGCGCGGCGAGGACCACGACGATGACTACGAGCAACGTTTTCATAGCCACCTCCGAGATGCTGGCTTGCAGCACCAGCGTAGCCAGGCATTAGCCGGTGGTCAAGCGCGCGCGATACGGTACCGGGCGCTCGCGCCAGCGCCCGGCATGAGACGGCCGCAGACCCGCTGCGGATCAGTCGAGCTTGAACCCGGCGTTGAGCGTGACCTGCCATTCGGAGGGCTTTCCGTCGCGAATCGCGCCGCGCACCTCCTTGATCTCAAACCACGAAAGGGCGTGGAGCGTCTCGGCGGCCTTGGCGATCGCAGCCGCGACCGCGCCCTCGATACTCTCGCTCGAGCACCCCACCAACTCGATCATCTTGTAGACCTTGTCGCTCATGGGCTCCTCCGCTGCAGCTATGGTATCGCGTTGCGGCTGAAAATGATCATGCGGCGCAGTCGCCATGCCTCGATGGCGCCTGACGCGGCGTCGAGGTATCCTTTCCGGCAACAACGTCGGAAGGCGACGTTCGCCTTGGAACGCGCGAAGGCAGAAAAGGAGGCACGCGTATGGCAAGCACGACACCTCAACCACCGGTGATGCCCCCTCCGGTTGCGCCGCAGGCGCCGCCTGGGAAGAAGGCGACCAGCCCGTTGGTGTGGATCCTGGCAGGGTGCGGTGGTTTGATCCTCATCTGCGCGGTTGTGATGATGGCCGGCGGATACTTCCTCGCCCACAAGGTCAAGGGGTACGCGGAGATCGCCAAGAAGAACCCGGCGATGGCCGCCGCCAAGATGATGGTCGCGTTCAATCCCGAGGTCGAGATCGTTGCCGAGGATGACGACCGGGGGATCATCACGATCCGCAACAAGAAGACCGGTGAAGAGATCACCATGAACGCCGAGGACATCAAGGCGGGCAAGCTCAAGTTCAAGAACGAGAAGGGCGAGGAGGTCACGTTCGAAGGCCATGGTGAGGGGGGCAAGGGCGGGCTCTCGATCAAGTCCAACAAGGGGGAAACGACCTTCGGCACGGGCAATGCCCAGTCGCTTCCGAGTTGGGTGCCCTCCTACCCGGGCGTCACGCCGATCACGAGCATGAGCAAGTCGAGCGGCGAGGGGATCTACGGCAACTACTCGTTCCAGACGTCGGACGCGGGCGCCAAGGTGCTCGAGTTCTACGAGAGCGCCTTCAAGGCCAGCGGCTTCACCGTGGAACGGACCGATGTGGGCGGCGGCACGACCGGCATGGGGAACCTCAACGCCAAGAGCGACGGCGGCAAGCGCGAGGTGAACGTCTCGGTGGTTCCAGCCGCCGGCGCGGTGACCGTGACGGTGCAGTACACCACAGCGGGCGGCACGAAAGGCTAGCCACGCCGCGCGAGCGCGGCGGTGCTGCCCCGATGCGCTGCTAGCCCGGACATCTCACCGGTATCCTGCTGCGCGGGCGGACCTTGCCGCACTGGCGGGCATGCTCGGGCCTCAGAGCCTGCGACGTACCGTTGAGGTACGACTCGGCTCCTCGCCCCTGCGCGTGCCCGCCATCATCGGCATCTTCGCCCGCTCGCAACGGACCCCGGTGAGATATCCGGGCTACACTTCGCCACCAGGGAGGAGCAATGCGCATCCTTTCCGGCGTTCAGCCATCGGGGAAGCTCCATATCGGCAATTATTTCGGCGCCATTCGCCAGTTCGTGGCGTTGCAAAACGAGCCTGGCAATGAGGGCTACTACTTCGTCGCCGACCTCCATGCGATGACGACGATCAGGGACGGCGCCGAGCTGCGCGACAACTCCTTCCGTGTTGCCGCCGATTACCTCGCGCTCGGGCTCGATCCGCAGCGCTCGGTGCTCTACCGGCAGTCCGACCTCCCGGAGGTGGCGGAGCTTGCGTGGATGCTCTCCACCGTCACCCCGATGGGTCTGTTGCAGCGCGGCCACTCGTACAAGGACAAGGTGGCGAAGGGCATCTCGCCAAACCACGGCCTGTTCGCGTACCCGGTGCTGATGGCCGCCGACATTCTCATTGTCCGCGCCGACAAGGTGCCCGTGGGCCGGGACCAAAAGCAGCACCTCGAGATGACGCGGGACATCGCCGCCGCCTTCAACCAGGCGTACGGTGCCACGCTGTTGCGCGTGCCTGAGGCGCTGATCCTGCCCGAGGCGGCGGTAGTACCTGGCATCGACGGGCAGAAGATGTCGAAGTCGTACGGCAACACGCTCGAGATCTTCGCCCCGGAGCCGGAGCTCAAAAAGCGGGTAATGTCGATCGTCACCGACTCCACACCGGTGACCGAGCCCAAACCCACGCGCGGGAACACGCTCTATGCGCTGCTCAAGCTTTTCACGCCACCGCAGGATTGGGCGCAGACGAAGCGGCTGTTCAGCGAAGGTGGCACCGGCTACGGCGAGATAAAGAAGCGCCTCCTCGGCCTCATCCTCGACACGTTCCGCGACGCCCGCGTGCGCCGCGAGCAGCTCGAGCGCGACCACTCGCTCGTTCACGACGTGCTCCGAGCGGGGTGCGAGCGCGCCCAGGCGGTCATCGGTCGCGTCATGGCCGACTGCCGGCGCGCCTCCGGGCTCGGCTGGAGCTAGAAGAGGGCGGAGACCCATAGGCCGCCGGCCGCTCCGGAGCCCGCATTTGAGCGGCGGTTGGCCGCCTGCCGCCCCGTCCTGGACGTGCCCTCGGGGCCCTGGTCCGCCGGGGGTCTTTCCAGAAGAACTCGTCTCAGGTATCCTTCGCGCCACTTTGCGGGGCGACGTCACCGGTTAACGGCTGCGTGGGTCAGGGCGAGAAGGAGCGAGGGACGAATGACGGCACAACTGATTCTCCTGGTGATCGGGTTCTCGGTGTTTGGCCTGTTGGTCGCGGCCTATCTGGCGAGGTGGGTGCTGCGCTTCTCGACGGGAAGCGCCGCGATGCAAAAGATCTCCAACGCGATCAAGGAGGGCGCGGAGGCGTTCCTGCGCCGGCAGAACCGGACCATCATCGGGCTGGCGCTGCTGTTTGCGGTCGTGCTCTTCCTCGGCTACGGCGTGATCCGGGAGCATCGCGCGTTCGATCCGGTGGGCAGCTCGATGCAGCTCGCCTTCTGGATTACGCTCTCGTTCGTCCTCGGCGCGCTCTGCTCGGTGTTTGCGGGGTACGTCGGCATGTGGGTGTCGATCCGCAGCAACATCCGCACGGCCACGGCGGCTCTCTCGAGCCTCAACGACGCGCTGCGCATCGCGCTGCGCGGCGGCGCCGTATCGGGCCTGCTCGTGGTGGCGATGAGCCTGCTCGGCGTGTCGGGGCTGTATGCCCTGGTCAACGCCTTCGGCCACGTCGAGCCGACCAAGATCCCGCTCCTGATCGTTGGCTACGGCTTCGGCGCCAGCTTCGTGGCGCTGTTCGCGCAGTTGGGCGGAGGGATCTACACCAAAGCCGCCGATGTCGGTGCCGATCTCGTCGGCAAGGTCGAGGCCGGCATTCCCGAGGACGATCCGCGCAACCCGGCGGTGATCGCGGACCTGGTGGGGGACAACGTTGGCGACTGCGCCGGCCGTGGCGCCGACTTGTTCGAATCGACGGCCGCGGAGAACATCGGCGCGATGATCCTGGGCGCCTCATTGGCGGCGGCGGCGGAGAAGGCGAGCCTGGGGTTCTCGGCGGGCGTCATCGGCGTGATGATGTTTCCCCTCGTCGCGCGTGCGTTCGGGATCGTCGCCTCGATCGTCGGCATCATGATGGTGCGCATGGACAAGGAAGAGAAGATCGATCCCATGCAGGCATTGAACCGCGGCTACTACTTCGCCGTGGTGCTCGCGATGGTCGCGTTCGGCGGGGCGACGTATTGGCTGCTCAACTCGCCCGCCGCGCCCGACGCCTGGTGGCACTTCTTCCTGTGCGGCATCGTCGGCGTGCTCACCTCGGTCGCGTTCGTCTACATCACGCAGTACTACACCGAGTACCGCTACCGCCCGGTGCAATCGATCGCCGAGGCGTCCAAGACCGGGCCCGCGACCAACATCATCGCGGGGATCGGCGTCGGCCTCGAGTGCACGTGGATGCCGGCGCTCGTGATGGGCGCGGCGCTGCTCGTCTCGTACTTCCTCGGCAAGTCGGCATTCCCTGCTGCCTCGGGGATGAACGGCGGCTTGTTCGGCACCGCGGTCGCGACCATGGGGATGCTCGCCACGGCTGCGTACATCCTCGCCATGGACACCTTTGGACCGATCACGGACAACGCGGGCGGCATCGTCGAGATGTCGCAGCAGCCCGAGAGCGTGCGCAAGAAGACCGACCGACTCGACGCGGTGGGCAACACCACCAAGGCGCTCACCAAGGGGTACGCGGTGGGATCGGCGGCACTCGCGGCGTTCCTCCTCTTCCAGGCGTATATGGACGAGGTCGCGCAGTACGCCGGGCAGCGGATGGAGGCGGTCAACCTCGCGAACCCTGTCGTGTTCGTCGGTGCGCTGCTTGGCGCGGCGCTCGTGTTCCTCTTCTCGTCGATGGCGATTCGAGCGGTGGGCAAGGCCGCGCAGGCGATCATCGAGGAGGTGCGCCGCCAGTACGCGAAGCTCCCGAGGGTGCACGACATCATCCAGTTCCCCGCGGACTTCAAGCCGGACTACGGCTCCTGCGTCGACATCGTCACCAAGTCGGCACTGCGCAAGATGGTGGCGCCCGGCCTGCTCGTCGTCCTCACGCCGATCGGCGTGGGCCTGATCTTCAAGGTTTTCATCACCGCCCAGGACAAGCTGATCTCGGCGGAGGCCGTGGCCGGACTGCTGATGGTCGCCACGATCACCGGCATCCTCACCGCGCTGTTCTTCAACAACGGCGGGGGCGCCTGGGACAACGCCAAGAAGTACATCGAGAGCGGGGCGCACGGCGGCAAGTACCTCACCGGGCCGGATGGCACGAAGATGAAGAACCCGACACACGGCGCGGCTGTGGTCGGCGACACGGTGGGAGACCCGTTCAAGGACACGGCGGGACCGTCGTTGCACGTGTTGATCAAGTTGCTATCGACGATCACGCTGGTCTTGGCTCCGCTCTTCATCTAGAGCGCCGGCGGCGCCGGGCGCAAGGCACTGCCGTCGGAACGTGAGACGCCAACACAGCGACGGGTTTTCTTGCCCGTCGGGCTCGCGGCCATTCGGGCCTTGCGCGTCCCCGCGCGCATCGGCCCGAAGCTCCTCCGGCCGCGACCCGGCAGCACGCCTCGCCGCCGTGACCCTCGCTGTTCCCCTCGCTTGAGACAACACTCGCTCGGGGCCAGCGTCTCCCGGCGTCGACTCGTGCGCCGGGTTCCCCGCGGCCTTCGGAGCGACTGCCACTTCACCCGACG
>JBIOGJ010000002.1:0-156696 GCA_044447965.1 Thermoanaerobaculales bacterium | reverse complement strand
TGACGCGGGTGTCCGCGCTCAGGCAACCCCTAGCGGGGGATTGGGTGGGGGCGCACCGGCGCTCTCACCAACCCTCGGCCAGTGTTCCCGCATCCGCCCTCGCAGTAGAAGCCAACTGGGGTTTCCGGGCTGAGCCGGCGAGGGCGCCGGCCCCACGGGCGCAATGGGAGGTGGCGCGGGCGCCTCGCCCGCGATCCGTTGGCGTCTCATACGATCGTTTGATACAATCACGCGCTGCGGTCCGGGGAGGACCGGTGCCCACGTCCGTTTACCACGCCATTACCCGAGTTGAATGCGGCGCCGCCACCCGCGAGCGGTTGCTCGACGCGGCCGAAGAACTGTTCGCCGCCAAAGGCTTTGCCGGCGCTTCGATTCGCGACATCACCACCGCCGCGGAGTGCAATCTGGCCGCGGTGAACTACCACTTCGGCGGCAAAACGGGCCTTTACCGTGAGGTCTTCCGACGCCGCTTGGCGGTTCTGCGCGAGCAGCGCGTGGGTAGCGTGCGTCGATTCCTTGCCAAAGGCCACACGCCCCCAGCGCTGGAAACGGTGCTCGCCGAGTTTGCCAAGGTGTTTCTCGAACCTCTGGTCGAAAAGGGCCACAGCCGCCTGCTCATCGAGCTGTGGGCACGGGAGATGCTCGACCCGCATCTGCCGAGTGGAACGTTCGAGCTCGAAATCGTGGGACCGGTGCAGCAGGTGCTCACGGAAGCGATCGAGGCGGCCATCCCCACGATCCCGCGCGCCACGGCACGGCTGTGCGTGGTGTCGATCGTGAGCCAGCTCGCGCAGGTGGCGCAGCGTGCGCGCTGGGCGGAGCTCACCGGCACGCCGGAGAGCGGCTCGTCGCGGCTCGATGCGACCGTCCGTCACATCGTGCGCTTCTCCGCGGGCGGCGTGCACGCCTGCAGCACGGGAGCCAGATGATGGGTCCCGCGAACATGAGCCACAACTCTGTATGGCGCCCGCCTCAAGCACGGCGCCAGGGGGGAGACAACTCGATGCCTGAGCCGAGGAATTACGTTTGCGGCCGGCGCGCCGCTTGGCGGTGGGTCACTGGAGGCTTTCCGACCTGTTGCGTCGTCGCGTACGCCGCGATGTGCTCGGCACAAAGCCCAATCCCATCAGGCCCGGCGAGCGAAGTACCACTTCCCGCTCAGGTGGCCAAGCCGACAGCCGCACCGACGATTCCCGCCGAGCTGCTCACGCCCGGTGCCACCATCACAATGGCGAAGGTGGTCGAGATCGCCCTGCTGAACAACCCCGCAACCCGGGCCTCGTACCTGGCCGCCCGGTCCGCCGCCGACCAGCTCGGGAGCAAGCGGTCTGCGTACTATCCGTCGCTCGACCTCGCGGCCAGCTTCAGCCGGAGCAAGAACACCTCCCAAGACCTTCTCGCCGACACGGTCGAGAACGCCTACGGCCCGGAAGCGATGCTCAACTACCTCCTCCTCGATCTCGGCGGACGCGCGGCCAACGTCGAGGATGCCCGGCTCGGGCTGATCGCCGCCGACTGGAGCCACAACGCGACCATCCAGAACGTCGTGCTGGGCGTCGAGACCGCGTACGTTTCCTACCTCGACGCCAAGGCGCAGCTCGAGGCCTCCCAGGTCACGCTCAAGCAGGCGCAGACCGTCCTCGATGCCGCAACCACGAGACACGATGCGGGCCTCGCGACGATCGCGGAGGTGCTGCAAGCCAAGACCGCGTTCTCACAGGCGCAGCTCTCGTTTCAGAGCGCCGACGGCGCGGTGCTCGCGCTGCGGGGCGCGTTGGCGACCGCGATGGGCCTGCCGGCGAACACCCCCTACGATGTGGGCACGCTGCCTGCCGAGGTGCCGCTCGAGCGCGCCACCGGCGTGGTTGAGGAGCTGATCGCCACCGCCGAGGCACACCGGCCTGACCTGGCGGCAGCGCGGGCGCTCGCCGACAAGGCAACCGCCCACGTCAAGTCGGTGCGCTCGGACGGCTTGCCGAATCTGTCGCTCAACGCGACTGCGGCTCGCGGCTACTTCAATCCCGCCGTGGGCACGAACCCGATCAACTCGTGGTCGGCGACAGCGGTCGTCAGCTTCCCGCTCTTCACCGGGTTTGCCAACACCTTCGACCTCCGCAAGGCGCGCGAAGACGCCGGCGTCGCCCAGGCTCAGGCCGACCTGCTCGAGCAGCAGGTGGTGCTCCAGGTCTGGCAGAGCTACTACGCCCTCAAGACCGCCTCCCAGCTCGTCAAGACCAGCCGTGACCTTCTCGCCAGTGCCGAGCAGTCGGAGCGTGTCGCGCTCGGCCGCTACAAGGAGGGCGTCGGCACGATCATCGATCTGCTCACCGCGCAGGCGGCGCTCGCCAGCGCGCGTGCGCAGGAGATTCAAGCGCGCTCCGGTTTCTACGTGGCGCTCGCGCAGTTGGCGCACGACACCGGGGCGGCTGCACCGCTCGACCAGCCCATCGAGATCACCAAGCAGGGGGGCACGCAATGAGCCAACCCGCCGACGCGAGGAGAAATGCTGCGATGAGAAACATCCTTCACTCCCGACCGACCGTCCATCTCGCTGTAGGGGCGACGCGGCGCGTCGCCCGCGGGCGAGCCGGCGGCTCGCCCCTACACGCCACCGGGACCGCCTTGGGTGCCGCACTTGGCGCCATCGTCGTCGCGGCCGGCGCGCTCTCCGGCTGTGGGGGCGGCAAGCAGCAGGCTCGCGTGCAACCGCCGGTGCCGGTAACACTCGGCAAGGCGGAGCAGAAGACGATGCTGGTCTCGCTCCACGCCATAGGTCACATCGACCCGATCTCCACCGTTGCGGTGAAGGCACGCATCGGCGGCGAGCTGCAAAAGGTGTGGTTCACCGAGGGCCAGCTCGTGAGTCCCGGCGCGACTCTTTTCACCATCGACCCGCGCCAATACCAGGCCGCGCTGCGGCAGGCGGAAGCCCAACTGGTCAAGGACGAGGCGCTGCTCCGGAAGGCGGATTCCGACGTCCAACGTTACGGCCAGCTCGTCAAGCAGGATTTCGTTACCAAGCAGGACTACGACCAGACGCTGGCAAACGCCGAGGCGCTACGGGCCACCGTCGCCTCCGACCAGGCCACCATCGACAACGCCAAGCTCCAGGTCGCGTACTGCACGATCACCTCGCCGATCGAGGGTCGCACCGGCAACCTGAACGTCAAGGCAGGCAACCTGATCAAGGCGGACGACCTGCCGCTTGTGACGATCAACCAGATCCGGCCGATCTTCGCGAGCTTCTCGGTCCCAGCGCAGTTCCTGCCCGCCGTGCTCAAGAAGACCGCGGACCCCATCAAGGTGCTTGCCACCATCCCTAACGCATCGTTGCCGCCGTCCGAAGGCACGCTCTCGTTCGTGGACAATGCGGTCGACACGGCGACCAGCACCGTGCTGCTCAAGGCGACGTTCACGAACCAGGACGAGACGCTCTGGCCTGGCCAGTTCGTCGACGTCACGGTGATCCTCGGCGAGGAGGCGAACCGGACGGTGGTCGCTTCCCCCGCCGTCCAGACCGGACAGCAAGGGCAGTACGTGTTTGTCGTCAAGGACGACGAAACCGTCGAGCTGCGGCCCGTCAAGGTCGACCGCATGGACGAGACGGACGCCGTCATCGCCCAGGGGCTCGCGGCCGGTGAGACGGTCGTGACGGACGGCCAGCTCCGCCTCGTGCCGGGAGCGAAGATCGTCGCGAAGGAAGGCGCGGCTCAGGGAGCGGCCAAGCCATGAACCTCTCCGAGCTGTTCATCCGCCGCCCGGTGATGACGACCATCGTGATGGCCGGCGTCCTCATCTTCGGGATGATGGCCTACACGATGCTGCCAGTCAGCGACCTGCCGAACGTCGACTTTCCGACCATTTCGGTGACCGGCTCGTTGCCGGGGGCCAACCCCGACACCATGGCCTCGTCGGTGGCGACGCCGCTCGAAAAGGAGTTCTCGACCATCGCCGGCATCGACTCGATGAGCTCCACGAGCACGCTCGGCGCGACCAACATCGTTATCCAGTTCGTCCTCTCCCGCGACATCGACGCCGCCGCGCAGGACGTCCAGGCCGCGATCTCGCGCGCGAACCGGCAACTGCCGCAGAACATGCCGTACCCGCCTTCCTACCAAAAGGTGAACCCTGCCGATCAGCCGGTGCTCTTCCTCGCGCTCACCTCGTCGACCATGCCGCTGTACGAGCTCGACGAGTACGGCGAGGTGATGATCGGCCAGCGCATCTCGACCGTGTCGGGCGTCGCGCAGGTACTCGTCTACGGCGCGCAAAAATACGCGGTGCGGGTCCAGCTCGACCCGCGCGAGCTTGCCACCCGCGGCATCGGCATCGACGAGATGAACAACGCCGTCGCCAACGCCAATGTGAACCTGCCCACCGGGATCCTCTACGGTCCCGACAAGGCGTACACGATCATGGCCCAGGGACAGCTCACCCGGGCCGCCGCGTACCGCCCGCTCGTGGTCGCGTACCGCAACGGCAAGCCTGTCCGCATGGACGAGGTGGGCTCGGTTTCGGACAGCGTCGAGAACAACAAGGTGGCTGCGTGGTACATCAACCAGCGCGGCGTCATCCTTGCGGTCCAGCGTCAGCCCGGCACCAACACCGTTGAGGTCGTGCAGAGCGTGAAGCAGTTGCTGCCGACCTTCGAGCACAAGCTTCCCGCCGCCGCTTCCCTCAAGGTCCTGTTCGACCGCACCGAGTCGATCCACGATTCCGTCAACGACGTGAAGACCACGCTCGTGATCACGCTGATCCTCGTCGTGCTCGTGATCTTCCTTTTCCTGCGCAACGTCTCGGCCACCGCAATCCCCTCACTCGCGATGCCGATGTCCATCGTGGGCAGCTTCGCCGTCATGGAGCTCCTCGGCTACTCGCTCGACAACCTCTCGCTGATGGCGCTCACGCTGTCGGTCGGTTTCATCGTCGACGACGCCATCGTCATGCTCGAGAACATCGTCCGGCACATGGAGATGGGCCAGACACCGATGCAGGCCGCGCTGGCGGGCTCGCGCGAGATCGGCTTCACGATCGTGTCGATGACGTTGTCGCTCGCCGCGGTGTTCATCCCGGTGCTGTTCATGGGCGGCATCATCGGCCGGCTGTTCCGCGAGTTCGCGGTGGTGATCGGCTGCGCCGTGCTGATCTCGGGGTTCATCTCGTTGACCCTCACCCCGATGCTGTCGAGCCGCTTCATCAGGCCGCCGCGAGAGGTCCAGCACCACGCGCTGTTCAACCTCTTCGAGCGCTTCTTCAACGGCATGTTGAACGCGTATCGGACCGGTCTCAAATGGTCGCTCGTCCATCGCCGCGTGATGGTGGCGCTCACCGTGGTCATCACGGCGGGGACCGCCGTGCTGTTCGTCATCCTGCCGAAAGGTTTCGTGCCGTCGCAAGACATCAGCATGATCTACGGGCAAACCGAGGCGATCGAGGGCATCTCGTTCGAGGCCATGGTGCGGCACCAGAAGCAAGCCGGCGAGATCCTCCGCGCCGACCCCAACGTCGAGGCGTTCATGCTCTCGGCCGGAGCGCGCGGCGCGAGCGTCGCTGCCAACTCTGGCTCGTTCTTCGTCCGCCTCAAGGACCGTAGCGAGCGCACGCTCACCGCCGATCAGGTCGTCGACGAACTTCGCCCCAAGCTCGCGGCGCTCCCCGGCCTGCGCGTCTACCTGCAGAGCCCGCCTGCCATCCAGGTGGGCGGCCGAATGACCCGCAGCCAGTACCAGGTCACGCTCACCGGTCCCGACACCGCCGAGCTGTACCGCGCCGCGCCCCTGCTCGAGGCGAAGCTGCGCTCAAGCGCGATGCTCGTGGACGTGGGTACCGACCTGCTGCTCAAGAACCCGCAGATCAACGTCGATATCGATCGCGACAAGGCCACGTCGTTGGGTGTGAGCGCGACGCAAATCGAGGATGCGCTCTACACCGCGTACGGCACCCGCCAGATCTCCACCATTTACGCGCCGCAGAACCAGTACCAGGTCATCATGGAGCTGAAGCCCGAGTTCCAAACCGACATCGTCGACCTCTCGCTGCTCTACGTGCGCTCGTCGAACGGCCAGCTCGTGCCGCTCGACTCGCTCGTCAGGATGAAGCCCGGACTCGGGCCCCTCACCGTCAACCACTCGGGACAGATCCCGTCGGTGACGCTGTCGTTCAACCTGCGTCCCGGAGTCGCGCTGGGCCAGGCGACCGAGGAGGTCAACCGGCTCGGGCGCGAAACGCTGCCGGCAACCGTCTTTGCGACGTTCCAGGGCACGGCACAGGCGTTCCAGTCGTCGATGCAGGGGCTGGGGCTGTTGCTCGTGCTCGCAATCCTGGTCATCTACATGGTGCTGGGTATCCTGTACGAGAGCTTCATCCACCCGCTTACGATTCTCTCGGCGCTACCGCTCGCAGGTTTCGGCGCCCTCGCGACGCTGCTGATTTTCCACGTCGATCTCAACATCTACGCGTTCGTGGGGATCATCATGCTCGTCGGCCTCGTCAAGAAGAACGGCATCATCATGATCGACTTCGCGCTCGAGGTGCAGCGCAAGGAGGGCAAGAGCCCCGCGGACGCCATCCTCGACGCGTGCCTGGTGCGGTTCCGCCCGATCATGATGACCACGATGGCCGCGCTGTTCGGCACGCTGCCGATCGCGCTCGGCTTTGGCGCCGGCGCCGAAGCGCGCCGCCCGCTCGGCCTCGCGGTCGTGGGCGGGATCCTCGTCTCGCAGTCGCTGACGCTATTCATCACGCCGGTGATCTACACGTACATGGAGAGCCTGCAGGGAAAGCTCGGCCACTGGCTGTGGTTCCTCGGCGGCCGCGAGAAGCACGCGGAGGCAGAGGCCCCCGCGCCGCTGCCCGCAAGCTGACCGCCACCGGACGAAGGTCAAAAAAGGGCGGCCGCCCAGCCGACCCCGCGCGCGTGTAACGCCGGACGACGGCTCGAGGCGCCTGCTGTCACAAGCGCGAGGGAGGAGTGACGGCCTCACTGGATCCGTCTTCGAGCGCCCCGGCCCTGCTCCGGACGCTCACGTCCTATCGCGGGCTGCTCCCGCCCTTGAGTAAAATTACGCAGCGATCTGAGTAAACGGGAAAAGCCCTTCCTTCGCCCCCATGTGGCAGTGCTGGCCCGCAGAGTAGCGAACAGCCGACAGGAATATTTGCGTTCAGCCGAATCAGAACCTTTCAATCAGCCGCTCAAGATGGCAGAAATTTGGGGGTGCCGCGCGTGCGGGCCAGCGTTCCGTTAGCTCGGTACTTGTGCACAAGTACCGAAACTATGGAACAATGCCGGCGTGAGCTCGGCTGACCAACGGGCCCGGAAGCACCTTCGCAAGACCGGCACGGCGCGGTCGAGAGACCTGGTGGCCATCGGCATGACGCGGAGCCGACTCTCGCGCGCGGTCGCTGCCGGCCAACTGGTACGGGCGGCGCGCGGCCTGTACGCCCTCCCCGGGTACGAGAGAACCGAGCACAGCGCCCTGGTGGAGGTTGCGAGGCGTGCACCTCGTGCCGTCTTCTGCCTGCTCACGGCGCTCCGCTTTCACGATATGACCACGCAGGCGCCGTTCGAGGTCTGGATCGCCATCGGCAACAAGGACCACCCGCCGCGGCTTGGCTACCCACCGCTACGCACGGTGCGTTTCTCCGCCGCTGCCCTGGCGAGCGGTGTGGAGATTCACCGCGTCGAGGCCACCCCGGTGCGCGTGACGTGCGTGGCCAAGACGGTGGCGGACTGCTTCAAGTTCCGAAACAAGATCGGCCTGGACGTCGCGCTTGAGGCCCTTCGTGAAGCCCGCAGGACCCGGAAGGCGAGTGCCGATGAGCTGTGGCGCTATGCAAAGCTCGACCGGGTGACGAGGGTGATGCGCCCATACCTCGAGGCGGTGGCGTGACCGCCAACCGAGCCGCGTCGGTGCATGCGCGCCTGCTGGCGCGCGCGAAGGCTCACACCGAGGACTTCAAACGGCTGGATATGAACCTCTCAGTCAAACGAGGCTTGCGCTGATGGACCGGAACACGATCGCGACCGCCGGCGGAGAGGTCGTCGTCTACGAGGCCCCCGGCGGCGAGGTCCGAGTGGACGTGCGGCTGGAGCGTGAGACGGTCTGGCTCTCGCTGACCCAGATGGCCGAGCTGTTCGGGCGCGACAAGTCCGTGATTTCCAGACACGTGCGGAATGTCTTCAAGTCGGGGGAGCTGGAGCGCAGGGCAGTTGTTGCAAGAAATGCAACAACTGCGGCCGACGGCAAGACCTACCAGGTCGAGTACTTCAACCTCGATGCCATCGTCTCTGTCGGTTACCGCGTGAACTCCAAGCGCGGCACCCAATTCCGGATCTGGGCCACGCGCACCCTGCGGGACCATCTACTGCGCGGCTACACGCTCAACGAGCGCCGGCTGCGGGAGCGTGGCCTGAGCGAGAAGTTCATCGAGGCGCACGCTGGCAGGATCGGCGACATCTCCAGCTACGGCCAAGAGTCCAACTACACCACCTGGCGGCTGGCCAAGATGAACCTCGCCATCCGCGGCATGGACCCGCAGATCGCGCACCGGAACCCCTGACCATGGCCATCAAGAAGTCCGACCTCTACTCCTCGATCTGGGCCTCGTGCGACGAGTTGCGCGGCGGCATGGACGCCAGCCAGTACAAGGACTACGTGCTGTTCATGCTGTTCATCAAGTACGTAACCGACAAGTACGGCAACAGCACCGACTTCGCCCCTTCGGTCACAATCCCGAAGGGCGCGAGCTTCACGGACATGCTCGAGCTCCGCGGTAAGAGCGACATCGGCGACAAGATCAACACCCAGGTCATCGCGCCGCTCGTGCAGGCCAATGACCGGCTGGCCCGCAGTGACTTCCCCGACTTCAACGACTCCAACAAGCTCGGTGAAGGGCAGGCCAAGGTCGAGCGGCTGACCAACCTGATCAACATTTTCGCGAGCCCCCAGCTCGACTTTTCGCAGAACCGCGCCGACCACGACGACATCCTCGGCGACGCCTACGAGTACCTGATGCGGCACTTCGCTACCGAGAGTGGCAAGAGCAAGGGGCAGTTCTACACCCCGGCCGAGGTCAGCCGGGTCATCGCCAGGGTGATCGGCATCTCGCCGGAGAATACGAAGGCGTCCACCACCGCCTACGATCCGACCTGCGGCTCGGGTTCGCTGCTGCTGAAGGTGGCCGCGCAGGCGGGCAAGCACATCACACTCGAAGGGCAGGAGAAGGACGTGACCACGGCGGGCTTGGCCCGCATGAACATGATCCTGCACGACTTCCCGACGGCCAACATCGTGGATGGCAACACCCTCGCTGCGCCCAAGTTCAAGGACGGCGAGAGGCTCCGCAGCTACGACTATGTCGTTGCCAATCCGCCGTTCTCCGACAAGACCTGGACGACCGGGCTCACCCCCTCGAAGGACCCATTTCAGCGCTTTGCCTGGGGCGTGCCGCCCACCAAGAAGGGCGACTACGCCTACCTGCTCCACATCATTCGCTCGATGAAAGGCGCGGGCAAAGCGGCGTGCATCCTGCCCCACGGCGTTCTCTTCCGCGGTGATGCCGAGGCCGTAATCCGCCAACAGCTCGTCCGTTCCGGCTATCTCAAGGGCATCATCGGCCTGCCCGCCAACCTCTTCTACGGCACCGGCATCCCGGCCTGCATCGTGGTGCTCGACAAGGAGAACGCCGCCGGCCGCAAGGGCGTGTTCATGATCGACGCCTCCAAGGGATTCAGAAAGGACGGCCCCAAGAACCGCCTGCGCGAGCAGGACATTCACCGTATCGTCGACATCTTCACGAAGCAGGTCGACGTTCCTCGCTACGCCCGCATGGTGCCGCTGGCCGAGATCGCCGATTCGAAGAACGACTTCAACCTCAACCTGCCAAGCTACATCGACAGCACCGAGCCCGAGGACCTGCAGGACATCGACGGTCACCTGCGCGGCGGCATCCCCGAGCGCGATCTGGACGCGCTCGGCGCGTACTGGACGGTGCTCCCCAGCGTGCGCGGCGTGTTGTTCGAATCCGCGGGCCGCTCCGGCTATGCACGACTGAAGCTGCCGATCGCCGAGGTCAAGTCCGCCATTCTCGACCACGCTGAGTTCGTTACCTTCCAGAAGAAGGCGACGAAGGGCTTCGCCGATTGGCGTAAGGCTACGACGCCCCGTCTCACCGGGTTCGGAAAGGATGGCCACCCCAAGGCGCTGATCGAGACCATCGCCGAGGATCTCCTCGCCACGTTCCACCAGGCGCCCCTGCTCGATGCCTACGATGTCTACCAGCACCTCATGGACTACTGGGCCGAGACCATGCAGGACGACGCCTACCTGATCGCCGCCGACGGCTGGGTCAAGGGCGCGCAGCCGCGCGAGATCGTTCAGGTGAGAACCAAGGACAACAAGCTCGCCTGGCTGGAGCCGCACGACTACCTGAAAGGCAGGCGGCGCTTCAAGTCGGACCTCGTTCCCGCGGCTATCCTGGTCGCCCGCTACTTCGTTACCGAGCGCGATGCCATCGAAACGCTCGACAACCAGCTCGCCACGCTGGAGCAGAAACTCGACGAGATGCGCGAGGAGAATAGCAGCGAGGAAGGGCTGCTGGCCGAGGTGATCGAGGGCGAGGGCGACAAGCAGAGGATCGCCGCCAAAGCCGTGAAGGCACGGCTGAAGGAGATCGGCAAAGACCCCCTCTACTCGGACGAGCGGACGGCGCTCGAGGCGTACGCTGACTTGCTGGAGCAGCAGACCGACGCCAAAGCCAGGCGCAAGGCGGCGCAGGAGGACCGGGACAAGAAGATCGACGCCAAGTTCCCCAAGCTCACCGAGGCCGAGATCAAGACCCTCGTGGTGGACGACAAGTGGATGGCGCGCCTGTTGGCCGCGATACAGGGCGAGCTCGACCGCGTCTCGCAGACCCTCACCGGCCGCATCCGGGAGTTGGCTGAACGTTACGCCACGCCGCTGCCGAAACTCACCGACGAGGTGGAGAGGCTTGCCGCACGGGTCGACGAGCACCTGAACAAGATGGGAGCGGTATGGAAGTGACGCCCGGATACAAGCAGACAGAGGTGGGCGTCACTCCGAGTGAGTGGGAGACGAGCCGACTGCAAGACATTGTGGGCCGCAACAGTCCGATTGCATACGGCGTCCTAAAGCCGGGCGACTATGTCTACAATGGGGTCCCGCTGCTGCAAATCCGTGACGTCATACACGGAGAGATCAACGTCGACGAACTTCACCGCATCAGTAGGCAGCTCGACCGACAGTATTCGCGAACAAGGCTCGGCGGCGGCGAACTAGTCGTCTCGCTTGTTGGCACGATTGGCAGAGTCGCCATTATTCCGATGACGCTTGCCGGTGCAAACCTGCACCGCAACCTTGCCAGAGTCCACGTGTCACAGAAACATGACTCGACGTTTGTCTTCTATTATCTCAACTCCGACGTGGCCCAGGCAGCGATCAAGCTCACGACCTTCGGGAGCACCCAGGCGCTACTGAATCTAGCTGACCTGCGCGGGCTCATGATCGTTGTCCCACCCCTCCCAGAACAACGCGCCATCGCGAAGGCCCTATGTGATGTTGATGCGCTGCTGGGCGGACTGGATCGGCTCATCGCCAAGAAGCGCGATCTCAAACAGGCCGCGATGCAGCAGCTCCTGACTGGCCGGACCCGCCTCCCCGACTCCCACGGGAAGTGGGAAGTTAAGCGGCTCGGAGACATTTCTCGATTCCTCGCTGGCACCTACTTGGCCCAAGACGACTACCGAGATGGTGAGTACGAAATCCAAGGCGCAGGCAGCGTGATGGGACGTCACGCTACTGCGAACTTCCCTGAACCAGTGTCGGTCATCGGGCGTGTGGGAACTGTCGGTCGCCCTCGCTTCATGCCGAAGGGATGCTGGGTGAACAGCAATGCAGCAGCCATCGCTGCGAACGCGGCCAACAGCACACCCGAGTTCGTCCACCTGCTCTTGTTGACGGTTGATTGGAGCAAAGCGACCTCGGTTACGGCGCAGCCGTTCCTCGTTGTTCCAGCTCTGATCGGCATGGAGTTCTCTGTCCCACCACGGCCGGAACAAGCCACCATCGCTACCGTCCTTTTCGACATGGACGCCGAACTGTCGGCTCTCGAGGCCCGTCGCAACAAGACCCGTAATCTGAAGCAGGCGATCATGCAGGAGCTGCTCACCGGGAGGACGAGGCTGGCATGACCATAGAGACGCTTGACTCCCTCTGGGAATACTGCACCCAAAACAGCCGGCTGGTTCCGCTGCCGCAACAGTGGAATCTTCTCTTTCAGATGTTGAAGAACAAACAACAAAAGCCTACCGGCGGGTGGGAGCCACCTCTTCCCTTGATTCTCGCGGCATGGCACCATTCCATGCCCATAGAAAAGCAGCTTAGATTCAAGGAACATATCGAGTGGGCGCAGCGTCAAGGGCAACTCGAGGAGATTGGTGTGTTCCTCCGATCAATACCTGAGGCCCAGTGGTGTCACTTTGGCGAGGTCTAGGTACGACATGCCCATGATTGAGCAACCCCGCTCCGAGCGCAAGACACAGAACCGTGTCATCGCCCTGTTCACTGACAAGGCGCGGGCCGACAACCTCCGCTACCGGTACCTCGGCGAGTGGAACAAGCGGGGGGACAACCGCGCCATCGAGACGACGATCCTTCGCGACAACCTGGCGGCCCGCGCCTATTCCGCGGCCCACATCTCCGCCGCCCTGCAGAAGCTGGAGACCGCCGCGGACTCGACGGGCATCACGCTCTACCAAGCCAACCTTCGCACCTACCAGCTCCTACGCTACGGCGTGCCGGTGCAGATCGCGGCGGGTCAGGCGCACGAGACGGTGCACCTGATCGACTGGGAGCATCCGGAGAAGAACGACTTTGCGCTGGCCGAGGAGGTGACCCTGAAGGGCGGCTACGAGCGCCGGCCGGACCTCGTGCTCTACATAAACGGCCTCGCCATCGCGGTGATCGAGCTGAAGCGAAGCTCCGTGGAGATCGCCGACGGCGTGAGGCAGCTCATCACCAACCAGGAGGAGATTTTCAACAAGGGGTTCTTCAGCACCGTGCAGCTCGTGCTCGCGGGCAGCGACTCGCAGGGGCTGCGCTACGGCACCACCGGCACGCCGGAGCAGTTCTTCGTGGAGTGGAAAGACGAGGGAGCACCCGGCGCGGCACCCACCGCAGGGGCGCTGCTCGACCGGCCGCTCGCGCAGCTCTGCAACAAGACCCGGCTGCTCGACCTGATCCGCAACTTCGTCATCTTCGACGCCGGCCACAAGAAGGTGCCGAGGCCGCACCAGTTCTTCGGCGTAAAGGCCGCGCAGGAGCGCATCGCCAAACGCGAGGGCGGCGTCATCTGGCACACCCAGGGCAGCGGCAAGAGCATCGTGATGGTGCTGGTCGCGAAGTGGCTGCTCGAGCATGACCCCGACGCTCGCGTCCTCGTCATCACCGACCGCGACGAGCTGGACAAGCAGATCGAAGGGGTGATGAAGAACGCCGGGGTGATCGGCGCCGAGTCACCCTCGCCGCGCATCACCTCGCGGGCGGAGTTCGTGCAGAAACTTGCGAACCCCACGCCGCGCCTCCTGTGCGCGCTCATCCACAAGTTCGACCCCGCTGATTTGAATGGCCCGCCGCCCCCCACCGTGGGGCGCTTCTACGTATTCGTGGACGAGTGCCACCGCACCCAGGGCGGCGACATGAACAAGCAGATGAAGCGCTGGCTGGAGGGCGCGATCTTCGTTGGCTTCACCGGTACGCCGCTCCTGCGCAAGGACAGGCTGATGACGCGGGACGTTTTCGGCACCTATATCCACACCTACAAGTTCCACGAGGGCGTGGCCGACGGCGTCATCCTCGACCTCAAGTACGAAGCCCGCGACGTGCCGCAGCGGCTCACCTCGCAGCCCGCCATCGACAAGTGGTTCGAGCAGAAGACCAAGGGCCTGAACAACTTTCAAAAGGCGGTGCTCCGCAAGCGCTGGGCGACGATGGAAGAGTTGATGAGCGCCGGCGAGCGCAAGCAGCGCATCATCGCCGACATCATCGAGGACTTCAGCCTCAAAGCGCGCCTGAACAACGACCGCGGCACGGCGCTCCTCGTCGTCGCCTCGATCTACGACGCGTGCCATTACTTCCGGCTACTCCAGAACACGAGCTTCGGCCCGTACTGCGGGATCATCACCTCATACGAGCCGAACCACAACGCAATCTCCCGCGAGCCCGCCAATAGCGACGAGCGCTACAAGTTCGACACCTACACCCAGCACGTCCTCAAGCCGGGCCAGACCACCAAGCAGTACGAGGACGAAGCCAAGCGGCGCTTCATCGAGGAGCCGGCGAACATGAAGCTGCTGATCGTGGTCAGCAAGCTGCTGACCGGCTTCGATGCGCCGAGTTGCACGTACATCTACCTCGACAACGAACTCCACGACCACAACCTATTCCAGGCCATCTGCCGCACCAACCGGCTGGATGGCGACGACAAGGACTACGGCCACATCGTCGATTTCAAGGAGTTGTTCGGCGAGGTGCAGGAAGCGATCGCGGTCTACAACTCCGACGAACTGGACACCGACCCGGGGAACGGCGGCGACAACAACGTCCACCTCAAGGAGTGGCTGCACGAGGGCAAGAAGAAGCTCGACGAGGCCCACGAGGCGCTGCGCTACCTGTGCGAACCGGTGCCGCTTCCGCGTGAATTGGAGCACTTCCTCTACTACTTCTGCGGCGATGCCGCCAACCCGAACGCGTTGAACGAGACCGAGGCGTTGCGGGTATCGTTCTACAAGGCCGTTGCCGTCTTCGTGCGGGCCTTCGCGGCCATCGCGCAGGACCTCACGGAAGCCGAGTACTCCGACGCCGAGGCGGCCGCGGTGCAGAAGGACGTCGAGTTCTACAGCGAAATCCGTTCTGCCATCAAGAAACACTCGGGAGAAGAGCTCGACATCAAGCCCTACGAGGCGGACATGCGGCACCTCCTGAACACCTACGTCCAGGCCGACCCGGCGACGGACTTGGGTGAGCTGGCCGAGATGTCGCTGACCGAGCTCATCATCGAGACGGGCATCCACGACGCGATCGCCAGGAAGCTCAACGAAAAGGGCAAGCTCTCGAGGAATGCCATCGCGGAAGGCATCATCAACAACGTCCGCAAGACCATCATCCGCGAGCAGCTCACCGACCCGCGCTTCTATGAGCAGATGTCGAAGCTGCTCGACGATCTCATCAAGCAGAGCCGAGTGGACACGGCGGCCTATGAGGAGTTCCTCCGAAAGGCCGAGGCGCTCGTGAAACGGCTGGTGGCGAAGCAGCCCGAGGCCGGGGTTCCCACCGTGCTGCACGGCAAGCGCGAGGCGACGGTGATCTACAACAACCTGCCGCGGATTCTCACGGCGGGGCGTGCCGGCGCCGACAGGGTGGCTGAGCCCCACGCCAAATACGGGAACGAGCACCTTAGGTTGGCCTTGGAGATCGACCGCGTGATGCACGAGCAGGCTCCCGCTGGCTGGAAAGGGGACCAGGCACGCGAGAAGCAGGTCTTGAATGCGCTGTTCCCACTTCTCAACCGCGACCGCGAGGCAACCGCCGCGCTCTTCGAGCTCGTCAAGAACCAGCCGGGATACTGATGGCAGAAACGATCTACATCGGTGAGATCGCCATCGCCTTGACGCGCAAGGACGTGAGGCATGCCCACCTGTCGGTGCACCCGCCGAGCGGACGCGTGACGCTTGTCGCACCCAAGGGCACGCGCCCAGAGGTGGCTCGTGCCTATGCGGTATCCAAGCTCGGATGGATCCGCGATCAGCAGGCAAAACTGCAAGGCCAGGCGCGGGAGACTCCGCACCGCTTCATTGAGCGCGAAAGCCATTACCTCTGGGGTCGCCGCTATCTGTTGTCCGTCGTTGAGGAGGACGAAAAGCCGTCCGTGCAGCTCAGTCACCGCAGGATCACTCTCAGCGTGCGCCCGGGCAGCAGCATGGCGAAGCGCGAGGAGGTCATGCACGACTGGCACAAGGCCCTACTGCACGAGCTCGCGCCCCGGCTGATCAGGAAGTGGGAGGCGAAGCTCGGCGTCAAGGTGTCTGGCTACTTCCTGCAGCGCATGAAGACGAAGTGGGGAGGCTGCAATCACGGTGCGGGTAACATCCGTCTCAACACGGAGCTGGTGAAGAAGCCGAAGGACCTCCTCGAGTACGTGGTCGTCCACGAGATGCTCCACCTGATCGAACCCACGCATAGCGAGCGCTTCATCGGACTCCTGGACAAGCACTATCCCTCGTGGCGCGAGGCGCGCGCGGAACTGAATGCTCTACCTCTCTCCGCTGAGAGATGGAGCGAATAGGGCCCCTGGTGGCATGGCGTCTTCAGTCGGTGCCGGGATCTGTGCCGGTTGGTCGCGGAAGGGCGCGTCGAGTGACCGGCATCCGGTGCTCTCGGAGCGGCGCAACGTCGCCGCCATCGCCGACGAGGCGCACCGCATCATCTTGCACCCCTACTGAAGTGAGCCACCGACAAGACAAGGCGGCGGCACCTCTGACGGGCGTGGCAGGAGATGTGGCTGGCGTGGCAGACCGCGCCATGGGCCGTGCAGGACATTTGGAGAGCTGTGAACGCAAGAGCGGCAAGAACTGCGGCGACTATTCGCGGATTCGTAGCGCTTGGCTGCCGTCGGGAGCGGCATAGACTTCGACGCGCTCGGCTCTGACGAGTCGATCCAGAATGCGTCTCCTCGCGTCGGGGGATTTCGTGAGGACCGGGGCGTTCCAGCGGGTCACGAAGAAGTTGACTCCGACGTAGCCACCCTTGAATTTGCCCTGTGCTCGTTGCAGCTCCTTAAGAAACTCGGTGTCACTCTCACCCTCCTGGGCCACGACGGTCACCTGCACGGCCGGTTCCGGCGGTGCGGCTCCATGCGAGGGCCCCTGCGAATCGCCGGCTTGCGTCTGGCCCGCCGCCGCCTGGGCCACCGGCTGGTTGATCGGTTCCGGCTTCTGCTCGGCGGCGAAGATGCCCACACCCTTGGCAAGATCGATGTGGTCAAACGCGGCCTGCCGGCTGCGCGCCGAGAGGCCTTCGCCAGCCCAGGTCGCCACGAAAGCCTGTTTCCCCACGCTACGAACTCCCTCAACAGCGGGGGCATGATCCGCGTCGCCAGAGACCAGGACCATGATGTCGAAGGCGTTGACGGCCGCCAGACGGAGCATGTCGGCGACCATCGTCGTGTCCACTTCCTTCTCCTGAGAATAGCGATTCAGTGCTTGGCAAGAAACGCAACGACGTGTCGTGAACTTGCGGTTGAAGCGCATCACGAAAAACCCCGGTTGTAGGTCGAGCATGTTGAGAAAGCGTGATAGTCCCTTTTGCTCCTCCGTCTCTGCTGCCACCCCTGTTTCAACCCCCGTGTAGTAGTAAACGCCCCAGAGGAAGGACCCACTAACCTGCTCGACCAGCCAACGCGCCATCTTTGGGAAGTCGATCCGCCGGTCCGGTGCAACGGATTTGTACCCAGCGTAGAAGTTCTTCCCGTCTATGAAGATCGCCACGCGCATCGCTTCCTCCGGACATCAAAAAAGGGCCAGCTACCGGAAAGGTAGCTGACCCCCAAATAAAGCGCGCGCCATACCTCATCGGCATGAACGCGGACAGATAGCAGTCTTCTTATAGTCCCCATCCACCGAATTGTCAATGGCGCCCGATCGGGGCGCGCTCACGCTCGGCTTGCCGGCCTCCGGCCGTGAAACCCCCGCCCGCGTGGCCGACTCGGTCTTGAATGAGGCTCGGAAGCCCTCGATGGCCGAGGACGTGACTACGGAAGCCACCACGGCCCGCCTCCGCGCCTTCAGGTCGCGGAGGTATCGGTTTGATACCGAAAGCTTGCTGCCCATGAAGTTAGTATAACAGCCAACGGGGCTTAGATGGCAAAGACGGGCGGCCATCAGTATGGAAAATGCTCCGGACCGCGCGGGCTGCTGAGCACTCCTCCGGCCGGCTCGAGGCGTTGGCGTAGCGCCATGCTCGGCGGGGAGAGCGGCGCTACTTTCCCTTGGGACCGCTCGATGCGGGCGCTGCGCCCGCCGGCTTCCCCTTGAACTGAAGGACGACGAGCCTGGCCGGCTGCGAGCCAACGTTGGTCACCTCATGGGTCACGGGCTTGTTCCACGTGACCTCGCCCACGCCGAGATGCACGTTGGTCACCGCCCCGCTCTCGTCCTGCTCTTTGAAATCGAGGTTCGTGAGCGGAACCACGAGATAGCCCCCGGTGTGGGTGTGGCGCGGCACGTGCGATCCGGGCGGCACCGTCACCTTCGTGACGGTCCACTGATCGGATGCGAGCAGATCGTCGCTGCTCGGGCAGGCCGCCTTGTCGGCTGAATCGCAGGGGGGCGACTGTGAGCACGAGCCGGTGCAGGCATGCTCGCCGGTCGTGGGGCCGAGCAGCTCGATCGTGACGTTGCGGAACGGCTGCGCGTCCTTGTCCGTGACGGCATGAACGAGGCCCGCGGGGGAGAACCGCGTGTCGCCGTCCTTGAAAGTGACCGTCACCGGCTCGGCGCCTGCCTTGGCATTGAGGATCTCCGCATCGCCCAGGGTCACCGCGATGTAGTCGTGGGCGTGGCGATGCACCAGGGTCGAGGCGCCCGGGTTGACCGTGATCGCGAAAACCCGCACGGCGGCGTTCTCGAGCACGAGGTGGTGGCTGGGCTCGGAGGTGATTTCGACCGGACCTTGCGCGAGCGCCGCAACGCCCAACGCCGCGAACAGCAACACCAGGATCAATTGATTTTTCATGGAAAGTTATATACGACTATTTTGTCTGAAATGCAACAGCGTGCCGGGATTTCGCTCCTACCGTCGGCGCGCGGATGCTTGGTGATGCTGCCTGGCGCCGGGCCGAGCACCGAACGACCCGTAAGGGTCTGGCCTCCCGATCTGCACGTCGAGCGCGGCAGGATACTGGCGATGGACGTCGCGCCGGCCTGGTTTCCCGCTGGACCCCCGCCTCCGCGGGGGTGACGGCCCCGGCTCCGACCGGGGCCGGGAATGAAAGCGTGGAGGTGCAGTGCGGAAGAAGCGGGCGGTGCTGCGGCAATGGCGAGCGATGCCGGAGGGCCCGGTGCACCACGCCCTGCGACCGAGTGTTACGATCGGGGCATCTGGGAGGCTCACCGTATGGCGGACGCCCGGCTCGTGGTCGATCGCCCACTGCTGAGGTCGCTGCTCGTGCTGGTCTCGGTGATCGAGGCGCGTGACCGGTTCACCGGCGGGCACGTCTGGCGCACGAGCCGCTACGCCCGCCTGCTCGCCGCGAAGCTCGGCCTCTCGTCCGGCGACGTCTTCCTCGCCCAGCTCGGCGGGATTGTCCACGATGTTGGCAAGGTCGGCATCCCGGACGCCATCCTCAACAAGCGCGGGGCGGTCAGCGCCGAGGAGCGGGCGATCCTGCAGCTTCACCCGGAGATCGGCGAGGAGATCCTCGCCAACCACCCGCTCGCGGCGCTCGTCGAGACCCCGGTGCTCGAGCACCACCTCCGGCTTGACGGTACCGGCTATCCAGCCAGGCTCGCCGACCGTGCGCCCTCGCTGATCTCGCGCATCGTCGCCATCGCCGACACCTTCGATGCGATCACCGCCTTCCGCCCGTACCGCGGTGGCAATGTCCTTGATCACGCGATGGCGGAGCTCACCGACGCTCGCGGCACGCAGCTCGACGCCGCCTCCGTCGACGCCTTCCTCGCCCTTGCCGGCGCCGGCGAGCTCGACCACGTGCTCGGCCACGCCGGCGAGGGTCGCCCGATGCTCGCCTGCCGCGACTGCGGCCCGATCATCGCCCCACCGCAAGGGACGCGCGAAGGCGACACCGTCATCTGCCCGTCGTGCACCGGCGAGTTCGTCCTTCACGTAGTCGGCGACACGTTCGACCTCGAGTGGCGCGGCGCCGGCCGCGGCGTCTACCGGCCGCGCCCGGACACGGCTGCGGTCGATGAGGTGCTCGACGCCGCCCCGCCGGTGGTGGACGTGCCTCGCAAGCGCGACGATTGACCCTCGCGCGCACCGTTGGAGTGCCGCCGAGCGCCGGGCATCGCTTTCGACGCGAAGCGAAGGCATTCCTGCCGGGTTGCTTCGCTTCGCACACAGCGGCAGTTTGCGGCCGGGCCAGTGGCGCCGGCAGCTACGCTTCCGACGGGGCGCGTCCCTCGTCCAGGGCCGCGCGCACCTCGTGCGCGAGAGCTTCCATGTCGAAGGGCTTCTGGAGGAACCGCACGTTCCCGGCGGTGACGCCGCGCCGCACGGCCTCGTCCTCGGTGTAGCCGGACATCAGGATGACCTTGAGCGCGGGCCAGCGCTCCCCCAGCTCGCGCGCTACCTGCGGTCCCATGATGCCGGGCAGCATGAGGTCGGTGAGCAGCAGGTCGAACGGCCGGCCCTCGATGAGCTTCTTCGCTTCCTCCCCGCTGCCCACTGCGGCCACGTCGTAGCCGAGGCTGGTCAGGATTTCGCGCAGGCCTTCACGTGCGCTGTCCTCGTCCTCGACGATGAGGATCCGCTCCCCCTTGCCCAGCGCCAACTCGGGCGCCAGCGCGGGAATCGGCTCCCCTGCGGTGAACTCGCCTGATACGGCCCTCGGCAAGATGACCGTGAAGGTGCTGCCGCGGCCAACTGTGGTTTCCACCTCGATCCGCCCGCCGTGACCGGTGACGATGCCGTGCACGACCGACAACCCAAGCCCGGTGCCTCTGCCCGGCTCCTTGGTGGTGAAGAACGGCTCGAAGATGCGCTGCCTGATTTCGTCGGGGATGCCATGACCGGTGTCCGCCACCGAGAGGTAGACCTCATCGCCGTCCACGGCACCGGTTCGGATCAGAAGCCTGCCCCCCTCGGACATCGCGTCCAAGGCGTTCAGCGTGAGGTTCATGAGCACCTGCTGGAGCTGGCCGCGGTCCGCTTCTACCGGCAAGGTGTCCGGTGCCAGTTCGATCGCAAGCGCGATGTTCGCCCGCACCAGGCGCTGCAGGATCTGCGTCGCCTCGCGCACGGCGTCGTTGAGGTCGAGCCGCTCCGGCTTGACGGTTTCGCGCCGCGAGAACAGGAGGAGCTGCCGTGTCAGCGAGGCGCCGCGGTTGATCTGCTGCTCGAGCTCCCGCTCGACGGCCAGCACCCTTTCCGGATCGTCGGACTGCCGGCGAAGGAGCTGCGCGTGGCTGAGCATCGCCTGAAGGAGATTGTTGAAGTCGTGAGCGACCCCACCGGCGAGGTTTCCCACGACCTCCATCTTCTGCGATTGGCGAAGTTGCTCCTCCAAGCGCCGGTGCTCGGTCATGTCTGCCGCGATGGCGATGCCGCCGACGATGGCGCCATCCTCGCGGTGAAGAGGCGCCGTCCGCATGGACACGAACGGCTGGGCTGCGCTTGTCGTGGCGTGGAACGGCCCGTCGTATTCGCCGAGCCCGCCTCGCAGGGACTCGCGCAGTGCGGGGAGGACGCGCTGGTCGGCAAGGGTGCTCAGGTCGAGGCCGATGAGGCGCTCGCGGCTGCTCTCCAGGATGCCAACAAAGCGGTCGTTGCAGTCGGTGATGCGGAGGTCGGTGTCGTAGTGCAACACGCCGATCGGCGCGCGCTGGAAGAGCATGCGGTAGCGCTCCTCGCTCTCGCGCAGCGCCTTCTCCGCCTTCTTGCGGTCGGTGATGTCGACGTTGATCCCCGTCGTCCCGGCGATCTTCCCGTCGACGATGAAGGGCGCGATGCTGTTGTAGAAGAAACGCTTCCCGCCACCGGTGGCGTACTCGACCTCACCCTGGACGATCGCACCCGCGAGGGCGCGACGGTTGTGCTCCTGCCAAATGGCGAGAGCTTCCGGATCTATGGTGGTTTCCTCGGGCCGCAGCCCGACCTGCGGGCCCCAGTGGCTCACCGCAGCCGCGTTGGCCATGATGCAGCGCCCGTCGAGGTCCCGGACCCAAAACTCGATCGCCGAGTGATCGAAAGCGGCCTTGAGAAGGGACTCGCTGCGGGCGAGCGCCTCCGCCGCGCGCTTTCGCTCGATCGCGAGCGCGACCTGGCGCGAGACGAAGGTGAGGATGTTCTTCTCGCGCTCGCCGTAGCGCACGCCTTCGCGGTAGGTTTGGACCACGAGCGCGCCGATGGTCCTGTTGCCGACGATCAGCGGCACTCCGAGCCAGTCAATCGACGGCACACCGATGGACTCCACCTCGCCCCGGCGGCAGAGGTCGTCAAACACCTCCGGCGTGGCCAGGAGAGGCCTGCCGGTACGGAGAAGGTACTCGGTGAGCCCTCGCCGGGGGCCGCTTGGGCGCGCCGCCACGTTCATCTCGTCGACGTGGTAGGGGAAGCTGACCACGTTCTTGGCCGCGTCATAGAGCGCGATGAAGAGGTTGCGCGCGTCCATCAACCGGCCCAGAATCGAGTGAATCGAGACGTAGAGCTGCTCCAACCTGTCCACCTGATGGGCCGCGACCGAGATCTCGTAGATGGCCGCCTGCAATTCCTCGGCCCGCACGCGCTCCTCGCTCTCGCGGACGGCCTCTTCCGCGCGACTGCGCGTGGTGATCTCGGAGAGAATCGGCACGGCGCCGGTGAGGGCGCCGGCCTCGTCCAGGATCGGGGCTACGGTGACCCGGAGCCAGCGATCGCCGAAAAGAAGCTCCCCCTCCTGATGGACCTTCGTCGTCAACGCCTT
Organism: Thermoanaerobaculales bacterium; assembly: GCA_044447965.1. Classification (GTDB taxonomy): domain Bacteria; phylum Acidobacteriota; class Thermoanaerobaculia; order Thermoanaerobaculales; family Thermoanaerobaculaceae; genus DATIYW01. Next base: position 133,983 of record JBIOGJ010000002.1, on the reverse strand, counting down.
CGGCAGCGGACAACCCCTTGGGTGATCCGATCCAGCGTGGATGAGGGAGCAGCAATCCTCGCCGACGACCGCGGCGCGCGAGCGACCCACGAGCTTGGCGAACGACTTGTTGCAGAGGCGGACCGCGCCCTGGGGATCAACCAGACAGACCGCGTCGGCGATCGCCTCGAACGCCCTATTCCACTGCGCGGCGGCTCTCGACGGGGCGGGCTTCGCGGGCCTGCGAGTGCTGGACTTACTGACCATCGCTCCCCCTGGTCTGGTTGTCCTCATCCCAAGCAATCAGCGCCACGACGGGTGGCACGTCTTTGGGCATTCTCATTTGAGGATACACCCGACGGCTGACGATCGCCGCAGGACGCCCTGGGCACCCGGCCAGCCGCCATGAATCACGCCCGCATGGCCACATTTCGGGCGACCAGCCACAGGCGCGGAAGAAGCGGGCCTTCCCTCGCGTTTTCACGCCCGAACGGAGACTTTTGTTGTGACCGCAAGAAGCTCGCGCCAGGGAGATTGTCGCCATCGACGGGGGTTACCTCGCGGACGTCGCCTGGGAGGCCCATCCCGGCCGCAGGCATTACAAACTATGCAAAAGGAACCCAGTGGGAGCGGCACCCTGCCGCGACTGATCGGCTCTCGAGAGCTTGGCTCGGTCGCACCTGGAAGGTGCTCCCACGGAGGCTTAGGTGCTCCCACGGAGATTCAAATGCTCCCTAGGAAGCTCAGGTGTTCCCAAGGTGGGGGAGAAGACCTTCAGTGGGAGCGGCATCCTGCCGCGGCCAGTCGCTTTTCGAAAGCTTTGCTCGGTCGGGAGCTCTGTCGTCCCGACCCGCGACGGAAGGCTAACGAAGGAGGACGTTCATGAGCATCTCGGAAGTGTTCATCCGGCGGCCGGTGATGACGACCCTGGTGATGGCCGGAGTGATGCTGTTCGGCGTGATGGCGTACCGCCTGCTCTCGGTCTCGGACCTGCCCAACGTTGACTTTCCCACCATCCAGGTGTCGGCGACGCTTCCGGGCGCCAGCCCCGAAACGATGGCCTCCTCGGTCGCGACCCCGCTCGAGAAGGAGTTCTCTACGATCGCCGGCATCGACTCGATGACCTCGACATCGAGCATCGGCACGAGCAACGTGACGCTCCAGTTCAACCTCTCCCGCAACCTCGACGCCGCGGCGCAGGACGTCCAGGCTGCGATCGCGCGCGCCAACCGCAACCTGCCGCAGAACATGCCGTACCCGCCGAGCTACCAGAAGGTGAACCCGGCGGATCAGCCCATCCTGTACGTCGCTCTGACCTCGCCGGCGATCCCCATCTACCAGCTCGACGAGTACGGCGAGACCCTCCTGGCGCAGCGCATCTCGACCGTCTCGGGCGTGGCCCAGGTGTTCGTCTACGGCGCGCAGAAGTACGCGGTCCGCATCAAGCTGGACCCCAACCAGCTCGCCACCCGCGGCATCGGCATCGATCAGGTCGAGACGGCGGTCCAGACCGACAACGTGAACCTGCCGACCGGTACGCTGTGGGGACCCCACACCGCGTACACCGTGCAGGCCAACGGGCAGCTCATGAAGGCCGCCGAGTACCGGCGCATCATCGTCATGTACCGCAACGGCAACCCGGTGCGGCTCGACCAACTCGGCCGCGTGGTCGACGGGGTCGAAAACGACAAGACCGCCGCGTGGCTCGTCGACCAGCGCGCCGTCGTGCTCGCGATCCAGCGCCAGCCCGGCACCAACACCGTCGAGGTCTCGCAAGCGGTGCAAAAGCTGCTGCCCACCTTCCGCGCCCAGCTCCCAGCCTCGGTCTCGATGCTGGTGCTTTACGACCGCGCCGCCTCGATCCACGACTCGGTCAACGACGTCAAGTTCACCCTCGCCTTCACGCTCGCGCTCGTGGTGATGGTGATCTTCCTGTTCCTGCGCAACGTCTCGGCCACGGTGATCCCGTCGCTGTCGATGCCGCTCTCGATCCTCGGCACGTTCGCCGCGATGTACTTCCTCGGCTACTCGCTCGACAACCTCTCGCTGATGGCGATCGTGCTCTCGCTCGGTTTCGTGGTCGACGACGCCATCGTCATGCTCGAGAACATCGTGCGCCACATGGAGCTCGGCGAGGCGCCGTTCGCCGCCGCCCTCGCCGGCGCCAAGGAGATCGGCTTCACGATCGTGTCGATGACGCTGTCGCTCGCCGCCGTGTTCATCCCGGTGCTGTTCATGGGCGGCGTGATCGGGCGGCTGTTCCACGAGTTCGCGGTCACGATCGGTGTCGCGGTGCTCGTCTCCGGCGCCGTGTCGCTCACGCTCACTCCGATGATGTCGAGCCGCTTCCTGCGCCCGCCATCCGAGAAGGGCCACGGCGCGCTTTTCCAGTTCTTCGAGCGGTTCTTCGACGGGATGCTGCACCTCTACGACCGTGGCCTCCAGTGGTCGTTGCGCCACCAGGCCACGGTGCTGACCACCTCGGTCGCGATCACGGCCGCGACGATAGGCCTCTTCATGATCGTGCCGAAGGGGTTCATTCCCAGCGAGGACACCGGACAGATCTTTGGCTTCACCGAGGCGGCCGAGAGCGTCTCCTTCGACGAGATGGTGCGCCACCAGCAGGCACTCGCCGAGATCGTCAAGGCGGATCCCAACGTCTCCGCGTTCATGTCCTCGGCGGGCGGCCGCCCGGGGTTCGGCAACAACGTCGGGGTCATCTTCATGCACCTCAAGCCGCGTGCCGAGCGCAAGCTCTCGGCGGACGAGATCGTCGCCGAGCTGCGCGGCAAGCTCGCGCAGGTCCCCGGCATCCGTGTCTACCTGCAGAACCCGCCGCCGATCCGTATCGGCGGGCAGCTCACCAAGAGCCAGTACCAGTTTGCCCTGCAGGGGCCCGACACCGCGGAGCTGTACCGCGTCGCGCCGCTGCTCGAAGCGAAGTTGCGAGCGATCCCGGGCCTCGTCGACGTCACGAGCGACCTGCAGATCAAGAACCCGGAGATCAACGTCGAGATCGACCGCGACAAGGCGGCCGTGCTCGGCATCACGCCGGCCGCGGTTGAGGACGCGCTCTACTCCGCGTACGGCGCGCGCCAGATCTCGACGATCTACACGCCCACCAACCAGTACCGCGTGCTGATGGAGGTCGAGCAGCCACACCAGGTCGACCCGGGCAATCTCTCCGAACTGTATGTGCACGCCTCGAGCGGTGACCTCGTGCCGCTCGCCGCGGTCGCGAGGTTCGTGCACGGCCTCGGGCCGCTGCTCGTGAACCACCTCGGTCAGCTTCCCGCCGTCACGCTCTCGTTCAACCTGCGCCCGGGAATATCGCTCGGCGACGCCGTCGCCGCGGTGGGCGCCGCCGAGCGCGGCCTCGTCCCGGCCACGATCTCCACCTCGTTCCAGGGCACGGCCCAGGCGTTCCAGTCGTCGCTGTCGGGCCTCGGCCTCTTGCTCCTCATGGCGATCGTGGTGATCTACATCGTGCTCGGCATCCTGTACGAGAGCTTCATCCACCCGATCACGATCCTCTCGGCACTCCCGCTCGCCGGGTTCGGCGCCCTGGCTACGCTGCTGCTGTTCCACGTGGACCTCACGATCTACGCGTTCGTGGGGATCATCATGCTGGTCGGCCTCGTGAAGAAGAACGGCATCATCATGATCGACTTCGCGCTCGAGGCGCAGCGCAAGGAGGGCAAGAGCCCGGCCGACGCGATTTACGAGGCGTGCCTCGTGCGCTTCCGCCCGATCATGATGACCTCGATGGCCGCGTTCTTGGGCGTGCTCCCGATCGCGCTCGGAATCGGCGCCGGCGCGGAGTCCCGCCAGCCGCTCGGGCTCGCGGTCGTGGGCGGCATCGTGTTCTCGCAGCTCCTCACCCTCGTGGTCACGCCGGTCGTCTACCTCTACATGGATCGACTCCAAACGATGCTCGCGCACGGCCTTCCGTTCCGGCGCGGCCGGGCCGCGGCAGAACCGCAGCCGGCAGCCGCGTGGGCGTCGGCCCAGGGCGAGCCAAATTAGCGAAGACGGTTTACGCGAACAGTCCGAGAGAATCCACGTCGCCCTTACCCGCGCGGACCAGCGCGGGCTCGTCGCCGGAGAGGTCGATCACAGTCGAAGGCTCGTTGACGAGCAGGCCACCATCGACCACGAGGTCGACCTGGCCGGACAGAGCCGCTTCAATCTCGGCGGGGTCGAGGAGAAACTCGTCGCCCTCGTTGCGCACCGAGGTTGAGAGCAACGGGCCGCCCAGTTCGGGGAGCACCGCGGCGACGATCGGGCAATCGGGAATGCGGATACCCACCGTGCGGCGCTTGTGCAACATGATCCGCGGCGTCTCCGACGTCGCCTGGAAGATGAAGGTGTACGGGCCCGGCAGCACGCGCCGCATCATGCGGAAGACCGGGTTCGTGATGCCCTTGGCGTAGCGGCTGGCGGCGGCGACGTCGGCCACCAGGAGCGAGAGCCGCTTGGCGGAGCTGATCCCCTTCACACCGTAAAGCCGCTCGATCGCACCTGGATCGTCGAGGGTACAGGCCAAGGCGTACACGGTGTCGGTGGGGAGCACCACCACACCGCCACGCCGCAGCGTCTGGACGACGCGCGCCAGCAGCCAGGGTTCGGGCTCAACCGGGTCGATGGTGAGCAGCATCGCGGCCTCCTCACTCGCGCCCTCGTTCTAGCCTGCCGCCACGTGCACGTCAAGCCCGGCACTCGGCCTCGCGTTTCCGCGGTGCTGGGAGTTCCCATGCCGGGTTCCGGCACCACGAACAATGAGAAGGGAGCTTGGTGGGCGCGGCGTCTCGCCGCGACCGGTCCGCGCTCGGGGGCCTTGCATGGTCGCACCTGGAAGGTGCTCCCCCGGAGATCATGGTGCTCCCGCGGGTTCATGCTTGATTGTTAATGGTGCTGGCCCGCCAGCGTGAAGAATTCTAGCCCTCGAGCTTGGCGGTCATCGTGATCTCCGCCTTGAGCAGGCGCGAGATCGGACAGCCGGCCTTGGCGTTGGCTGCCGCCTGCTCGAACGCCGCCTGCGAGGCGCCCGGCGCCTTCGCCACAACGTCGAGATGCACGCGCGTGACCGTGAAGCCTGCCTCGACCCGCTCGATGGTCACGCTGGCGGTGGTGCGAATGCTCACCGGCGTGAGCTTGGCCTCACCCAATTGCCCGGAGAGCGCCATCGAGAAGCAGCCGGCGTGTGCCGCCGCAATCAACTCCTCGGGGTTGGTGCCGAGGCCGTTCTCGAAACGCGTGGCGAAGCTGTAGCGCGCTTCCTTGAGCACGCCACTCTCGGTTGACACCGTGCCCGTACCGGATTTGAGATCGCCCTGCCAAACCGCACTTCCCTTGCGCTGCATTGTGCCCTCCCACCCGTGATACTGCGTATCGGCCAAGCTACCATTCGCGCCAGCAATCGCCAACCCCGCCGACGGACCGACAAATTCCCGTCATGGCCAAATCACCCTTGGCGCGGCCCCTTTTCCTCATGCCGCCCGAGCTGAAGCCTCCGGCCTGCGTTCGCTCCCCGCGGCCCCCGGCGACGCGTCGGCAGCAAGAGCCCAGGAACAAACCTCGCGATACCCGGTCTCACGAAGCGGGGGACCTTGTCGGTGAGCGCCACCCTGGCCTATCGTGCGGTCGTGCCGAGCTGGCTCGCGAGCCGCAACTTCGACGCCGCACCCGCGGACGCGGACGCCAGCGAGGTGGCGCTCGCTCGCGCCGGCGACGAGGATGCGTTCGAGACGCTTGTGAGCCGCCACGAAGCCGAGGTCTATCGGATTTGTCGGCGGCTCCTCGACGACAGCGAAGACGCCCTCGACGCGACCCAGGAGGTGTTCCTGCGCGCATTTCGTGGTCTCGCTCGTTTCCGCGGCGCGGCGACCTTTCGGACCTGGCTCGTCGGCATCGCGGTGAACGCGTGTCGCAGCCGTCTTGTCACCGCCGAGCATCGCGCCCGCCGCCGCACCGTGGGGCTCGAGACGGCAGCCAACGACGGCGATCCGCCGACCGAGCTGCCGCTGCCTGATCCGGCGCCTTCGCCGGAAGCCCATGCGCTCGGTGGCGAGCTGCGGCGCGCGCTGTCCCGCGCCCTCGCGTCCGTCTCAGCCGAGCACCGCGAGGCGCTCGTGCTGCGGGAGATCGAGGGGCTCGACTACGCGGAGATCGCCTTGGTCCTCGGCGTAGCCGTGGGCACGGTGAAGTCGCGGCTCGCCCGGGCGCGCGCCGCGTTGCGAGCCGAGATCGAGGGAGTGTGGCCATGACCTGCGAGGAGTTCCTCCGCCTGCTCGACGACGAGCAGCCGCCAACATCCGGCGAGGCCGCCGCCCACCTCGCGAGCTGTCCCGCCTGCCGTCGAGCCTGGGAGCGCGCCCAGGCGATGCGGCGCGAGCTGCGCGCAATGCGCGAGGATTCGCCGCCGCCCCCGTTCCTTCATTCCCGCGTAATGGCTAACGTTCGCGCCGAACGCGCCGCGCGTCGGCCGTGGTGGAACATGGTGGCGCGGCCCGCCTGGGCAGGCGCAGCACTGGTCGCGCTCCTCCTCGTGATGGTATCCGGCTATCGGCTGTACGAGCTGTTCCGGCCGACGCCGCTGGCCACGCCCGCGCACACCGTAACGACGATGGACAAGGTCGCCAAGACCTTGCCCCAGTTCGAGCTGCGGGCTGACGAGACCGAGCGTCGCGAGGCAGCCGCGCCTGCGCCACCACCGGCTCGCAGGCCAAGCCCCGCCGCCTCCGGCGAGCGACGCAAGAGCGTTGCAGAGCCTCCCATGTCGCCTGCATTCGCGCCGGCTCCGCCGGTCAAGGTGGCCGCGAGACCGGCCGAGCCCGCCCCGACGCGAGAACGCGAGGCGCTTGCCCCAGGCGAACAGCCCGCCGCTGAGGCTGCGCCTCGCGGCGCCGCCATCGGCCGCGCGGGGACGACGTATTCGGCGTCAACCGCAAACGGGCCATTGGCGACGGAGAGCTCCGCGTCCCCGCCCCGCCAGCTCGCCGGTGCCGCCAGCTCGGTGAGCTACGCGGTGGTATGCGTGCTGCGTGCGGGTGACGTGGTGGTAGGGCGGCCGCTTTTGCCGGGGAGCGCGACGCCCCCCGCGGACACCTCCTGGCAGGTCGAGGTGCACCGCGACGGTTCGGTGACCGTTCGCGACACGACCGGACGAGAGATCACTCCCGCGAAGACGCCGCTTGCGACCGTCGCTGCCTCGCTCCATCTCTCTCCTGGGCGCTACACGCTCGTTCGCTTCCGCCCGTGAGCACTCAGCCCGGAAACCCCAGTTGGCTTCTACTGCGAGGGCGGATTTTGCCGCGCTGGCGGGCGTACTCGGGGCTCGCACCGTGCCGCCGTACTGTGCAGTACGGCTCCGGTCCTCGCCCCTACGTTCGCCCGTCATCATCGGCATTTCCGCCCTCTCGTCACGAACCCAACTGAGGTTTCCGGGCTCAGCACCGCTCGACGCGGCACGGGAACTTTTCCGCGCCGTAGCGGTCTCACTTTGGCGAAGGGAGGTTCCCATGAAACTCACCAGGATTCTCACCGTCGCCGTCGTCGCCACCCTGTCTTTGGTCGTGACCGCCAAAGCGTCGTCCGACCGCGGATTTTCACTTCAGGTGCTCCTCGACGGCACGCCCCGTCCCGAGTACAACGCGCGCGGCGCCGTGTACGTCGAGGCAGTGCGGGGCCGCGAGTACGTCCTGCGCATCACCAACCCCCTGCCGGTGCGGGTGGCGGTAGCGTTGGCGGTTGACGGGCTCAACTCGATCGACGCGCGCCACGCCGACGCGCGCAGCGCGGCGAAATGGGTGCTCGACCCGTACGAGACCATCGAAATCACCGGCTGGCAAACGAGTGGCAGCGAGGCGCGGCGCTTCTACTTCACCGGGGAGCGCTCCTCATACGGCGCCTGGCTCGGCCAGACCGACAACCTCGGCGTGATCGAGGCGGTCTTCTACCGGGAGAAGGCGGCTCCTGTCGCCGTACGCCCCTTGGTCGCGCCGCCGCTCGCGCCGGAGAAGAGCGGCTCGGCCGGCGAGCCCCTCGCCCCCGCGCCTGGATCCACTGCGGAAAGCATGGGCGCTGCCGGCACGGTGCAGGCGCCGAGCACCCAGCGCAAGCTCCGCGATGACTACGCCGCGACCGGCATCGGCGCGCGCACCCCGCACGAGGTTGAGTGGGTCAATCTCGCCCTGGAGGACAGGCCCGCCGCGAAGCTGCGCATCCGTTACGAATTTCACGAACAGCTTGCGCGCCTCGGCGTGCTGCCGCCTGCGCCAGACCCGCTCGAGCGCCGCGAGGCCGCACGGGGCTTCTCAGGGGTCTACTGCCCGAATCCGCCCGAGAGGCAGCGGTGGTAGTGAACCCTCGGCGGATCGATCACGCTCGCGGCTCTTGGCGAGGCGGAGGGCCGCGAGCGCTATTCGGGGATGTGGCAGGGGTTCCTGCTGCCCTGGACGCGCACGTAGTGGAACTCGTCCACCCTCGGCTGTGCACCGCCCGGGCGCTCGACCGTCACCACCATCTCGTCGCCGCCGGTGCGCCGATACGTGAGGCGCGCCGGCTTGCTCGCGTCGTTGTGCTCGAAGATCGCCTCGCGCGGCCCTTGGGAGACGAGATGGAAGGCGAGCGGCTTGTCCTTCTCTTCCCACGCGAGCAGTCCCGGCTTGAAGTGACGCAACAGCAGCGTCGGCCCGGCGGGCCCTGGCTCGATCACCTGAAACTCGTAAAACTCCACCTTGTTGACCTTGGTATAGCGAAACATGCCCATGAGGGTGCCTGCGACCGGAGCGCTCCAGCGCTCGTCCGCGCATCCACCCTCGAACGTGCCCCACCAGTCTCCGGCCAGCCAGCCAAACTCCCCCTCTGGAATGGCTGGAGCGGGCGCCACCTGACCGGCCTCACGGGCGCAACCACCAAGCAGGGCCGCAACCATCATCACCGCCAGGACCAGTTGCTTGTGTCCACCGGGCCGTGTCGCCATCGCTCCCTCCGCATTGCCGCCCAACCCACCTCGGCTGATGCGTTACGTCAATTTTGCGAGCAGCTTCTTCGCTTGCGCCACAATCGACGGCTGCTCCGCCTCCCAGCGCGGATCGGGGGTCATCGCCACGATGGCCCGGAGCTGTTCGATCGCCTTGGCCTTCATCCCCTCGCTCTTGTACGTCTCGGCCAGGTAGAGCCGGGTGAGGGCGTTGGTGGGCGCCCCACCCAGCGACTTTTCCAGGTGCGCGATTGACTTCGTGTTGTCCCCGCCCTTGAACCAGGGGAGCTTGAAGTACATGCGTCCCAGTACCCGGTCCGGCCCCCATCCCTCCACCGCCTGGTCGAGGTCGAGGCAGGTCTGCATCTCCTGCTTGATCGACGGCACCAGGGCAAGCGACTTGAAGATTCCCTTCGCCTCGCCGTACACGCCGTATAGCACGCCAAGCCAGAAGTGGCCTTCGACGCCCTTGGGCGAAAGCGCCACGGCCTCCTTGGCGAGCGTGATGCCCGCGTCGAAGACGGTCATCTTTTCCCGGTCTGGCGCATTCGCGCGGCTATAGGTGCCATAGAAGTACGCGGCTCGTGCCCCTTCCCAGCGTGCCTCGTACGACGCTGTATCCGCCGCTGCCGCCTGGCGGAATAGCTCGACCGCGGACTGCGCGGCGGTGGGGTCGGCGCGCCGAGCGTATGCGGCGCGCGCACCATCGAGCGGGCTTGTTTGCGCCGCCGCCGCGCCGGCGAGCAAGCCGCCCGCCAACGCGAGGCTGATGCAAGTCTGGCTATGCATGTCTTTACTCCCGGACGAAAGTGTATCAGCGGTACCGCAGCCAGGCACACGTCCAAGGTTTGCCGGTAGAATCTCCCGGGAGGCGACCATGGAGTTTGGCATCGTCGGGCTTGCGCAGTCAGGCAAGACCACGCTCATCTCCCTGCTCACCGGGCACGATCCCGCCGCGACGCAGGGAAAGACCGCTGCGCACATTGGCATTGCCCAGGTGCCAGATCCCCGGCTCGACCGCCTCAGCGCGTTGTTCAAGCCGCGCAAACACACGCCCGCGACGGTGCGCTTCGTCGACGTTCCCGGCATCGTCAGGGGCGGGGCCGCAAGCCTCAACGTGCCCGAGCTGCGCACCATGGACGGGTTGGCGGTGGTGGTGCGAGGGTTTGCGTCCGAGCTGGTTCCCCATCCGGAGGGGAGCGTAGACCCAGCCCGGGACCTCGAGCTGATCGAGACCGAGTTGCTGCTTGCCGATCTCGCAGTCGCTCAGAACCGGCTTGATCGACTCAGCCGCGAGATCGGCAAACGCAAGGCGCCGGAGCTGGAGGCGGAGCGCGACACCCTCGAGCGCTGCCGGATCGCGCTCGAAGCGGGCACGCCGCTACGCCGCGTCGAGCTCTCCGCCGTGGAGCGCCGTCAGCTCAAGGGGTTCACCTTCCTCTCGCTCAAGCCGCTACTGGTCGTGCTCAACGCCGGTGAGGACGCTGCGGGCGATCTCGCCGGGGCCATTGCCGGTGCGGGCCTGGCGCGCTGGCAGAGCGAGTCCCAGGTGGCCGTGAGCGCGGTGTGCGCCGCCATCGAGCAGGAGATCTCGCGCCTTGCCCCGGCCGATCAGGCGGCGTTTCTTGCCGACCTCGGCCTGCCCGATCGCGCCCTCGACCGGTTGCTCCGCGCCGCCTACGCGCTGCTCGGGCTCATCTCGTTCCTCACCGCCGGAGAGGATGAGTGCCGCGCCTGGTCGATCCCCGCCGGGACCCCGGCCCTGAGGGCTGCCGGGGCAATTCACACCGACTTCGAGCGCGGTTTCATCCGCGCCGAGGTGGTGCCGTGGGAGGAGCTCGTCGCCGCCGGCTCGTTCGCCGCCTGTCGCGTGCGCGGCACCTTGCGCCTCGAGGGCAAGGAGTATGTGGTTCAAGACGGTGACGTGATTACCTTCCGCTTCAACGTGTGAACGCCGGCTTCCTGGCTCGTCTTCGCCGTAGCGACCAGCCGGAAAAACTTGCTAGCCGTTACCCGGCGGATTCGTCGCGGGCGGTGCCGTGGGCAGCGCCGCGGGCGGTTGCGGCACAGGTCGCGCCGGGCCGGCACGGGGACGGATCACGGGCCCGGCGCGCGGCGTCGCGACCGGGGGCGCGGCTGGTGCCGTCTCCACCGGTGTCGGCGCCTCAGGCGGGATGACCGGAGGCGCCACAACGGTTTGTGTCACAGGCTGCGGGGTCGGGGCAGGCTGGGCAGGAACGGGTTTGATAGCAGCCGGCGGAGCCACCACCGCGGGTTGGTTCGCGTCCGGCGGCTGCTTGGCTGAGGCCGTCTTCGCCTCCATCATGCGCTTGACCGCATCCGGGTCGAGCGGGGTGACCTTGAGGGTAGAGGTCAGCTTTCGCTCCTGGTAGCGCTTGAGCGCGGCCTCGGCTTGCAGTTCGGAGTCAAGCACGAGGGGATTCCGCCGCGGATCAGCGAGCTCCGGCACGAAGTGGTACGCCTTGGCGTAGTCGCGGATTGCTGCTGCGCGACGCCCAGAGTGTTCCTCCGCCATCGCCAGCATGAAGCGGGCGTAGCCATGGCCGGGACGTTCCTTGAGCGTTCGACGGTAGTACTTGATCGCTCCCCGATCGTCCCCCTGACGCTGCAGCACGAGGCCCAGGCGGTAGGCGGCCTCGAAGTTGTGCTTGTCGGCGGCGAGTGCCTTGCGCAGGTAGCGCTCCGCGTCGGTGGGGAAGCCTTTCTCCAGCAGCAGCACGCCAAGGTTGGCGAGGTCCCACGAGGATGCCTTGCCAGAGCGCTCGAGCTCGAGGTAGCTGAGAATGGCCCGGTCGAGCGGGCGTTCGTTGGACAGGTACCGCTCGAAGACCGCCGCTCCAGATGCCGTCGCCAGGATCGCCATCAGCAGCCCGGTTACCACGTACTTCATCCCTGCCTCCCTCGACGCACCCGTGCGCGAACCTTCACGTTCGGGCCATCTTCAACGACGTCAAAACCTTCCACCTTCGCCCCCTGGCTTTCAAGATCGTACCGTTGCTTCTCGAGCACGTCCCGAAAGCGGGCAAAATTCACCGCCGCCGGCTTGCCCTTTTGCCCCAGCGCCGCCGTGTAGCGAGCAAACACCCGCTGATACTCCTCGCCGTTGTCTGGTACGGGCGCCGGAGGTTGGACGTTGAGGGCGCGCACCGCAGCGCCCGAGGCGGCGCGCGCCTCTTCGCGCTCGCGGAGCATCCGTTGCCAGAGCTGGTTGTAGGTGGCAAAACGGTGGAGCAACTGCTCGAGCCGAAATTGCTCGGCCGAGGATCGGCTCTCGCGCTGACTCATCTCTTTGAGGCGCCGATCCAGCGCAGCTCGCTCGCGTTCAGGCGGCAGCGGAACCTGAGGATCACGCGCGAAGAAGCGCTCCCACTTCCGCGCCAGCTCCTCCAGCCAACGCTCGAACCGCTCGACCGGGTCGACGCTGCTCATCGGCGGAAGCATACACAAATCGCGCGGCCCACGATCCAACCACGGCGACCCGGGGCTACAATCCACGCTATGGACAAGCCTTGGGCGGCATTGCCCGCGGTCCATCGGCTCCTCGCCGAGCCGGAGCTGCAGCAAGCCGCGGAGCTGCACGGGCACGGCGCAGCGCGTGAGGCGGTCCGGGAGACGCTGGCCCAGGCGAGGGAGCGCATCGCCGCAGATGAGCCGCCGCCCCAGCTTGCGGCCCTGGTGGCGGACGCACTGCAGCGGCTCGCGCGCCGTGCCGCGAGTGCATACCCAGAGGTGATCAACGCGACTGGGGTGTTGATCCACACCAACCTCGGCCGCGCCCCGCGGCTCGATCCGCCGCTCCCCACGTACATCGCACTCGAGTTCGACCTCGAGGGTGGCGGGCGGGGCGAGCGCCTCGCGCCGCTGGTCTCGCGTCTCACCCGCTACTTTGGGGCCGAGGCTGCGACCGTCGTCACCAACAACGCGGCCGCGCTCGTGCTGCTCCTCGCCGCCCACGCCGCCGGCCGCGAGGTGATCGTTTCGCGGGGGGAGCTCATCGAGATCGGCGGCTCGTTCCGCCTCCCCGAGCTGATGGCCGCGAGCGGCGCGCGCCTCGTCGAGGTGGGCTGCACCAACCGCACGCATCTCGACGACTACGCCCGCGTGATCGGCCCGGACACCGCAGGGATCCTCGTCGCGCACCGCTCGAACTTTCGCCTCGAGGGGTTCGTCGCCCAGCCAGAGCTTCCCGCCCTGGTCGAGCTGGCCCGCTCGCACCGGCTGCCGGTGTGGGTCGACCAGGGCTCCGGTTGCCACCTCGACCTGACCGCGTATGGGCTGCACCGTGAACCGACGGTCCGCGAGCTCGTCGCTGCGGGCGCCAATGCGGTGCTGTTCTCCGGCGACAAGCTGCTCGGCGGACCCCAGGCTGGCGTGCTGGTGGGCAGCCGCGAAGCGCTGGCGCCTCTGCATCGCCATCCGCTGCGGCGCGCGCTGCGCCCCGACAAGAGCGCGCTCGCCTCGCTCGCAGCCACGCTCGATGCCTACCTCGCTGACCGGCCCGAGCGGGTCCCGCTCTACCGGCTGCTGGCGTTCACCGAGGCGGAGCTGCGGCGCCGCGCCCGTCGGATTGCGCGCCGCCTTCGCGAGCAGGGCATGGACGTGGCCGTGGTCGCGACCCGTGCCGTACTCGGCGGGGGCACCACGCCCGATCAGACGCTGCCGTCGTGGGCGGTCGCACTGCCCGGAGGCGACGACGAGGCCGCGCGGCTGCGGCATGGCATGCCCGCCGTGGTGGGCCGGCTCGATGAGGGCCGCCTCCTCCTCGACCTCCGCGCGGTGTGCCCAGAGCAGGATCGTCGTCTCGCCGCGGTCGCGCTCACCCGCTGATAGCCAACCACCGCGCCGGGCCAACTCGCTGAGGTCACCCTGGGAGCAGCCAGCCGCCGTCTCGGACCACGAGCTCCTGCCCGTCGATGGCGACGCGCCGGCCGCAGCCACCCGGGCGGAAGTCCGCCACGATGTCGAGGTGCTGCGCGGAGTGGTTGAGCACGCCGGCGGAAGCGAGCTCCGCGAGCTGCGTCTTGCCACCGGCGCTAGCGGGGTCGGTGACGAAACAGTCCTCGATGGCGTCGCCCAGGGCGATGTGAAGCGTGCCGCCAACCTTTTCGGCAAGCAGAGGGTGCTTGAGGGCGCGCCCGAGCCCCCGGTTGAGGCCGAGCGCCACCTCGCCGAGCCGCCGCGCGCCCTCGTCCGTGCCAACGATGGCCGCCAGCAGCTCGCCACCCTCTTCCGCCGTGTGCTCCACGACGCGGCCCTCCTCGAAGCGGAGGTAGATGCCGCGCATGTCCTGCCCGCCGTGGTAGACCGGCAGGTCGAGAAAGATCTCGCCCACCGTGGCCCGCGCGTCGGGACTGGTGTAGACCTCGCCGTCGGGGAGGTTGCGCAGACCGTACGACAGCGCGGGCAGCGACGGTGTGATGTCGAGCTTCAAGAGCAGCTCGCGGCCGTCTGGTCGGACGGTAACGATCTCCACGCTTCGGCCGTGTTCGAGCAGCGGGGCGAGGCGCTCCGCTGCCGCCTTGAGCGGCACCGGGTCGGCGGTCGAGGCCGCCACGATGAAGCGCACGTACTCGTCAAACGGCAGCCCCTCGGCCGCGGCAAAAGCCGGCGTAGGGTAAAGCGTCAGCACCCACCGCCGTGCGAGCCGGAGCGCCCAGAACGGCTCGTCGACCTGCGCGAGCGCCTGGCGCTGCGGAGCGGTCAAGGACGCATACGCCGCCGGGTCCTCGGCACCGAGCACCTCGACGTACTTGGTCATGGTCTCGTAGCGGTCGCGGTGCCACGCCGGCGTCGCGGCTATCTGCTCCCGAGTGCCGTGCGCAGCCATGGCGGCCGACCACACCCGGCCGCGCTCGTTGTTGGGCGGCACCAGGAGCACGTCGGGGAGACCGCCGGCGAGGATCACGTCCCGCTCCAGGACTTCGAGGAGTGGCCAGCATACCGGCTCGCCCTTGAGCATGACCCGCTCGCCCGGCGCGACACCGCCGAGTGAGTGGTCGATCAGGATCTTGGCCCAGGCGGCGAGGTCGGCCGCGTCGATGCAAGGGTCGTGCATGCGCTGATTGTAGCCACTGCTGCCGCTACGCGAACCGCCCCGGAGTAAGCCATCGCAAACCTCAGCTCCGTGTCGTACTCGACCTCGCCGAGGCAGCCTCGTTCCTCGATCACGCCGCACAACATGCCGTGGGCGAGCGCGACCGACCCACCTTCCCCGCCGCAAGCGACCCGCCGAAAGGCACAGATGCGCATCAAGAGGTCAGCCCCTGGGACGAACCGAGCGGAAACGTACCCAGAGCAGCAGGTCGTAAACGATCTTCAGACCGCCGGCGAGGATGAAGGGCATTCCCATCAACGCCGGACTCGCGAACAGCGGTACCGCGATCGCCGGCGCCAGCGCCGCGCCGGTGGTGCGCGCGACGCCGGTGATGCCGGCCGCCGCGGAGCGCTCGTCGGGCTCGACCACCGCCATCGTGTACGACTGCCGCGCCGGCACGTCCATTTGCGAGATCGAGAAGCGCAGGAGCAGCACGGCAATCGCGAGCGGCAACGTCGGCATCAGCGGCACGAGGATGAGCAGTACATTCGATGGGATGTGCGTGAACACCATCGTGTTGATCAGGCCGATGCGGTCCGCGATGCGCGCGGCGACCAGCGCGGACGCGCCGGCGAACAAGTTGGCGCCGAAGAAGATCCCGCCGAGCATCGCCGGCTCCGCGCCGAAGCGGAGGTGGAACCAGTACGCGACGAGGCTCTGCACGATGAGCCCGCCGCCGAAGGCGTCGAGCGCGAACAGCCCGGCGAGCGAGAACACCACGCGACGGGACCGGTGCAGACCGAACCCGCCCAGGCGATGCGAATTCGGGGAGATTGCAACCTCGACCGCGAGAGAGAGCCTCGCCAGCAGCAGCGCGAGCACCACCCCCAACGCGGCGTACCCGAGCACCACCGCGCGATAGCTCGCGAACGCGGTCGCACCGCGGTGCTGGAGCACACCCGAAAGCCCGCCGCCTGCCAACGACCCCAGCGCGGTGGCGAGCGCGCCCGCCAGCCGGTACCAGGCGAACACCCGTGTGCGCGCTTTCTCCGCGACCGTCTGCGACATTGCCGCCTGGTCGATTGCAATGAACGGACCGACCTCGTTGCCGCTTGGGCTGATCACGCCAATCGTCGCGGCGATGAGCAACACGGCGAAGTTCTTCGTCAATGCGAACACGGCGCCCGCCGCCACCATGAGCGCCGCACCGACCAGCAGCGTGCGGCGGCGACCGAACCGATCCGCTGAGGTGGTGAGGTAGAGCGAAACCAGGGTGTCGCCCACCAGCGTGAGTGTGAGCAGGACGCCGATGGCGCCGGCGGACAGGCCAGCGGCGGCGAGGTAGAGCACCAGGACTACTGAGAGGAAGCTATAGGCGAACAGGCGCACCGCCTGCGCCGCGAACAGGCGCCGGGCATCGGGCGGCAACGACCGCAGCAGGCCGGAAACGTGGGACACGCGGATACCCTCGGGCGGTTCCGGCTTGCCCGCTGGCCGCGCGGCGTCTTCCTCGGAAGTCACTCCATGGCCCCCCAAACGGATCGGCCGGTTCCCGCCCCCTGAAAGCCTTGACCACGCCGTGAGCCAGGGTATGATGGATCAGGCAGACGCTCGATGCAATAAACGGCGAAGGCAATTCGGGACTGGGGGGGCCGCGCGTGAACGGCTGGCCTGGAGCCGCGTCGTTGATCGCAACCGTGTTGATATCCGGTTGCGCGACCATCGAGAGCTCCGACGCATACAAGAAAACGCGCGACTTCACGGGGAAGGCTGTGACCGCCCTGAGCGGCAGCGCAAAGGCCGTGCGTGAACGGATGAAGCGCTACCTTGCGGAGAAGGACCTGCTCAAGACCTTCCACGACGCGGGCGTCGAGGACGAGGAAGCGGTGCTCGGCCTGTTGCACCACGTCGGAGTCACCGGGCCCAAGGTGAAGGTGAAGACACCACCCGCCAGCGGCGGTAAGCCACTGCCCAAGCCAGGCGGTGGGCACACGTTCCCGCTGCCGCAGGAGTATTCAGGGGCGTTGCGCTGGCCGCTCGACGCGGGAATTGTGAGCTCGGAGTACGGTCAGCGCTGGGGCCGGCTGCACAAAGGGATCGACATCGCGGCCGAGACCGGAGAGCCGGTACACGCGGCGGCCGAGGGCAACGTGATCTACGCAGGCGATGGCCTGCGTGGCTATGGCAACGTGGTGATCCTGCGCCACGACGAGCAGACGACCACAATCTATGCCCACAACAGCGCGCTGGAGGTGCACCTCGGCGACCACGTCAGGCAAGGCGACGTGATTGCCCTGCTCGGCAGCACGGGCCGTTCAACCGGCCCGCACACGCATTTCGAGATCCGCGAAGGCGACCGCGCGGTGGACCCGCGCACGCTCTTGCCCAAGGCGCAGTTCTAGGAAGAGCGGAAAGGAATCCCGAGCCATGATGCGCACCGAGAATCTCGCCATCATGTTCACGGACATGAAGGGCTTCACGGAGCGAACGAGCCGACAGACTCGTGCCGAGAACGAGCGCCTGCTCAAGGTGCACGAGATGTTGCTCGTGCCCACGTTCAGAGCCTTCGGCGGAACGGTGCGCAAAAGCATCGGTGACGCCTACCTGGTCACCTTTGCGTCGCCTACCAACGCCGTGCTTTGCGGTGCGGCCATTCAGGACCGCCTCTATACCTTTAACTTGGGCGCTCCTGAAGCCGACCGTATCCAGGTCCGGGTGGCGATCAACATCGGCGAGGTTCGTGTGAAGCAGAACGACGTCTTCGGCGAGCCAGTCAACGTTGCCTCCCGCGTGGAGGGCATCGCCGAGGCCAAGGGGATTTACTTCACCGAGGCTGTCTACCTGGTGATGAACAAGGCGGAGGTGCCCGCCGAGGAGGTGGGCCTCTTCGAGCTCAAGGGCGTCCCCGAGAAGGTACGGGTGTTTCGCGTCCCGCACGGCCCGTATCGCGTCAGCGCGGGTTCCGTGGCAGCCGACAGCCTGCCGGAACCGAGCCTCCCCTACGGCGGGATCGGCTTGGCCCGCGCCCCGGACCTTTCGCCCCCCGACCTCACCTCCGTTGACCGCGCGCTCGCCGCTCGCCGGGGCCGCCGCCAACTGCTGGCCCTCATTCGCGAGCGGAAATCCTCGCCAGGCCGGTGGGCGAGGTTGCTGCCCGGCGAGCTTCTGACCCGCATCCGCGAGCGGCTGTCATCGGCAGGGACGCGTTGGCTGTGGTTCGTCGGCGGAGCCGCTGCCGTCTTGCTCCTGGTGGTACTGGGCATTGGCGAATTGCGGGCGAGGCTGACGCCGCCGATCGAGCGGCTCATCGAAGCCGGTAACTGGAAGGAAGCGCGGGCCCGCGCCGATGCGCTCCCTGAAGGGGGCGAGCGGAGCTTTTGGCGCGGCCGGATCGCACAGGCGCAGCGGGCGTGGGAAGAGGCGATCGAGGACTACCGTGATGCTGGTCAGGCGCAGGCCTGGCGCCATCGAACCATCGACCGCCTCGGCGAGATCGCCGATGATGGCGATTGCCCCGCGAAGGTACGAGTCGCCAACGCCGTGCGCGACATCGGCGACACCTACGCCATCTTCGTCCTGGACCGGCTCGCCAAGGAAAAACCGACGCGCGCAAGCGGGATGCGCGGCCTTCTCGGCGCCACCTGCGATCCGCGCAAGGCCGCCGAGGCCGCGCGGGCGACACTTTCCGGCAGGTAGCCCCGCCGCCGGCTACATCGCTGGCTCAAGTACGAGCACGACGAAGCTGCCGGGCAGAATCGGCGGCCGCCCACGCGGGTTGTCCGGGCTCGGGCTGGGTGGGGGACCGAATCCCGCCGTGGGCAGGTAGAGCCGGTGCGTGGTCGGGTCGAGGGCGATGGTGCGGGCGCCCCGCTGGGTAGGAATGTCGGAGATGACCGAGAACTTCTCGGGCGTCTCCTCGCGTACCACGGTAACGGTTCCGGCTCCATTCGAGCTGAAGGCGAGCCCCTTCGCCGCGTCGAAGGCCGCGCCGTCCACGCCGCCACCGATCGGCAGCGTGGTCACGACATGGCCGTTGTCGGCGTCAACCACCGCCATCAGCTTGTTGCCGCAGACCGAGAAGAGCCGACGGTGCGCGGCGTCGATCGCGAGGCCGGACGGCTCTTCGCACGGCGCGATCGGCCAGGTGGCCTCGACCTTCAAGGTGCCGGCGTCGAGCTTTGCGATGCTGCCCTTGTCCTCGATGTTGACGAAGATCTTGCCCTTCCCATCGGACACCGCGAACTCCGGCTTGCCGGCGAGCGGGATGGTCCCCACCACCGCGCGCGTCTTCGCATCGATCGCGGTCGCGTCGTGGCTGCCGCCGTTGAAGGTGAAGACGCGCTTGCTGGCCGGGTCGTAGAGGATCGCGTCGGGGTTCTTCGCCTCGAGCTTGATCGTTCCGCTCACCTGCAGCGTCGCGAGGTCGAACACGGTGACGCTGTTGCCGCGGCCGTTACTGGTGAACCCAACCGCGAACTCCGGCGCGAGGGCGATGCCGTGCACGCCTTCGGTGCCGGGGATCTCGCCGACCAGCTTGCCGGTGGTCAGGTCTACCACCTGCACCCGGGTGGCGCGAGAAACGAACAGCCGGTGCGAAGGCGCGTCCACCGTGAGGTAGTCCCACCCCCCATCGCCGCCCGGCGCCAGGCGCGCGGCAATGCGGTACGGTGTGTCCCCGGCGACGGCGTTGGCCACAAGCCCCACCGCCAAGAGCGCAGCGGTCACGAAGAATCGGCGTTCCATCGTTGCCTCCTCACCTTCTGGTCCAGCCGGACCATCGTCGCAGCGCCGCAGCGTCCTCCTGCGGCTCCGAGAATCCCAACCCGACGGCCATCACGGTGCTTCCCTCTCCCGGCCTCGACGCGTCACGATTCGCCGCGGCGGGAGGTCGTAAGCAACAGGTACGCCACCGGCGTGGCGACCAGCGAGAGCAGCACCGAGATGCAGAGCGCGCCGATCACCGCGATCGCGAGCGGCTTGAGCATGTCGGCGCCGGAGCCGACCCCGTACGCCAACGGCAGCATCCCGAGCGCCGCCGCCAGCGAGGTCATCAGCACCGGGCGCAGACGCCGCCTCCCGGAGCGCACGAGCGCTTCGATGACGTCGAGGCCCTCCGCGCGCTGCTGGCCGACGAAGTCGAGCATGAGAATGCCGTTCTTGGCCACGATCCCGACCCCGATGATGGCGCCAAGGAACGACACCACGTTGAGCGAGGTCCCCGTCACCCACAACGCGAGCACCGTGCCGAACAGCGCGAGCAGCGCGCCAAACACGATCGCCAGTGGCTCGCGAAAGCCGCGAAACTCAAGGAGCAGCACGGTGAACACCAGGACGATCGCCATGCCCAGCACCACCACGAGGTTGCGGAACGACTCCTGCTGCTGCTGGTAAAGCCCACCCAGCTCGACGGCGCCGGCTGGGAGCGACACGTCGCGACTCAGCAGGGCGCGGATCTCACCCATCGCGCTGCCCAGGTCGCGCCCTTCCAGCCGCGCCGTCACGGCAACGTCTTGGCGCAGGTCGTCGCGGCGCAGCTCGAGCTGGCCGGGCTCCTCGCTCATGTCGACGAGCTGCGCGAGCTGCACGACGGTGCCGTCCGACGCCCGGAGCGGGAGCGTGCGCAGGTTCGCGATGCGCTCGAGGCGCGGCGGCGCGATCTTGACGCGGATGGCCACGGCCCGGTCGCCCTGCAGCACCGTCGAAGCGGTCTGGCCCAGCATCGCGATGTTGACCGCATTGGCGATTTCCTCGGCCGTGAAGCCGAAGCGCAGCGCGTCCACCTGGCGTACCCGCAGGGTGAGCGAGGAACCGGCGTAGACAAGGCCATCGAAAACGTCCACCACACCGGGGACGTGCGCGATCCTCGCCGCGAGCTCCGGGGCCTTGCGCTTGAGGAACGAGACATCGGTGGAGAAGAGCTTGATTTCGATCGGCTGGGGCGCTCCCTCGAGGTCGCCGATGAGGTCGCCGAGGATGCCCGGGAACTCCCACCGCACGTCGGGCAGGGCAGCGGCGAAGGCGTGGCGCAGATCGGCGATGACTTCGTCGGTGGAGCGCGCGCGGTCCGGTTTGAGCTTGACCAGGAAATCGCCGGTGTTGGGCTCGGTGATCGCGAGGCCGAGTTGCGCGCCGGTGCGCCGCGAGTACGAG
Organism: Thermoanaerobaculales bacterium; assembly: GCA_044447965.1. GTDB lineage: Bacteria > Acidobacteriota > Thermoanaerobaculia > Thermoanaerobaculales > Thermoanaerobaculaceae > DATIYW01. Next base: position 112,816 of record JBIOGJ010000002.1, on the reverse strand, counting down.
TCAAGCTCCGGCATTCGGCGCAGGATGCCTTCGGCCACCAGCATCTGCCGGTTGGTCTCGCTCAGGCTGGTGCCGGATGGCGCGATGTAGTCGATGACGAACCCGCCCTCGTCCATTGCGGGCAGAAACTCGCTCTCGAGCGCCCAGTACACGCCGCCCCCGGCGAGCAGCACGAGCGCGCACGCGCCCAGAGTCCAGCCGAGGTGACCGAGGGCGGCGCGGACCGTCGCCTCGTACGCCCGCAGCACAGGGCCAAACACGGCGCCTTCGCGCGCCTCCACCGTCTCCTGGGGGCGCGGCCGGATGAGCCAGGCGGCCAGGGAGGGCGTTAGGGTGAGGGCAAGCACGAGCGACGTGAGCAGGGCGACCACCATGGTCAGCGCGAGCGAGCGAAAGAACACGCCGCTCACGCCAACCAGGAAGGCAAGCGGAAGGAAGACGACGACCGGCGTGAGGGTCGAGCCGACCAACGGGCGGAGGATCTCGCTGATCCCCTCCCACACCGCCTCCAGGCCCTCCCTGCCTGCGGATAGCTTAGTGTGGACCGCTTCGACGACCACGATGGCATTGTCGATCACCAGCCCAATCGCGGCCGCAATCCCGCCCAAGGTCATGAGGTTGAATGACAGCCCAGCGAGCTTGATCGCCACCAGCGTGGCGAGCACCGTCACCGGGATGACCAGGATCGCCACCGCCGTGATACTGGCATCCTTGAGGAACACGTAGATAATGACGATCGAAAGCAGCAAGCCGAAGACGATCGCGCCCCACGCACTGTGCACCGAGTCCCGCACGAACAGCGACTGGTCGTAGAAGAAGGCGAGCTTCAGGTCCGGCGGCATTTGGCGGCGGAGCGAGGCCAACTCAGCCTTGAGCTCCTTCGCGATGTCGAGTGTGCTGCCGTCGGGCTGGCTGTGCACGTTGAGGAGCACCGCATTGACACCATCCGCCGTCACCACGTTGAACGCCGGCTCCCCACCGCGCTCGACGCGGGCGACGTCGCCGACGCGAATCGGATGGCCATCCACGACTGCGACCGGCAGCGCCTCGATCTCTCCCGGGGCATGGACGCGGCCCTCCACCACCGTGAGGTAGAGCGTGTGGTTCTCTTCGTGCATGCCCGCTGGAGCCACCAGGTTGCTCTTGAGGAGCGCCTCGGTCACCTGAGCAAGCCCCAGATGGGCGGCGAGCAGGCGGGTGGGATCCACGATGACGTGGAACTCGGGGGTGCGCCCGCCGACCAGCTCGACGCTCGCCACGCCCGGGATGCGCAGGAAGCGGGGCTTCAGCTCGTAGCGGGCGATCTCCCACAGGCTGGTGACGTCGCGGGATTGGCTGGTGAGGCTGATGCCGATGATGGGAAAGACCGAAAAGGTGAAGCGGCGCACCGAGGTTGCGGCGGTGGGCGGCAGCGAGGTGCGGATCTCGGCGAGCCGGCCGAGCACGAACAGCTCGGATTGCACCATGTCAGCTTTCCAGGTGAAGAAGATGTTGATCTCCGCGGAGCCGCGGCCGGTCAACGAGCGCACCTGCACCGCTCCAGGGATGTCTTTCATCACTTCTTCGATCGGGCGCGTGATCGTAGCCATCATCTCGTCGGCAGGCATTACGCCGTTGTCGACGAGGACGATGACGCGGGGAAAATCGGTCCGCGGGAAAACCGAGGACGGCAGGCTGAGCGCCGCGACGATGCCACCCACACACAGCGCGACGCTGAGGAAGACGATGGCAGCCGCGTGGCGCGTGGCGAGCTGGGCGAGGCGCGATGGGGCGCTCATCGTGCTGGTATGTGCACCTGCGCTAGGGCCCGATCACCTTGATCTTGGTTTCCTTGGGCAAACCGTAGGCGCCCTCGGTCACGATCGAAACACCTTCCCGGATCCCGTCCCCCTCGACTTCCACGAGCCCGCCCTCGCGCAGGCCAACCTTCACCGATCTCAAGGTCGCCGAGTCGCCATCCACGAGAGCGATCGCACTCCCGCCCTCCCCGTCGCTTACCACGGCCTCCTCCGGCACCACGAGTCGGTCCGCGCGCACCTCGACCGTGATGCGCACGTCGAGGAACTCGCCTGGCCGCAGGCCCGCAACGACTGGAAGCGAGACCCACACCGGAATTGTGTCCGTCTTGGTATCGACCTGGGCGCCCACAAACGCCAGCGTGCCGGCAAGCGCCAGCTTGGAGGCCGCGTCGCCGGTGGTTGCCTGCGCCCCCGACAGCTCGACGGACTGCCCAACCTTGAGCAGGCCGGCTTCGGCGCTGCGCACGCCGGCGCTCACCACCAAACGGCGAAGGTCGACGATCTCGGCCAGCACCGTGCTTGGTTCCACGGCGTCGCCGGGCCTAGCGGCCAGACGCACGAGAGTTCCGGCGAGCGGTGCTTTGATTTCGAGCAGCTCCCGCTCGGCGCGCGCCGTCTCGAGCTCGCTTTGCGCGGCGGCGAGCTGCAGCTCGGCCTCCTCGATCGCTTTCTGTGAGGTCGCCTCGGACGGCGCCATCTTCCGTTGGCGCGCGAGCGCGAGCTGCGCAAACTCGACCGCTTCCGCCGCCTTGCGGACTTGGGCATCGGCCACTCGCGAGTCGAGGTGCGCAAGCACCGCGCCCCTCTCGACGCGCTCTCCCTCGGCGCAGCTCACCGAGGCGACGACCCCGGTCACCGGCGAACCGACCCTGGCGCTGGCTGCAGGGTGGTCAGCCTCGGCCGGCTCGGCCTCCACGGTCCCCACGGTGACCACGACACGGCGAAGGGTGGCTCGCGTCATCTTGCCGACGTGCACGGGTACCTCGCTGGCGACTGCCTGTTCTTCAGCCGTTGAGCGCGCGCGCACCGCTCGCCAAACCATCAGCGCCGCGAGCACGGCCACCGCGCAGGCGGCGAGCCCAAGCCAGCGTCCGCGCGGGCTCACGGCTTGCTCCCGGCCGCGCCCGGCGCGGGTGCCTCACCTCGATTCGGGGGGACCGAAAGCCAGTCGAGCGGCTGCGTGGAGCGCTGCATCGCGTCCTCCAACTGCCCGAGCGCCACCTCTGCCCTGACCCGCGCTTCGAGTCGGGCGAGCGCAGCGGTGGCGCGCTCGAGCAGCGCGCCGTCGAGCTCCAGTCGCGAGATCTCACCCGCCTCGAAGCGGGCCCGGGCGATGCGCTCGCTCGACCTGAGATCGTCCCCCATGCGTTCCGCCGCGACTGCCGCTTGGGCGGCGACCTCGTAGCTGGCGACCGCCTGATCCACCTGCCCAACGGCGTGCGCCTGCACGGCGACGAAGCGAGCCGCCGCCGCGCCGCGACGAGCCTCCGCCTCCGCGATCGGTCCCCGGTTTCGGCTGACGATCGGCAACGGCAAGGAAATCGCCACGATCCACTTGTTGTCGCCTTGGTCGAACTCGTAGCCGGGACCAAGGTTGATGTCGGGGTACTGCCGGGCCAACTCGAGCTGGAGCGCAGCCTGGCTCGCGGCGACTTCGGCGAGCGCAGCGAGCACGTCGGCGCGGTTGAGAACGGCTTGCCGGCGCGCCTCCTGCGAAGGGATTTCCGGTTCGGCACGCTCGAGGTCAGCGAACGACGGCGTGACGCCGTCGAGGGCCTGCGCCGTGATGCCAACCGCGTCCGCAAGTTGGGCGCGAGCGGCGAGCACCCGCGCGCCGGCGTCCCGGCGCGAAAGCTGCATCGCCGCCAGGGTGAGATGCGCCTGCGTAACCTCGTTCGATGAAACCGCACCGGCCTCGAGCTGGCGCTCGAGCAGGGTCACGATTTCCTGCTCGATCGCCTCCTGCTCCGCAAGCAGCGTCTCGCTCTCGGTGACCGACGAGAGCTCAACGAGGCTCGCGCGCACCCGGCTGCGTACCTGCCACGCCGCCGCCGCGAGGTTGTAGCGCGCCGCTTCCGCGAGGCTCCGCGCCGCAGCGATACGGTGTCCTCGCTTCCCTGCCGTCGTAAGCGGAATGTCCAGGTTGAAGGTGAGGATCCACGGCGAGACCAGGCTCGGGGAGGTCGTCGAGTTATACCCCGCCGAGAGCGCGAGCGAGGGGTTGGGACGCTCGCCGGCGGTGACCCTGGCGGCCTCGGCCGTGGCCAGCTCGGCCCGTGCCACGTCGAGGTCGGGGTTGAAGTAGAACGCGGCGAGAGCCAGCGGCTCGAGCCCCCACGCGGCGCCTGCCGCGGGAACCGCGGTGTGATTGGCCGAGAAGAACTCGCGCAGACCCGCTTCGTCGAGCGAGCGTGCCGCAAACGCGCGCAGCGCCTGGTCGGGCACGACCGGCGTGGACTGTACGTGCACGCAGGCCACCAACCCCACCAGCACCGCACCCGCGCCCAGCAGGGCGGGGGCGAACACGAGGGAAGGGAGACTCTTCCTCAACCCCGAGATTGTAGCGCTGCGACATTGCCGCCCTGAAGCACTCATGCGGGCGAGATTGCGGCTCGAACGCCAGGAGCAATTGCCGCTTATACTCGATCGCATTATGACCGCGAGGAACGATGCGTAATCCATCGCTGCCGCCGACCGCTCGGACCCTCGGCGCGGGTAGCTTCCACCCGCTCGGCGCGACCCTGACGCCATCCGGGGTCAACTTCGCGCTCGCGTCGCGCAACGCAACGGCGGTGGAGATCCTCCTCTTCGACGATCCCTCGGGCGACCCTACCGACGTCCTGCCGGTACCTAACCGCACCCGGTTGGTCTGGCACGTCTTCGTACCGGGCCTGCGTGCCGGTCAGCTCTACGGCTACCGCGTGCACGGACCGTTCGACCCTGCCCGTGGCTTGCGCTTCGCGCCGCACAAGCTGCTCCTCGACCCCTACGCCAAGGCAGTTTCGGGCAAGGCCGTCAACCTCGACAACGTGCTGCTCGCGTACGATCCCGGGTCCCCCCAGCGCGACCTCGCGCTGGACGGCCGCGACGATATCCGCGTCATGCCGAAAGCCATCGTGGTGGACGATGCGTTCGATTGGCAGGGTGACGCGCCGCCCCGCGCGGCCCTCGAGCGGCTGCTCATCTACGAAGTGCACGTCAAGGGCTTCACCGCCCACCCCTCGTCCGGGGTTAGCAGCCCCGGGACATACCTCGGCGTGATCGAGAAGATCCCCCACCTGCAGCGCCTCGGCGTCAACGCGGTGGAGCTGCTCCCGGTACACGAGCACTGCACCGAGGACGAGATCCGCGAGCGCGGGCTGACCAACTACTGGGGCTACAACACGCTCGCGTTCTTCGCACCCGAGTCGTCGTACGGCACCGGTTCATCGCCCGGCTGCGCCGTGGCCGAGTTCAAGACCATGGTGCGCGAGCTACACCGGGCTGGCATCGAGGTGATCCTCGACGTGGTCTACAACCACACCGCGGAAGGGAGCGAGCTCGGTCCCACGCTGTCACTGCGCGGCATCGACAACCCGAGCTATTACTGCCTGGTCGGGCCGCCCGAGGCGCCACGCCGCTTCTATGCAAACTACACGGGATGCGGCAACAGCCTCGACGTGACGCAGCCCGACGCGATCCGCCTGGTGATGGATTCGCTTCGTTACTGGGTCGAGGTCATGCACGTGGACGGGTTTCGCTTCGACCTCGCCTCGGTGCTCGGGCGCGAGCCCGACGGTAGCTTTCGCGCCACCGCGAGCTTCTTCGACGCCGTCTACCAGGACCCGGCGCTCTCGACCGTCAAGCTGATCGCCGAGCCGTGGGACCTCGGCACGTATCAGGTCGGCAACTTCCCGGTCGACTGGTCGGAGTGGAACGGGCGCTTCCGCGACACCGTGCGCCGCTTCGTCAAGGGCGATGCGGGGCAGGTCGGTGAACTCGCGGCCCGCCTCACGGGTTCCGCCGACCTCTACGGCAACGACGGGCGCTCGGCGTACAACAGCATCAACTTCCTGACCTGCCACGACGGCTTCACCCTCGCTGACCTCGTCAGCTTCGACACCAAGCACAACGAGGCCAACCTGGAGGGCAACCAGGACGGCACGGATGAGAACAACTCGTGGAACTGCGGAGCGGAGGGCCCGACCGGCGACCCGGACGTGAATCGGCTGCGCCGACAGTTGGCGAAGAACCACCTGTGTCTGCTCCTGCTCTCGGCGGGTACGCCGATGGTGCTGGGCGGCGACGAGTTCCTCCGCAGCCAGGGCGGCAACAACAACGCGTACTGCCAGGATAACCCGACCTCGTGGTTCGACTGGAGCGAGGTCGAGCGCAACGCGGACTTCGTCGACTTCTTTCGCAAGACGGCCGCACTGCCGAAACGCCTGCCCATCCTCAGTCGGCGCCGCTTCTTCACCGGGGCAGATTCCGACGGCGACGGCGTCCCTGACATCTCGTGGTTCGGCAACGACCTAGCAAGGCCCCACTGGGACGACCCGCAACTGCGCACCCTCGCCTGCCAGTTCGACGGCGACGAGGAGAACTCGAGCATCGGCAAGTACCGGCTCTTCCTCATCCTCAACGCCGATCCCGCGCTGCAGGAGGTCAAGCTCCCGGCATTACCCGCACCGATGCGCTGGCGGCGCTTGATCGACACCAGCTTGCCCGCCGGCGAGGACTTCGCGGAGGCCGGCGCGGAGGTACTGATCGACCCGCCTGGTTCCTACCTCGCGAACCCGCGCAGCATCATCCTGCTGCTTGGGCAGTAGTGCCGAGTTGACGACCGTCGTGGAGCGTGGTTGTCATCCCGAGCGCAGCGAGGGATCTGCTGCTGTGTTCTTCGCGCGTGGCCCAGACAGGCCAAAAGCAGATCCCTCGTCGCTGCGCTCTTCGGGATGACACCGCTGACAACAAACTTGGATCACGCCTACGGCCTGATGTTCTGGTTCACGTGGAAGACGTTGTCAGGGTCGTACTTCGCCTTGATCCGGGCGAGTCGGTCGTAGTTGCCCCGGTACGCGCTCCGGACGCGGTCTTGCCCCTCTTCCATCATGAAGTTCACGTATGCGCCACCCATCGAGTACGGATGGATCGCCTCCCAGTAGTCGATCGACCAGTTCCGGATGAGATCGGCGTTGGCGGGATCGGGGTCAACGCCGACCATCACCTGCGCCCACTTCGCGTCCCGATAGGCCCAGGCGGTCGCGTCGTTCAACACGCGGCCCGCCGCGCCGTCGATCGGGTAGAGGTGCATCGTCGAGAACGGGGTCGGCATCGCCTTGCCAAACTCGACGTGGCGCTCCACCGCGGCGTCCGGGATCTCGGCGATGTAGTCGGCGCGCCAGTACCACTGATACCCGGGCGGGTAGAGCGCGTCGAACGCGCCCTGCGCCACCGGGAGCGGAAGCTCCATGACGCCGTCGAGCGCCGGCTTGAGAGCGCGCGCAGGCGCGAGCAGCGAGCCGGTCTCGGCCTGGCTGGCGGTCGAGCACCACACGACGCCGCACATCTTGTGCAGATGCAGCGCCGGCGGGAACGGCGGCACCGGTGGCACGGTCAAGAACGCGAAGAAGCCGTTGAGGTCGTCCGGCTGTGCGCCGATGAAGTCGCGGTACCAGCTCAGGATCTCGGCCGATCTCTCGATCGGCCACAGCATCGGACCGAAGAAGACGTTCGCCACCGGGCTGAGGCGGAACGTGAACGAGGTGACGACGCCGAAGTTGCCGCCGCCGCCACGCAACGCCCAGAACAGGTCGGCGTGCGAGTCCTCGCTCACCGTGACGAACGAGCCATCGGCAAGGACCACGTCGGCTTCGACCAGGTTGTCGATCGAAAGCCCGAGCTTGCGCGTGAGGTGGCCCACGCCTCCGCCGAGCGTGAGGCCGCTCGCGCCGGTCGTGCCGATGATGCCGAACGGCGCGGCGAGCCCGAACGCGTGGGTCGCGTGATCGACCTCGCCGAGCAGCGTGCCGGCGGCAACCTGCGCCGTGCGCGCCTGCGGATCGACGCGCACACCGCGAATCTGCGAGAGGTCGATCACCAGCCCATCGTCAACGACCCCGAGCCCGCCGCCGTTGTGCCCTCCGCCGCGAACGGCGATGTCCATACGCTGCTGGCGCCCGATCGCGAGCGCCCTGATGACGTCCGCGACGTCGACGCAACGGGCGATCACCGCCGGGCGCTTGTCGATCATTGCGTTGTAGACCTTGCGCGCCACCTCGTAGTCCGAGTCGCCGGGTTCGAGCACGGCGCCGCGGATGGTTGACCGAAAGGCCTGCGCAGCCTCGTTGGAGACTACACGGGCCGGGAATGCGTCGTCACGCATTGCGTCCATGTGCCACCTCCCTTTCCTTCGTTAATTCTTGCTTGGCTCAACCACGGCGCCGAATCCGGAATTCCCGGCGCGCCCTGCTGATATCCCCGAGTCGAAAGGGTCGCCACCTTCGCCAATCCCGGGCGGCCCTGGGGGAGTGGCTGTACGTTCCGGCTCCGTTTGTGCATACCATCCATGAGAGATGGACGGTGATGATCGCGACCTCCTGGAACGGATCCAACACGGCGACGCCGAGAGCTTCGGCATCCTCACCGACCGCACCCGGGGCTGGCTGCTCGATTGCGTCATCACCTCTCAGGTGGGACGCGCCGACGCCGAGAAAGCGCTCGCGGACGCGCTCGGCGCTGCCAGCCCTGATCCGCGCCAGCTCGGCACGCTGCTGCTCAAGGTCAAGGCGCTGCGCGATCGGGCCATTGCCGCCCAAGAAGCTTTCACCACCGCGGTCAAAGCGCTGCTGACCACGGCGCAGCAGCAAAAGATCAACGACATCCTGAACCTGGAGAAGTTGCTCTCCGCAGCGCCCGTTCCGCACAGCCTCGGTTGATAGCCGCCCCCCTTCCACCGCTCGCCAATGCCCAGGCCCGCGCCGGGGCACTGATGCCTCCGCACGGCGCGGCGCCGGTGACGTGCGCAGCAGCAGGGTCAGCGAACCTGCAAGGACGCCTCGAGCAGGACCGCGACCCCATCGTGGTCGCCGGTGGTGAACACCGGGTTGCCAACGATCGCGTTTTCGACGCCAACGTAACCAGCGACGTGGTACGCGGTGGCTTCGTCGAGGCGGGTGGCGAGGTCGTCCCGCGCATGGTCGAACGAGCCGTAGAGGTGTCCGGCCACTTGACGCGAAACAACTTCGAGGCTGAAGGCGCCGGTGAACAGGAAGCCGCGCTCAAGTGGGAACGGACCGAAAAACCGCCCGTGGTCGCTCCCCTGGTTGGGTGGGCCGTCGGCGAACGCCTCGCGCTCGCCCGCGGGAAGTTGCCCGAGGACCCGGCCCCCGATAATCGCGTTGTAACCGGATGAGTGGCCTCCGACCACCCCGTAGCCCACAGTCTTCAGCCCATCAACGAGCCGTCGTGTGGCTTCCTCGGCGGAGCCTGCAAGCCGGTCGACCACGATCACGTTGATCGGCTCCCGAACCTGCTTGCCGCGCACCTTCATCCCCAACCAGTTCGCCACCTCGAGGCGGCCGTTGAGCATCCACTTGCCGATCGTTGGCAGGCTAGGAAGCGCCACCACCTCGCGCGCCACCTCCGGGACCGGCATCGCGGCCGCACGGTCCCCGACCGGTGACGATCCGCGCTGGTCGAGAGGAGCGATCGCGACTGCCTGGACCAACACGAGCGCACCCGAGAGCAGGTTCATCTCACCCCACCTCCGTTCGCGGCGTGGCCGGAGCTACGTTGCTGTATAGGTTAACCTGCCGGAGGCGGCGGCATGCTTGCGCGCAGCGGCCGTGCGAGGCTACGCAGCGGTCGGCGGCCTACGCTTGCCCTGTGCCCGCGAAGCGGCCGGTTGCGGCTGTGCCGCCCTGCGTGCGGTGGCCCGCGCAGGAGGGGATTGGGCGGGACGCGCCGCCGGCGCGGCGACCGTTCCTATCACAGTTTGTGGTCTCGCTGCCTGTCGTTCCGATCTGACCGCATTCGAATACTGCGTCCTTGCCACCGGCCTCGGTGCGGTTTGTACCGCCGGGCGAACCGACGCGTGTGGCGTCCAGGAGTGTTCGCTGGATGCCGGTCCCACGGCGCGGCTGGTCATGTGCGCCGGGCCGACACCCATGCGCGGTGCGCTGCTGCTGTGCGTGAGGATAGGCCGCCGAGGCGGCGCCTGATTGCGCCTCACGGTGGTCGCCGTGCCGGTGGAGGAGAGGGATCGTGACCGCGATGACGCGGTCATTGGGCGTCGGTTCGCCGGTCTCCCGCGCGGGACGGAGGGTACTGCCGCGTGGGCCTTCGCTCCAACCATCTTCCCCGCGAGCGCCGCGCGCACGAACTGGGGCGACGCCGCCAATGTCATGCGACCGCTCGTTCCGCGCGGAAGAGACCTCGGGTCGGTCCTTGCCGCCGCCATGGTTGCGCGGGGCACTGGCCGCCCTATCGCAGCCGAGATCCGGCTCACGGGGAGCGCGGTGTTGGTTACCACTCCGCCCGAAACGTTGAAAGCTGTGAGGTTGCGCCCGCGTGACATCACCGTCGCGTTTTGGGTCACGGGTACACGCGCGCTGGTCACACTGGTTCCTGCGAAACGATTGGTCGGGACGAACACGTAACTGGCGCGGGACAGAACAACCGGGGAACCGAAGTAACCTGTTGCCGAAAAAGCGAACGTCGGGGGCAGCGGAGCCCAGCCGATGAAGTCACCGCTGTCACACCAACTCACCCAGGCAGGCGCCCATACCGTGCCTGGAACCCAGGCCCAGCCCCATGGGTCGTCCCAGACCCAGGAGCCATAATGGCATGGGTCGCCTCCCCACCGGTCGTACGAGACCCAGGTCCACCCATAGTCGGTCCAAATCCACTCACCGTTGGAGTACGGCTGCCACCCCGCCGCTACCACGGGTACCCAGGCGTACCCGTACGGACCATCGACCCACCGGCCGTATGGCGAGAGTTCGTTGTAGAAGAACCCCACGCTTACCCCCACGCGGACGTACGCGTTGGCAGGTCTCGCCATGGCGGGCAGCAGCAGCCCAATTGTCAGCAAGCAAACAATTGCGAGTCTTCTCATCGCTGGCCTCCTTTGCTGCGTCGAATCCGGCCAGCCCTCTGCCAGTAGAAAACGGACCGCCCCGCGCTTGACCCGGAGAATGTCGCATATCTTCATTTATATCATCTACTTGAAGATGAAATACGCGCACAGATCGAGCGTCCTTGCGGGCGATTGCGCCAGGGGCGCCGGTCAGGCAAAGGAGGCCATCTCCCCCATCTGTCCGGGCGGGCGCTGCGCTGGCTTGACCCGGGGCCCTACTCGGGGAAGCGCCGGATGAGGTTAAACCCGAGCCGCACGTCGCCGCTCTTGAACCCGCCGGGGAGGTCAGACCCCGCGATGAGGTCGGTAGTGGTGGCGCGCGAGTCGCCGAAGTAGATAATGAACGTGTGGCCCCGCACGCGCTTCGTCAGCCCGAACGCCCACGCGACCGTAGAGCCCGAGGTGTCCCGGTTGGCCGGGATCGCCTCTGCGGAGACGTCCCACGCGTGGGCGAGATGCAATGACGCGCCGAACCCCACGTTGCGCGCCTGTCGGAGCGTCGGGGTGTCCGAGACGTACATCGGCACAGCAAAGAGATCGAGCGAATGGCCTAACCGGCGGGCGAGAACGAGCTGCGCGAACCCTGCCCAGCGATCCGTAACCCCCGTCACCGATCGATACTCGCTGCCGACCCGTACGGCCACGCCGAGTGGAAAGGCGTCCCCCTGTCGAAGCGCCGTCCACTTCATCGAGGCCTCATACTGCTTGAACAGCGTCGAGCGGTACACCTCCGCGTCGAGCCCGTGCCCGAAGCCCATGCCGAGTCCGATGCCGATATCGGCAGCGGAGTCGAAGCCGAAGAGGTCCCCGGCCGCGCCGCTGACCGCTTCGCTGAAGCGGTGCGTGAAGATCACCTGAAGCGTGCCGGGTGGGAGCACCAGATGCGTCGGCAAGTTGATGAGGTGGTTGTCCAGCTCCGGCTCGGGTACGGGCTGCGCCAGCATTAGCCCGGGCAAGGTCAACGTGATCAGGGCAGCAAGAAGGGGGGTCTTTGCCATGGCCGCACTCTCAGTCCTTCGGCGCGCCGCGCCGTACCCAATCGATCACCAACTGGACCTGGGCCGCGGTCAGCGAGCCACCGTCCGGCATTCTCAATCCGGTGATGTCGGGATCGCCACGGAGCTTCTTTACGAGGTACGACTTATCCGGGTTACTGGGCTCGATGCGGCTGAGGTCCGGTCGCTCGACCGCCGGCACGCGCACGATGCTGCCGTAGGCGGCGCCCGACGCGAGGCTCATTCCCTCACGCGCGCCCAGCGTTGCGTGACACCCGGCAATCGCGCAGTTCGCCGTGAACACTTCGTTCTGGACTCGTGTGAACGTGGCGTTCGGGTCAGGCGGCGGGCCAACGTTGGGCTGAAACGGCAGCTTCTTTTCCCCGCAGCCGGAGGCCAACCCCGCCGCCACGATCAGGCAGAGCGCCAATCCGTGCCGCCACCACTCCACCGCCACACCCCAGCCAGCGGCGACCCCAACGACTGCTCTTCGTCGATCGCGCATCGCGGCTCCCCCGCCCGTTCAAGTTCGTCGTCCGACTCATGAGACGCATCCACCCGGGCGCCCCACGGGCGCCAGGGTGACGCCGCCACCAGCCTTGATTCCGTCCCCGGGGGTGCGAGCTGCCGGATCTCCGGGCCCGCCCGCACCGCCGGGGTTAGGAATCAGAGCTGACGCCTATTAGCAGGATACTCTCAATACGGGTAAGGGTTATAGTCAGTCACCGTGACCGTGCGCGTAGGGGGATGAGGATCGCTCACACCATCGGTGTTCTTGACCGTGAACGTGACCGTATAGACCCCGGCGGGTGAGAAGGTGTGCGTGGTCGTGAAGCCCGTCGCGTTGCTGCCGTCGCCGAAGTCCCAGGTCGCGGTGAGGGTCTCACCTTTCGGGTCAGTTCCGCTTCCCGCAAAGTTGACCAGGTAGCCGGTATACGCCGAGGTATTGCCGGCCGGGGTCGTGATCGTACCCGTCGGCGGGCCGGACGGTTGCGGGGCGTTCACCGTGATCTTGCGCGTCGGCGGATTGGGATCGCTCACGCCATCGGTATTCGTCACCGTCATCTTGACCGTGAAGACACCTGTGTTCGTGTAGGTGTGCGTAGCCGTGTAACCAGTACCGGAGTTGCCATCGCCGAAATCCCAGGCGACCGTGAGCGCTTCCCCTTTGGGATCCGTACCCGTGCCCTGGAAGCCCAAGGCATTACCCTTCGTCACCGAGGTGTCTGATGGCGGTGCGGTAATCGTTCCGGTCGGCGGGCCGGACGGCTGCGAGGCCACCGGTTGGGTCAGCGCCGCCGGAACGAAGATCGCCGGCTGGTGCATGCCGTCGCTCGTCTTGTTGTCAACAGGTGACGAGAAAATATAGATCGGCTTCGTGGCAGTGAAGGTGATGAAGAAGTTGGCCAGCGTCTGCTGGTCGGTGGGGATGCCGGGAATGAACTGATAGAAGAGCGCCTGATCGTCGTCCCACGCCGGGAACGTCGCCTTCGACGGCGGCGCCACCAGCGTGCCGTCAGGGTTGTGGACGTTGAACGTCACGTCGATCGAGTTCGGGCTCGGGTTGAAGTAGCCGACGTTGGTGCGATAGCCGAGCCCGGTCGACTGGGGCTGGTTCGAGTTGAGGATCAGCGCGCCGGAGGTCAGCGCGCCATCCAGACCGAGCCCTGGCTCGTTCTGACCGTAGGTGCCGTTGCCGCTCGAACGTTGATCGTTGAAGTTGCGGGCGATGGCTAGGAACGGGAATGACGAGAACAGCCGAATCGCGCCGCGATCGCTCGTGGCGAAGAGCGAGCTGACGATATCGTCATACACCGCTTGGCCGTTTGCCGGAATGACAAAGCTCGCGGTCCTCGTCGGCCCGGTCGCGCTGGCGACTCCGTGCAGGTACCACTCGGCGTAAACCGTGGCGGGCTCGTCGGTCAAGCTCAGCGCACGGGCGTCAGTCTTGAAGAAGCTTCCCCCCAGGCCCGCGTTGTGGGCGGCCACGGCGAAGTTGGCGTCGGTTTCCGTGGCGGTAAGCTGACCGCGAAGCGCGCCGTTCGGGAAGTCGGCGTTGTGGATGTTCACGTAGTACTGGTCGGGGCTTGCCAGAATCGCTGCGAGGGTCGCTGCATCGACCGCAACGCTTCCAAATGCCTGGCCACCGCTGAAGGTCGGCGAGAGACCGACCAGCACGCCGCCGTTGACGCCAGCGCCACCGGTGTGAACGTGGGCCTCGGTCGGCGCGGCGATGCCGGTCTCCCAAAGGTAGTAGTAGAGGTTGGTGTTGGCGGTGTCGAGGATCAAGGCGGTGTAACCCTGACCCACCGTCGACCCACCCGCTGGCTCGCGCTTGCCGAGCAGTGTGTTGGCGAGCGCGAAGCTCGCCGGCCCGTCCCCGATCATTTGCCCTCGCATGGCGCCGTTCGGGAACGGTGAATTGTGGACGTTGACGTAGTACGCGGCCGGATTCTGCAGGATCGGCGCGGTGGTCCCCGTGTCCACCGGAACCGACCCGGCGGCGATGTACGTGTTGGTCGCGATGTTGGTCCAGGTAGGCTCGAGGCCGATCAATACACCTCCCGACACGCCCTCAAGACCGGTGTGGATGTGGGCCACTGTCGGACTCGCGATGTTCTGCACCCACAGGAAGTAGTACACGTTGGTTCCGTTGATCGTGATGACCGCGAGGCCACGGCCGGCGGGATCACCGCCAGCGGTTTCGCGCGATCCGAGCATCGTCATCGTGAAGGTCTGCGCGCCCGCCGTTGCCGCAACGAACGCAAACAAAACCACAACTGCCACCGAGATGAGCCTTTTCATTGAACTCTCCCTTTCCTTTTCTCTCGTTTCGTCAGATTTCGATCCCCGTCCGCGCCTCCCATTGCCAGCGGCGACTCGCGTCCGGCCGATCGCAACTCCCGTGCCGGGCCTCCCCTGCTCTCCGCAGCCGCGTTGATTCGGTCACGGCCCCCCTTCCCGGCCACGTATTGTTTTGCGTGCTCCAGCCCCTCAATCGCCTAGTATTACGGCGCCGCTCAGCGGTTGGATGTCATGCCGTGTGGTCGGCGTGTCATCGGGGCGCCGCGGCGCGCCGGGTGGACGTGGCCGGACATCTCTAAATCACAGGAGTGTGAGACTCATTCCCATAGACAGAGTCCACTCCAGTTCTTAGCAGGTCTGGGTCGCAGCGTCCGAACTAATGGATGAGGCCTGCCGCCCGCGCGGTACTGATATACGCACGCCGCGGCGAAGCGCCCCGCGAGCCCGCACGGAGATCTTCCCCGGGCCGGGCCCTACGTCGTCACGGTCTCCAACAGCTCGTCGTGCAAGGAAGAGCTGATCAGCATCAGGCAACCTTGCATGCTCGAGTGCACGCCGTGGAAGCTGCCCCCGTCGCGGCGCAAGTAGTCGCCGGCACGCAAACGGACCTCGCCGTCGTCGAGATCGCCCTCGAGGAGATAGCACTCCTCTGGGCCCCCGTGGCGATGCGCGGGGTAGGAGGTGCCGGGCGCCATCCGCACGAGCAGCGTGACGCGGTCGTGTTTGGGGTCGACGAACAGGCGCTTGGCCGTCACGCCTCCGACACCGGTGGGTTCCCACGCGCCACCTCCTGCTGGCACGAAAACAGGCCCGCCGCCGGTGGGAGTCGCCGTCCACTGTCTCCATGCCTGCTCTGGCCCCGCGGTCAGCCCCTGAGCGGGCACGGTCGCATCAGGCCGCAACGCCGCGACGCGCTCGAGCAAGCGCGCTCTCAGCTCGGCCGGTGGATCGACGACAGGCACGAGAGCGGCAAGCGCAGCGGCCGAGCCCTCGAGCTTGGCGGCCTCCGCCGCGCAGTCCGAGCAGCCCGCGACGTGCTGCTCGTACGCCGCCGCCTCCACGCCGGAAAGGCAGCCGAGTAGGTAGAGCGCGGCGTCTAGTGTTGCATCGTCGTGAAAGCGATGCTCGCTCATGGCTGCACGTCCCCGCTCGCGATGAGGGCTCGGCGCAGGGCAAGCAGGCCGGAGCGAATCCTCGTCTTGACCGTGCCGAGAGGCTGTCCAAGCGCCTCGGCCACCTCGGTGTGAGAAAGGCCGTCGAAATACGCGGCGACGATCGCCCGGCGTTGCTCCTCCGGGATCGATCGCAACGCGCGCCTGACGCGCATCGCCTGGTCGGCATCGCAGCTTACTGCCTCGGGATCCGGCTGGGGATCCGGCAGATCGAACTCCGCCTCCAGCGGCAACTCGCGGTTGATGCGCCTCCGCAGTGAACGCTGACGGTCAATGGCCTGGTTGTGAGCCAGCGTCAGCAGCCATGCTTCGGCACTTCCCCGCGATGCGTCAAACCGACGAGCCTGTTGCCAGACTCGGGTGTAAACGTCCAACGTGACCTCCTGCGCGGCGTGGTGATCGCGGAGGATGCTCAGGACCAATCCGAACACCCGACGAGAAGTACTGTCGTAGAGAGCCCCGAGCGCCCCGTCGTCGCCCGCCGCAACTTCCCGCATCAACTGTTCGAGCGTTCCCACTGAACCAGCTTAACAAAATCGGGCACCTGACTGTTCCGAAGATCGCATCATCCATCACGAGTATTACGATAATGGGGAGCTTCTGGATGTTGGGCAAGGTGAGGGCGATTCGGGCGACCCGGAACAGCCGTGACAGTTCGCGGTAACCGCGAGCGCAAACAAAACGAGGGCCGGCACTCGGCCGGCCCTCCGGTGGCGCCGTTTCGCAGCCTGCGAGATCGAGCGCCTTCGCGCCCTGGATCTTGGCGCCCGTCACGGTGTCGGCAGCGCCGGACACAGCCCGGGCTGCGCGCGGAGCAGGCCGCCGAGATTCTGCGCCGCCGGCAACAACTGGCCGAGCGCGTTGTTGGTGTCCATAAGCAGTCTCCGCTGGACGGCAGGAAGCTGCTCGGCTGTGAGGAGGACGCCAATCCGGCGCTGAAAGTCCATGATCGTGGCGTCGGCGTTGCAGAATGGCACCAGAGGATCGGCGTTCACCTGCGGAGCCGTGCCCGGGACCATGTTCGCCGCGTCCGTGCCCAGGCTCAGGATGAAGGCTTGCCCGGCACGTGCGGAACCGTCGCAGAAACCGCTGATCTCGCCGGCGAGTCCGGCCAGCCGCGGGAACTGCGCCATCCGATCCGCCGCCTCGCGGACCCTCTGCACCGCTGGGAGGAGTAGCCCGATCAGGACAGCAATGATCGCAATCACAACCAAGAGCTCCACGAGCGTGAAGCCGGCCCGGTTTCGAAACACCTCGCGCGCGTTCATCGATTCCTCCTTCTCTCGGGATTCCCGATGTGGACCGATCGCCCCACCTCCGACAACGGCCACCGAGCCGCCCGTCCCGCTTCCGACGGCTCACCTGCATGCTGTCAATGGAAAACCGCCTATCGCGGATGTGGGATTTCCTCTCTCACGCGCTGGGCGTCTCTCGGGTGACACGTATCACATCGTGAAGGAAGGGCGAGCAGGCCTGCTCGAGCAGGGTGCCTCACGCAGCCAGCCGAATCATCCCGGAGACCCCAGTTGGCTTCGTTGCGAGCAGACAGAGATGCCGAGGGTTGCTGAATCACCCGCGGATGGTCATGCTGTGAGGCTCACCGTCACCGGCGCGCGCTCGAACCCGGCCGCGGCCATCAGCGCCTGCGGCTGGAGCCGGCCGAGCCACGCGATGTACCGGTCGGGAACGATCTCCAGGCGGGTGTTGTAGAAGGTCGCGATGTCGTTGAAGTACGAGCGCGCCAGCGCGATGCGTTGTTCCGTGTCCGCCAGTTGCTGCTGGAGTTTGAGGAAGGATGCGCTGGCCTTGAGGTCGGGGTAGGCCTCCGCCACGGCGCGCAGGGATGGCAGGCAACCGGCCGGATCGGGGCCCGCCTTGCCCGGTGGCGTCGCAGCAAGCTGGGATCGCAACGTCGCGAGTTCGGTTTGTGCCGTGCGTTCGTAGTCGCGCAAGCCGGAAACGATCCCGACCAGGTTGGGGATCAGCTCGTGCCGGCGTTTCAGTTGCACCTCGACGTTGGCCCAGCCCTGGCTTACCCTCTGGCGCAGGTCGACCAGGCTGTTGTAGACCATCCAAACCCAGCCGAGCAGCCACACCAACAGGTAACCGATGCCGACCAGGACAAACAGGGGTGTGTCGAGCGCCGGCGGATGGTGCAGCCTCAGGTCGCGTACGACAAATCCGCCCACCACCAGCATCAGCCCGAGCAGCCCAAGCAGCCAAAACCCGACGCGGAACCCGCGGCTGACTTGCTTTTCCGATCGCGTCGAGATCAGGAAAAGGGGCGCATTCTTATTGGCGGCGACCTCGGCGGCGACCATATCCTCGCGCTCCCGCGCCTGGCCGACGACGAGCAGCGAGGCGTGCAACGGAATCGCGTGTTCGACGAACCGGCGCCGCTGATCGGAGTGCCCAATCGCGCCCGCCGGTCCCTTACCGTAGTACAAGGGATCACTTGGGCCGCAGGTGCGATCCAGCAGCGTCTGCGGCTCAAGCTTCGCCCCGTCCGGCTGGATGCGGATGACACCGCAGTCATCCTTCAGGTAGAAGGGGATTTCTTCGTTGCCCTGCGCCACGGTGGTCCACCCGGTTTCGGTCCGCGCATGGGTCTCGGTTTTTCCTTGGCTATCGGTGGAGGTCTCGGTCACCTCCCGCGACCAGCTTTCCTCGACCTGCCAGCGATACGCGACGCAACGTGACCCGGTGAGAAAGCTGACCAGCGATTTCTCGGCCTCGGCCGTGCCCTTGAGCTCGACCAGGCCCATGAACACGCCGGTGGTCTTGGAAGTCGGCAAGTGGTCAAGAACCCGCTGTCGCCTGCACGATCGCAGGGCAAGCAAGACACACAGCAGCGCCAACGCCACTCCCAGACCCGGGATCCCGACGCTCACCAACGGCTCGCTCGTCATCGTTGCACTCCCAAGCCGCGCCGCAGGCCGGCACGGAACGCCAATCAGATCGGAGATCTACTCCAACCATGTCCATCGTACCGTCGGCCGACGGGCCGTCCAAACTTGCGATTCGCCGCGAGCGGCAGGACAGATCCCGATCACTCGCACTCGGGCCGTTCTCCAGGGCCACCTGCTCTCACCTTCTCACCGTTGCTGGCGAGAGACACCTCCGGCCGCGCGTCCCACGACGGCACCGCTATCGAGCGCAAAATGGCCGTGGGTGAGGCGCTCGACGCCGAGCGGCGGAGGACCGATGCCCATCGAGGGCGCGGAACATGGCGTGCGTCGGCTCGTACTCGTCGAGCATGCCCGGCCGATCCCCGAAGGTCGTCGCCTCGTCGACTCCGCAGGCACTATCCCGCAGGCGCAGCCGCGGCAACCACATGGCTGGAACCGATCGAATCGGTCATCTCGCGGAGGCGACTCGCGGTGAAAGTTCGGCCTGCTCCCCCGCAGCCTCAGGAGGCACGTGGACGCGCGGGATGAGGTCCTCGTCGGCGAATGGCAGCTCCATCGCGCCATCCTCGAGCCATCGGTCATCGCCCGCCAGCACTCCTCGCGCCACCCTCACCTTGCGGGCGTCGTCGTTGCGCCACAAGTCTGCGAACAACCGCCTGATCCGCCGGCGAGCGCCGCGGCAGAACAGGTCGGCAAGCTCGTGGGCGCGCGCCGCCTCGGGCTGCGAGACAAGCGAAGTGGCCCGCACCACGACTACGGAGATGGCGAACAGCTCGACCCCGATGTCCACGGTGCGGAAGAGGAACGCCTGCCTGCGTTGCAGACCTGCGCGGTGGATCAGCATGCCGTGGAAGACCGCCCGTGCGAGCCTGCGGCTTGAGCGCTCGGCGAAGCGCACGTGGTGGGCCAGCGCACCGCAGCGGGCGAAGCGCGGCCAGTGCCCCCAACCGACCCAGCGGCCCGGGTACCAGGCGGCGTAGAAGGCCAGCATCGACGGGGTCGCTGCGAGCTTCTCGCGCAGCGTGGCATCGGGACCGGCGAGTGCGCCGGCCGCTTGCAAGTGGCGATCGAGCGCCTCCCGCGCCATGAAGAGGTGCATGATCTCGCTCGAGCCCTCGAAGATCCGGTTGATGCGGGAATCGCGCATCAACCGCTCGACGCCGAGCGGCGGCTCGCCCCGTCGCGCCAGCGAGGCCTCGGTTTCGTAGCCGCGCCCACCCCGGATCTGCATGGTGTCATCCACGATCTCCCAGGCGCGCGTGGTGTTCCACTCCTTGGCGGCGGCGGCTTCCAGGCGGATGTCGAAACGGCCGTCGTCGGCCATCCGCGAGGCGATCTCCGAGAGCGACTCCATGGCGAACGTCGTCGCGGCCATGTCCGCGATCTTGTGTGCGATCGCCTCGTGCCGGCCGATCGGCACGCCCCACTGGACGCGGGCGTTCGCCCACTTCCGGCAGATCTGCAGGCAGCGCTTGGCGGTTCCGGCGACGGCGGCGGGCAGCGTGAGGCGGCCGGTGTTGAGCGTGACGAGGGCGACCTTGAGACCCTTGCCCTCGGGCCCGATCAGGTTCGCACGCGGCACGCGCACATCGGTGAACGAGATCACACCGTTGGCGATGGCGCGCAGCCCCATGAAGTGGCAACGGTGCTCGACGCGCACGCCCGGCCACGCGGTCTCGACGATGAAGGCGCTGATCCTGTTGGTCCGCGCATCAGGGGCCATTACCACCAGCAACTCCGCGAGCGTCCCGTTGGTGCACCACAGCTTCTCGCCGTTGATGACGTACATCTCGCCGTCCTCGGTGAGCTCGGCTGTTGTCGAGAGTCGGGCCGGATCGGAGCCGACCTGCGCTTCCGTCAGCGCGAACGCCGAGATGGCGCCGGCCGCGCAGCGCGGCAGGTAACGGCGTTTCTGCTCCTCGCTGCCGAACAGCTCGAGCGGCCGGGGGACGCCGATCGACTGGTGGGCGGAGAGCAGCGCCGTGATGTTGCCGTCGAAACTTCCCAGCAGCTCCATCACGCGGGCGTACTCGGCCTGCGTGAAGCCGAGCCCGCCGTACTCCTTCGGAATCTTCATCCCGAACGCGCCAAGCTTGCGCAGGCCAGCCAGGACCGCGGGCGGGTACTCGCCGGCGGCGTCGATCGCTACCGGTTCGACCTCTTGGTCGAGAAAGCGCTGCAGAGCGTCGTAGAAACGCTGGAACTCCGGACGCCACAGCCGATCGGGCGCGGAGTCGGGATCGAGGAGGTCGAGGCGCAGGCGGCCGAGAAACAGCTCGCGAAGGAAGCTGGGCGCGCGCCACTCGCGCTCACGCGCCGCCTCGACCGTGCGTAACGACTCCCGCTCGCTCGCTTCCTCGCCCAAGGCGTACCCCCGCGGACCCAGACCACGCGCCCTGCACCGTCGTCGCGGGTCCCTCCTGCGTAAACACCGCCATCGGCGTCCGACTTCCGTCGCCGTTACGTAAACCGGGAGGAGAAGGAGCGCTCATGATCGGCCCGCTAACCCCAGTTTGGCGCGTGACGATCGGGTGGTGGCCTAGATCGTGGCAGGCGTACATCGGTTGCTGGGGGCACGGCGCCAACCCGAACGGCAGCCTTCGTCCACACGTCGGTGGTGGTGCCGCGGGTCACGATCAACCACCTCTCGTTGCATGCTAGTCTCGGTGGCATGAGGACCGTTCGATTCGTTTCGCTGACCCTGGTCGCGGCGATCTCGGCCGCGACCGCGCACGCCTCCGTCCTGCCTTGGATCGAGGACGACTACCCGCAGGCACTCTCCGTGGCCCGTGCCAGGGCCGTTCCAATCTTCGTGGAGGCCTGGGCGCCGTGGTGACACACGTGCCGGTCGATGAGGGCGTTTGTCTTCACGGACGAATCCCTCACGCGGCGCGCCGGACAGTTCGTCTGGCTAGCGGTCAACACCGAAGAGAGTCGTAACGCCGCCTTCTTGGTGAAGTTCCCGGTATCGGCGTGGCCGTCGTTCTTCATCATCGATGCGACGACCGAGACGATCGCCTACCGGTGGACGGGAGGAGCGACGGCCGCGCAGCTCGACGGCTGGCTCGACGAGGCGAGGCGGGCAGCGGCGGTGCCCTCTGTGTTCAGCGCGGAGCTCGAGAAGGCCGACGCCGCCAACGGGCGCGCGGACTACAAGGACGCCGCCACTCTTTACGCCCAGCTCCTTGCCGGGACCTCGCGCTCCTTCAAGGATCGGCCGCGCGTCGTCGACGCCTACCTCTTCGCGCTCCAGATGACGCACCAGCCCGGCCCATGCGCCGAGGAGGCCGCTCGCTCCTATCCGCTCGAGAGAGATCTCCCCAATGCCGCCACCGTTGCCGCCTCCGGCCTCGAGTGTGCGCTCGCGCTTCCGAAGGGCGCGAAGGGGCGGACCGCGCTCGTCTCGAAGCTGGAAGCCGCGTGCCGAGAGGTTCTCGCGAACCGCAAGGTGCCCTTCGCGACCGACGACCTCTCCAGCGTCTATCAGGAGCTGATCTCCGCGCGCGAAGACGCGAGGGATGCGGCCGGCAAGAAGGAAGATGAGAACGCATGGGTCGCGCTCCTCGACGACGCCGCCGCGCGAGCCAAGACGCCGGAGGAGCGCACGGTATTCGATCCTCATCGCCTCGCCGCCTACCTCGAGATCAACCACCCAGAGCGGGCGATCCCGATGCTCGAGCAGTCGGAGCACGACTTTCCCAGGGACTACAACCCGCCGGCCCGCTTGGCCATCGCGTATCGCGCGATGAAGGAATACGGCAAGGCGCTCGCCGCCGTGGATCGTGCCCTCGCGATCGGCTACGGACCCCGCAAGCTCACGATCTACCGCACGAAGGCCTCGATCCTCGAGGCCCAGGGCAAGTTGGCGGAGGCGATCGCAACGCTCCGGGAGGCTGTCTCCTACGGCGCATCCTTGCCGAAGGGCCAGGCGTACGGCATGTCGGGCATCAAGAAGGACCTCGCAAGGCTGCAGAAGCCTCCGGAGAACTCGAATCCGGGCAAGCTGGGCCACCCGTAGCCGGGAAGGGGCGGAGACCGCTCCTCGTGGCGGCGCGATCGGCCGGAGCGCGCATGCGCGGCTGACCGTGACCTCACGTGGCCTGAGAGCTGGCAGGCGGCGAGTGCCTGCGCGTAGCATTGTCCCAAGAGGAACGGCCATGTGCGCACGACCCGGGGCGGCGTTGTTCGCGGCAGTCACCATGACGGCGCTTGTCTGCACTGGTCTCGCCGGCGGCTCCGGCGGGCAGCGTTCGATCGCGCCTCCGGTCGTCAGCGACGCCGTGGAGCGCGATTCGCACTATCCAGCTCAGCTCGCGTCGCTGCAGATCACCAGCCACGGCTCAGCCCTGAACGCTATCCTCATGATCGCTGCGGGTCCCGGACCGCACCCGACCGTGATGCTGCTCCATGGCTTCCCGGGCTACGAGGGCCTTCTGGACGTGGGTGAGGCAATGCGCCGAGCCGGGTTCAACGTGCTCGCCTTTCACTATCGCGGGGTCTGGGGCAGCGGCGGCTCATTCTCGTTCGCGCACTGTGTCGAGGATGCCGCGGCCGCGATGGAGTCCCTGCGCGACCCGGCGTCCGCCAAGCGGGGTCGCGTCGACGCGAGTCGGATCTATGCCGTCGGCCACAGCATGGGCGGCTTCGTCGCCGTCGAGCTCGCGGCCCGGGACCCCAACGTCAAGGGGTTGGCGTACATCTCGGGATGGGATATCGGCAACGACGCCGCGACTTGGCCGGCAACCCCTCCGCCTGCGCTCGTGGAGGACTTCCGTCAGTCGGCGCTGCCCACGCACGGCACCAGCGGGGCTAAGCTGATCCGGGAGGCGATGGGGCACGCCGCCGAGTGGAAGCTGGCCAAGGTCGCGAGCAGGATCGCCGATCGGCCGATCCTCATGACGTTCGCCGAGTTCGAGGCGGACGACAACCCGCCCGCGATCAACCACGAGCCGCTCCGGAACGCTCTCGTGGCCGCGGGGGCACGATCGCTCGAGACGCGTTCGTTCCCGACCGATCACTCCTACTCGGACCAGCGGATCGCGCTGGCGAGCGCCGTCGTGACGTGGCTGCAGCGCGTGTCAGGCACCACCAACAAACCGTGAGCCCTGCGGCTCATCGATGCGCCCTCGCGTGTCCGGCGCGCCTCGGCGCCCATCCGGGTAGCGGCTTGCTAGCCAGCATCATTCATGAAGGCTCGTCGCGAGAGGGGCGGGATTGCCGCTACGGTGGGCGACGATTCGTTGCGGGGGGCGTGAGGCGCCGGGCGGGCGGTGGAAAGGTGCCGTGCCCCCCACTTCGAGTTGTACGGGCGCATGCGGCGTTGCTCGTCGGCCACGATGCTCCTGCATCGCCTGCCTCCTCGCGCCTTGCCTGCGCCCGCAATCCCCATGCGCTCGACCCGCCCCATTTCCCAGACAGGCTTCTAGCCCGCCCAGTCCGCTACGTCTTGTAGATTTGCTGCGCGCGAAGCTCCTTGATCCGGTCGCGGAGGTGCGCGGCCTCGTCGAACTCGAGCTTCTTCGCCGCGGACTTTATCTGCTCCTCGAGCTCGCCAAGCGCCTTCGCGAGCGAGGCGGGATCCGCCACGCCCACCTCTGCAACCCGTGGCAGCACGGTCGTCGCGTCGTGATAGTCGAGGTTGGACAGTTGCAGCGACGGGCTCGCGATGTGCTCGATGATCGTCCGCGGCCCGATCCCATACTCCCGGTGGTACGATTCAACGAGATGAGAAGCGAACCTGCCGGCGCCTGAATGATGGGCAGGCGAATCGCTACCGCTGGAACCCTGCTCATCGTCGCGGTGCTCGCGGCCGGGAACTGGCTTTACCATAACCCACCGTTCGGCCGCGAGGGGTTCGCCTTGTTCGAGGACATGATCCAAGGGACCGCCCACAAGCCGCATGTCACCCGTGCTCTGATTCCCCTCGCCGTTCGCGCCATCAGCCATGTGCTCCCGCCGACCGCAACCGACGCGCTGAAGCGGCCGTTGCGAATGGTGGGGCTCGAACCTGTTTTTTTCCCCGACAACCATCCTGAGATCAACCCCGTCCACTACTTCGTCTGGGTGTACCTCGTGATCGCCTCGCTGACGCTCCTCGGGGAGGGAACCCGCCAGTTTCTCGCGACGATCTACACGGGAGATTCGCGGTTGTTCCTCCTCGGTGGTGCGCTTACCGTCGCACTGTGGCCGCTGCTCGCCTGTTACACATCGTACGTCTACGACCCGTTCACGCCGACCCTCGTGCTCTGGGCCTTCCTCGCAGGGATGCGGAGAAAGTGGGTTGCCTACTACCCTCTCCTGCTGCTCGCCGCCCTCAACAAGGAAACCGCGATCGTCGTCCCACTCGCCGTCAGCTATGCCATCAGCGAGGGCCGTTCGTGGCGCGCCACGGCCAAGCGGACGTTGGCGGACGTTGCAATCGTGGCTGCGGTGTGGGGGGTGCTGGGGAAGATCGTGTTCCGCGGAAACCCCGGCCCGGTTGCGGAGTTCCACCTGCTGGGCCACAACCTAAACTACGTGATCCTCTACCTGCTCCTGCCTCAAGTTGCGCTCATCGCCGTCCTGACGGTTGGACTCCTCCTGCCCGACTGGCGCCGGAAACCGAGAGCGGCCAAGGCGCTGGCGTTCGTCGCCGTGCCGCTCGTCGCGGCCGCCCTGTGTGCCGGGTTCCTCGACGAGCTACGCCAATACTCGGAGAGCCTACCCGGGCTTGTGGCGCTCGCCTTCCCGACCCTGCTCTCGGTGATCGGGGTGAACGTGTTCGCGCCCCAGAGCGGATCGGGCTGACGAGCCGGAAGGGGCACGCGGCAGTACATTGGCCGGCCTGCCGCGAGGACTCGCGTCCCTGAGGCTGCGACCTGGCAGCCAGGCTCCCCCACGAAACCCATTGCCATCAAACTCACGTCCCCGCGTCGGCTTCGCGAGCCTCCGAGCGTTGCGTCTGGCTCCTCGTCCATCGTCCGCTACGTTTTGTAGATCTCTTGCGCGCGGAGTTCCTTGCTGTGGTCACGGATCGCAGCGGCCTCTTCGAACTCGAGCTGCATCGCTGCCGAGCTGACCCGCACCGTTCGTGGGGGTTCGTCGCCAGAGCGGCGATATCGCCCCTCGCAGCAGAAGCCTCACGGGCAGCGCGGCCTGGGCTCCATGCCGTGCACTGCCCGCGCTGTCCACGGTTGGCGTGGCCGCCCTGGCGGGCGGCCTCGGGCTCAAGGGGTTTCACGATCTCCCTGGGGTCCGCTCGGCTCCGCGTGCAAAGGCGTCGGTGCAAGCGACTGGAAGCGCGTGACCTTTCCAGAGGGGTTCGGGGCGATGCTCTCTACGATCTCGAGGTCCACCCGCATGCCGGGGAGGAGGGTGCCGATGCCGGCCACCGCGGCCCGGATTCCCGCATCGTCGCATCCGTCGCGTTTGACGACTCTGACGACGAGCCGTGACTCCGACTGCTGGACGACCTTGAACGCGTCGACGCCGGGCTCGTCGCACAACGGCTTGCCGAGGCGGAGCGCCGAGACCATGGCGCCGCTCGGCAGACGGACGACATCGTTCGCCCGCGCGGACAACAGCCTGATGCGCGGAAACGCCAGGCCGCACCCGCACGCTCGGTCCACCGCCTCGGCGAGGTCACCCTGGTCGTAGCGGATGAACGGCATGGTGAAGTTCGTCAGGTCGCTGAGCACCACGCGGCGCGCCGCAGGGTCGCCCGCGACGGGGATCAGCTCCGGCACCACGAAGTCGGTGAACAGGTGGAGTCCGTCGCGCAGTCGGCACTCGTTCCCGATCCTTCCGGTCTCGACCGCGCCGTACATCTGGACGGGTGCAACGCCCATCACCTCCAGGCACCCCCGCCGCGTTGCCTCGTCGAGGTAGTCGGCCGACGAGACGACCACGCGCGGCCGGTGCAGCGCCCTGCCGGTGTCGCGCGCGTGCTTGACGAGGCACCTGAGGACCGAGCCGTACGCGTGCAGCGCGTCCGGCCGCTCGGCTGCGAGCGCGGCGGCGAGCGCGGCCGGCTCTTGGAGCGGCGACACGCTCCGGACCCTGCCGATCCCGAGGCGCTGGACCAGGAGGCCCTCCGGGTAGTACCCGGGCCCGATGACCATGAGCGTGTCGGTCGGCCGCACCCCCGCCATCCTCAGAGCACGCACCGTGAGCGCTAGGAACGCGCAGAACCATCCGGCGTTCCAGTAGACGGTGAGCGGCTCGCCGCTCGTGCCCGACGACCTCGGGTGCAGGCACCTGCCGAGGTCGGCGCCGCTCGCGACCAGGTCCTCCGCGGGAAGCCGCCGGAGATCCGCCTTGGACGTGATCGGGAGCTTGATGAGGTCGGCGGCCGAGCGGATCTCCTCGGGCCGCACGCCGGCCCCGTCGAACAGGCGGCGGTAGTACGGGACGCGGGCGTAGGCGTGCGCGACCAGGCGCCGCAGCCGGCGGTCGCGCACGATCGCGAGCCGCTCGGCGTCGAACACCGGTGCCCGGAGGACCCGCGCCACTTCCCACGCGCCCCGCAGGTAGGTTGCAACCGTTTCCCTGGTCGAAATGAGCTTCCCCTCCGGGCCGGCCCTTATCGGCCTTCATTTTACCCGCACCACCGCGCCCCCGAGGGGCCGGATGGCGCCAGAGTCGGGAACCGGCTACGCTCTCCCGCCAGAGGGCGCGCACGGAAGAGGGGGACGGCACACGATGGAGCAGGTGAACTCCGCCTCCAGCGTTGGGCGGCGGCGAGCACTTCTCACGCTCGCCGAGTTCCTCGCGCTCGACGAGCGCCTCGATCCCGACTCGTTCCGAGTCGTCCCCGGGACCCCGGGTGACATCCCCGAGATCGTGCGCCTGATCAACACCCGCCGCATGCCGATCCCGCTGCCGCTGAAGTTCGCCCGCACGGAGGAGCTCCTCGCCCGGACCTGGCCCCGCGTTCGGTGGCTGCTCGCCCGCCAGGAGGCTGCGCTCGTGGGATGCCTGGAGCTACGGCCCGTCGAACGCGAGGCCGGCGTCTGGGAGCTGGGCTCGTTCTCGCAAGCCCGCGACAACCGCAACCCTCGCGTGCCGGTGAAGCTGTGGACAGCCGGGTTCCGCACGCTCGTCGGGATCGGCGCGCGCGAGGCGGTCGTCGAGATCCACAGGGACAACACCGCGATGTGGAAGTTCCTCGCGCACCTCCCGTTCGAGCGAGAGAGGGAGTGCGCCGACCATCCGGGATTCATCCGCGCCCGCATGAAGCTGCCGAAGGCACCGTAGCCCTCGGGCCGCGAACGCGACAACTCCCGCGGCGCCGGGGCTGCCACTCGAGAGCCGCAGCCGGCGCACAGAGATGGTCACCCCCTGTCGCCCCTTGCCGTCGTTCCCCTACGTCTTGTAAATCTGCTGGGCGCGGAGGTCCTTGATGCGGTCGCGGATCGCAGCGGCCTCTTCGAACTCGAGCTGCTTTGCCGCGGACTTCATCTGCTTCTCGAGCTCGCCGATCGCCTTTGCGAGCGAGGCCGGATCCGTCACGTCCACCTCGCCCACCCGCGGCGGGAGAAATGCCGCGTCGTGGTAGTCGAGGTTGGAGAGCTGCAGCAGCGGGCTCGCAATGTCCTTGATGATCGTCGGGCGCGCGCTGCTCGTGAGGGTTCGTCGCGAGAGAGGCGAGATTGCCATTATGGTGGGCGACGATTCGTTGCGGGGGGCACGGCGCCGAGCTGAAATGCCGCTCGGCGCCTCAAGCCCCCCGAGCCCCCGCGCTCGCGAGGCAGAGCCTCGCTCGCTTTGGCGTGAGGACCCGAGTCGTACCCTCGGCGATACGTCGCAGGGTCCGAGCGCCGAGATCTCGCGGAGGTACGGGTGGCAGGCGAGACGCGGGCTCCCGCGCCTCGTGCAACCGTGGAGGCGGCTTGGTGGAGGGCTCCCATCGCACCGGCTACCTCACGCAGTGATGTCCCCGCAACACCGCCAGAGCGGCGATATCGCCCCTCGCAGCAGAAGCCTCACGGGCAGCGCGGCCTCGGCTCGATGCCGTGCTCGGCGTTGTACGCCTCTCTCGCGGCGCGCCGCCAGCCCGTCCTCCGCCGAAGATCACCGCGCTGCGTGGGGCCGGGCCTTCCATCCGAGGATCACCCGCAACTCGTGCGACAGCCACTCGCCCTCACCGCCGGTGACCATCAGGAACCGCGCACCATCGGCGCTGACGTCGTACGCCGGACGCGACGCCTCTCCGGTGTAAAACGCGCCCTCGAACAGCGCGCGTGCCGGACTTACGCTCATGGATGGATGCAACGTCACCGCCGCCGCCATCATCCGGTTGCCGGAGCGAAAGAAGAGTTCCGAGCCATCACGCCGCCAGACCGGTTCGGAGCCGCCGTCCGCGGACACCCTCATCCGTCGCGCCGCGTTCTTGATCGACGCGACATACACCTCGTCGTGGCCCGTTTCGTCCGAGACGTACGCGAGCCACTGGCCGTCCGGCGAAAACGCCGGGGCGGTTTCGTTCGCCGCTGACTTGTCAGAGAACGCACGTACACCGCGGCTGTCCGAATCGAGCAACAGGATATGGCGCCCGGCCGTTGGGTCGTACTCTACGAACGCCGTCGTCCGCCCGTCGGGCGATGAGGAGTTTGGCACACCCATGCGGGGGCGCCTCGTCAGCCGTTCTTCCGGGCCGCTGCCGTCAGCCTGCTTCCAGAAGAGCCCCGGGGGACCGCCACGGCCCGTGTTGAAGATGATTCGCCGGCCGTCACTCGTCCACACCGGCGAGCTCCCAACCTCGAACGTGATCTGTGCCAGTGCGTTGTGGGCGATGTCGTAGGTCCACACGTCGTCCCGGTCGGCGCCCGTGATGGTGACAGCAAGTGTCCGACCGTCCGGCGACAGGCGCGGTGACGAGTACTGGCGTTCGGGGGCAGCAAGCGGCTGCACGTTTCCCTGCCGGTCCACCCAGGCGAGCGTCCGCCCTGCGGTCCCGGAAGCACCCGTGACGTACACGACGCTACCCGAACGGGAGATGCTCAACTCCATCGCGCCGTCACTCGACTCGAGAACACCCGTGAGGAGGGGCGTCGCCCCTGCCGTCGCGCGCAGGGTCCCCGTATCGAACGGTAGAGCGAAGACCGCTCCGCGGTGGACGTAGAGAAGCCGGCCATCGGGCAGGTACTTTGGGTTAGAGCCCCCCTCCACGACGGTGTGGCGCTCCCCGCTCTTCAGCGACTGGACGACGATTTCGGCATCGTCCCAGGTTCCCTCGGTGCCGACGGTGTAGAGGACCGCGTCGGCCCCAGGCAGCAGCTCGGGCCACCGGTGGCTGAACTCGCCGCGCGCGGTGTCGAGCTTCGTGACCGCGTGCGGGGTGCCGCCATCGGCCGGGACCTCCCAGAGCGCCGACCCGTTGCCGGGAGCGTAGATGATCGTGCCGTCTCGCTCCCACGCTCCGCCGAAGCCGATCGGCACGTCGCAAATCGTGCGCACAGGGCCGCCGGTCACCGGCACCTTCTTCAACTTGTCGTCCGCAAAAAAGCCGATCCACTCGCCGTCCGGAGAGAAGAACGGGCTCAGCGCGCCTTCCGTCGCCGGAATCGGCTGTTCCCCGAGCACCGACAGCGTGCGAACGAGGAGCCGCCGCTGACCGCCACGCGACGCAACATAGACCACGTGCGTCTCGGCCGGCGACATCGCGACCGCTGGAAAGTCGAGGCCGTCGAGGTGCTCGCCGGTGGGCAGCGGCAGCGCGAACTCAACCGTCGAGCGGCCGGCTCGCGAAGGGAGCGGCTTCAGCATCCACGCCGCGGCGGCGGCGAGCGCCGCGACGGCGAAGACACCGCCAGCGAAAAGCGCCCGGTTGCGACGGATGGCCCGGTCGGCCTCCTGCGTTCGGGTAGCCGATCCCGCCGGTGCTGCAGCGGCGATGACGGACTCCTCGATCTCGATGCGCGCGTCCCCGATGTCGCGCAGCCGGTGGGACGGGTCCTTTACGAGCATCCGCCGGAGGAGGAGTCGGATGGGCGTCGGCACATCGCCAGGCAGCTCCGCCCAGTCCGGATCGCGGGTGAGGATCGCGACGATCGTGTCAGGTCCCGTTCCGCCGGCGAACGCCACCCGGCCGGTGAGCATCTCGAACAGCACGCAGCCGAACGCCCAGATGTCGGTACGCTTGTCCACGCCGGCGCCGCGCGCCTGTTCCGGACTCATGTAGGCGGCGGTTCCGAGGATCGTCCCTTCGGCAGTGCCTGCTGAGGTGAGCGTTGGAGGGCCGCCAGGCCCGGGCGCTCCGGGATCCGGGGCGAGCGCCTTGGCCAGCCCGAAGTCCAGCACCTTCACGCTGCCATCCGGCGTGATCTTGATGTTGGCCGGCTTGAGATCGCGATGGATGACGCCGCGGTCGTGCGCCGCTTCGACGGCGCCGGCAATCTGCGCCGCGAGCACGAGCGCCTCGTGAACCGGCAACGGACCCCGCGCGACGCGCTCGGCGAGACCGACGCCGGGCACCAACTCGAGAACCAGGAAGCGGACGCCGTCGAACTCCTCGAGACCGTGGATCGTCGCGATGTGCGGATGGCTGAGCGACGCGAGCAGCTGCGCCTCGCGGGTGAGCCGCGCGACGCGGTCGGAGTCCTCGGCGAACGGCGAGCGGACGACCTTGAGCGCGACCTGGCGACGGAGCCGTGTGTCGTTCGCCCGGTAGACGGAGCCCATCCCACCCTCACCGATGAGCTCCAACACCTGGTAGTTCCCGAGTTGGGAACCCGGCTGAACGTTCATCAAGATACCTATGTTATGTTAACATGAATGATAACCTTGCGGGGTTTTGCACCGACGGGGGGGACATGCGAATTCTGCTCATGGCGGTGGTTGCGGCGCTTGCCGGTGGCGTGCCTGTGGACGTCCTCGGGGCGGGTGGAGGCGACTCGGCCCGACCGGCCGCGTTGGCACCCGGGGATCCCGCACCTCCGTTTGTGCTGAAGGGGTCCGATGGGCTCATCTACCGGCTCGCGGATTACCGCGGCAAACAGGCGGTCGTGCTCGCGTGGTTCGCGAAGGCGTTCACCGGTGGTTGAACTGCCGAGTGCCAAGCGCTCCGTGTGAGCGGCGATGCAATTCGGGCGTTCAACGTGGTGCACTTTGCCGCAAGCGTCGACACGCCCGAAGCTCTCGCAAGGTTCGCGGAGAAACTCGGCGTCGATTACCCGTTGCTGAGTGATCCGAACAGGGAAGTCGCGATGGCGTACGGAGTGGTCCCTGACAACCAGTCGTACGCTGTGAGGTGGACCTTCTACATCGGGGTCGACGGGAAGATCCTCTACATCGACAAGGCGGTCAGTCCCGCGAACGCCGGCCAGGCGATCGTGGAGAGGCTCGCGCAGATGGGCGTCGAGCGCCGTCCGATGCGAAAGACCTCCCGGTAACTAAGACGCGCATCACGCCGGGTTCCGGCTCCGACCGCATCGAGCTGGGCCCTTCGTCGCCGCTTCCAAGCTGCCCTGAATCGATGTCGCACTGTCACGAGCTCGGGCCTTTCGCCTCTCGCGTCGGTGCCGCGCTACTTCCGCGCCACCGCCGACGGCCTCGCGACCCTGCGATCGTGGCTCGTAGTTCCCAGTCGCAGGTCGGCTACGTCTTGTAGATCTGCTGGGCTCGCAGCTCCTTGATCCGGTCGCGGATCGCGGCGGCCTCTTCGAACTCGAGCTGCTTTGCTGCGGACTTCATCTGCTTCTCGAGCTCCGTGATTGCCTTTGCGAGTGACGCGGGGTCCGTCACGTCCACCTCGCCGACTCGCGGCGGCAAGAATGCGGCGTCGTGGTAGTCGAGGTTCGAGAGTTGCAGCAACGGGCTCGCGATGTCCTTGATGATCGTCTTTGGCTCGATCCCGTGCTCAGCGTTGTACGCCTCCTGCTTCGCGCGGCGACGGTTGGTCTCGTCGATCGCCTTCGTGAGCGAGTCGGTCATGTGATCCGCGTAGAGGATGACGGTGCCGTTGACGTTGCGCGCGGCCCGCCCGATCGTCTGGATCAGCGAGGTGGAGCTGCGCAGGTAGCCTTCCTTGTCCGCGTCGAGGATGGCCACCAGCGAAACCTCGGGTAGATCGAGTCCCTCGCGGAGCAAGTTGATCCCGACCAGCACGTCGAAGGTGCCGCGCCGCAGGTCGGCCAAAATCGCGGTGCGCTCGAGCACCTCGACCTCGCTGTGCAGGTAGCGCACCCGCACGCCCAGCTCCGCGAAGTACTGCGTGAGGTCCTCCGCCATCCGCTTGGTCAGCGTGGTGACGAGCACGCGCTCCCCCGCCGACACCCGCTCCCGGATGCGCGCGAGGAGATCGTCCACCTGGCCCTGCGCGGGCTTCATCACGATCTGCGGATCGAGCAGGCCGGTGGGCCGGATCAACTGCTCCACGACCTCGCCCTCGGTGAGCTGCAGCTCGTACGGCCCAGGCGTGGCCGAGACGAACAGCACCTGGTGGATGCGGCCCTCGAACTCCTCGAAGGTGAGCGGGCGGTTGTCGAGCGCCGAGGGCAGGCGGAACCCGAACTCCACCAGCGTCTCCTTGCGCGAGCGGTCGCCGTGGTACATGCCGCGCGTCTGTGGGATCGACACGTGTGACTCGTCCACCACCAACAGCCAGTCGTTCGGAAAGTAGTCGAGCAGCGTGGGGGGCGGATCGCCGGCCTGGCGCCGGGTCAAGTGCCGCGAGTAGTTCTCGATCCCGGAGCAGTAGCCCAACTCCTGGAGCATGTCGAGGTCGAACAGCGTGCGCTGCGAGAGACGCTGCGCCTCGAGCAGCTTGCCCGCCGCGTTCAATTCGGCGAGCCGCTCGTCGAGCTCCTTGCGGATGTCCACGAGCGCCTCGTCGAGCACCCGGCTGGTGACGACGTAATGGGACGCCGGGTAGACGGGCAGCCGCTGGTCCACTTCCTCGAGCACGGTGCCGCGGATCGGATCGACGCGGCTTATCTTCTCGATCGTGCGGTCGAAGAACTCGGCCCGCACGGCATGGTCCTCGTACGGCGGGTAGATCTCGAGCACGTCGCCGCGAACGCGGAACGCCCCGGGCACGAGGTCGAGTTGCGTGCGCTCGTACTGCATCGCGACGAGCTGCCGCAGCACCGCGTCCATGCCCGGCGGCCCGCCCGGCTCGAGCAGCAGCAGCATGCCGTAGTACGCGTTGGGGTCGCCCAGGCCGTAGATGCACGAGACCGAGGCGACGATGAGCACGTCGCGGCGCTCGAACAGCGCCCGCGTCGCGGATAGACGCAACCGGTCGATCTCCTCGTTGATCGAGGTCTCCTTCTCGATGTACGTGTCGGACGAAGGCACGTACGCCTCGGGCTGGTAGTAGTCGTAGTACGAGACGAAGTACTCGACCGCGTTGTCCGGGAAAAACCCCTTGAACTCCTGGTAGAGCTGCGCCGCGAGCGTCTTGTTGTGCGAGAGCACGAGCGTGGGACGGTTCAACTGTTCGATCACCTTGGCCACCGTGAACGTCTTGCCGGATCCGGTCACACCGAGCAACGTCTGCGCGTAGACACCCTGCTCGAACTCCCGCACCAGGCGCGCAATCGCTTCCCCCTGGTCACCCGCCGGCGCAAACGGCGCTGCGAGCTTGAACGCTTTGGCCACTAGCGGATCTCTCCTCCCGAGGCCACGCACAACGCAATCGCGCGAGTTTCGATTTCGCGCAGTTCGTCCGCGCCTACACGCCCGTGCGCCACCGCGTCCCGGCACGTGCGGATGAACTCGCCAAGCTTGCGATCGTCGAGGCGACCTGCTCTTGCCTCTTCGACGACACAGTCGAGACGGCGCTGCACCTGCTCACACCGCTGCCGTGGCAACCCCTGGGGAAGGTCTTGCACCACGGTGTTCGTGACCTTGCGCACGCCAGCGGCGAGCATCCGCCGCATCGACAGCATCCCACCGAGAAGAAAAGCAACGAGCACCACCAGCACGAGCCCGCCCACGACCGTCAGGACCTGGGCGAACCGTCCCCCGCGCGGCCGACTCGCCCGAGCAAGCATGAGGTCCATCTCTTCCACGCGCCAAACCTACCATGCACTCCACGGGCGTCACTAGCCCTCGAGTGAGCGAGCCTGGCGCCGAGGATCATCGAGGTGATCATGCCGCCGGGGCCGAGAACTTCCGGCCCCGGCTTGCCGACAGCTCTCTGTGTCTTGCTTACCGCTGCATCGTCACCGTCGTCGGGTCGTTCGTGATGTTGTTGATCAGCGAGGCGAACCCGAACACCCCCGATCCCGTCTGCACCGTGATCTTCGCGTAGCCACGGTCCATCGCCGTCTGCTCCGCCTTGGAGAAGAACGGCTGCGTCTCCTGCGCCCACTGCCCCGGGGTCAGCGAAACCGGGTACTCCCCTAGCTTGGTCCCGTCACCGCTGAACAACTCCACGAGCACCATCGCATTCGCCGTCCCCGTGTTGACCAGCCCGATGTTGCACCGGTACGTGGCCGTGTTCTCCACCAGACCCGCCAGGTACGCGCTTTGGGTTGCCGAGAGGCCATCGGCCGTCGCCAGCGCCGGGTAGTCCTGCCCCTGCGCACCGTTGGGATAACAGCTCGCCGTGGACGAGACCTGGTTGTAGGTCCGCGCCGTGACCCTGATCGGCTGGTCCGAGATGACCTCAATCGCCCCTGAGCCGCTCGCAGGAAGCTGCCCGACCACGTCGGTGAGGATCGACTGAACGAGCGGCGACACATACGTCGTGCTACCAACCACACCGCTACTGCCGAAGAACTTGACCTGCGCGGTGGCGGTTGCAGTGGCGGCGTTGAGTAGACCGAGATCGCTTCGCCACTGGCTATTGTTAATGCCTCCGTTATGGCTCGCGACTGGGACCCAGGCCACGTACGTGTACGGCGCGGCAAACACCCACGCGGCGCCGGCATAGGAGTTGTCGCTCCACCCGCCGACGATGGCGGTGTTCCCATCCGCCGAGATCGCCACCGAGCTGCCCTGCTCGGCAGTCCCGACGGCACCCGTCCCGACCAGCTTGTTGCCCTGCTGCGACCACACCCCCCCGCTGCGCGTGAACACCCAGACGGCGCCGGCCTTGGAGTTGTCCAAAAGCCCGCCGACGATGGCGGTGTTCCCATCCGCCGAGATTGTCACCGACCAGCCCTGCCCGGCGGTCCCAACGGCACCCGTCCCGACGAGCTTGTTGCCCTGCTGCGACCACACCCCCCCGCTGCGCGTGAACACCCACTCAGCGCCGACACCGGAGTTGTCAGTGTACCCGCCGACGATCGCGGTGTTCCCGTCCGCCGAGATCGCTACCGAGATGCCCTGGTTAGCAGCCCCGACGGCGCCCGTCCCGACCAGCTTGCTACCCTGCTGCGACCATACTCCGCCGCTGCGCGTGTACACCCACGCGGCGCCAGCATTGGAATTGTCTCGGTACCCGCCCACGATGGCGGTGTTGCCGTCCGCCGAGATCGCCACTGAGACGCCCTGCAATGCAGGCCCGACGGCAGCCGTCCCGACCAGCTTGTTGCCCTGCTGCGACCACACCCCCCCGCTGCGCGTGTACACCCATACGGCGCCGACATTGGAGTTGTCGCCGCCTCCACCGACAATGGCGGTGCTCCCATCGCCCGAGATCGCCGCCGAGTAGCCCTGCTGGACGGCGGTCCCGACAGCGCCCGTGCCAACGAGCTTGCTGCCCTGCTGCGACCACACCACCCCGCTGCGCGTGAACACCCAGACGGCGCCGGCTTTGGAGTTGTCGCCGGCCCCGCATATGAGGGCGGTGTTCCCATCCGCCGAGATTGCGGCGCCCATCTGCCAGGCAGCCCCAGCGGCCCCGCTGCCGACCAGCTTGTTCCCCTGCTGCGACCATACTCCGCCGCTGCGCGTGTATACCCACGTGGCTCCGGCAGTGGAGTCGTCGCCAAACCCGCCGACTATGGCGGTGTTCCCGTCCGCCGAGATCGCCACCGAGGCGCCCTGCTGGGCAGTCCCGACGGCGCCCGTACCGACGAGCTTGGTCCCTTTCTGAGTGAACTGCGCCAGCCCCATTGAGCTCAAGCAGAGAGTGATCGCGGCCAGGACTGCGGTTCGAGGGAAGATCATGGGAGACCTCCTTCGCAGGTCGTGAAGGCCACGTCGAGGGGGACGCGGTGCACCTAACGGTCCAACAAGGCCGCGCGCGGTCTTCGGTTTGTCCTGAGACGATGCTATCACCGGTTGGCAGGACTGTCGTGCGTTGAGTCCGCTCCCGGTGTCCAGCCCAGATTCGGGGACGGCGGCCACCCGCGGCACCTTCTCCGGTTGCCGCTCACCACCGCGGTGGGCAGCACCTGAAAGAGCTGTCGGGTCACACCGATTCTTCAGCTACTTGTACACCATCAGAGTCGAGCGCGCTTAGTTGCTACTTCTTCTGGCCAACGCTACGGTTGAGCGACGTGCCGGACCAGGCATTGAAACTCCCCGAGCGCCATGGCCTGCGGCTTGACTTCATTCTTGACGGCGCATAACCTGCGAATGTTCATTAACTGTTCGCCAGTCGCAGAACGATGCGCATGCTTTGAGACTCCGTGGGATGGGATGTCCGGCGAGGATCGAGCGATGAACGCCACACCCCCCAGGCCGATCGCGCGCCCGGCGGCGCAACCCCGCGGCAGGCGGACCGCCACCATCGTTGCCCGACGCCAATTTCTGAATTCCGAACTCGAGGCGCATTGCGCGCCCCGGTCTCACAGCGATTGCCGTGGACCCGCTTCATGAACCGAAGTGACCAACGGAGGGACGGATGATCACAGAACTGACGGATCAAGAGCTCATCGCCCTGGGCGCGCGCCATCGCGCGGGATACCTGCGCGAGCAGGCCGGATACACGGTCGGGGTTGCGGCCGCGGAGGGCCAGCCGCTTGCCGATCTCCTGCCGGCAGGCTACCTCGACGAGGTCAAGGCCGTTTGCGACGCCCTCATGGCGGCCGGGCAGGACAAGGCGCTGATGGCCGCCGAGGCCAAGGAATCGACCAACGCCAACCACGCCGTGACGGCGGACGCCAAAGTGTGGCGGCGTAAGGTCGCGCGCCGCGCCTCGCGTGCGAGGAGGCTCGGCAAGCAGATCCCCGACGCCCTGCTCCACGTCCCCCAGGCGAAGAACGGCCCGGCCCTGGCCACCGACGTCACCGAGAAGCTCAAGCTCCTCCAGGCGCATCAGGCCGACATGCCGGGCGCCGGCATCGACGCGCTCCTCGAGGACGGTCAAGCGCTCCTCGCCGCCCTCCAATCCTCCGATGCGCAGAAGGAGCTCAAACGATTCGCTGACCTGCCCGGCAGCGTCCAGGCGTTCTACCGCCAGAAGGGGCTGCTCTACGTCGGGCTCAAGGTCATCAACGACGCCGCGCAGGAGCTCCACGCCGGCGACACCGTTGCGGCGGCCCGCTACAACATGGGCATCCTCTACCGCAACTCGAAGCACCGGAAGCCGGCCCCCGCGCCTCAGCCCACACCGGCGCAGGAGCCAGCGGCCGAGCACGAGCTGGTCAAGGTCTAGCGGCGGTTAGCATCACTAACCGAGGAGGGGAGGGGGCGTGCGCGCCCCTTCCCTCATGGCCTCACCCGCACCGTCCGCGACGCCAACCACGCTCCGCGCCAAATCGGCACCATTCGCTAACTGTTGATACCGCTCATGCTGCGTCCTCTGCGTTCGCCGCCGCGCCCGCCAACGCTCGGGATGCGCTCCCCAACGCACCGGAGGGACTCGCGGACGCTCGGGACGGACTCACCGACGCTCGCGTCGCGCTCGCCAACGCACCGGACCGAATCACCAACGCTCCGAAGGGACCCACCACCGCTTGGGCTGCGCCCACCAACGCTCGCGACGCGCCCACCAACGCTCGCGACGCGCCCACCAACGCTCGCGACGCGCCAACCACCGCCCCGGACGGACTCACCAACGCTCGCGACGCACCCGCCAACGCCCCCGCCTCGCCCACCAACACTTCCGGCGTGCCTACCGACGCCCCCGAGCCGGCCACCCTCCGCGCCGACGCCGCGCGCGGCTTCATTGCGTCGCTCCGGAACGAGCACCATCTTGAGACTGTGCAGAGAACGCTCCGACGCACCCACTCGGGCACAACGATGGCGAGAACCGTGATCCGACGCCAAGGCGCCCGAGATGTCACGCCCAACCAGCGTTCGCAGTTGACACACCTGCGGCCTTGCTTGGCGAGCGCGCCCGTGGCAATTGTCTTGCTTTGGTAGGGCCTTAAGCTGCATCTGGCTTGGCATTGAACTGAGAGCTAGGCGTCAGCAGCAGCAGGGAGGCTAGCGTGATCGACGACATCCCAGAGATAGCCGACACACCGAAAGCGGCTCTTGCATCCTTCATCACCGAGTTAGAGACGTACTACTACTCGTGGTACGACTCTGCCACGACTCGCAACTACTACACCTGGTTCGTCGCTCAGGTGCTTTCGCTGCTTTCTGGTTTCGCGACGGCTGTCATTGCGGCCCTACTCCACAACGACCAATTCAAGTCCTGGGGTCTCGGCCATATCGCTCTTGTCGTCGTGCCTCTCGTCGGGGCGCTCGCATCCACGTTCCTCGTGCAATCCCGCATAGCCGAGCTGGAGGCTCTTCGAGAAGCGGGACGCGAAGCCATCCAAAGACTTGCAAACGAGGCACGAGCGAATTTCGCTTCCGCATCGTCTCCGCAGGAGTACACCAAACTCCATCTTGCTTTGGCAGCAGAGGTCAGCACTCTAGAGAGGGAGCAGTCTCGATCCTTTCAGCGCATCATTCCGAAGCCACTAACGTTCATGTCTCACGGAGCACCCCGTCGCGAAAGCGCCTGACCGTCAAATGGAGACCGGCCCAGCCAGGGAGTCATGGTTTCCAGACGGGCAGCGCAGACGCGCAGGCAACACGGGAGGAGGGATCAAAGGATGAACCGAGTCATTCGGGCCTTTGCACTTCTCGCTTTTCCCTTGGTTCAGATGCTTTTGCTACCCGGTTGCGGGGGTAGCCAGTCGGAGCACGCGAAAACGCCGGAGCCCGCTACCCGTGCATGGGTCCTCTGGGTAAAAGATGAGCACCTTTCTGATCCCTCGGGACAAGGGTGGCGCTCGCAGGCAAGCAAGTGGGACCTGCTGGGAGCATCCGAAAGCCAGGCACAATGCCGACTCACACTTCGAGAAACCATCGAACGCGTTACAAATACCGACCATCCCCGTGAAGACGCTTCTGTGATGTATAAAGTGAGCGGAGATACGGTAACGCTTCTGTTCTTCCCCAAGGGTGCGAGACCTACGGATACGGTAATGCGTTCCCAGATCTTGTCCTATGTTTGCCTGCCCGACACTTTGGACCCCCGTGAGCGGAACGCACCATGAATGCAAAGAACAACAACGCGGCTGGCCTGAAAGAGCTCGAGTCCGCGTGCCGCCGGAACGCTGTAGCACTCCTACGGGAGGCCAAGGTGCTTCTCGATGCCGACCTCGCGCCCCGCTCATACTTCCTTGCCATCACCTGTCTGGAAGAACTCGCCAAAGTGCAGCTCATTGCGGATGTCCTCGATGGTGCTCAGTCTCTTGCCGCCATGAAGGCCGCGTTTCGGAGGCACACAAACAAGTTCGCCTACCGTCGTCGAACAGCCACGGGCGATTCCTATGCTGACACGCCCATGGTTTTCTCCGAGCTGTCGAAGGGCGAAGAGCTTGCCAAGTCCAGGGAGCTGGCCCTCTACGTTGACTACGAGAGTGCTTCGTTTATGCCGGTTGAGCCCTCAAAGAGTGTCACCCCCGCGACAGCGGCAAGCGCCATCCAGGCTTGCGAGGACGAGTTGTCGATGATCAACCTGCTTGATCTCTTGCCCGGTGGCCCGACAACCCGCAACGCGCTCGAACTCAAGAGGCGAAGTGGCGGGGCGGCCTAACCGCCAATCAAGGCACCGCTGTCAAGAGGTGGGTTTTCGCTCGGTGACTCTGTTCAACAGGGGGTCAGGATACACGCACGTGGATGATCTTCTCGTCGGGTGTCAGGCGAACGCGCCGCGCCTCCAGGTAGAGCGGGCGATGAGGTGGCGAAGCCGGTGGCGGCAGAGCGTGTTGGCCCACTCCCGCGAAGCGCTATGCTAGTGAACTGAGATGAACTTCTTGCACCCTTGAGGGGTCCCCTGGAGGTACTGCCATGATGCTTGCCTTCTTCACCCGCGAACGCAAAGGACCGGCGGCGCGATACGGGGTCTCTCACGATGAGGTTGGTTGGCCGGCCAAGAAAGTGTTTCTCGAGTCCGACGCCGCCCTGCTGGAGTTCCTGAGCTCGGCGGGCCCGCAACGAATCGCCTTTCCCGGTGCCCTCGACAGCTTCGGTAAGTCAACACTCGAATCGCATCCGGTCACACTCGAAGCCGCGTACCGCGAGATCTTGGCGCTGCGCGAGGAGAGTCAGGAGATGGTGCGCCTGAAGTTCTTCGAAGCCAACTTCCGCGAGGCGTTTCTGGCGCTCGTGCCCACCGAGGCGTGACGGGCTGAGGGATGCCGATCAAGGTCACGCTGGTTGCCGAAATCGTCGAGCACGAGATCATCCTCTCGCGACAATCCAAGCATAAGCCTGGAGACATCGTAGAAATCTTAACCAACCTGGAACCCGTCAAAGACCCTAGGGACGAACGATGGACGTTGGAGCTCTTTGTCGGGAGTGGCAAACAGCAACGGCTATTTCACCTCCCGCTGCCCTGTCTGATCAGCACGCATGACTCCCTCGACAACCCGCTCTTCTTTGGTAATGGCAGTCTTGTCTATTTTCGCGACCGGCTGTTCATGCCCGAGCGGCCGCCCAAGAACGCGGCGGACCGCGAAGAGATCACCCTTCGAGTAAAGAAAGCGGTCTATGACGATGAGACGGACCTCGCCGGCCTACGGTCCGAGGTAGCGAACCTCGAAGCGGCGATGGGGTACAGCAAGTCGGGTCCGAAGAGGGATCAGATCCCCGAAGACGTGAAGCTGGTCGTTTGGACCCGCGATGGTGGTGCCTGTGTTCGCTGTGGAGCAAGACAAGACCTACACTTCGACCACATCATTCCTGTGTCGAAGGGCGGAGGCAACTCCGAGGAGAACATACAGATCCTCTGCAAGAAATGTAACTTGCAGAAGAGCGACAAGATCAGCTTCCAAGGGTCGCCACTCCCGAGCGCTCACCCTTGATCAGTCTCGCCGCCTTGGCGAGGAACGGCAACGAGTTCCGCATGGCTGGCAAGGGCAGAGTCTTGGGCGCGCTTGGCCCTCCAACTGTGCCTCGGCGGTGAGGCTCCCTTCTACGGCCCGTAGCCCGCGCCGCCGAGATTGGGCCGGATGCGGAGGATCCGCGGCCGAGGGCGGCCGCGCCACAGAAATAGACGAGAACGGAAGCGGGGTGGGCGCCCTCGCTCGCCTGACCCTGAACGGAGTGAAGGGGAAGCAGATGGTCCGATACCGGCGGCGCATCAAGGCCGCGTCGGGTCGCGGCTGGAAGCCGCTCCCACCGTTTGAGACATGGCGGCGCGCTTGACAGCCGGCGGGCCGCCGGCCCAATCTCCCTCGCGATGGGCAAGACCCTGCTGCGCTGGCTGACCATCGGGGCGTTCATCGGGCTCGGCCTTGGCGCGCTCATCGGCCTCGCGCTGTCGCGCTTCGTCCAGTTGCCGGCGGTGGAGACGCTCGTGAGCGCCAACTACCGGCCGCTCTCCGCGACCATGGTCCTCGCCCGCGACGGCACGCTGCTCGGCAGCTTCGCCGCGGAGCACCGCATCCCGGTCACCGCCGACGACATCCCGAAGGCGTTCAAGCAAGCGGTGATCGCGACCGAGGACGCGAACTTCTACCGCCACCCCGGCGTGGACCCCGAGGGAATCGTGCGCGCGGCACTGCGCAATCTGTTCAAAGGAAAGTGGTCGCAGG
Organism: Thermoanaerobaculales bacterium; assembly: GCA_044447965.1. Lineage (GTDB taxonomy): Bacteria > Acidobacteriota > Thermoanaerobaculia > Thermoanaerobaculales > Thermoanaerobaculaceae > DATIYW01. Next base: position 70,163 of record JBIOGJ010000002.1, on the reverse strand, counting down.
GCGCCTCGACGATCACGCAACAGCTCGCCCGCTCGCTCGGGTTCCTGTCGCGCGAGAAGAAGCTCGCGCGCAAGGTCAAGGAAATGCTGTTCGCGATCGAGATCGAGCAGAAGCTCTCCAAGGACCAGATCTTCACGCTCTACGCCAACCAGGTGAATTTCGGCCATGGCAACTACGGGGTCGAGGCCGCGGCGCGTTTCTATTTCGGCAAGGCCGCCAAGGAACTGACCCTCCCCGAGGCGGCCCTGCTTGCGGGCTTGCCACAGCGGCCCGGCGAGCTGTCGCCGGTCGATTACCCGGCGCGCGCGCTCGCCCGCCGCAACCACGTGCTCACCCGCATGCTCGAGGAGAGGTACATCACCAAGGCGCAGTTCGATGCCGCACGCAAGGAACCGCTCGGGGTTGCGCCCCACCAGGAGCGCAACGCGACCGCCGCGTACTTCGTCGAGGACGTGCGCCGCTCGGTCGAGGAGCGTTTCGGCAGCCGGCAGATGCTCGAGGGTGGCCTCGAGGTGCAGACGACCCTCGACGCAAAGCTCCAGGCGACCGCCGAGGAGTCGCTCACCGAAGGGCTCGTGGGACTGCAGCACCGACTCGGCTGGCCGGGTGCGCGCCGCAACGTGCTCGCCGGCGGCGAGAAGGACATTACCGCGTTTCGCGACCCCGGCTGGCCGTTCGTCAAGTGGCACAAAGACGAGCTCGCGTACGGCGTGGTCACCGAGGTGGGGCCGACCGTCGCCACGCTGCTCATCGCGGGCCGCACCGCGAAGCTCGAGATGGCGGGCGCACGTTGGACCGGCCGCACCGTGATGACGCGGCTGGCGCGGCGTGGCGACGTGCTGCTCGTGCGCCTCGGCGAAATCCCCACCGACAAGGCCCTGCCGCTCCAAGTCACGCTCGAGCCCGAGCCTAAGGTGGAAGGCTCGATCCTGGTGCTCGACAACCGTTCCGGCGCGATCCTCGCACTCGTCGGCGGCTTCGACTTCGACCGCTCGCAGTTCGACCGCGCGACGCAGGCCAAGCGCCAGTGCGGCTCCGCGTTCAAGCCGTTCGTCTACCTCACCGCCTGGGAGCGCGGCTTCTCGCCCACCGACACCGTCTTCGACGGCCCCGTGCTGCTGCCCGACGAGCGCAACCAGCTCACGTATTGCCCGCTCAACTACTACCGCGCCTACTACGGGATCGTCACCTTCCGCTACGCGGTCGAGCACTCGCTCAACGCGTGCGCGGCCAAGGTGCAGCAGATGGTGGGCGGCGAGAACGTGATCGAGCTTGCCCATCGCATGGGGATCAAGGAACCGCTCGCGCCCTACTCCTCGCTCGCGCTCGGCTCGTTCGAGCTGTCCGTCGAGGAGATGGCCGCCGCGTACGCCGGCATCGCCAACCGCGGCCAGGTACCCGACCCGTTCTTCATCTCCCAGATCAAGGACGCCGAGGGGAAGGTGTTGCTCGAGTCGAGGCCTCACGTCCATCAGGCGGTGCGCGAGGACGTCGCGTACCTGATGACGCACGTGATGGAGGGCGTGATCCAGCGCGGCACCGCCGCCGCGGCCGCCACCCTCCCCGGCCACCTGGCCGGCAAGACCGGCACAACCGACCGCTTCACCGATGCCTGGTTCATCGGTTTCACTCCGCGCATCACCTGTGCCGTGTGGGTCGGTCACGACCTCAAGACGCCGATCGGCTCCCACATGTCCGGCGCCGAGGCCGCCCTGCCGACCTGGATGCGCTTCATGAAGGCGTACCTCGAATCGCAGAGCGATGCGGTGCGCCAGGAAGACTTCTCCGTGCCGGCCGGGGTCACGCTCGTGCCGGTGGACAAGACCACGGGATTGCGCGCGACCCCGGAGTGCGGCGACAACGTCATCCTCGAAGCCGTCCCCGCCGGCCACGAGCCGCAGGAATGCAACGCCGCGGCGCACGCCCTCGTCGCGCTCCCCTGGCCGCAGCAACTGGGTCGCTACGCATACAAGCCTGGTGAGCCGCCCACGACGCCCGAGGCGATTGCCACCGCGCAACGCAAGCTCGCCGAGATCGAAGACTCGGGAAGGCACTGATCCCTCAGTGCGTCGGCCAATGCCGTGCGCGCCTGGTGGTCTCATACGCAGTCGCCGCCGGTCGCAAGGAATGAATGTCACTGCGAGGCCGCGTAGGCGGCCGAAGCAATCTCGGCCGAGGATGAGATCGCCACGGCCCGCCTCGCTTCGCTCGCCGGGCCTCGCGATGACATGGCAATGGCCACCTTTGAACGAGAGGCGGCTTCAGGTGCGGCCAGCTCGCTTGTGAAAAAAGGCACCACCGGCATGACGGCGTGCTAGACTCCCGCCGTGACGCTTCGGCCACGATTCGCGGGGTGTCGCTGCGCTTCTCCGAGTGTTCGACCGTGGTAATCCGAGGGAACTGGCAGGCATGTTCGATCCCGGTCTAGCCCTGGTTGTCGCGATCGTCGCGGTCGCCCTCGTTTTCGATTTTTTCAACGGCTTCCACGACGCCGCCAACTCGATCGCGACCATCGTCTCGACCCGCGTGCTGCCGCCGGGCCTGGCCGTTATCTGGGCGGCGTTCTTCAACTTCGTCGCGGCTTTCGTGTTTCCCCTCACCGTCGCAACCACCATCGGAAAAGGACTAGTGGTCCCGGACGCCGCAACCCAGTACGTGATCCTCGCTGGCCTGCTAGGAGCCATCGCGTGGGACATCCTCACCTGGTACCTCGGCCTGCCCACCTCGTCCTCCCACGCCCTGATTGGCGGCTATGCTGGCGCCGCCATCGCGAAGGTCGGGTGGGGTGCGATCATCTACAAGGGCTGGACCAAGACCGTGGTCTCGATGTTCGCCTCGCCGGTGATTGGGCTCATTCTCGGCCTTTTGATGATGACTGCGGTCATTTGGCTTTTCCGTGGTTTCATGCCGACCCGCATCGACAAGTACTTTCGTAAGCTCCAGCTCGTTTCCGCCGGACTGTACAGCCTCGGCCACGGCGGCAACGACGCCCAGAAGACGATGGGGATCATCGCCGTCCTCATCTACAGCTATCAGAAGTCGCTCGGCCGGTCTCCGGGCGACATTCACATCACGCTCTGGATGATCCTGGGGTGCCACGCCGCGATCGCACTCGGGACGCTCTCCGGCGGGTGGCGCATCGTCAAGACGATGGGCTCCAAGATCACCAAATTGAAGCCGGTAAGCGGGTTCTGCGCGGAGACCGCGGCTGCCCTCACGCTGTTCGGCAACTCCGCGCTCGGCATCCCCGTGTCCACCACCCATACGATCACCGGCGCGATCATGGGCGTTGGCGCAACCGAGCGCCTCTCGGCGGTGCGCTGGGGCGTGGCCACCCGCATTGTCTGGGCGTGGGTGCTCACCATCCCGTGCTCGGCGGTCGTGGCGGCGCTCTGCTTCCACCTGCTCGGCCTGTTCATCAAGGTGTAGGGACGCCGCTCGCGCGCGGCACGCGGCCAGTCACCGCGAAGGCGGGTTGACCTACGCGATCCTAATCACGAACTCTTGATGATGATGCTCTCCACCACGTTGGCGACGTCCTCGCAACGGTCGGTCGCACCTTCGAGGAATTCGAAGATCTCCTTCAGCTTGAGGATCACGACCGCGTCGTGAGTGTTGTTGAAGAGGTCTCCGAGAGCCTCGCGATGAATCACGTCCGCCTCGTTTTCGAGACGGTTGACCTCGACGCATGAGGTAAGCGCCTCTTTGTGTCTCTTGCGGTCGTGCATGGCCACGACGGCCGTCTGGACTTCCTTCGCGGACTCGACGAGCAGGTTGGTGAGGGAAAAGACTGGGGCAGGCAGCTCGGTGATCCGGTACACCACCATCCGCTGGGCGGCGCCGTCGATGGCATCGATGATGTCGTCGAGGCGGGTCGCGAGGGCGTAGATGTCTTCCCGGTCAAACGGGGTGATGAAGGTCGCGTTGAGCTTGGCCAGCGTCTGGTGGGTGATGCGGTCGCCTTCGTGCTCGAGCTCCTTGAGCTTCTCGACGTTGCTGCGCAGGCTCGGGAGGTCGCTCACGAGGTCGCGGAAGAGGCCCACCGCCTTGACGATGTTCGCGGATGACTGATCAAAGAGGGAGAGGAAGTCTTCGTTCTTCGGGAGAAACCAGCGCACGCGTCACTCTCCGTCGTGCCGGGCAGGCACCTCGCGGAGTATACCTCGTGTCGAAAGGACTGTTGTGCCGCCTGTGAGGAAGACGAGACCGGACCCGCGCGTTCACGCGCGCTTGAAGATGTCCTCGATCTCCTCGAGGAACGGACCCGCTTCGAGGTAGCCGGGAATCCGGCCTACCTCGGCCCCGGTGGCGCTCAAGAAAATAACGGTTGGGTAGGCGTCCACTCGGAAGCGCGATGCTTCCTGGGCGCCCTCTCGCTCGGCGTTGAGCCGCACCGGTACCACGTGCGCCATCGCCTTTTGCACGGCGCCGTCGGTCAGGGTAGTCTGGTCGAGGCGTTGGCACCAGCGACACCAGTCGGTGTAGAAGTCAACCATCACGAGCTTCTTTTCCGTGTTGGCACGCTTGAGTGCGGCGTCTAGATCATGCTCCCAGCCGATCTTGCTCGCCGCCGCGCTTGCCGCCATTGTGGCGTGGTGAGATTGGCGCCCGGAAAAGAACGCGAGCCCCGCGACGCCGATCAGAACCAACCCTACCGCCAACGAACTTCTCATCGAGCCCCCGTCCGCATTATGCCCCACCCTGCCACTTCGTAACATTCCCTGCGCAGACGGAATTCTCCGTCCTGCCGGCCCCGCTCCCGTTCCTCGATGTCATGCAAGCCCACCATGGCGGCGCCAGCTCGCTGGTTCGTCAGGCCGCCGCGTGTGGGGCGGCGATGCTCACTCCAACTTGCCGACCGCTCCGGGGGGAGGAATTTGGGGACCGCTCCGCTCCAGCGGCGAGGTGAGACAAATCTCCGTGGCGGACCGGATGAACCCGGTGACGCGGTGGACCTGGTTGACGAGGAGTTGCTGCAGATGGTTGGTGTCGCGGGCGCGCACCTTGACCACGAGGTCGTACTCCCCGGTGACGACGTGCACCTCGTCCACCTCTGGTATGGCCCGCAGGTCAGCGACGGTGCGCTCCACCTGATCGGCGAGCTCGGTGCGCAGGTGGATCAGCGCTGTGACCGTGTAGCCGAGGAGGCCCTGGTTGAGGCGCACCGAGAAGCCTTGCACCAACCCCGATCGGCGCAGTTTGACCAGCCGCTCGTGGATCGTGGCCGGCGCCACTTTCGCCCGTCGAGCGATTTCGGAAAGCGGCATCCGTCCGTTCTCCTGTAGCGCATGCAAAATGCACTGGTCAACGGCATCGAGTTTCATTAGCTGATTTTACACAACCAGTGATCGTCTTCCACCGGCAAACCGGTCACCGCCAAGCAGTGCGTCGTTGCCAGTTGAGAAGAGCCCGAAAAAGCTTCGATTTCAGCGGAGGCCCACGAGATCTGGCACGCTTGGGAGATACCACACGCGACTGACGGCCACGCCCAGCGCACGGCTGTCGCCGGCCCCGGGGACGAACGTCGAGCTGTGGATCTCCAGCGTGGCACGTCCCCGCTGCACCATCTCCGCAGGGACGCGAAGCTCGGTGTGCGTCAGCTCCGCGGCGACGAGGAGACGTACCCACGCCGGTCCGAGGCGCACCTCAACCAGCGCCGGCTGCGGCCGTGGCGCGCACAGCTCGACGCCGACCATCCCGGCGCCAACCGGGAAGGAGAACACCGCGCGTGGGCCAGTCCACGCGGCGGGCCTGGGAGGGACGCCGATCAGCTCGGGTGGGTACGTCCCCTCGGCTTGGGCGAATGCCGCGAACATGGACTCCTGCTCCGGGAAGAACATCAACGGCAGCGCGAGGTGAGGCGGGGCCTGGAGGGACGCAGCGAAAACGCGCAAGGCCAGTGGGCGCCCGTCGCCGCTTGCCACCAGCTCGCGTGCCGCCGTCAGTTCGACATGGGTCGCTGCGTTCGCGTCCGCCGGCGGCGGGATCGGGATCATCATCACCTGTCGGCCCGGCGGCAAGATCCTGGCCCCTGCCTCGACCCCGTTGACTCGCAGCCTCACCTCAACGTTTCCCAGTTGAGGGTGAGGTTCTACCGCCAAGCCTAGCATCCCCGCGTCGTCAACTGCCGGCAGGAGCAACGAGGTCTTCGCCCGACACCAGACGAAGCGGTGCAACCCCTCCCACTCCGGCGGAAACCCCCCCTCCCAAACCAGCACCGGGTTGCGCACCAGGCGCAGCGCAAGAAATCGGTCTTGGGAGAGGAGTCGCACCTTGGGTTCGAGACAACGTGCTTCGACGACCCGCGAGGCCGGGCAGGCGATGTCCTCGCCCGCACCCTCGGCCAGCATCCAGAACGGGGTCCCGCCAAACCCGAGGTGCGTGCGCCGCATCTCGGAAAGCCGCAGCGAGTCGACTCGGAGCCAGCCGGACAGCACGGCGAGGTTGCGAAACGAGAAGAGCTGGTCCTCGAACACCAGCACGCCCTTGCCCTCGCTGGCGACCTCGTGCAGCAGGGACACCGCCGGCAGCGGGTTGCGGTGCAGATAGGTCATGGCCGGTCCCGCCCACCAGGCGAACACCAATGCCGCCACGGCTGCCGCGCTTCCGGCGGCGAGCCGCGAGCGGACAAGCGCGGCGAGGCCGCCGACCGCCGGCGTGGCGAGCAGCAACCAGACGAGAACCCAGTAGCGGGGGTAGGTGCGGTTGTCCACGGCGATGACGAGGAAGAGCAGGAAGACACCGAGTAGCCCGGCGGCCATCCACCGGCCACGCAACCGCTTCCACCACGAAATCCATCCCACGGCGGCAAAGGCGGCGAACAAGGCGGCCACGAGCGGGTTGACGAGTCCCCGCACGTACCCCCACTCTACGATTCCCCACGGTTCGGTCCCGAGCGTGGCGAAATGGTCGCCGGCGTGCGCCACGCTCGCGCCCCAGAGGTAGCTCCATCCTCCTGCCGCGAGCGCCGCTGGGACCATGACGCAGGCGAGCGCCGCGATTGCGGCCACGACGCCCCACATCAGCCGGCGCGGCTCCCGCCGCACCCCCCACGCCGCGAGCGCCACCGCAAGCACGAACACCGGCGCGAGCGGCGGCCGCACCAGTGCGGCACAGGTCATCGCCACGACGCCCGGGACGAACCCGGCTCGACCGCCGCGCAGCCAGAGCGCGAGGCCGACAATGGCGAGTGCTGCCGAGGGCGTTTCGGAGAACGCGCGCGCGGCGTGGAACCACACCCCAGGTACGCACGCAGCGAGGAGCGCTCCGGCGAGCGCGAGCCCCCGGCCCGCCACGCCGTCCCACAACCCGACCAGCGCCCATAGCCCAACCACCGAAAAGACAGCGCTCGCGAGCTGCAGCGCGAGCACCGGATCGGCCACGCCGCACGCGCGCACCAGACTGCCGATCCCCACCCAGAGCGGGAAACCGGGCGGGAGTGGCATGTGCCGACCGGGATCGAAGTCGAGCACGCCACAGCCCATCAACGCCTCGTCCTGTTCCCACGGTCCGGCCGGGAGCAGCAGGAGGCGCGAGAGCAACAGCGCCAGCAGCGTGGCGCCACTCGCGAGTCCCGCCCTCCACGGCTCGGCGATCGGGACAAGCGGCCACGGGAAAACACACCGGAGCAGAGGCAAGAAACGAGTGTAGAAGCGCCTCACATCCGGAGTGTAGCCGGTTTTTCGGCACGAGCACGCAACGACCCATCCAGCCTTCCGATCCCTCCGTATAGGAGTGGCCGGGACCGATCAATGGTAATCTGCGCAGCCGTGTCGGAGATCCGCATCACGTTCGATCGCGTAGGAAAGCGCTTCGGTACCCGTCAGGTGCTCGCCAACCTGAGCGGCGACCTGCGGCCAGGTCAGGTCCTCGTCGTGGCGGGGCCCAACGGCTCCGGCAAGTCGACGTTGATCAACATCCTCGCCGGCCTGCTGCGTCCATCGCGGGGCGAGGTGGCATACCACGACGGCAGTACCCCTTTGCCTCGTGCGCGCTGGTTCGAGCACCTCGGCATGACCGCACCGGACATGGCGGTGTACGACGAGCTGTCCGCGCGGGAGAACCTGCGCTTCTTCGCTCGCGTACGCGGGCTCGCCAAGTCCGACGCGGCGCTTCGGGCACTTCTGGAGGAGACCGGCCTGCCGGCGCGGGAGCAGGACCGACCCGTGGGAACGTACTCGTCGGGCATGAAGCAGCGCGTCAAGCTCGCACAGGCGGTGCTACACGCACCGGCGGTGTTGCTGCTCGATGAGCCCTCCTCGAACCTCGATGCGGCGGGGCACGAGGTGGTAGCAAGGTTGATACAGGATTTCCGAGCGCGGGCGGCGGTTGCCGTGGCAACCAACGACCCGCGGGAAATGGCTTGGGCGGATGCGCGGGTCGAGCTTGCTGTCTGAGAGCCTCGCCGTGCTCGGCAAGGAGGTCACCGCCGAGATGCGCAGCCGCGTCGCGCTCAACGCCATCGGCCTGTTTGCGCTCACCACGCTGGTTGCCGTCGCCTACCAGATCGGGCCGTACCGTATCGCCGAAGCGGACCGGCCACACCTGCTTGCCGCACTCCTGTGGATCATCCTGTTCTTCGCCGCCACCTCCGGTCTGGCGCGTGTCTTCGTCAAGGAAGAGGACGCACACACCGCCAAGACGCTGCGCCTGGCCGCGCGGCCGGCCGCGGTCTTCATCGGCAAGTACCTGTTCAACCTTGCGCTGTTGCTCGTGCTCTACGCCATCATTGTGCCGTTGTTCTGCGCGCTGATGGCGTATTCAGTCGTCGGCGTGGCTGGGCTGGCGCTCGTGTTGCTGACCGGCGCCGTCGCCTTGGCTGCGACGTCGACCATCGTCGCAGCGATCATTTCCCGCGCCTCGGGCTCCTCCACGCTGTTCGCCATCCTGACCCTGCCGCTCGTCCTGCCGCTGCTCGTCATCGTCATCCAGGGCACCCGCGCCGCGGCGGGAAGCGCCGAGCTGGCGGCAGTCGCTCCCGCGCTGCGAGGGATCGTCTCGCTCGCCGGAGTGACACTGATCACGTCTGTGTACCTCTTCCCGGTGGTGTGGCATGACTAGGAACGTGCTGAGGATGTTCTTCCCGTGGGTGCTCGGGGTGTGGATGGTGGCCGTGATCGTGGCGGCGTTCTTTTACGCGCCGACGGCGCAAGGGTTCAAGGGCGAGTCCTCGCGCATCGTGTTCTTTCACGTTCCCCAAGCCTGGGTGGCGGTGCTGGCCTTTTGCGTCAATCTGGTCGCCTCGGTGCGCTATCTGCGCAGCCGCCAACCGCTGGACGACGCCCGCGCCGCGGCCGCTGCGCGCTTGGGGCTGGTCTTCTCGGTGCTCGCCACCGTCACCGGTTCGCTCTTCGCCCGGGTGATGTGGGGCTCGTTCTGGAACTGGGACCCTCGCGAGGTGTCGATCGCGATCCTGCTGCTCGTCTACGCCTCGTACTTCGCCCTCCGCGAGATGGTCACCGACGAGGAGCGCCGCGGCACGTTATCGGCGGCGTATGCGGTGCTTGCGTTCGTCACCATGCCGTTCCTCATCTTCGTGGTGCCACGCATTTACTGGTCGCTCCACCCGGACACGATCATTGGCGCATCCGGCCAGTTGAAGTTCGAGATGGAATCGCGCATGCGTCAGGTGTTCTTTGGGTCGTTAATGGGATTTACTGGCCTATTCGCTTGGTTATACACTCTAGACGTACGGTTGGCCCGAGTGCGGGGGTCGCGCGCTAGGCGCGATGAGGAGTAGGGGATGCCCAATCCTGATAGCTTGATCTGGGTCGCAGCCGTGACGACAGTCATTTGGCTGGGTCTGTTTGTCTATTGCATTGCCCTCGACCGCCGCGTGCGCCGGCTGGAGGAGGAGGAATGACCCGAAGGACAATCTGGACCGTCGTTGGGGTGGCGGCCATCGTCGGTTTCATCGGCTTCGGCGCTGGCGCTTTTCGGTCAAACCTGACGCCGTATGTGAGCTTCCAGCAGGCGCGCGCCACCCGTGACGCGGTGCAGGTGGCGGGTAAGTTAGTGCTTGGCTCCGACTCGTTCGAAGAGTCCTCTGCGCGCCTCCTCTTCACCATCAAGGACGATCACGGCGACGCCATGAGGGTGGCCTACAAGGGCCTGAAACCGGGCAACTTCAACGAGGCAAAGCAGGTCGTTGCCATCGGTCGGTTTCAGGGGGGCATGCTGCAGGCTGAGAAGCTGTTGGTGAAGTGTCCGTCAAAGTACCAGGGACTCGAGGAGAAGGAGTACCGTTCCAACTCCTCGTGAGCATACCGGCGCGCGGCGCTGGGGCCTTTCAAAGGGGGGAGCATGTTTCTTCCAGGTGCACTCGCGCTCTGGGTGGCGTTTTTGTCCCTCGTCGCCTCTACCATCTTCTACGTGCGCAGCTTGCGGGGTCATACCGCCTCGCGCGCATGGGCGAGGCAGGCGTATGGCCTCGCGACGATGGGAGTGGTGATTGCCGCCGGAGTGTTGCTTTACCTCATCTTCACCCACGACTTCCGCATTCACTACGTGTACTCGTACTCCGATCTCTCGCTCCCCAAGCACTACTTGTTCGCCACCATGTGGGCAGGCCAGGAGGGCAGCTTCCTCCTCTGGCTGATGTGGGGGATGGTCGTCGGGTTGCCGCTCATCCGCTACGCCCGACACTATGAGGACCGAACCCTCATCGTCTACAACCTTGCGCAGATCTCGCTCCTCTTGATCCTCCTACGCCAATCACCCTTCCGCTTCCTCGCCGACCTGCCCGCCGGGCAAGTGCCGTTCGACGGCCAGGGGCTGAACCCGCTCTTGCAAAACCCATGGATGACGATTCACCCGCCCATCATGTTCCTGGGCTACGCTGCCACCGCGGTGCCGTTCTCGTTCGCGATCGCCGCGCTGTGGGGACGGCGCTACGACGAGTGGACGAAGGCCTCGATGCCGTGGGCGCTGGTGACCGTGGTCACTTTGGGGTGCGCCATCCTGCTCGGCGGATACTGGGCGTACGTCACACTCGGCTGGGGCGGCTACTGGGGTTGGGACCCGGTGGAGAACTCCTCCCTGGTGCCTTGGATCGCCTCCGCCGCCTTGGTGCACGGGATGGTGCTGCAACGGGCGCGGGGCCGCTTCCGCAAGCTGAACTTCTCTCTCGCCATCCTCGGGTACGTGCTCGTGGTGTACGCGACCTTCCTGACACGCTCCGGCGTCCTGGCGGATTTCTCGGTGCACTCGTTCGTCGACCTTGGTATCACGGGTTGGCTGGTCGCCAACCTTGCTGCCGCGACGCTGGTGGGCTTCGGTGTCCTCGCCTGGCGCTGGCGAGAGATCCCCACGCAACCCGGGGATGAGCCGTTCCTTTCCCGCACGGTATTCTTCGTTCTCGCCATCGCCGCCCTGCTTGGCACCGCGGCGATGGTGCTCCTCGGTACCTCGGCGCCGCTCATCACACGGATTTTCACCAAGCCTTCGCAGGTCAACGCGGCCTTTTATAACCGGGTCACGCTTCCGATCGGGGTCTTGCTCGCGACGTTACTCGGCGTGGTGCCATACCTGCAGTGGAAAGGCAGCACCCAGGAGACGCGCCGTAGGCTCTTCCTTGCCGGTGGTCTCGCCGCGGTGGCAGGTGCGATCGGGCTCGTGGCCGGCGCCCGCGGCGTGCTGTATGTTGCCTTCTTCGTGGTGTCGCTTTTCGCCTTCTTCTCCAACGCGATCAAGGTCTGGGACGAGGTCCGCCACCGGCGGCTCCGCGTTGCGGGCGGCTACCTCGCCCACGTTGGGCTCGGCCTCATGCTCGCCGGCATCGTCATTTCATCGGCGTATGACCGCAGCCAAAAGGTCGTGCTCAACCTCAACCAAAGCAAGCAGGTGATGGGGTACACGCTGACCTTCCGAGGCGTCGATAAGCCCTCCCCGACCGCGCGCGAAGCGATGCTCGTGGAAGTGCGCGAGAGCGACGGAAAGACCTATATCGCCCGTCCCCATATGTTCCGCAACGAGAAGTCGAACCAGCTCGTCGCCAATCCCGACGTGCGCGTGCACCTGACGCACGACGTCTACGTGTCACCGATCGAGTTCGATCCGGGCCGACCCGCAGAGGACGGCGCCGTGCTCGACCTCGGCAAGGGCGAAAGCGGCACCGCGGGACCGTTCACCGTCACGTTCGAGAGTTTCGACATGTCGGGCAGCCACGGCGCGGATCAGCAAATCACGATCGGGGCACGCCTTTCGGTCCGCCATGGCGCCGACACCCAGCAGGTGACGCCAACCATCAAATCGACCGCCAACGGCTTCATCGCAGACCCTGTGCCGATCAACGGCGTGCCGGGAGCCGCAGTGCAGATTGCGGCGGTGGACGCCGGTAGCCACCGGGTGCGACTTTCGCTCGCGGGCGTGGGCGGAGGCATTGCGAAGCGAGCGGTCCTCCACAAAGGTGACAACCTCAACTACCGCGGCAGCACACTTGCGTTCGATGATTTCGACCTCTCAGACTTCGACCCCCAAGCGGGGAAGATCAACATCGGTGCGGTCTTGAAGGTCGTCGAAGGGGCGGGGAAAGGCCGCGAGGCGGAACCGTCCTTCCACGGTGGCGGGGCTGGAGGACCACAGTACCAGGACGCAGAATTCCCCGGGCTCCCGGGCGTCACGCTCCGAGTGGGCAAGATGGACCCCAACGAGAAGACGGTCGAGCTACAGGTCATCGATCCCCAGGCCCCCGGCGATCCCGGCGAGCCGATGCACTTCTCCGTCGACGTGACGATCAAGCCCATGATTGGCCTGCTGTGGAGCGGCCTGGTTGTTCTCCTGGCCGGCGGGATCCTCTCGATCGTTCGGCGCGGCGAGGAGTTCTCCACCGCTGTCGCCAGCCAGACGGCACCAGGTGCATGACGCGATCGAGGTGTGCAATCCTGAGGCGGCACGGCGTGGGTGTAGTATTGAGACAGTGCGCGGCGCTTTTGTTCTCCCACTCTACCCGCTCGAGGACACTGTATTGCTGCCCGGGGCAAGCTTCCGTCTCCAGGGAACCACGGTAGCCAAACCGGTCCTTGACCGTGCGCGAGGGTTCGGGGGGGCGGTTGTCGCCTCGCTCATCGATGGCGAATCGGTCCACGAGGTCGGCGTCACGGCGCTGGTTAGCGTCGAGGGTGAACACGACGTCGAGCTGCACGGCGTGAGCCGCTGTCGCCTCCTCTCACTGGTGAGCGAGGAGGTGATCTTGGTCCGCGCCGAGCGGTTCCCCGAGCGTACCCGTGACGCCCGCCGCGCCGCCACTCTGACCCGTCTTCTGCTCGCGCGGTACGAACGCCTGTGCCAGCGAACCGGCAAGGGACAACTCTCGCTGCCTTCGCGCCACGACCTCAGCGCCCTTACCTGGAGGATCACCGCCGAGGTGGGATTGTCCGTTGAACAGCAGCAGGGATTTCTTAATGTACCCGATCCTCTTACCCGCGGCCGGCTCCTGCTCCTCGCCGTCCGCGAGGTCGAGCGTCGCGAACGGTTCCTGCGTCGGTGGGCACACCTGCGCAGTACCGAACCGTGGAACTGATCGAAAGCCATGGCCAAGCTGGACGCCAACCTCGATGCCTGCCGACTTTCCAACGACATCCTGCAACGTCTGCGCAAGGTCGTACGGGAGGAGCTGCAAGGCGCGTATGGGAGCGAGTGGGAGAAGTCGGGGATCACCGCCGAGCTTTACGAGTTCCTCACGCAGCGCAAGACGCGCGAAACGAACATCAATTGGAACCTCTCCGACGCGTGCGATCTCCTGGACTACGCGGGGTTTGCAAACATCTATGAGATCATTGCGGCAGCTCCCAGGCTTCTCGAACGCTTTCTTCCCCTTGCCCCCGATGCAAGCGTGCTACGAATCCGTTTTCTCGAACTCGATACGATCTTGAACCGAGTCGGCTACGCACGGCCTGTCTCGGATGCTGATCTTGGCTTTCTCGCCAGCTTCGACGAGCGTGTCAAGCGCACCCTCGCGGCCGCGGTACGAGCCGAAGGGACCGCAGCGCCGCCGGGCAGCGCGAAGCGCGAGGCGCCCCACAGCGCGCCAGGGCATGCCGCGCCGATGTCGCCCGAGGTTGCGGGAAAACCTTCGGCTGAGGCCTCAGCGCAGGCGCCTCATACAACGGTGAGCCCGCCCTCGAGCGGAACACCGCCGGAAGCGAAACCGGACGGCAAGACGGTCGCAGCTCCTCCCCGGCCGGTGCCGCCGGCGGCGGAGGTGACGGCGCAGGACCTCGAAGCCGCGCTTCGCCGCGGGGACCACAAGCCGGTGCTCACGGCGCTATACCAAGAGGTCACCGGGCTGGCGGACGGCCTCTGGAACGGCTCGACTGCCTCGGTGCAGCCTCGCACCTGGGAACGGGTGCGCGAATCGGCCTGGTACAACGATAACTTCGCCAAGCTCGGTTTGCGGCCGATCTCCGATTTCTTCAGTCTATTTGACGCGGCAGAGGAGCGGACCCGCGCCGGCGCGTCTCGCAACGACCTCCAAGAGTTCCTCAAGGAACACAATTTCGTGCAGGTGCTGCTCGCGCTCAAGGAACTCTTCCGGCAGCACATAAAGGCGTGATCAGAGGCGAACCGACGACCTCTTGGCCAGGGGGGGCCGGATCGGGCTCCGCCTTACGTCGCGGCGGGCTTCCGGGCAAGGAGCACAAAATCGCGGGGGCCGGAAAGCCATGCCTCGAGGCGTTTGGCCAGCGTACTCACGGCCTCCGGTTGCCCAGGCCGGGCGAGCGTCTGCTCAGGCGGGAACGGGTGGAGGAAGCGCACCTCCACCACTTCAAGGCCAAGCGCGCGGACGACGAATGCGAGCGCCTCGGGATGAATCGGGGCATGGTGTGTCGGGTCAATCCAGAACAGGCTCCCGCCCACCCGCAGCGACTCGGGGTTGGGACACTCCACCAAGAGCACGCCGCCGGGACGCAACGCCGAGGCTGCGGTATCCACGATTGCCATCCAGCCTGCCGCGGGGAGGTGCTCGAGCAGGTGAATTGCGGCGACTCCTCCGAGGCTTTCCGGCGCCTGACCGCGCAGCGCGTCAAGGGCGTCCTCGGCGCTGACCTCGAGGCCCCGCTGGCGGCAACTCGCGACCATCGCTGGATCGCTGTCCACGCCGCGAGAGGCGACACCAGCGTCGCGCAGCACCTCGAGCAGCTCGCCCCGGCCGCACCCCAGATCAAGCACCGGTGCGGCCTCGCGCAACAGCGGCATGTGCTCGGTGACGCGCCCGAGGATCTCCTCCCGCGGCCCGCGAAACAATTCGATGAAGCGCTGCGAGGCGGCCGCCACGGCGGTGGGGATGCGCGCGTCAAGGGCGGGTTCCGTGACCACGTGGAGCGGCTCGTGCCGCAGCAGACGATCCACCAACCCCGCGGCGGCGGTGAGGTCCTCGTGAAGCTTGCCGATCAGAGCGTCAACTCGTGCGGACAGCGCCGGTAGGCGCTGGTCGCGCACCTCCTCGCCGAGCACCTGCACACCCTCGACAACGGCATGCACGCGGTCGACCTCCGCCTGCAACGCAGACAGCGACCCCTCGGCTTGCGCCATGCGGAGTTCCCTCAGCTCGCCCAGCTCGCTCTGCAAACCCTCGAAGGCAGCCTGGAGGACGGCGAGGCCCCGCTCCGCCTGGGGCAAGCGCTCGTCGCGCAAACCCTTGATCTCGGTCGTAAGCTCAACCAGTGATGCCTGGTGAAGCTCCAGCGTTCCCTCCGCCTGAGGCACACGGTGGTCACGAACACCACCAATCTCTGCCGAGAGCGCATCGAGCGCGGCCTGGTGGCGTTCTAAGTTCTGCTCCGCCTGCGGCAGGCGTGCATCACGCAGCGCCTCGATCTCACTCTGGAGCGTCGCGGCGACGGCGCTGAGGCCGTCGGCACGAGACGCCAACTCGGGCAGACCGCGATCGCGCGCTTGCTCGAATTCGGCACGCACGGTGAGGAAAGCGTTGCGCAGGTCCGCAAGCTCGGCAAGCGACTGGCCAATGCGGGTATCGAGGTGGCGAGCGACCTCCTCGTGCGCGCTGCCGAGCCGCTCCACCTCCTCGTGCATGCCCGCGAGCCGCTCCACCTCCTCGTGCATGCTCGCGAGTCGCTCCACCTCTCCACGAAGTGCCGCCACGCGGGCCGCAAGCACCTCTGCGCCCTTCCGCACCGCCGTCGACTCGTCCAGCTCCGCGAGGTGCCGAGCGCGCCCGGCTGCGAGCTCGTCGAGCTCAGGGCGCAACGCCGCGAGTGAGATCCGACGCCAGAGACGAACGACCCACCCTCGTGGCCCGCGCGATTCCAGTGCGAACGGACCGTGTTCCCCTTCCGCGAGGCTCTGTGGGTCGCTCACAATGGCCTACGCCTCCGGTGTTGCAGCCTCGGCGTCGGGCTCGCCCCCACGCTCGACGTGCAGCGTGACCGGTACCCGCACTTCGCGATGGAGGTGGACTTCGGCGGTGAAGGTGCCAAGGCGCTTGATGTGCTGGGGAAGCTCGATGCGCCGCCGATCGATCTCGAGGCCGCGCTCGGCCAAGGCATCGGCCACGTCGGATGACGTCACCGAGCCGTAGAGCGCATCGCCCTCGCCGGCGCGCCGCACGAACGTCAGCTCAACGCCGGCGAGACGCGCCGCAATCGCCTCCGCGACCGACTTCTCGTGCTCCACCTTCTGCTCCCAGCCCTTCGTCTCTTGCTTGAACCGGGCCAGGTTCGCCGGCGTAGCCTCGTACGCGAGGTTCTTGGGGATGAGGTAATTGCGCGCAAAGCCGCGCTTCACCTCGATGGTCGCGCCACGGTCCCCGAGGTGCTCCACATGGTCGTTGAGGATCACTTTCATGTCGTGTTCCCTCCGTCAAGTGCTTCGCTCCGGCGCAGGCGAAAGAACGTGTCGGTCAAACCGAGGGCGGAAAAGGCCAGAGCTACCGGCGACATCAACGCAAACACGGCCACCCCAGCCCGCACCCATCGGTTGCCGCCGAGCCGGCGCCCGAGGTAGAACAGGATGATAGCGAGGCCGTGCACGAAATACAAACCGAGCACGGTCACCAACAGGTTTGCAGCCAGCCACTTGCCAGGCTCCGGTACAAACACCCAACCGAGCCCGCCAAGCGCGAAGCCGACCGGAAGCCACTCCTCCGAGGCATACTCCGCGAAGGGCTCAGCCCCGCGCGGAAGACCCAGCAGCGGCAATCGGGGGCGCAGCCAGAGGGCGCCGCCCAAGATGTACAGCGCCACAAACGACGGAATCAGGTACGCCATCCAATGCATGACAAATGCGAGTGATTCCTCGCCGCCTGGGGCCGCAACGCCGAGGTTCTGGAGCATCTCCCCGGCCTGCGTCGTGGCTTGCGCCATCAGTTTGTCGAGACCCTGGGCGGGTTGAACCGGCCAGAACACCGCCATGATCACACCCAGCGACACCGCCAGCGCCGTGAGGGTGACCACCGCGGTCCACCGACCAGTGCCCCAGCTTCGCCGCAGCCAGATCTCGACCGAGACGGCTGGCCATGCCCCAACCAGAAGGTAGCCCACGCACACGCCAACCAGCCAGGTCTGCTCGAACAGGAGCACCGCCGCCACCAACCCAACTGCGACCCACCCCCAGGCGAGAAACGAGGGCCGCCCGGTCGCCACCAGGTGCACGAGGGGCAGTGGCGCCAGCAGCGCGAGAAACACCCCCACAAACGACAGAAGGGGCAGCCCTGCAAACAGCGGCAGACTAACGAACGCGAAGAGCGAGAACAATCCGGCCAAGCCCGGGCCGAACCAGCGCAGCAGCGGCGGCGGAGAAGAAGGAGGGGTGGACGCCATCCGCGGCGATCAGTCCCCCAAGAAGGGCAACAACGCCATCATGCGGGCGCGCTTGATGGCGCGCGTGAGCTTTCTTTGGTAGATCGGGTTGGTGCCGGAGACGCGCCGCGGGAGGATCTTCCCCGACACCGGCACGTACTGACGGATGAGATCGATGTCCTTGTAATCGATGTATTCGATCCCCTCGGCGGTGAACTTGCAGGTCTTCTTGCGCTTGACGTAGTACTTCTTCTTTGACATGGCTCAGGCTCCTTCCGTCGCGGCCGCCGCGGCCGCCGCGGCTTCAGCCTTGGCCTTGTGCGCCTTCTTGGCGGCCTTCTGCTCCGCCCTCACACGGGCCATCTTCTTCGCCCGCTGCGTTTCGCGGTCGAGGTTGAGGTGAAGGAAGCGGAGCACTTGGTCGGAGAGCTTCAGCTTGTTCTCGAGCGGCTTGACTGCGGTGCCCTCCGCCTCGTACTGCCAGAACAGGTAGTAGCCCTCACGCTGGTGCTTGATCTCATATGCGAGCGTGCGCTTGCCCCACACGTCTTCCTTGACGATGGTGGCTTTCTCCTTGGCGAGCAGTTCCTTGAGCTCAGCGAGGAACGCCGTGCGGTCTTGGTCTTCAAGCTGAGCGCTGAGGATGATACCGACTTCATAGAGCGGCATGGGATCTCCTTTCGGCCTTCGGCCCCCGCACGAAGGCGGGAGCAAGGGTTACCGCCATGCCCGGCGGAGCGCAGATTCTACCTCACAACCTGGCTAATGCAAGCGTCGAGACTGCTGGCAGGCCCCGAGCGGCCGACTCAAGGTGGCCGCCTCGTACTCGGAGTGCGAGACGGTTACTCGCTCGACGGAGTGACCCCAACCGCCTGATTGAACGCGGTTGCCGCGCGCGCGATCCCTGCCCGCAACACGGTCTCGACGCAGTCGGCGGCGCGCTCGATCATGCTCGCCACCAGCTCTTCCTCTTCCGGCTCAAACCTGGTGAGGACGTACTCCGCCAAGTCCTCCCAGGGGCGCTCGCCCCGAATACCCAGACGCAAGCGCGGGAACCCCTCGCCCACCGCCTCGACGAGCGAGCGGAGGCCATTGTGGGTCCCCGGTCCGCCCAAGTCACGCAAACGGAGCTGGCCAAGCGGTAGTTCAACGTCATCCACAACCACGAGGCATTGTCCCGCCTCGATGCCCTCGGCGGCGCAAAACCGCGCCACGGAGTCACCCGACAGGTTCATGAAGGTCTGTGGCTTTACCAGCCAGGCTGGCCGGCCGCCGGCACGTCGCGCCACGGCGGCGTGGTAGCGGGTGCGCCAGGTTGCGACCCGCCAGCGGCGTGCGAGCTCATCGACGACTCGGAAGCCCAGGTTGTGGCGCGTGGCCATGTACTCCGCGCCGGGGTTGCCGAGCCCGACGACCGCTGTGATGTCCATGCGCGGAGGATGCCGCCCCTACTCGGCTTCCTCGCCCTCCTCGGTCGCCTTGCCGCGGCGAATGACCTCGGGCTCGGCACCTTCCTCACCGGGAGCAGCCGCCGCCTCTTCACCGACCACCACCTCGGGCTCCGGTTCCTTGACGACATGGGGGACGCCGACCGTGACCAGAATGCGGTGCGAATCGTCCACCAGCCGGACGCCTTCGGTCAAGCTGATCTCACCCGCGGTGATGTGTCCCCCCACTTCGAGGGGCGAGACGTCAACGTGGAACGCATCGGGAATCGCTTCCGCGGGACACTCCACGTGCAGCGTTCTCCCCACCCAGTCGAGAAACCCGCCCAGCTTGACACCGGCGGCCTCGCCATCAAGCACCACCGGAACCTCGACCTTGAGGCGCTGCCCCTTGATCACCCGAATGAAGTCGAGGTGCACGTACT
The DNA here is from genome assembly GCA_044447965.1 of Thermoanaerobaculales bacterium. Lineage (GTDB taxonomy): Bacteria > Acidobacteriota > Thermoanaerobaculia > Thermoanaerobaculales > Thermoanaerobaculaceae > DATIYW01. Next base: position 50,537 of record JBIOGJ010000002.1, on the reverse strand, counting down.
GGTGGGTGATGGGGTGGATCTGCGCGTCCTTCACCATCGCGTGGCGCTCCTGCTTGGTGCCCGTCATCTTGAGCAGGAACACGGTGTTGCGGCCTTTTTCTTGGCGTAGAAGCTCGGTTACCGCGTGGCGGTCGATGACCACCGGCACGGCTTCCTTGCCGCCACCATAGACCACCGCGGGAATCATCCCGGCTTGGCGCAGCTTGCGGTTGGCACCCTTGCCCGAGGAGCTGCGGCGCTCAACCTCGATGACGAGCTCTTCCATGGACGGACCTCCGACCTTGCGGCGCCAGCCGCGAGGGGGCGAGATAGTACCACAGTGGCAGGCCATCAGCCAAAGATAGGACTTCAGGCTATCAGGCAACACAAAGACAAGGCCCCACCCGTCTTGCCTGAAGGCCTGATGTCCTGAGGTCCGGATGGCCTGTTACACCTGCTACACGAACAGGCTCGAAACCGACTTGGCCTCGTGAATGCGGCGGATCGCCTCGCCGAGCAGTTCGGCGACGGAGAGCTGGCGGATCTTGCTGCACGCCCGCGCGGACTCGCCAAGCGGGACGGTATCGGTCACGATCACCTGCTCGATCACGGACGCTTGAATGCGCTCGACCGCAGGCCCTGACAAGACCGGATGCACGCCCGCCGCCAATACCCGCGAGGCGCCGCGCGCCGCCAACACCTCCGCGGTCTTCACCATCGTCCCCGCCGTGTCGATGATGTCGTCAACGATCACGCAGGTGCGCCCCTCGACCTCACCAATGACGTTCATCACCTCGGCATGGTTCGGACTGGTGCGACGCTTGTCGACGATCGCGAGACCGGCATCGAGCCGCTTGGCGAAAGCGCGCGCTCGCTCCACCCCACCGGCATCCGGGGAGACCAGGGTGATCTCGCCGAGATCGAGCCGCTTGATTTCCTCGATGAGCACCGGCGCGGCGAAGAGGTGGTCGACCGGAATGTTGAAGAATCCTTGGATCTGTGCCGCATGGAGGTCCACCGAGAGGATTCGGGTGGCGCCGGCCGAAGTGAGGAGGTCGCTCACGAGCTTGGCGGTGATCGGCACGCGCGGACGGTCCTTGCGGTCCTGGCGCGCATAGCCGAAGTAGGGGATCACGGCGGTGATGCGCGACGCCGACGAGCGCCGGCACGCATCGAGCAGGATGAGCAGCTCCATCAGGTTGTCGTTGACCGGGGGCGACGTGGGCTGCACGACGAAGACTTCGCCGCCGCGCACGTTCTCCTCGATCTGGCAACCGTTCTCGCCGTCGGAGAAGTTGTAGAGTCGAACCAGTCCACCCGGGATCTGCAGGTAGTCGCAGATTCGCTCCGTCAGCTTCGGGTTGGCCCGTCCGGAGAAGACTACCATCGGTATCTGGTCGTGCATGTCAGCCTCGGCGCCTGGCTGGGGCGGCAGGACTCGAACCTGCAAATGCGGGATCCAAAGTCCCGTGGCTTACCATTTGCCGACGCCCCAGAACCGTTTCACTTCAAACAACTTGAGCCGGCCGCGGGACTTTGTCATAAACCTCCGCGCAACCCCGGCGCAACCGCCGCGCCGTCCCGCTCCGGGTGTGCACCTGCATCGTGCGCCGCCCGACGCTCACGCGTCAACTACCGCATACCGACCGGGCCGGCTCGCCCCGCACCTCCAAACAGACGCAAGCCTCGCGCGTCGCGCCCGTGCCCTTTCGCGCCTAGAATGCGATCGGGGTTCACGAAAATGGACTGGTATGTTGGTTTGTCTGATAACCCGGAAAGGCGCCGGCGGGACCTTGGTAATCCGATGGACTGGCGCCAGACGTCGTTCTCAAACAAAGCTGCCGCTCTTGCATGGAAGGCGAAGTACATCGGCAAATCAGGGTATCAGGGGGGCCCCGCCGACACTGGCTGGCGATACGGCTACTGGTTCAAGCTGACGCCGTTGGGGCGGGAGTAATAGGCGCGAGCTGCAGCCTCCCAAATTCGCCCCACGACGGGCGATCGCACGTCGCCCCGCCCCACCACCCCTCGCCGGCGCCTCACGCTCGGCAGCGGCCAACGGGACGTGGCCGTCCCCCCGTGTCCTCGCCGCCAATGCCTCCATGTTCGCTCCCGCTTGTCGCCGCGCTAGAATCCTCGTGGAGCGCCGCCTGCCGCACAGCTCGTGTGCCGCTCCGGCCTGCCTCGGTGAACCCCCCAAACGCCCCGGGGCGGGCGCCTTCGTTAGTGGCCGGCTCGCAACTTGAGTTGCCAGTTCTCGTGATCCCGCAGTTGCTCTGGCGTGGCCTTCAACCACTCCACGGAAGACCCGTCCGGTATCCAGAACGTGGCCTTAGCAGCCCACTTGCGGCGCGCAGTCGTGTCGCTACCGGGACGCTCCAAGGTTGCCGCGGCTTCGATGCGGCCTCGGATCTCACGGTGGACCTCGGCGAAGACCCTGCGCTTCTCCTCGATGAGCCTTAGGATCGTCGCCTTCGAGGCATGCTCGGAGGCGAACTGAGCCACTTTCTTCTTTTCCACTCCCATTTCCTCGGCCTCTCGAAAAAGGTCCCAAAGCGCGTTCTGAGTCTCGGTGCTTCCGCTCACGGGTGCATCTCCTTTCTCGTGTGGTACACGTGGTACACGTTCCGCCAGTCCCCGCGCCACTGGCCTTTCCGGGCGGGCACGGTGCGCTCGAGCACGCCATCAGCGACCAGGGCGGCCAGGTTGCGCTCGGCGGAACTCAGCGAGGAGCCTTTTCGCCCTTGCGGGCGTTATGAGCTTTCGGCGGCGGCAGCAGCCTCCGCACGGTAACGACTGTCGACCAGGCGATGAGCATCGGCTCGCCCTTGTGCAGGATAGAAAAAAGCGTATGACCTGGGCTCTCGAGCACGCCATCGAAGTCAACGTTGCCCACCGTGGTAACGCGGATCTCTTTGCCGATCCAGTCTTGAAGGTACTTCGCTGGGTCCTTCTGCATGGGTCCTCCGCCGTGTTCCTGGTCAGAATACAGGAAAGACTAGGACAGCATTGGCGCGCCAGCCTGAGCGGCTGCGCCACTGATCGCAGCCGAGCGATCACCTGTACCACCTCAATTCGCTGTCGCGGGGCCCCATATTTTCCTTTACCACGAACGAGCTGCACCCCCCGGAATTATCCCCAGGACGAGCGATCGTCCCGCACGGCGATGCTCTCTCCACCATGGCGAGGGCGGACGCAAGCGGGGTGGGCCAACTGTGCCCACCACTGCACAAGGAACCGAGCAGCCGAAGCCGCCCGTCGGCGCGCTCGTGAGCGCCCGTCAGTACCGCCCGCCGCATTCCTGGTCCATCGCCTCGGGTGTGAGGCCGTGATTGGCGAGGCAGTGTCGCCATGCTTCCTCACCCCCGGCAGTGGACAGGTAGCGGCTGCGCAACCATCCCAGCTTGTGAGCTAGGGATCGAAACTCGCTTCGAAGCTTCGCAACCGGCCCACTCATGGTCACCTCGCCCGGCCAGGAGGCGATGGGCGATTGTGCGTCGGTGGCGGCGGTCGGAGAACAGAGCGACCGGCTCGCCGCGGCCTTCCCGTGAATGATCGCTACTGGACGGGGGGCTTCGGCGCGGCGGATTCCTTCTTCTCAAAATCCCGTATCCGCAAGGGTGTGAGGGTTCGACTCCGTCCTCCGGCACCATGACTTACAAGCTACCACGAGAATCTCAATGGGTACGGGGCAACAGCAAGAACCGATCCGCGAGTCTGCCTCAAAGGTCCTAGACGGGGGCTGTGTACGGAACTTACGGAGGACCGCGGCCATGCGGTCCAACGCGTCCACCGTCCCGACCACTAGCGTTTGTGTCCGAAGCGCTCGTCAAATGCGCGGTTCATCGCTGCGACGTCCTCCGGGTCGGCAACGTTTGGGAACAGCCTTACCCAGAGTTCGCCGTCTTGCTTCAACACGCCATACTCGAGAGCAGCCGGCAGGAAGGTTGGCCCATCATAGATCGGCCGCGCGAAGCAGTACGTGCCTGGGTGCTTGCTACAGTACCTCTCCATGGCTCGGAACTCCCGCCCGTGTTTCGACTTTCCGCGATTCACACCCGAGAGTTGTGGGAAGATGTTGATGAAGGTGCTGCCGCCAATGGAGTGTGCCATCAGGTGGCCTCGGTCGTAGCCCTTCGCGCCCAGATCCGGAAGAACCTCGGCGGCCCCGCGTGGCGCCCCTCTTAGGATTGACTCCGGACGCGGTTCAACGCCAGGATTTGATCGGCCGTGTACTGCTACAACGCGGTCGTCGCCGGCGTCCTCGGTGGCAAGATCATTGCGCTGAACGAGTTCGGTAACGTGATCGAAGAGGTACTCGAAACTCTCAACTCGAATCCGCCAGATGTTTGGATCGTAGTCTGTCACCAACCGATACGCGTCAACCCATTCGTAAGGCAGCTCGGCCTCCAAGAAGGTGGCCAGTTCCTCAATCGAAGGTGCCTTTGCCTCGGCTACGAACCGCGTGTAATCGATGGCGGCCATAATCCCCTTGGCTTCCTGCCGCGCGTCACCCTGATCCTCCATCCAGGCCTTGGCCGATTCAAAACTGTTTCTATGGCTCCGAATCTCGACGATGGTAGTCTAGACCCCTGGAGGGAAATGACCATGGGAGAGACTAAGTCAAAGACCGAGAAGGAATCGTACCTCCTGGAGCGAACGCTAGGACTTCCGGACCACTACAAGACCACAATCACCGATGGCGACAAGAAGGTCGAGGGGCGCGGCGACACTGCCAAAGAGGCCGAGGCAAGAGCCAGCGAGAAAGCGAAGAAGTGAAGCAAAGAGTAATCTCGAGCGTCAACAGTCCGGAAGGCGGCAGCGATCGCCACCAGACCACCTCGTTGCACGTTGGACCTTCCTGACCCCTGAAGAGAATGCCAGGCAGACCGCCCCGGGGCGCGCCACGCCCGGAGCGTAGGTAGGCACCGGCCGCAAGCGCCGCGCCGGCGGGCACATCGATCGCCTAGTGCCACCCAATCGACACGGCGCCGATCGCCGCCGCGCCCGCAAGAATCCACCCCGTCCACGCCCACCGCCGCGCCTGCTGTCCGGCCTACAGCGCCAGCAGGATGTCCACCCCCACGTAGAGTGACGGCATCGCCGCGACACCCTACGACTCGTCGTCGGCCTGAATCGCGAGGAGCTGGCGCTCATCCCGCCACCACAGGAGAGAAAGCACGAGGCCCGCGCCCATAGGAACACTGTCCTCGACCAGCACGTGACGTTCTGCCTCCGGATGGTCGATCCATCCGTCACAGCTCACCTCGACCGGACCGTCCTTCCCAGTGCTGCCGTGGCTGATCTCATAGGCCACGGTCTGTCGCCCCACGTCTTGAACTGGCCACACGTGCACGTCTCGACCCTGCACGAACCACTTCCGCTTCCCAACCGCATCAGAGCAGACAACCATCGCAGGGAACGACCCAAGCTCGACAAGCCGAATCGCCGTTGCCGTCAAGCTCGTTACGAACGTTGAGGCGAGCGCGCGCGCCGTGGCGAACGTCAAGGGCTGGCCCTTCGCAGCAGGCTGAAACAACCAATCAGGCAAGAGCAACTCCGCCGCGAAGCGATTCGCTCGCCTCTCAGGATTCTCGCTCAACCACTCGACCTGAAAGGACGAGTCCGTGCACGAGAAGCCGACCCGGTGCCGGTCGCGCAGCCAGTGTCCAAGTTCATGCCCTACCGAGAACCGTTGCCGCTCGGGCCGAGCATCCGCACGGACCGTTATGATTGCCCGGTCCTTCAGTCCGATGATGCGTGCTTCGCAACCACTGAGCCGTGCGTAGAGCACGGTGGCACCGCAGTGTGACGCAATCGCCTCCACGTCAATCTCGTCCGCCTGAGTGATCCCAAGCTCGTCGAGGACGTCCGAGGCGCTCCTGGGCCTGGTCGCCTCCACGCCTCATTCCCTCCCCAAGTCATCCAGGCACCCTAGCGCCGCGAGGTCGCGAAGCATGCTCTCGACATCATCGTCGGGGAGATCCTTGAGTTCGCGCGCCGCCGCCGTCAACAAGGGTTCCAGCTCGGGCCGTCTCGTCAACGCTCGCTGGAGCAGCGCGCGCCGTTCCGCGGCTGACGCTGGCAGCGGCCACGCTCGCTCCTGGAGCACATTTCGATCTCGCTCGAACTGTTCCCGCGCTGCCCGCAAGGGCCGAAGACGCACCTCGCGACCGATCGCACGCGCCATGCCTCGCAGCTTGTCCGCGACGGCCGTCGCGTCTACCCCCTCTTCCCGAGCTTCCGCGAGCACCTCGTCCTCCGTCATGCCAGCCACGGACTCCGCCATGGCCTCGCAGAACCGCATAACCTCCTTCTCGTAGTCTCGGCCCTGCTGGCTCATTGGTCTTTGCCCTCCGGAAACGCCGCTCGAGCCCGCCGCTGCAGCAGTCTCACGGCCGCGTCGACCTGTCGCTCGTCGACGCCCACGGTCCCCGCGATCTCTGCCCGCGACATACCCACAAACAATCCCGCCAGAACGTCCCGAGGGAGTGGCTCAGCCGCCACAAGCCCCTCGACGCGCTCGATCAGGTCCTTCGCCACCGCCACTTTTTCCGGAGACGCGGCCCTTGTCGCCGTCGTCAGCAGGGGATTGGTCTCCGTGCCGTCCTCGCCGACCGACGTAAGGTCCGACGCGACGACTGCGCAGTCTGGCGCGGCCTTTTCCTTCCAGTGGTTCGCGATGCTCCCCATCGTCCCGAGCAGATGCTCGACCACGTCGTGCTTCCGATTCCACCGTCTGCGTCCGTCGAGGGTCATTTCGATCGCCGTTCCCAGCAGGTCTGTCCCGTCTCTCGCTTCGCGGTGGGACACCGGCACGCCCCGCACTCGCCACGCGGCGTACCGCCGCAACTTGAGCCAGGCGCCGTCCCCCAGCCCTTCCAGGGCCGCGCTCACCTCTGCCGGCGTCGCGGCCTCCTCCTCAGGGACTCCTCGGGGATTGCTCCTGGGTCGCGTCGCCTCACCTCTCTCTTGCCGGAAAACGGCAGTCACCGGACACGTTCGCTCCGACAGTGTCCCGGCCGCCCCGGAATCCGGCAATACAGGAACAGGGGGTGCCGGATCGCCGGCTCCCGCGACAGCCCCTGCCGAATATGCGGGGGACGATGAAAGGAGCGACAGACCATGCCAAGAAGCCCGGACACTACGACGAATGGTACCGCGTTCGAGGCCACGACACCGGAAACCCTGGGGACAGAGCAGGCCAGTGAGACCCCCCACGGTGCAAGCCAGTACCGCAAGGACCGGCGTGGCGCTTGGAACCGGCACGACTGCCAGAGCCCAGAAGCCGGCATCTCTGGTGATCGGGGGGTGGGCCTCACATGAGCCGCCCGACCAAGCGAACCCCTCAAGCCCGGCGAACGGACCTCACGGACGTCACCCGCTACGTGCCCAGCACGGCGAGGCTTCTCCTCGTCGCCCGCGCGGCAGGCCGGTGCGAGTTCGACGGCTGCAACAAGGACTTGTTCCGTGACTCCGTCACGAAGCTCGCTGGCAACTTCGCCCAAGTCGCCCACATCATCGCCTTCAGCCCGGTCGGACCACGTGGAGCGCGGGTGCTTGCTACCGAGCAGAAGAACGATATCCCGAACCTCATGCTCCTGTGCCACGTCCACCACAAGCTCGTAGACGATAGCGAGGACCTCTATCCCGTCCGGGTCCTTCGGACCTTCAAGCGGCGGCACGAGGACCGCATCAAACACCTCACGGGGCTTCCCGCGGAGAACTTCACGACTGTCCTCATCCTGAAGTCGAGGATAGGCAGCCGCCCTGTCCAGGTCACTCGAGCCCAGGTGCAACGAGCGATCGCGCCGCGCTACCCGGCCGCGGTCGACTTTGTCGAGATCGACCTCACCACCATTCCTGACGACGACAACCCTGGCTTCCTCGAGTCCGCCAAGGCCGCCATTGAGAGCCAGACGAGTCGAATCTACGAGACACGCTACGGGAGCGACCCCGTCTCGCACATCTCGGTGTTCGCCCTTGCGCCCATTCCGGTCCTCATGTACCTGGGAAGCCGTCTCAGCGACAAGGTTCCAGTCGCCCTCTACCAACGGCACCGGGACACGGAAGGATGGACCTGGAACATCCGCGGCACACCCGTGGAGTTTGGCGTCCGCACGGCGCAAGTGGGGACTGACCGTCACGCGGTCGCGCTGCTTCTCTCCATTAGCGGCAGCGTCGGTCTGAAGGACCTGCCGCCCGCCATCGACGGGAGGTTCAGCGTCTACGAGATCGTCCCGCTCACCGTCACCCCCAGCCTCCGACTGCTCCGCACCCGCGCGGACCTCGACGCATTCACCCGAACCTACGAGGCGCTGATGACGAGTATCGCCACGGATCATGCCGGACTCACCGAGGTCCTGCTCTTCCCCGCTCTCCCAGCACCTGCAGCAATCGCTGCGGGTCGAGCACTCCTCGAGAAGCGACACCCGCGTGTCGTCGTGTACGACTTTGACAAACGGACCAACGGCTTCACGGAAACAGTGAGGATCAACTAGCCATGACCGACAACGAGTACCTCAAGAAGACGCTTGCAGCACAGACCCTCGCGGCCGACAGCGACGAACTGAAGGCCCTCAGAGCACACCGGGCAGACGTCGAAGCGCTCCTGCGCGACAAGTTCGCCGAATCAACACCCACCATCCGGTACGGCGGCTCCAAGGCCAAGGGCACCGTGATCAAGGAGGCGTACGACCTCGACGTCATCTGCTACTTCGCGCATGACGACGACAAGGCGGGCCAGAACCTCAAGGAGATCTACGACAACGTCCGGGCTGCCCTCCAGACCAAGTACAACGTCATCCAGAAGCCAACCGCCCTGCGCCTCCACGGCTGCGACGTGTCCAAGCCGGACTTCCACATCGATGTCGTTCCTGGACGGTTCACGGACGACGAGAAGGACGACGCCTTCCTCTACCGCGCGTCCGGAGAGAAGAACCGACAGAAGACCAACCTGCGAAAGCACGTGGAGCACGTCAAGGACAGCGGCGTTCTCGACGCAATTCGGTTGATGAAGCTCTGGCGGTGCAGAAACGGCCTGACTGTCCGCCACTTCATCCTCGAGCTTCTCACCATCCAACTCCTCAAGGAAAAGGCAAACAACCCGCTCACCGACCAGCTCCAGGGAGTTTGGACCGAGCTCCGCGACAACATCGACGATCTCTCTGTCGAGGACCCGGCAAACCCGACCGGCAACGACCTCTCCGAACTCTTCGACAGCACGGTCAAGCGCGAGCTGCAGGTCGCGGCCCGCGACACCCTGGCTGATATCGAGGAGCACGGCTGGGAGTCAGTCTACGGTCCGATCGAGGAACCATCCGAGGCGGCGAAGCGCGAGGCGCTCCAGAAGGCGCCAGCGATCATGACCGGCACCGCCAAGCCCTGGCTACCCGAACAGTGAGAACGCCATGGCATCAGCGTGATGCAGAGGCATGTGCCCAGGAGACCGCGGTGATCCGGCGCGCATACCCCAACCTGCATGCCTTCCCCGGCGATGACTCGCTGACCGTTCGGGGCGGGTTCCCGGTAGTGGTTGACGGCACTACTGTCGACCGATTCCAGATCGCCGTCACCGTGCCAGGAGACTACCCCAGGGCCCTTCCGATCATGCGGGAGACGGGGGGCCGGATTCCCCGCGTGCCAGATCGCCACATGGAGCCTGACGGGAGGGCATGCCTTTTCGTCGAAGAGGAGGCGCGGACCTACTTTCCACCCGGCTCCCCTTTGCTTCGCTTCTTCCAAGGGCCGATCAACACGTTTCTTGTTGCCCAGCTCCACTTCGAGAACTTCGGCACCTGGCCTTTCGGCCAGCGCTCTCATGGCGCCGCTGGTATCGCGGAGTTCTACGCCGAGAGACTCCAAATGTCTCAGCTCCAGGCAATTGTGACGGCCGTAGGCTACCTGCGGCACCGTGAGATCAAGGGCCACTGGCCTTGTCCGTGTGGGAGCGGCAAGCGCCTGCGAGCCTGCCACATGCGGCAGATCCTTGCGCTCCACGACATCATCCCGACTGAGGTCGCTGGAAGGTCCTACGCCCGCCTGGCATGAGGCCCCCGGCTTGGCGAAGCCTTGCCTGAACCTCCGACGACAGTCTACGAAGGCGGCTACCATGGCCAAGGGTGAGATAGGAAGACTCGCATCCCGAGTGCCTATGCCTCACTGCGGGAGAGTCGGATGTCGGATGAGCCAGTTGACGACTTCGAACGAGCGATTGCTCCGTATCTCACGGCCGACATGCCCACCAAGCATGGGCTTTCGATCGATGAATACGTGAGGAAGTGCCGGGAGCTTTGGGACGCATGTCAAACAGACGAGACCTACAAGCACAAGCTCCTCATGGACCGCATTTACATGGAAACGCTGGCCTTGCCGAAATTCAGGAAAGGAGCCGGCTACGTAGATCCGAGGACGCGTGCCACCACGGAGGTGGAGCGGCCGGAGTCATCTGATTTACTTCAGTGTATTGCGATCGGGGCGATCCCGTACTCTGCAGTTCTGAGGGGGGATTCCAAGGCCAAGGAGGAAGTCGTCGCCGACCCGTACGATCCAACGAAGGCGCCACAGTTTGGGCTCTGGATCATCGCAGTCTTGGACGTGCTCGGCTTTGAACGAATGTACGGCCACCTCGGGCCTACGGGCATGAAGGCCACGTATGACCGGCTAGTCGCAGCGGCGCGCACCTGCGCGGACGAGCGTGTCGAACTCGCGATGCATTCTTTCGGTGACATGTCGGTGCCGGTGCTCTTCTCGGGCGACATCGGCTTCGCGTACTTCAGCGATACGTTGCTTCTCTGGGCGCCTCTCAACCAGGAACGCGTGTCTCCGTTTCTGGCGCGTTGCGCCGACGTATTTCTGGAGGCGCTCTCGCTCGGGATTCCGCTCAGGGGTGCGATCGCCATCGGCGAGGCAGTACTCAATCAGCGAGACGGCGTGTTTCTCGGGACACCGCTTATTGATGCCGCTCGGCTGGAACACGCGCAGGATTGGCTCGGCGTTGCACTGACCGGGCAATGCAACTCCGTGCTTTCTTGGCTCGATTCCTCCCTGGTCATACCCTATACCGTCCCGTGCAAGCTGGGCACTAGGCTAGATCTTCCAAGCGGTCTCGCACTCGACTGGCCGCGACGTGCTCGCTCGCAAGGGATGGACGCTCTTGCGGCATTAGCCGCCATGCAGCGGTCGGAGAACCATCGCAAGTACTACGACCATGCGCGCGATTTCGTCGATCATTCTGCGCGGACGTCGGATTGGAATCACGAGAGCCACATTCCGATCGCCATAGGTTTCCTCACGAGGTCGATCATTCGTGGGCGTCTAGACGCGTCCGAGCCGCTGCCCGAAGTTGGGGCGATGCTGGACTCGATGGGGCTCAATGGGCCGGAGGAGGAGGCAGCGGCCGTCTGTTTTCGGGCGCTGCTGAATGGAGGCGAGATGCCCTCGGGGCTGGAGACCCTGCCGGAAGGGCCTCGCGAGCACATGCGGTTCATGCGAGGTGTGCTTGCGGGCGATCTCATCGCGGTCGAGGAAGTCGCGATGGCGGCGCTCGAGCAACGTGGCGGCATCGCTCCACTGACAGCGAGGCACGCGGGATATCTCGAGGCGCACCCTACGGAACACAATGCTGAGTGGCAGCGCTGTGTCCCGATCGTCCGCGCGATTGCGGAAGGCCGCGAGGTGCCTGAGGTTCCAGAGGACCTTCCCCCGCAAGCTCGGGAGGCTCTCTCATCGGCTCGTGATGCGGCACTGGGCCGGATGGCTGCTGTAGACATGGAGGCGTTGATCTCTGGCGTGTTGTGGGCGAGGACGACGGGAAATCCGCTGTCCGAGCTCAACGTACGTCGCCTCGATGCTCTTGCCCGTGGAGGCCTCGCATGGAGCGGGGTAGCCACATTTCTTCGCAGGATTGCCCTAGGCGAGGATCCCGAAGCTGATCTCGAACGCTTCGACGAAGGCGCAGTCAGCACGATTCGGGTCGTGCGCAAGGCGCTTGGCTGGCAGGATGCTGTGCGCAGCTCGGTGCAGGACGCCCTGAAGGCGGTACCGCTCGTTCGCATGGAGTTTCTGCACAATTTAACCGTCGGCGCAATAGAGGGTTTGCGCGGTGGCGATGCTGGCGATCTGGAGGCGCAGATACTGCAGCTCGAACGTGCCGGCTCGCCGCATGACGCTGTTGCTCGTTCCCTGCGCCGGTTACTCAAAGAGCGGCGTGCGCCGCAAATTCCTGACGGTGTCGCCGCGGACGTAAGGTGGTATCTGGGGCTTGTCACGGCATTTGGCCTGCAGGACTCAGCTATCTTTGAGCGGCTCGACGGCCGACTGGGAATAGTGAAGGAACCGTTGGTTGACTATGCCTTTTCAGTGGCTCTCGAAGCGCGAACGGCCCGGCGCGGCTTGCGACCCTACGAACGAGAAATATTGATTCTCCTTGGCATGATATCGGAGGAGATGTCGGCTCTGATCAACTACCTCGGCTCTTTCGCAACCGGCGATGAGGAGCCGGAGATTCCCTTGATCGAAACAGGTACGCTGCGAGCGGCTATCGATGAGCTGCGTGAACGAGCGCATGCAGCGAGCACGAACTCGACGCTTGCGGACGATGCTGCAGAAGCCCTTTCTTCCAGGCGTGGAGCTCTAAAGGAGGAGTTCATAGACTTCTTGCAACGGCGCAGCATTGGGGACACTGCCGATTCGAGGATCGCTGCATTCCTGCTCGCCATAGCAGCCGGAGGCGCGCTTCCTCCCATCGATCAGGATGTTGAAGATGAAGCTCGCAATACGCTCCTTGAAGTCGGCATACGTGTCCTCTGTAACGATCTAGCCCTCACCGACCTGGTATCGGCATCGGTCGAGGCGCGCTTGTCCGGGGATCCGCTGCAGGAGAGCGTGCGAGGAGCCATCGCGACCTTGGCCGGATCACCCGAGCCATTTCGCGGGATTGGCGAGTATCTAGCACGCTTCAGCGAAGACAGTCACTGGCCCTCGATTCCAAACGGCGTGCCGCGCCGGGCGCTCATCCTGCTCGCGTCCGCCCGACAACATGTGTCAGACGAAGCGCATTCCGTGATCGCCGTAGCGCGACGGCCCGAGAAATCCGATCCGTCGAAGACCGAATGAAAAACGTGTGCAGAGGCCCGCGGGCTGTCGCTGGTCGATTCCCAGCAGCGTTTTCTTGGCCGCGGCGACTCGTCCGCTCAGATAAGCTTTTACTAGGTCCTGCTCACCAGCCTCGTGGCCCGAGCCGCCGTTGTAACTTAGCCTATCGGCTACTCAAACGACGGTCGCCTACTCCGGAAAGTGACTGGGGCACTCCCGCCAGTTGGCGTGCAACCTCATCGTGTTGCTATGCGTTGCATGGGCTGGGGGGTGGATTGCAAGGCCGCCGCTCTCCTCGGCGCGACCGAACGCCAAGGTGTCAAAGCCTGCACGCCTGCGGGCTGGTTGGCTGAACCAGCGCGGCGGGGTGTCCTGGTCTGCGATGCGCAGGCCCCCTTCCTGCCGACGCGCAAGTCCATTGTGTTGCATCACGATGAGGCCGAATTCTGCCTGACAACTATGCCGTAAGCCCTTCGGCTCCTGGGGCGAGGGGTAGGCTTTTGTAGGGGTCCCGGTCCGATTCCGGGCGGGAAATGGGCGGCGAACATGTCAAGCAACCACCTGTCTATACGTTACGATGGAGCCTAAGAGACCGAAGGAAACGATTGTCCTTGATCTTCCTTGACCGGGGCCGTCTCCTCACGGTCCGCCGGCCCAGGTCGTTGCCAGCCAGAGACAGGGAGTCGTGACCTCGAAACTCGGAGTGAGATTCCGCTTGCGCGGTCCACAGTTGGCGGGTCAGTTACTTCTCGTTACGTCTCGTGCCGTCTCGTGCCGTTGAAGGCCCAGGAGGCGAAGGATTCAACGCGGGACCCATGAGCTCGCTGGGCCTGCAGCACGGAATGACGCCGGCACCTACAACCAAATTGTTTGAAGTGACTTGTAGTTTCCTTGTGACGCCGAGAGGTTCCTGCACCAAGTTTTACCCTCGACGAGAAATAGAAAGCGTGCTGAAGTAATAGTTGTGGATCGTAACTGCGGTTTTGGCACCACGAACGAATGCGTCAAAGGAGGTGGGCCAAGGATGGCAGCTTTCGCGTCAGCACGAAACGCGGTGATCGCACCGAGCAGGCTGTGGACGCAGTTATGGAGGGATGCCAAATGGTGAGGACTCGCAACACGCGGTGTCGGGGCTGGAGTCCGCGCATCAGCGAGCGCGCGGGCCAGAAGGTCCAGACACGGTCCGACGTTATGACGAATGTTCCACGTGCAACAAGGAGTACTTCAGCATGCCAACAACGATCCTTCCACGCCTGCTCACCGAGCAGGAGGCAGCACAAGCGTTAGGAGTCCGACAAGCCACGTTGGCCACGTGGCGATGCACGCGCCGGTACGACTTGCCGTACGTCAAGGCGGGTAGGCTCGTGAGGTATCGAGCGGAGGACCTCGCGGCGTTCATTCAGCGCCGGCTTGTGGGCGCTATCCCACTCGAGCCGGAGGCCGCATGAGTCGCACATTGAAGTTCGACATCAAGTTACCGACTGGCCATGACTCGCAGGACCACGCTGGCATCCGGCGGGGGACGATGTCCCGCCACAAGTCACGGAAGACAAGAGGGCGAATGCCCTGGCCCAGGTGGCTTCCTCCGCGGCCCAACCGACCGGAGCTGGTGCCGTACCGGTGCGATCGCAAGGAACTGATGCGCGGACCGCAGCGGTTGACCTGGCTGGCGCTGAGCGAGGTTCGCAACCCAAAGAACCGCGACATCGTTGAATGGATCATCTGGCGCGTAGACCACAACGCCGGGCTTAACCCGACGGCGCTCATTCGCGAAGTGGGCCTGAAGCACGAAATCGCAGTTCAGGTCCTTCATCGTATGGATGCCGGCGGGCCGGGCTGGGTCGAGTGGGCCGACTCGAACGTACGCGCGGGAAACAGCAGCGCACCCCGAGAAACGCCTATCCAGGCGCACCTTCCGGGGGTCGTCAACGTCTACCGGGAAATCGTGGGAAAGGCTGAAGGCGCAGCGTAGCACCTTGTCTAGTAAGCAGATGCACAACTGCGCCGGCGATGACGGGCAAGGTAAAAAAGGGGGGGCTGTCCAACAGCGGGGGGTGTCGAGAATATCTCGGCACCCCCCTTGTCTCTCGGAGTCTTCCGCGGATACGGCAATCGCTTCATTTACGAGAACTCTGATGGTTCGATCAAGACCGTGGCGCGAACGCCGCGTGACTGGGATCGATATGTGCACCGACACCTCGCGGGCGAACGCCGCCTCGGTCTCTTCCCGAGCTTGCGCGATGGGCGGTGCAGGTTCGGCGCACTCGACCTCGACGCGCGCGGCGCCGAGTGCTCGCCCTGCGGCCCTCACGCGGCCGGAATGGTGGACGCGCTCAGCCGAAACGGCTTCGTCGCCTACCAGGAGACTTCTCGCAGGGGGCGAGGCGCGCACGTCTGGCTGTTCTTCGACGAGCCCGGTGTGCCCACGCCCGACCTCTTCGCAGTTCTGCAGGAACTGGCTGGCGAACTCCGCGCCAACGGGCCGGTCGATTTGTTCCCCAGCGCCGCCCGTGGGTACGGAAGAGCGATCTTTCTGCCCTACTTCGGTGGACAGGTCAACATGCGGGACGCGGACCACAAGCCTGTGCCACTCGACAAGCTCGAGGCCAACGACCCGGCACGGATTCCTTCGACATCCCCGCCAAGCCCGGCTAGGTGGCCGCCGAGCTACTTTCGGACGAAGGCTCGTGGGCTGACGAGCCATGCGGCGGCGTTTCAGCGGGTGCAGGCGGAGGGCGCTAGGGAGGGGAAGGTGTTCTGGGTCGGCGGCCTCCCCCAGGCGTATGAGGGGTACCGCGCCAAGATCGCCGGCGCGGTGGCCCGCAGCATCCTCGGCCAACAGGGCACGTTTGACGATTTCAAGGCGTGGGACGCCAAGAACGTCCCTCCGCTCGCGTCCGACGATCCCCGCGGTCTAAGGGACTGGTGGAACTGGGCGCTCAGACACTCGCGGTAGGCGCCTGCGGGCAGCATGTGGTGCCCCGCGGAGCCCGCGCACGTTGTGTTTCCACCTATCGGGGGTTCTCCTGTGCGCCTCGCATACGGCTTGAGGTCACTTCCCAGCTCCCGCCGCCCCCGGAAAGCGGAGGACCCGGGCGTCATCGGTGGCCTCAGCGACGCTCAGCATGTTTCGGACGGTGGCATCGGCCCATCGTCGCAGAACATCGAGGTTCGCCTGGGCGTAGATACTGGTCACCGCCATGCCGGGCGCCGGCGAGTGGCCAAGGAGGCGGGCGAGCACGATGGACGGCGCGCCGGCGTCCTGCGCCCAGGTAGCGAACGTCCGCCGAAGATCGTGCGGAGTGAGGTTTGAGATCTTCGCTGCCTTGACTACACGATCGAAGCCCTTCCTCGGCGCGACGGCGAAGCCCTCGCCGCGCCGGGCCTGGTGCGCAGGGAAGACGTACTCGTACTCGGCAACCTGCTTTCGCCTGGCCTTGAGCAACTCGACAACGTCGCTCGCCAAGGGAACGAGCAGAGGCTTTCCCGCCTTCATCGCCTCGCCGGGGATGCCCCAGGCGCCGTCCTCAAGGTTGATGTCTTCCCATCGGGCGCGCGCGAGGGTTCCGCTTCGCTGTCCCGTGAAGAGGGCGAGACGAAGGAAGTCTTGCGTGTCGCGGTCTGTGTCCGCGCCAAGCGCCCGAAGGAAGTTGCGTAGCTCGTTCGGAAGCAGGTAGCGATCCTTCTTACGTTCCGGATTTCGCGGGGTGTCGCGCACGGGGTTCGGAACATTGAGCCCCCACTCGCGCCGGGCCTTCTCGAACATGGTGAAGAGCAACGCACGCACCCGGTTCGCCGCGCCTTGGCCGCTCGTAACGGCGATCTTCGAGAGCCAGCGCGTGACCTCGTTCGTGGTGATTGCGCTGAGGCGCTTCGTACCGTGTTGTGCAAGGTGCCGCTTCCAGCGACGTTCATCCGTTGTCCAGCTACGTTTCCGTGGTTTCGCGTGCAGGTCCAGGAAGAGCTTCCAAAGGCTGCTGAGCGTCTCCTCCTCGCGCAGACGACGCCGGTCCGCGGAAGGGCTTGCACCGTTGGCGAGCTTTTCCATGTAGGTCCTCGCCGCCTTTCGGGCAGCCTCTACGGAGAGCTCCGGCCACGACCCGAGCCGATAGCGCCTGAACTGCCCAGACCGCTCCCGCCGAACGACCTGCCAAGTCTTCGTGCTGGTGGGCATGACCCGCAGGGACAAGCCTGGCATCTCGGCGTCGTGTACTACGTGGCGGTCGAGGGTTGCCTTGAGTGCTCTTACTCGCGCTTCTGTAAGCTGCTTCGCGTCCTTCGTCCTCGGCATATCGCCTCCTACAAACGCTGGCTCAGGTCGCGTGCGTCTTGCTCCGGCATTCGGGGCAACAGCGGGGCAACAGAGCGGATCGACTTCCGAGAAAGGTAAGGTGTCGTCATCAATGAAAAAATAGGCTGCTGTCAATCACTTGTCAAGGGAGCGCAATTCTGAGAAATCTGGAGCAAAGGTGAATCTATGGGACTCAAAATCCCGTATCCGCAAGGGTGTGTGGGTTCGACTCCCACCTCCGGCACCAGCGCTCCCCCGCAGCCTCGGCGCTTTACAAACGTTTACCCAGGAGACATCGAAGCGCAAAGCGATGGGCCGATGGTGTGGGCGTGAGCGCGGAAAGACCGCGCAGAAAAGGAGAACGATCATGAGCAACCTTGAAACCCCCACTCGACCCGCACGGCGGTGGGTCAAGCCCGGCTTGGTGATGCTTGGCGCGTTGGTGGTGCTTGGCGGCGCGTTCGGCGTCGCGCGGGCGGCAGGCATTGGGCCCGCGTGCCTGCACGGCCACCACGGCGCGATGGCACGTGACTTCATCGAGTTCCGCGTCGGTAAGGCGCTCAAGCAGATCAGCGCCAGCGATGCCCAGCAGCAGCAAGTCATGGCGATCCTCGACGCCCAGTTCGCCAAGCACCAGGGGATGGCCAGCGTGCACCAGCAGTTGCACCAGCAGTTGCTGGCCGCCCTCTCTGGCCCGACGGTGGATCGCGCCGCGGTCGAGACGGTCCGTGTCGACGCGATCAGCCGCATCGACCAGGGCAGCAAGGACTTCGCCAAGGCGCTCGGCGATATGGCCGAGGTGCTAACGCCGGCGCAACGCGCGCAGCTCGCCACCCTCGTGCAGCACCACTTCGAGTAGCATCGCAGCGAAGGCCGACGGCGGTGCCCGTCGTGGGCGCCGCCGGGCGGCGAGGGGAGCGACGTGAGCGAGCGGGTGCTGATCATCGACGATGACCGCAAGCTGGCTGCCATGCTGGTGGACTACCTCCGCTCGCGAGGTGTCGCCGCCGACGTCGCGCCGGATGGGGTGCGTGGCCTCACAGCGCTTGCACGCGGGAGCTACGACGCGGTGGTCCTCGACGTGATGCTCCCGGACCTCGACGGGTTCGAGGTCTGCCGCCGCCTGCGCGCGGGCTCCGACGTTCCGGTGCTCATGCTCACCGCTCGCGGCGACCCGGAGGACCGCGTCGTTGGGCTGGAGCTTGGGGCCGACGACTACCTTCCCAAGCCGTTTGACCCTCGCGAACTGCTCGCTCGGTTGCATGCAATTATGCGGCGCCGAACCGGAGCCGCGTCCTCGCTCGCACCCGTGCTCCGTTTCGGCCGGCTTGAGATCGACCCCGCCGCCCGTCAGGTGCGGCGCGACGGCACGCCCTGCGCGATCACCGCCTACCAGTTCGACATCCTGCTGTTGCTCGCGCGGAACGCTGGACGGGTGTTGTCGCGCGACGCAATCCTCGATCGCCTTCGCCACCAGGCCTACGAGGCGTTCGACCGGAGCATCGACGTGCAGGTCTCCCGCATCCGGGCCGCGATCGAGGACGATCCGGGGCATCCAACGCGGCTGGTCACGGTCCGCGGCGCCGGGTACCAGTTCGCGCGCCTGCGCGAGGACTCGGACTCGTGAGGCGCCGCCTCTATCACCGCATCTTCGCGTCGCTGTTGGGATTCGTGTTGCTCGCGCTCGGTCTCTCCGCGCTGGCCAGCCACCTGCTCCTTTGGGACCTCTTCCGCGGGCACCTCGGTCCGCACCTGCAGGCGCACGCTGCACGGTTCGCCCGCGAGCTCCCGGGGCCGGACCGACCCGCCGCGGAGCTGCAGGCGGCGGTCGAGAGGTTGGCCGCCTCGTGGCCACTGCACATCGCGGTGTGGAGCGCGGACGGCCGGCGACTTGCGTTCACCTCGACCGACCTGCCGGGCCCCACGCCCGGCGAGCGCGTGCCCGTCTGGCTCTCGTCACGATCTGGGCCGGCGTTCGCGGTCCCGATCCCGGACGGACGCTGCCTGGTGCTGCAAGCGCGCCACTTCCCCCGCCCTGGCGGCTTCCTCTTCGCGGTGCTGGCGCTCGCAGGCCTGCTGGCCCTCGCGAGCTACCCGGTGGCGCGCATGGTGACCCGTCGGCTCGAAGCGCTGGAGGCGGGCGTGCGGCGGTTGGGTGAGGGCGACCTCGCGGCGCGCGTCGAGGTCACCGGCGCCGACGAGCTTGCCAGCCTCGCGACGAGCTTCAACCAGGCCGCCGGCCGACTGCAAGGCTTGGTCGAGGCGCAGCGTCGTGTGCTGGCATCCGCCTCGCACGAGCTGCGCTCTCCGCTCGCCCGATTGCGCATGGCGCTGGAGCTGGCGCGCGACGATCCGGAGGGCGGCCGGGAGCGCATCAATGAGGCGGTCGTCGAGGTTGGAGAGATCGATGCCCTGGTCGAGGAGCTGCTGCTCGCTGGGCGCCTCGAGCTGCAAGCCCCGCTCCCGCCAGCGGAAGCGATCGACATCGGTGCCCTGTTGGCCGAGGAGGCCGCGCGCACGGGCGCGAGCACACGGCCTCAAGCGGTCCGGCTCTACGCCGATCCTCGGCTGCTCCGTGTCTTGGTCCGCAACCTCCTGGAGAACGCGCGCCACCATGGTCTGGGAAGCACGGTGGAGGCAGGCGTGGAGTTGCTCCCCGACGGGCAGCTCGGTGCGCGCGTGTGGGTGGCCGACCGCGGTCCGGGCGTGCCGGGACCCGAGCGGGAGCACATCTTCGAGCCGTTTTACCGTCCGGCTGGTCACGCCGAAGGGCGAGACGCCGGCATCGGTCTCGGCCTCTACCTCGTGAGAAGGATCGCCGAGGCGTATGGTGGCACCGCCACGTGCCGGCCCCGCGAGGGAGGTGGAACGCTCTTCGAGGTAACGCTCAGGTCCGCCGCAATGACCGAATAGTCTCCGACGGGATCACCCCATCGCTCTGCTCGGCCCGCTGCCTCGACGACGATCCCAAGGGTGCCCGCGTCGGTCGTATCGGCGGCTTGCATCAAGGGTCGGCGAGCGTACGTGATCGGCTCGGAACTGCTTGCGCATCGGCTTGCGCTGCCCGGAGCAGCGCCGTTCTCGCCATGGGGCTCTGGCGATGCAGCAAAGAGACGGGTACGATGCAGGCGCGCTGCGGCGCGCCCTGGAGGGTTTGATGACAGTTCCGCCTCACGATGTCGCCGCTCTCAACCTCGCCGCTGCCGGTACGAGGCGCATCGCGTGGGCCGACCGCCACATGCCGGTGCTGGCCTCGATCCGGGCGCGGTTCGCGCAGGAGAAGCCGCTTGCCGGCCAACGCTTGGCCGCGTGTCTGCACGTCACGAGCGAAACCGCCAACCTCGTGCGGACGTTGGTGGCGGGTGGCGCCGAGGTGCGCGTGTGCGCCTCCAACCCGCTCTCCACCCAGGACGATGTCGCGGCGGCGCTGGTTGCCGAGCACGGCGTGGCGGTGTTCTCGGTCAAGGGCGAGGACAACGCACGGTATTACCGCCACATTCGCGCCTGCCTCGAGTTCTCGCCCACGATCACGATGGACGATGGCGCGGACTTGGTCTCCTCGCTGCTGTTCGTTGCGCGCGGTGAGCTCGGCGGGGTGCACGAGGAGGTCCAGGCGTTCGCCCGCTCGCTCGGCGATGCAGGCCGGGAGAGGCTCATCGCCGGGGTGCTAGGCTCCACCGAGGAAACCACCACCGGTGTGATCCGCCTGCGCGCGATGGAACGTGATCACGTGCTGCGCTTCCCGGTCATCGCGGTCAACGACTCCGATACGAAGCACCTGTTCGATAACCGCTACGGCACCGGCCAATCGACCGTGGACGGCATCCTGCGCGCCACCAACGTGCTGCTCTCCGGACTCACCGTGGTGGTTGCGGGCTACGGCTGGTGCGGACGCGGCGTCGCGATGCGGGCGCATGGGCACGGCGCGCGCGTGGTGGTGACCGAGGTGGATCCGGTGCGGGCTCTGGAAGCCGCGATGGACGGCTACAGCGTAATGCCAATGGCCAAGGCCGCCAGCATTGGCGATCTCTTTGTCACCGTCACAGGCGATACCAGGGTGATCACCGCCGAACACGCGGCGCTCATGAAGGACGGGGCGATCGTTTGCAACTCCGGCCACTTCGACGTGGAGATCGATCTCCCCGCTTTGCGTCGCGAGGCGATCGAGGTGTTCGAAGCGCGTCCGTTCGTGGAAGGCTACCGGATGAAGGACGGACGAACCCTGTTCGTCCTCGCGGAGGGCCGCCTCGTCAACCTTTCCGCCGCCGAGGGGCACCCCGCCGCGGTCATGGACATGTCGTTCGCCAACCAGGCGCTGGCCGCCGAGTACCTCGTGCATCACGCCGCGGAGCTCAAGCCCAAGGTGTACCGCCTACCGGTGGAACTCGATCGGGAAATTGCCCGGCTCAAGCTCGCCACCATGGGCCTCGCGGTCGACACCCTCACGCCGGATCAGGTCGCCTACCTGGCGAGCTGGCGCGAGGGCACGTAGAGCTACCGGGCCAGCCACCACCTTCTGCGGGTTCGGCCACAGGGATTGGCCGGTCCAACTCAATTCCTCCTACTGGGCCACTGGCCGGGGTCTTGAACGCGCCACCGTTGGCCGGTTGAACACCGCCGTTGGCCGAAGCACGCGTGACAGTACGGTCCCATCTGCGTATCTTCCAGCATAACGGCCGTCTCTCAACGGCGGCTGGTTGGGGAGGCGCAAATGAGCCCGGAGCGTGTGTACCGCAACACCTCGCGGCTGGCGTTCGGCCTCGTGGTCATACTCCTCGGTGTGCTCTTCACGCTCGACAAGCTCGAGTATATCGATGTCGGCGACTACTGGGCGTACTGGCCGGTCCTGCTCATCGCCGTCGGGCTTGGCCGGCTGTTGCAGCCGCGGGCCTGCCAACGCCGCAGCTCGGGCCTGGTGTGGATCGCGATTGGCACCGTGCTCCTGCTCGTCAACCTGGGTGTTGTTTCGCACCACGTCTGGAACTATTGGCCGGTGTTGCTTGTGCTGGCTGGCGCCAGCATGGTGTGGCGGGCGATTGGCGGGCCGAGCGGGCGGCGCGGCGGCCGATACCGTCCCTGGGTGGCCGGGGTGGTCCTAGACCCGGGGGCGAGCACCGACGCCGCGCCTGGTCCGGGAGCTGCGGGGAGTGGGACGGAATCGAGCAGCGCTGAGGCGAGCACCGCAGGCAACTCTGAAGCCGCTTCGACGGTGAGCGCGTTCTCGGTCCTGGGTGGCGTCAAGCGGCGCTGCGTCTCGCCTGCGTTTCGCGGCGGCGATCTCAACGCGATCATGGGCGGCTGTGAGCTCGACCTGCGCCAGGCGTCGATCGCCAACGGCGAGGCGGTGATCGATGCGTTTGCGATGTGGGGCGGCATCGAGATTCGGGTCCCGGACGACTGGACGGTGGTCGTCGAGGGCGTTCCGATCCTGGGTGCGTTCGTCGACAAGACCGTGCACACGAGCGCCTCGGGCAAGAAGGTGCTCGTGATCCGGGGTGCCGCGATCATGGGCGGCGTCGAAGTCAAGAACTAGCACATGCACCCGATCCTCGCCTATCGCGGGCGGCTCGGGGCCTACCTCGCGGCCTGGGTTCCCTTGGCGGGATTGCTCACGGGCGCGCTGCACGAGTCAGCCGGGTATGAGTGGCTGCAGGCCGCCGTGTTGGCGGTACCGCTCGCGCTGTTGTACGCGTTCATCTGCTTGGCCGCCTGGTACCCGTGCCGTGCCGCGTCGCCGCGCCTGGTCGCGCTGCCGCGAGTGATCGTGACTCAGTTGGTTGCCGCGGGCCTTTCCGCCATGTTGTGGCTGTTCCTCGCCGACACCTGGGCCGTGTTCCTCGAACAGTTCCCACGGTTTGGCGCGGTGGGCGAGCGCTTTCCCGGCGCCGTACCCGTGCTGCTAGCGGGTGGCGTGCTGCTCTACGCCCTGGCGGCCGCGCTCCACTACCTGCTGATGGCGTTCGAGGAGGCGCGCCGGGCCCAGACACAAGCGCTCGAGCTGGAGGTGCTCGCCCGCGAGGCGGAGCTGCGCGCGCTGCGTGCCCAAATCGATCCCCACTTCCTCTTCAACTCATTGAACTCGATCAGCGCGTTGATCGGCAGCGACCCTCGTTCAGCGCGGGAGATGTGCCTGAGGCTAGCCGATTTCTTGCGCGAGAGCCTGCGGGTGGGTAGCGCAACCAGCATTCCCCTCGCCGAGGAGGTCGCGCTCGCCGAACGCTACCTCGCGATCGAGCAGGCGAGGTTCGGCTCGCGGTTGCGAACCGAATGGGCGATCGCGCCCGAGGTCCAAGGCTGTCAGGTGCCGCCGCTGCTGCTCCAGCCGCTGGTCGAGAACGCAGTGCGGCACGGGATCGCATGCTCCGTCACGGGCGGCTGTGTGCGCGTGATGGCGCGCCGTTCCGGCGAGATGGTGCGGGTCGAGGTGGAGAACCCGGCCGACACCGAGGTCCCCGCCGCGGCCGGTGCCGGTCTTGGTCTTGCGAACGTGCGTTCGCGGTTGGCCGCGACGTTCGGCTCCGCCGCCGCACTCGAGGTGCGGCAAGCTGATGGGGTGTTCTGCGTCGCGCTAGCGTTTCCCGCCGGAGCCAGCATCCGTGCCTAGTCGCAGTGCTGCGATAAGCTAGGCAAGAGAGGGCCAGGGCGAGCGTGGTGAAGGATCGTTTGCGGGTCGCGATCGTCGATGACGAGGCGCCGGCGCGGGCACTGCTGCGCGAGTACCTCGCCGCCGTTCCCGATGTGGACGTGGTCGCGGAGTGTGCCAACGGCTTCGAGGCGGTGAAGGCTGTGGCCGAGGTGACGCCCGATCTGCTCCTGCTCGACATCCAGATGCCTAAGCTCGACGGTTTCGAGGTGCTGGAGCTGGTCGAGCGCGATGTCGCGGTGATCTTCGTGACCGCCTACGACGAGCACGCCATCCGCGCCTTCGAGGTGCATGCGGTGGACTACCTGCTCAAGCCCTTTCCGCCTGAGCGCCTGGCCCAAGCGCTCGACCGCGCCCGCGCACGGCTTGGCCGGAAGGAACCCACCTCCGCAGCGCAATTGGTCGCCGCGGCGCGTCCACCTGGGATCCCGCTCGCCCGCGTGTTGGTGCGGGAGGGCTCGAGGGTCCATGTCATTCCGGTTGACAAGCTCGACCTCGTGGAGGCACGCGACGACTACGTTTGCCTGCGCTCCGGCGGCAAGGAGTACCGCAAGCAACAGACCCTCGCGGCGCTTGCCGCGAGGCTCGACCCGGCGCGGTTCGTGCGCGTGCACCGCTCGTTCATCGTCAACGTGGAACGGCTCGGGCGAATCGAGCTATACGCCAAGGACAGCCGGATAGCCATCCTCACGGACGGTACTCGTGTCCCGCTTTCTCGCGCCGGCTATGCGCGGCTGCGCGAGCTGCTCTAGGGTTATTCATGTTGGCCGGCCAGCACCACGGAGAATGAAGAAGGAACTTGGTGGGAGCGGCATCCTGCCGCGACCAGTCGGCCCTCGAGAGCCTTGCTCGGTCGCACCTGGAAGGTGCTCCCACTCGCTCATCTTCGGAGCAGCCCGTAGCAGGTCGGCTGCTGGCTAGCCGCCGACCACGGCAGGCCGAGTCCCTCGCCTATACGCGCACCATCCAGCCGTGGTTGTCCGGGGCGGTGCCGAACTGGATCGAGTTGAGTGCCTCGAGCAGCTTGCGTGCGACCGGACCCTCGTCGCCGTCGCCGACGGGGTAGATCGTGTCGCCATCGAGGAGCTCGGCAACGGGAGAGACCACCGCGGCGGTGCCACAGCCGAAGATCTCCGTGCAGTCCCCGTTCTTGAGGCCGTTGAGCACCTCCTCGATGTGGATGGCGCGCTCGACGAACGGGAGGTTCAACTCCTTGCACAGAATCGCGAGGCTCTCACGCGTGATACCGGCAAGGATCGTCCCCGAGGTGGGCGGAGTCGTAACCACGCCGTCGAACACGAACATCAGGTTCATCGCGCCCACTTCCTCGACGTGGCGGCGCTCGACGGCATCGAGCCAGAGCACCTGGTCGCACCCCTTCTCCTTGGCCACCGCGCTGGCGAGGAGCGACGCCGCGTAGTTGCCGCCTGTCTTGGCTGAACCCGTGCCGCCGGGAGCGGCGCGCACCCAGTCGCGGGAAACCATGATGCGGACCGTGCTCTTTCCCGCGCCGAAGTACGAGCCGGTCGGGCCGGTGATGATGAAGTACAGGAACTGCTTCGAGGAGTGAACGCCAAGGCCGGGCTCGGTCGCGATCATAGTCGGGCGGATGTAGAGCGTGCCCGGGGCCGGCGGCACCCATGTCTTGTCGATCTTGACGAGCCGTCGCATCGCTTCGAGCTGCAGCTCGACCGGGATCTCCGGCATCGACATCCGCTTGGCCGACTGGTTGAGCCGCTCCGCGTTGCGCTCGGGCCGGAACATGCCGATCCCGTCGTCGGGGCGGCGGAACGCCTTCAGTCCCTCGAAGATCTCCTGGCCGTAGTGGAACACCATGGCTGAGGGTGCCAGCGGCAGCGGGCCATACGGAACGATGCGGGCGTCGTGCCAGCCCTTGCCGTGCTCCCACTCGACCGCGAACATGTTGGGGGAGAAGGTGCGGCCAAACGGCAACTTGTTAGGGTCCAGCGGGGTCTGGGGGGGGCGGGCGACCGAGTCGTCCCGAATGTCCATGCGCGGTCCTTTCCCGGTGGCGTGCCACCGGAGCGGGTCTGGCCGGATGCGGCCCCGGTCGCGCAAGAGTAGCGCACCGGGCGCCAGCTTGAAACCACCCATCCTATTGCTTCATGATCAGGCCAATTCGCATGACCACACGCGTAGCTCGCTCCGATTGGCGGTGCTGGCGCAGAATGAGGTCGTTGCCGGCTGCGTTGGGGGAAACGTGAGCGCTCATACTTCGCGTCTAGTCGCTGATCATCTGCCCGATTTGGTCGTCCACACTGGCGAACTTGCCGGGGTTGATTCGACCCTGTCCACGATGGCGCCAATCCCAGGGAGCCGGATGTTCGAAATCCGCGATGCCCTGGCTGCCTATCGTCGAGATTACCCGAGCGGCGAGATGTTCGACGCGAGTCAGGGTGACGGTGGCGCCAGCCTTCCCGGCGTGCCGGAGGAAGTTCTCGTCGCGGCTGCCGAGCTGCAGAAGTCGCGCGGCACCGCGTACGATCAGCCTTTCGGCACCGAGCTATTTCGCCAGGCGGTGGTGGAGGACTACTGGCACCTCGACGCGGCCACCGGCTGGGGCCCGGCGAACGTGCTCGCGTGTCAAGGCGGCCGCGACGCGCTGCTCAAGGCCTACGACGCGATGCTCCAGCTTGGGACCGGCCGGCGCGGCGACTTCATCGTTACCACCCGGGTACCGTGGATCTCGTACAACTGGGGACCGTACGGCGTGGGGGCCAACGTGATGCTCGCCCCCGGCGGCGAGGCCAGCGGCTGGGCGCTCACCCCGGGTGCGGTGCGCGCGTGCGTGGAGGCGGCGATGAAGCTCACCGGCCGCCGCGTCGCGGGCCTCATCGTCACCTCGCCGGACAATCCGACCGGCGGCGTCCTCGCGGTGGAACAACAGATTGAGATCGCACGTGCCGCCTTCGCGGCCGGCATCCCGTTCGTGCTCTTCGACTGGATCTACCACTGGGTCACCGACGCGACGCCGTACGACCTCAACGACTTCCTGCTCGCGCTCGCACCCGAGGAGCGGGAGCGCTGCATGTTCCTCGATGGCATTACCAAATCACTGGGGGCCAGTAACGTGCGCAACGCGCATCTGCTCGCCGCGGCGCCGGTGGTGAAGTTCCTGCAAAACCGCGCCTCGCACGGCGTCATCCCCTCGTTCTACAGCCAGGCGGTGGCCGTGGTGGCGTACCGTCGCGGCTTCGCCAAGGCGTGCGCCGGCATCGTGGGTCCGACCAACGCGAGCCGCACGCTGCTGCGCGACTTCCTCGCCGCCAAGGGGATTCGAACGATCCTGGGTCAGGGCTACTACGCGTTCCTCGACGTCGGCCCGTGGCTCGACCGCGCCGGCATGACCGACTCGGCGCAGCTCGGGAGCATGCTCGCCGAGCGCTTCGGCCTCGCGGTCGTGCCCGGCGTGCACTTCTCGGCCTACGGCGCGCGCTGGATCCGCTTCTCGTATGCGCTGCCCCCCGACAAGACCACCCGGGCTGCCGAGCGGCTGTGGGAAGGGCTCGCATCGCTGTGAGAAGCGCGACTCGTCGCTCCTGGCCGGAGGCTCGAACCTCCCACGCGCCGTGCCTTCGAGCCCGGCGATGAACGCCGCCGCATGGGGGAGGTTCGCCGAGAAATACCAGATGGCGGTGGCGTCCTCCCTCGAGAGCCACTTTGGCTCCGGCACCTCCGGCCTCGAAGTCGAATGGAACGTGCTGGACCGCAACCTCGCGCCGGTGCTGCGGGTGGGCTGGGGTGCCGAGAGCCGTTCGTTCGCTGATTACCTACACGAGCAGCGACTGCCTCTCTGGCTTTCTGACCGCGCGCAGCTCGAGGTTTTTCACTGGATGACCGAGGTCGCCACCCGGCCGTACTATTCGCCGCGCGGTGCCGCCTTCGAGGCGCGGTTGCTCGAGGGCGTGGTGCTCAACACCCTCGCCGAGGTCGGTCTCTCGTTTGGCGAGCGTTTCTTTCTCCTGCACGGCAACCTGCCGGTGCCCGTCGACGTGGGCGAGGACAGCATTCCAGCCGGGTGGACCCTGGCCAAGAAGCGCTACCTCGCGCACTGCGTCGAGCTGTTCGGCGCGTCGCTCGCGACCGCCGGGATCCACACCAACCACTCGCTGCCGGAGGCGCTCCTGTCCTGGGACTTCTTCCACCTCCCGCGCCACCAGCGCGAGGGCCAGAACCTGGTCGACTTTCGCAACCACGCGATCATCCGTGCCACCCGCCTGCTGCGGCCCTACTGCCCGCTGTTCATTGCGATTTCGGCCGCTTCGCCGCTCGCATCGGAGGCGACGAACGGCGGCTTCTCGATCGTTCTCACCGATCTCGATTCGAACCGGCTGCTGACCTTTCCCAATCCGGAAACACTCGACGTGCCGCACCTCTACGCGAGCCACGTGGACTACCTGCGCATCTCCTACGGCCTCGTGCGGTCCGGCGTGCGTTTCGGCGCCAACAACTGGACGCCGGTGCGGGCGCGCTCCGACGTCGACCCGGTCAACCGGAACATCTCCGCGACGAGCGAGCAACTGCGTGCGCTTTACTCCAAGGGCGTCTACTCGAGCGGCGAGCACCGCAGTCTCCAAGAGGCCGAGCGCGCGCTCGTGATCGAGAACCTGTGCGCACGGGTGGACCTGCCCATGAACCGCGTCGAGGTACGTACCGACGAGGGTGGGGACTCCCTCGAGCTTGCCATCGCCAAGGTCGCGTTCAAGGAGCTGCTCTTGCTGCGCGGCTACGCCGACCCGGAGTTTGGTGCCGACTACGCGTACGGTGAAGACGACATCGCCAGGGCGCGACGCAACGAGCACGCGGCAGCGGCGCGCGGCCTGGCGGCGGTGATCGAGCACCCGCTTCGCGCCGGCCAGGCCGAGGTGCGGGCGTGGCTCGCGGCAACCCTCGAGGAGCTGCGACCCCTGGCCGCGGCGCTCGGCTACCTCGACCACCTCGAGCCGCTGCACGGGATGGCGGCGGGAGCCCCCAACCCGGCGGGAGAGATGCGGAACTGGTTTGCCGCGCGCCTCGACGGTGGCGCGACTGCGCCCTCGGGGGCGCGGGTGGTGCCGGCCGAGCTGCTGCGAGAATGGCTTGAGCTGCGGGAGAAGGCGATTGGCGCAGATGCGGCCGCCATCGCGTCGCGGCATCGCGAGTTGGGTGACGAGGCCGCCAAGCTCGCCGAGCTTGTCGTCCCACTCGAGGCGGCAAGCCGCAACGATCCGGCTCTCCCCGTCCGGATCGCGCCCGCGGGGTTGGCGACACTCCCCAGCGGCGACGGCGTAGTCGCAGAGGTGATTGCGCTCGCGGCTGCGCTGATCCGCATCCCTTCGGTGACCAACTGCACCGCCGAGCGTCTCGATGAGGTCATGCGCTGCGCGCGCTTCGTTGCGGGCCACCTGCGCGCCGCCGGGGCCGAGGTACGGCTGTGGGACGCCGGCCGCTACCCGGCGGTGCTTGCCGGCTTCCCTGGTGGGCTGCTCGCGCCGGTCACGCTTGCTGGTCACCTCGACGTCGTGGCGCCCGACCCCAACGATAGCCAGTTCGAGCCGGTGGTCGAGGGCGATTACCTGTGGGGGCGGGGTGCCGCCGACATGAAGACGGTAGTGGCGACCAACATCGTCTGGATATGCCGGGCACTGCAACAGGGACCGCCGTACCCCGACCTCAACCTCCTGCTCGTCGGCAACGAGGAGAACGGCGAGACCGAGCCCCACGGCACGCCGCATGTGCTCGCCGACCTCGCGCGCGAGCACGGCTGGCGTCCCGAGCTGATGCTCGTCGGCGAGCGCACCGGCGAGGCGGGTACCGAGAGGTTTGGCGAGGTATGCACCAGCAACCGCGGGGTGGTGCGGCTGCGTCTGATCGCGCGCGGCGAGCGCGCGCACACGGGCTTTGCCACCGTCCCGGAGGACCTCGGCGAACGGCTGATCGCCGCCCGTTTGCGCCTCGTCGAGCTGCTCGGTCGGCGCCTTACCCTTGCGAGTGCAGACGGCTGGCAATCCGGCGCGCGCTTTCCGTTTCTTACCCTCGGTGAGACGGGCCTCTACAACGTCACACCGGCCGAAGGGGTGCTCGGCCTCGAGGTGCGGCCAATCCCGCAGGACGATCTGCGAGCGCTGCTCGGCGCGATCGGCGAGCTGGCCGCGGAGCTGGGTCTCGAGCTTGTGCCCGAGGTGGTAGAAGCAGGTGTCGCGTGTCCGCCGGAGAACCCCCACCTGCGCCGTTTGCTGGCGGCCGTGGAGCGGATTTCTGGCGTGCCCGCACGGGTTGGGCGCAAGCTCGCCGGGACCTCGGCTCGGTTCGCGCCCGGCGGTAACGCGGTGGTATGGGGGCAGTCTGGCATCGGCCCCCACTCGCGCCACGAGCGCCACTTTATCCCCTCGATTGAACCTTACCTCGCGGTGCTCGACGCCTTCGCGCGCTCACTCGACTGAGAGCGCCGCCGATATCGGACCATCTGCGGTGTCAGGCTGCGCCGCCTCGCATGCTCATGTAGCCTCCGGCTACACTCCGCCGCGTGCGGCTCGCCTTCCTTGCATCTGGCCCAATCTCGGCGGCGCGCCTAGCGGCATTCTCGCTGCGGCTTCGCCTTCGAGTTCTGGGCGGCGCGGGCTACGCGCCGAGGTGCCGAGACCTGCCTTCGGCGGTGTGGTTTCTTCGCAGCCGACCCATGGGTCGGTGTCTCTACGCCGGGTTGGGCAGATCGATGAAGCGCACTTCGAGGTCGAACCGCTTGGCGAGGAACTCGCCCAGCGAGCGCACGCCGAACCGCTCGGTGGCGTAGTGGCCGGCGGCGACGAAGTGCACGCCCTCTTCGGCGGCACGGTGCATCACCCACTCGCGTGCCTCGCCGGTGATGTAGGCGTCGAGGCCCGCCGCCACCGCCTCCTCGAAGCCGGTCGGAGCGCCGCCGGTGACGATGCCGACCGACGCCACCTGGTCCGACCCGCCGAGGAAGACCTGGGGCTGCTGCCCACACGCCACCCGCACCCGGCGGAACAGCTCCTCATCCGAGACCGGGTTGGGAAATACGCCGGCAATACCCAGCGTCACGCCGCCGAAGCTACCGAACGGCTCGAGCCCTTCGAGGCCCAGCTCGCGGGCGAGCACCGCGGCGTTGCCGTGCGCCGGGTGGCGATCGAGCGGGAGGTGATACGCGAGGAGGTTGAGTTCGTTTTCGAGCAGCAAGTGGAGGCGCTGGCGAAACGCGCCGGTGATGCGTTGGGGCTCGTCGCCGCGCCAGAGCAGACCGTGATGAACAAGCACGGCATCGGCGCCCCACTCGGCGGCCTGGCGAAAGAGCTCGGCCGAGGCCGACACGGCGGTCGCCAGCCGCTCGATCTCGCCTCTGCCGGCGACCTGCAACCCGTTGATGCCAACGTCCTGGATTGCATCCGCCTCGAGGAGATCGTCGAGGTACGCCACGAGTTGGTCGCGGTCCATGCAGCTATTGGAACCCACGTCTCGGGTTCGCGCAAGGCCGGAGGTGGGCGAACACGGGACCAGTTCCCGGCAATGCGGCGGCTCCCACCTTTCCGCGTGGTGCACGGTCAAGAGGCGGTCGCCCCCGTCGTCACGTCGTCCGGGCTAGAATCCCGCCATGGCTGGCGCCCGCTCGGCAGCGTTCCTCGCCGTGGGCTCGGAGCTGCTGCGCACCGAGCGGCTCGACACCAACTCGCTCCTCGCCGCGCGGGTGCTCTCGCGCTGCGGCTTCACCTTGGTTGAGAAGCGCATCGTCGAGGACGAGGTGAGTTCGATTGCGTCCGCCATCCAAGGCTTGCTGAGTCGCGCCGAGCTGGTGGTGGTCAGTGGCGGACTCGGACCAACCGCCGACGACGTTACGCGCGAGGGGGCGGCACAAGCGCTGGGACGCGGCATCGTCCCTGACGCGGCTTCCCGCGTGCGTCTTGCGGCGCGCTACCAGCGCCTCGCCCGGTCGATGCCCGCGATTGCGCTACGGATGGCGGAGATGATCGAAGGCGCCGAGGTACTCGAGAACCCGCTCGGCACCGCGCCGGGCCAGCTCCTCAACGCCAACGGCCGCAGCCTGGTCCTGCTCCCGGGCGTGCCGCGGGAGTTCGAGGAGATCCTCACCATCCACCTGCTGCCGCGCTGGGCAACCGCGGCGGGCGTGCGGGTGCGTTCGCTCAAGCTCGGCGGCGTGTACGAATCACAGGTGGAGCAACGTGTAAGCCCGCTTTACGAGCGCTTCGGGCGCGAGCGCATCACCATCCTGGGTGGCCGCGCCCTGGTGACGCTGGTGCTCACTGCCGCCGGGCCGCGGGCCGGCGAGGAGCTCGCCAAGATGGAACAGGCGTTCGCGTTGGCGGCCGGGGATGACCTCTTCGGTTTTGACGACGACACGCTCCCCGGCGTGGTGCTTGCGCGCTTGCGGAGGAGAGGCTTGCGCCTGGCCACCGCCGAATCCTGCACCGGCGGGCTGGTCGGCGCGCAGCTCGCCTCGGTGCCGGGTGCAAGCGACGTGTTCGTGGGCGGCGTGGTGGCGTACTCGAACGCACTCAAGTCGCGGCTGCTCGGGGTGAGCGAGGATCTCCTGACTGCACACGGCGCGGTGAGCCAGGAGGTCGCGGAAGCGATGGCGCGCGGTGCGTGTGGCCTCGGCGCGGAGTGCGGCGTCGCGGTCACCGGCATCGCCGGTCCGAGTGGTGGCAGCGCAGAGAAGCCGGTGGGCACCGTGCATCTCGCTGTGGTCACGCCCGCAGGCGAGGCGCACGCCCGCCACCACTTTGCTGGCGACCGGACGGCAGTGCGGGAGTTCTCGGCGACGTTTGCGTTGGACCTTTTGCGCCGCCAGCTCCGGGAGGGAGCATGAGGCTATTCATCGCCGTCGAGCTTGCCGAGGAGGTCCGCGCGGTGCTCAAGACTGGACTGAGTGCGCTCAAGCGCGACCTTCCGCCGGCGCGCTGGGTTCGTGCGGAGGGGATGCACCTCACTATGAAGTTCTTGGGCGAGCAGCCACTGGAGCTGGTGGAGGCACTCGACCGCGCTGTGCCCACGGCCGTTGCGTCGCTGCAACCGGTGATCGTGCAGTTGGGTGGTGGCGGATTCTTCCCCCACCAGCACCGGCCGCGGGTGGCGTGGCTGGGTGGTCAGGCGCCGGGTCTCGATGGTTGGGCCAAAGCCGTGGAGGACGCCGCTGTCGAGCTCGGTATCCCGCGAGAGGCGCGGCCGTTCTCGCTCCACCTTACCCTTGCGCGCTTGGAGCGGCCCTGGGGCGCGCACGCCGTCGAGGACTTCATGGTGCGGGTAGGCAAGTGGCGTTTTCCGGAGCTGGTCGCCCGCGAGATCGTGCTGTTCGAAAGCCAGTTGAAACCCGCGGGGGCGGAGTACACGGCGCTGCGGCGCTGGGCGGTAGGAGATTCGGGTGACAGGGAGGGCGGGCCGAGAGGCGGCGGAGAGATCTCTGTCGAGGGGGAAGGCGCGTGAGAGGATGACGATGACGAGGGAGCTGATGCTGGTCGGCGCCTACTTTCTTGGCTCGATCCCGTTTGCGTTCCTCTTCGTCAAAGTCGCCGGCCGCGGCGACGTGCGGCGGATAGGTTCGGGGAACGTGGGTGCCACCAATGCGATGCGTGCCGCGGGGTGGAAGGTCGCGCTGCCGATCGCGATCCTCGATGTCGGCAAGGGCGTGGGGGCCGTACTGCTCATGCGTCACGTGACGGCCAGCCCGACCTGGGTGGCGGCGGCGGGGTTGGCCGCTATCGCCGGGCATTGCTTTCCCGTCTGGCTCCGATTCTCTGGCGGCAAGGGAGTAGCCACGGGTGCGGGAGCGTTCTTCACCCTCGCGTGGCTACCCACGGTGGTAGTGGCCGCTGTTTGGCTGGTTGTGATCGCAGTCTTTCGCTACGTATCTCTGGCGAGTGTCGTTGCGGCCGCTGCATTCCCGGTCGCCCTCGTCCTCATTGCCGCGCCGCCCCTGCTGGTGGTGGCGTGCATCGTGGCCGCGGCGCTCGTGATCATCTGGCGGCACCGGGGCAACCTGCGGAATCTGGTGGCCGGCGAAGAGTCCAAACTCGGGGGGGGGCCGCGATGAACGTTGCGGTGGTCGGCGGTGGGTCGTGGGGCACCGCACTGGCGATCCATCTTGCCCGAGCGGGTTGCGCTGTGCGTTTGTGGGCGCGAGAGGCGGAGGTGGCCGCCGGGATCAGAGCCAAACGGCACAACCCGCTTTTCCTCTCGGATTTCGAGCTACCAGCCAGCGTCGAAGCAGTTGAGGACTTGGCGATGCTCGGTGGGGTCGGCGCGGTCGTCTTCGTGGTGCCGGTACAGTTCGCCCGCGAGGTGCTGCGTACCGCCCGACCGCACCTGGACCGTGGCGTGCCGCTGATCTCCGCGAGCAAGGGGATCGAGGTGGCGACCCTGGAGCGCATGGACGAACTCGTGCGCGGTGAGCTTGGCCTGGGCGAGGAGTCGTTCGTCGCGTTGTCGGGACCCTCGTTTGCCCGGGAAGTGGCGATGGGCCTGCCCACCGCGGCGGTGCTGGCCGGGCGGGATACGGCGCTGCTGCGGCGTTTGCAAGCGGCGTTCTCCACGCCGGCGTTCCGGTTCTACTCGTCCTCTGACGTGGTGGGCGCGGAGTTGGCCGGGGCGCTGAAGAACGTGGTGGCGATCGCCGCCGGTATGGCGACCGG
This sequence comes from Thermoanaerobaculales bacterium, assembly GCA_044447965.1. Lineage (GTDB taxonomy): Bacteria > Acidobacteriota > Thermoanaerobaculia > Thermoanaerobaculales > Thermoanaerobaculaceae > DATIYW01. Next base: position 15,868 of record JBIOGJ010000002.1, on the reverse strand, counting down.
CCTCGGCCTCGGCCAGAACACCCTGGCGGCGCTCCTCACGCGCGGCCTCCACGAGATCGCGCGGCTCGGGGTGCGGCTGGGCGGGCGCGAGGAGACGTTCCGCGGCTTAGCCGGGATGGGCGACCTCGTCCTCACCTGCGCGGCAGGTAGCCTCTCGCGCAACCGCACCGTGGGCGAGCGGCTCGGGCGCGGCGAGCGGCTCGAGGAGATCCTCGCGAGCCGCGAGGTGGCCGAAGGGGTGCCGACCACCCGCGCCGCTGCGGCACTGGCCCGCCGGCACGGCGTCGAGATGCCCATCACCTTTGCGGTCGAGGCGATCCTCGACGGCAAGCTCCCACTGCGGCACGCCGTCAGCGCCCTCATGACCCGTGAGCTGAAGGACGAGGCACTCCTCTAGCATTGCACCGGCGACTCGCGGTGCTGCTCGCTACGGCTGCGGCAGCGCTGCGCCGACATCGCACCCGCGTGACGCGAGGAACGCCACCAGGTCCGCGGGGAGCGGGGCGACCAGCCGCAACAGCGGGCCGTTGTGCGGGTGGGGTAGGCTGAGACGCCAGGCGTGCAGGAACGGGCGCGGTGCGCTACCTCCGCCCCCGTAGAGCGCGTCGCCGACGACCGGAAAGCCGGCATCCGCGAGATGGACCCGCACCTGGTGGGTGCGACCCGTGGTGGGGTGGACCTCAACGAGCGCCAGCTCGCCAGCAATCGCGAGTCGCCGCACCTCCGAGCGCGCCGGCCTGCCGCGCGCGGCGACACGGAAACGACCGGGCACGAGCGGGTCGGCGGCGATGGCACCAGCGAGCACCAGGGGCCGCTCGCCGGGATCGCCGCGGACCACGGCGAGGTAGCGTTTGTCTACCTCGCCGCTGGCCCAGATGCGGGTGAGCGCGCGCGCGGCGTCGCGCTGGCGGGCAAAGACGAGCACGCCGGTGGTGATGCGGTCGAGGCGGTGGAAGAGCAGCACCTCCCGGTGCTGGCCATCGCGCGCGGCGAGCTGCAGGAGGAGGTGCTCCTGGGCGGTCAGTTCGCCGGGACGGCGCTGGCGCGGCGGCTGTGAGGCCACTCCGAACGGTTTGTCGACCGCAATCAACCAGCCGTCTTCGTGAAGGATGGCAAGCGGCGGCGGCAACGGCGCCGGAGTGGCTGGGCTCGGCCCCTCGGCCACCATGTCGAGCACGTCGCCGGTGGTCACGAGCCGGGAGGCGATCCGCACCGGCTTGGCGTTAAGCCAGACGGCGCCCTCGTCGATGACTCCCCGGGTAGCGCGGCGGGAGAGGCGAGAAAGCGCGGCCAACGCCTGGTCAAGCCGTTGTTCGGCGAGGTCGGGGGTGACGAGGTAGCGAACTACGCCTGGCCGCGGCTCAGGCAGGGGTAACCTCCCACGGCAAAATCAAGCGCGCGGTCGTGCCCTGCGGGCCGCTTTCGAGCTCGAGCCGACCGCCGTGCGCTTCTGCGACTTTGCGCGCGATCGCGAGGCCGAGGCCCGCGCCCTCGGCGCGCCGCACCGCCATCGGCACAGCCAGCTTGACCATCACGTCAGGCGCGATCCCGCCGCCGCTGTCGCGAACCTCCAGCGCTGCGCCGTCCGCTAGGACGCGGACCGCGAGCACCACCGGCGGCGGGGGTGCCGCGGACCGAACCGCATTGTCGAGCAAGGCGGAAATCGCCTGAGCAATCCGATCCGCGTCCCAGACCGCGGCGGGGACCACACCTTCCGCCTCGACGTGGATGCTTGGCGCTTTGGCCGAACGGTCGCGACCGAAGAGGAAACGCTGCACGAGCGCCCGTAAGAAGCCCACCACCTCGACGCGGGCCGGCGCGAGGCTGATCGGCCTGCCGAACAGGAGCAACTGTTCGAGGTAGTACTTGAGGCTGTCCACCTGTCGCAGGATCGCGTCGAAGTGGGGGCGCACCGCGGCTTCAGCGGCACTTCGACGCGCACCCATCTCCGCCTGCAGCCCGATGGAGAAGGCGTGGTTGCGCACGTCGTGGGCGATCTGATTCACGAGGCGCTCGATTGACCCGCTCAGCAGGGTATCGAAGCTGCGCTCGTCGAAAGCGAGGACAGCGCCATCGGGACCCGGTGGCGTCAAGATCGTTACGGCGGTCGAAACGCCACCAGCAGGTCGCACCGTGACGCGGGCGGGCCTGACCGATGTCGCGGTGGCGAGGGCCTCCGCCAGCGGTGGCACGACCTCGCACCGAGAGGTCTTGCCGTCATGGCTGCACAGGAGCACGTGCCCTTCGGCGTCCACACGCAGCGAGACAATGGCGGCCAGGAGGGCGGCGGATCGCTCGTGCACGCAACGATCTTACCACTCGGTTTGCTTGACAACTTGCCAGCCCTCGGTGAGACTGAATGAGGTCTCAGTCAGCCCGAAACCCCGAGTTGGGTTCGTTGGGAGAGGGCGGAGATGCCGATGATGGTGGGCGAACGTAGGGGCGAGAACCGGAGCCGTACTGTTCGGTACGGCGGCACGGTGCGAGCCCCGAGTACGCCCGCCAGCGCGGCATGATCCGGCCTCGCAGCAGAAACCAACTCGGGGTTTCCGGTTGAGGGGGGAGCGAGTGCCGGCGCTGGATCAGGAAACGAGGAGGCGCAGGCGCAGTGAAATCGTCCGCGCGGCGGTGGACGTGTTTGCGGATCGTGGCTACTTCGCGGCCCGCATGCGTGAGATCGCCAAGCGCGCTGGGGTGGCCGACGGGACGCTCTACCTCTATTTCCACGGTAAGGAAGACCTGCTCGTCTGCGTGCTCGAGGAGTACGCCCAGGCGTTCCTTGCCCGCGCCCGCCTGGACGCCGCCGCGCGTACTGACCCGGGCGAGAAGCTCCGCGTGGTCATCGAGCGCCACCTCGTCAGCCTGGAGAACGACCGCGCCCTGGCCCAGGTCTTCCAGATCGAGCTGCGGCACACGAGGCGCTTCCTCCGGCGGGTGGCGCGGGGCCCGCTGGCGGAGTATCTGCGGCTGCTCGAAGAGATCATCGGCGAAGGGGTGCGGGTCGGGCGCTTCCGCGCCGAGGTGTCGGCCGAGATCGCCGCACGCATGGTCTTCGGCGCCATCGATGAGCTGATCACGGCGTGGGTGCTCGCGAGCCGTCCGCACGCGCTCGCTCGGCAAGCCGACCCGCTCGTGCGTCTGTTGCTCCGGGGTCTGGCAGCGGAAGGGGGAGAGCCTCATGGCTGATCCGCGTACTTTGCTCGACGTGTTCGCGATGTGGCTGGAATCCAAACCCACCCCGGCGCTGATTGACGCGCGCGGCGGCGCGGCGCTGCGGATCCCGGCGCCGGAGGTGGCGCGTCGCGTCGCCGGACTCGCGCAAGGTCTCGCCCAGCTTGGCGTTGGCAAGGGCGACCGTGTCGCGTTGATGGCGAGCAACCGCCCCGACTGGCACGTAGTGGACTTCGCGGTACTGCACCTTGGTGGGGTGCTCGTGCCGATCTATCCGACCCTGCTCGCGGCGCAAGCCGGCGCCATCCTCGCGGACTCGGGCGCCAAAGTGGGTATCGCCGAGAACGCGGAGCAGCTCGCCAAGCTGCAAGACGCGCAGGCCACCTGCCGCGATCTCGTCCACCTCATGGTGATCGACGGTCCAGCTCCGACGGGGGTTCGAACCCTCGCCGCTTGCACCACTCCCCTCGACGAAGCCGCCGTCCAGGCATTTCTCCTTGCGCAGCGTCCGCAGGCCGAGCCGGGCCAGCTCATGACGTTGATCTATACCTCGGGGACTACAGGTGAGCCGAAGGGAGTCATGCTCACGCACGACAACTTCGTCTCGAATGCCACCGACTCCTCGAGTGTGATGCCGTGGCCCGGCGGGGCGGAGCTTGCGCTCGCGTTCCTGCCCATTTCGCACGTGCTCGAACGGCTACTGGACTACATCTACTTCATGCGCGGGCTGTCGATCGCGTACTGCGGCATCCTCGAGAGCGGCGAGGTGGCGCACCGCCTTCGCCCGCACGTGTTTGGCGCTGTGCCGCGTTTCTTCGAGAAGGTACACGACCGCGTCATGCACGAGGTCGCGCACGCCCCCCGCCTCAAGCAGGCACTGTTCCATGCCGCACTAAGGGCGGGCCTGGAGGCCGTTCGCACCGGGCGGCGCAGCCTCGCGTGCCGGCTCTTCGACCCGGTCGTCTTCGCCAAGATCCGCGCGGCCCTCGGTGGACGCATCCGCTTTGCCATTTCCGGTGGCGCGCCGCTGCCGGTTTTCGTCGGCGAGTTCTTTCACGCGGTCGGCGTCAGGGTGTTGGAAGGCTATGGCCTCACCGAGACTTCGCCGGTGATCGCCGTCAACCCCTACGGCCGCTGCAAGCTTGGCACCGTCGGCCCGCCGATTCCCGGCGTCGAGGTCCGCATTGCCGCCGATGGCGAGATTCTCACGCGCGGCCGCCACGTCATGAAGGGGTACTGGGGCAAGCCGGAGGCCACCGCCGCCGTTCTCGATGGGGATGGCTGGCTCGCCACCGGCGACATCGGCGAGCTTGATAGCGACGGATTTCTCAGCATCACCGACCGCAAGAAGGACATCCTGGTGACTGCGGGCGGTAAGAACATCGCACCGCAGGTGATCGAGGAGAAGCTCAAGGCATCGCCGCTGATCGAAAATGCGGTCTTGTTTGGCGACCGCAAACCGTACGTCGTCGCCTTGATCGTGCCGAGCTTAGAGGGTATCGAGCACTGGGCGGAGCAGCACAGCCTGCCGATCGCCGACCGCGCTGCCCTGCTCGCGCGTGCGGAGGTGATCGCGGCGTACCAGGCGTCAGTGGACGCGGTCAACCACGATCTTGCCCGCTTCGAAACTGTCAAGAGGTTCCGCCTGGTTAGCGAGCCGTTTTCGATTGCGGGCGGCGAGCTCACACCTACCCTCAAGGTCAAGCGTCGCGTGGTGGCGAAGCGCTATGAGGCGATCCTCGCCGCGATGTACGCGCAGGGCGAGCAGGGCGAAAAGCCGGTGACGTGAGACGATCTCCCGCCCAACCGTCGAGAACCCCGTCTCGAGCAGAAAGACATGGCAAGTTCGCGCCACCCCCGGCAACTCAGCCCGGAAACCTCAGTTGGGTTCGTGACGAGAGGGCGGAGATGCCGATGATGGCGGGCGAACGTAAGGGCGAGGACCGGAGCCGTACTGCACAGTACGGCGGCACGGTGCGAGCCCCGAGTACGCCCGCCAGCGCGGCATGGACATGCGGGTGGCGGGCGGGTTGCATGACGCGGGCTCCCGTGCCTCCCAATAAACATGCGGGGGATTCGGGTGGGGGTTTCCACCAGCCGTGGCGACCCGTGGGCAATGCTCCCGCATCCGCCCTCGCAGTAGAAGCCAACTGGGGTTTCCGGGCTCAGGGTTGGACATGAGCCGCTCGCGCGGGCGAACACCTTGCACGGGCGAGGACGTGCCGGCGTGGGTGATGCCAATCGTTCTTCCCACGCCCTACCCGATCGGGCCGGTGACGGTTTACTTGCTCGAAGGCGAGCCGCTCACGTTGGTCGACACCGGACCCGCCACGCGTGCGGCCCGCCGCGCGCTCGCCGCGGCACTGGCCGCACGCGGCCTGGCGCCAACCGCAATCTCTCGCGTGCTCCTTACCCATGGCCATCATGACCACTTTGGCCAAGCGCGCGCTCTTGCCAGGTGCGGCGCAACCTTGTACGCCCACCCGTTCGATGCGCGAAATCTCAAGAAGGCGCGCGGCTATTCGCTGCTGTGGCGTCAGCTCGGGCGGTCCGGCATGGCGGTAACGAAGAGGGTCCTGCTGGTTGCCTCGCTGCATGTCCTCGATCTCACGGCGCGGCCGGTGCGCTCTTTCGAGCCGCTCGCGGATGGCGAGGAGCTGCCGCACAACCGCGCGGCGATCCGCGTGCACCACCTTCCCGGCCACACTCCCGGCCACGTTGGGTTCGAGTTGGTCGGCGAGGGTGCGATCATCACCGGGGACACCGTTCTCGACGGCATCACTCCCAATGCCGTCATTGATACCGACCCCGTGAAGCCCGAGGAGCCATTCCTTTCAGTTGGTGCGTACGCCGAAAGCCTCGTGCGGCTGGAGCGCCTCCACCCACGCGTGCTGCTCCCGGCGCACGGTCCTTGCATCACCGACGTTTCCGGCCAGACCGCAAGGCTTCTTGCGCGTCAGCGCGAGCGCGCGCAGGAGGTCCTCGCTGCCCTCGCGCCTGGTCCGGCCACGGTGGCGGAGCTGATCGGCATGCTTTTCCCGCGCGTGCGGTTCCTCGGCATTTTCCTTGCGTTCTCCGAGGTGCTCGGCCATCTCCTCGAGCTCGAACACCGCGGCCTAGTCCGTCGCGTCAGCGGGCGTCGGACGGATCGCTGGCAACTGGCAGGCTGATCCCGGCGCGGGCGAGCAGCTCACTCACCCGCAGCGGCTTGAGCCCGCGACGGTCGGTCTCGTCGAGAACGATCGGGAGCGCTTCGAGCAGCGGCAGGTCGGGGCGTGAGCTGCCCAGGTGCATGAGAACGATACTCCCAGCCAGCGGCACGCCATGGCGACTCTCAAATTCAAGGATGTGCCGCGACATCGCCTCGGCCCCCATGAAGCCATGGGCGTGCGGGTCCTCGACCCAGTCGAGGGCATCGAGCGAGTCTCCCGGGGCGTGCGTCCAGTCGACGCACACGAGACCCAGCTCCGCCGCCCAGGCGCGGATGGTGGCGTTCTGCTCGCCGTAAGGGGCGCGCCAGAACGGCGATGCAGGCCGACCGATGGCCGCCTCGATTGCCGCCGCAGTGCGGCGCAGCTCGTCCTGGAAGCGCTCGCGGGTGAGGCCAGGTCGGGTGTCGTGGCGGTGGTTCGAATCCCAGGTGGTGAGGTGCGGGTGGGTGAAGGTGTGGTTGCCGATCTCATGGCCGTCGCGGGCGGCCTCGCGCACCAGCTCGGGGAAAGTGGTGGCAAAGCGTCCGGTGACGAAGATCGTGGCCCGCACGTGACGCTCGCGGAGGAGGGCGAGCATCGGCTCGACGCCGTGGCCCTCGACGTGGGCATCGAAGGTGAGGGCGAAGTACGGCCCCGCGCCGCGCACCTCGTCGACGTTGGCCATGGCAACGAGGTGTGGCGCGGCGGCCAAGAGCAACGCGGGCAGCGCGAGCAATCCGGCGGGCACTCGCGCATTGTGCCAGATCGCGGCACGGCCCGGTACGGCGCTGCGCTAGAATCTCGCCGGGAACGACGAGTTCGTGTGGAACCTGCCCAATTCGCTCACGCTGGGGCGCATCCTTATGGTGCCGCTCCTTGTAGTGGTGTTGCTGACCCGGTTCTCCGGCAGCGAGTTCTGGGGCCTCGGCATCTTTTTGCTTGCCGCCCTCACCGACCTCGCTGATGGCATCATCGCGCGTCGCACCAAGGCGGTGACGGTTGCCGGCACCCTGCTCGACCCAATCGCCGACAAGCTGCTCATCTCGGCAGCGTTCATTTCGTTGGTAGAGCTTGGGCTGGCGCCGGCGTGGATGGTCGCGGTGATCGTGGGGCGGGAGTTTGCCGTCTCGGGCCTGCGCCAGGTCGCGCATGAGCAAGGGGTGGTGATCGCCGCGAACTGGTGGGGGAAGCTCAAGACCCTCTCCCAGATCGTGGCGATTTCGTTGCTCATCGTAAGCTACCAGCTCGGCGAGTGGGCGATGCTGGCGACGGTCGCTTTGTGGGTTGCGTTGGCGATGACCGTGGCCTCGCTGGTCAGCTACTTCGTGGGGTTTTGGCGCCTCGTCGTGGGGGCGCCGGAGTGAGCATCCGCTTCACCGGCTCGCTGCCGCGCTCGTTGGTGCGGTTCGGACACCGTAACCCGCGCGCGGTGCTGGCGGGTGCGCTGGTCGTGATCGCGAGCGGCGTGTTGCTGGGCGCACACCTGAAGTTCGAGACCGACGTGCTCAACCTCATGCCCCGCCACGACCCGGTGTTGGCGGAGTTCCGGCGCGTGCTCGAAGAGTTCGGCTCGCTCGAAACGTTGCTGCTCGCCGTGCCAGTGCCGAGTGAGGACGCGCTCGAGCGCACCCTGTCATTCGTCGACGCGCTCGAGAAGGGAGTCAGTGCGAGCCCGTACCTCGTGCGGGTAGACGCACACCTTGAGGACCCGGTGCGTCTCGCCGATGCGGTGTTACGCCATGCCACGCTCTTCCTCGACCGGGACGGGCTCGCTGCCCTCGGTGCCAGGCTCACCGACGCTGGACTCGAGGCGCGCGCCGCCGACATCCGCGCGGACCTCGACACGCCCCACGGCATGGTGGCCAAGGAGCTTGCGGTGCGCGACCCGCTGGGCTTTCTCCCCTGGCTCCTGGCGCGCCTCAACCGCACCCCGGCCTCGCTCAAGGTGGACTTCTCGTCCGGCTACTATCTCGCTGCGGACCACAGCCTGGTCCTCATCCTGGCCAAGCCCAAAGGCCCGGCGCAGGACATCGATTTCGACGCCGTGCTGCTCGCCGACCTGAGGGCCCGCATCGCCAAGGTGCGGTCGAATTTCGCCGAGGACCAAGAGGTTGGGCTCTCCGAGGTGCCGGAGGTGACGATCGGCGGTGGCCACCGCATCGCCTTCGAGGATGCGACCCTGATCAAGTCGGACATCGTCTCGAATTCCGTCTCCTCGGTCGTTGGTGTGCTCTTGCTCTTCTTCTTCGCGTACCGACGTTTCGCCACCGCGCACTACGCATTCATGCCGCTCGGGACCGGCCTCGCTGCGACCTTCATCTTCGCCGCCGTGACCTTAGGACAGCTCAACTCCGCGACCTCGGGCTTCTCCGCCTTGCTCGTCGGCCTCGGGATCGACTTCACCATCGTCACGTATGGGCGCTACCTCGAAGGCCGGCTCGCCGGGCTGCCGGTGGCCGAGTCGCTCGACGTCATGGCGCTTCAGACCGGTCCCGCCGTCGTGCTGGGCGCCATGACCACGGTGGGGACCTTCTTCGCGTTCCTCGCGACGCGCTTTACCGGACTGCGCGAGTTCGGCCTGCTCACCGGTACCGGTATCGTCTTCATGGGTGCGGCTGCGTTCCTCATCCTCCCTGCGCTCGTGACCCTGTTCGACCGCGACCTCGCGCCGCCCCAACCCTCGCGCTGGCTGCGCCCGGCGGGCGTGATGCGCTGGGCCGCGGCACATCGGCGCTTCGTCCTGCTCGGCGCCGCGCTGCTATCGGTCGCGGCGGTGCTCGCACTGTTCTCGATCAGCTTCGACGACGACGTGCGCAACCTGCGCTCCCCGGCCAACCAAGGTGTGGCGGTTCAGGAGAAGGCGGCCAGGGCGTTTGGGTTTTCGTTCAACTCGATGATGATCCGGGTCGAGGCGCGCGACCTCGACACTGTGCTCACCAAGGTGCATCAGCTTGCCGCAGCACTGGACCAGTTGGTCGATACCAGGGTGCTCTCGGGCTACGAATCGCTCGCCAACCTGGTGCCGCCGCGTGCGGCCCAAGAGCAGGCGCTCGCTTGGCTGGCCGCCCACCGTGAGCTTGCGGAACCCGAGCGGGTGCGCCGCCGCTTGCTCGGGGCGCTCACGAGCCACGGCTTGGTGGCCTCGGTGTTCGAGCCGGGTGTGGCGGCCCTCGACGAAGCGCTGCGCCCCGGCGGTCCGGTTTCGCTGGAGATGTGGCGCGGCACGCCGGTCCAGCAGCTTGTGGATCGCTCGCTCCACATCGAGAACGGACGGGTGAGCACGGTGATCAACGTGTACGCCCCTCCGGGGATGTGGCGCCGCGAGGCGCCGCCCCAGCTCGTTTCTCTCGTCCGATCGGTGAGCGGCGCGCATCTGACCGGGGTGAACCTCGTGGCACAACGTTTGCGCCAAACGGTGTGGGAGGACGCAGTGCTGGCCGGCGTCCTTGGCTTGGTGCTCGTGCTGGTGGTGCTGCTCTACGACTTGCGGAGCCTGAGCGACTCACTCGCTTGCCTGCTCCCTGTGGCGGTCGGCGTGGTCTGGGCACTGGCGGTGATGGCGATTGCGAAGTATCCCCTGAACCTGCTCAACGTTTTTGTCATCACGATGGTAATCGGGGTGGGCAGCGACTATGCGATCTACATTCTGCACCGCCTGCGCGAAGGCGCCGACCTCGAGGACCTGGCGCAGACCGGGCGCGCGGTGGTGCTCTCGGCGCTCACCGCGATTGTGGGGTTCGGTACGCTGGTGACCACCCACTACCCCGGACTGCAGAGCATGGGATGGATGGCGACACTGGGCGTCGCCTTCTCGTGTTTTGCCGCCGTCGTGCTCGTACCGCTGGTGGTCCGCCGGAGGTGAAACCCAGGCGGTGGATGTTCAAGCTCAGGAGCAGGTCCCTCAGGACTCCTCCGGGCTAAACTCTTGGCTAGGCCGTCAAGGGGGTGGTGCATGGCACGTGAGGTTGCGGCTTCGGAGTTGCGGTGGCACTGCCCGGCAGAGTGGATTCCGGCCGACTCCACTGCCCAGATCGAGCCGTCGCGCGGCATTATCGGCCAGGCGCGGGCGGTGCGCGCGCTCGAGTTCGGCCTGTCAGTAGAGTCGCTCGGGTTCAACGTTTTCGTTACCGGCCTCACCGGCACCGGCCGGATGACCGCCATCGAGACCCAGATCCGCCCGTTGGCGGCCGCCGGCGGGCCGCCCGACGACCTCTGCTACGTCTACAACTTCGCCCGCCCCGAAAAGCCCCGCCTACTGCGCATCAAGGCCGGGCGCGGCACGATGTTGCGCGACCAAGTGGACAAGCTGCTGCGCGAAATCTCCGAGAACCTCCCCGGGCTGTTCGAAGGCGAAGAGTTCCAGCAGCGGCTCGAGCTTGCGGTCGAGGACCTAAAGACGAAACAGCAAGAGCTCATCCGTACTTTCGAGACCAAGGTCAAGAAGGCGGGTTTCACGCTGGTGCAGGTGCAGGTCGGCAACGTCACGCGTCCCGAGATTTTGCCGGTGGAGGGGGAACGGCCGGTTTCGCTCGAGAAGCTGCAATCCTTGGCGGAGGAGGGCAAGTTCGATCGCGCCCGCCTAGCGGAGCTGGAGGGACAGCACGGCAAGCTTTCCGAGGAACTGCAGCGGGTGTTCCACGAGGTGATGGAGCTGCGCGGCGAGATGGTGGAGCGCGCCGAGGAGCTACGTCGCGCCACCGTGGGGCCGCTCCTGTCCCGCGCCCTTACCGAGATCATCGCGGCGGTTGACGATGAACGCGCAAAGTCGTTTCTCGGCGAACTGATGAACGACGCGTTGGAACACCTCGAAGCGCTCGCCAGCAAGGACGGAGGCGAGGACGGCGACCCACTCCTGCGCTACCGCGTCAACGTGGCGGTGGACAATGGCGCCACCAACGGGCGTCCGGTGGTGATTGAGACCGAGCCCACACTCACCAACCTGTTTGGCACGATCGAAGAGCGGCTGGGCCACAACTGGCAGGCCACCTCCGACCACACGCGCATCCGCGCGGGATCGCTGCTGCGGGCCAACGGCGGCTTTCTTGCCATCAACGCGTTCGACGCCATCGCCGAGCCCGGCGTCTGGCCGGCACTCAAGCGCGCGCTGCGTTACCGGCGGGCGATGATCCGCCCCCGCGAGCTGCTCTTCGCCATCTCTGGCCACGCGCTCCAGCCGGAGGCGGTCGAGCTCGACGTCAAGGTCTTGATGATCGGCGACCGCGCACTCTACGACCTGCTCCATGACCTCGACGAGGAATTCCGCAAGATCTTCAAGGTACTCGCAGACTTCGACAACGAGATGCCCAACGGCCAACCCCAGGTCGCTGACTTCCTCGCCCTGATGGCCAAGATCGTTGCCGACGAGAAGCTACCCCAGCTCGATCGTTCCGGGATGGCCGCACTGGTCGAGGAGGCGGTGCGTCTCGCGCGCAACCGCAAGCGCATCTCGGCGCGCTTTTCCGACGTCGCCGACATCTTGCGCGAGGGGGCGTTCATCGCCCGTGCCCGGGGTGCGAGCACCGTGGCCGGCGGGGACATCGGGGCCGCGGTGCACACCCGTCGCGACCGCCACTCGCTGCCGGAGGAGAAGCTCACGTCGTTCATGCTCGATGATGTGCTCGTGGTCAACACCGAAGGCACCGTGATCGGGCAGGTGAACGGGCTCGCGGTGTACGACCTGGGCTACCACGCGTTCGGGCTCCCCGGCCGCGTCACTGCGCAGGTGGCGCTCGGGCGCGAGGGGGTGGTCAACGTCGAGCGGGAGGCGCGCCTTTCCGGCGCCACCCATGACAAGGGCGTGCTGATCCTCGCCGGCTTTCTCCGTGGCACCTTTGCGCGCGAGATGCCCCTATCGATGAACGCCTCGATTGCGTTTGAGCAGTCGTACTCGGGTGTGGACGGCGACTCGGCGTCCTCCACCGAGGTGTACGCGATCCTTTCGGCGCTCGCGGGCATCCCGATCCGGCAGGACCTCGCGGTGACCGGCTCGGTGGACCAGCACGGGCGGGTGCAGGCAATTGGCGGGGTCAACGAAAAGATCGAAGGGTTCTTCGCGCTGTGCGTCAAGCGTGGCCTCACCGGTAGTCAGGGCGTCATGATTCCCGACTCCAACGTCGCCGACCTCCAACTCGACCCCGAGGTGGTGAGGGCAGTGGAAGCGGGCAATTTCCACATCTACCCAATCTCGCGGATCGGGGAGGGTATCGAGCTGCTCTCCGGCGTCCCCGCCGGCACGCGCGCGGAGGATGGAGGGTACCCGGCAGACTCCGTATTTGGCCGCTGCGCCGCACGCCTGCGCGAGATGGCGGAGCAGCTTCGCCGGTATCGTGAGGTGTAACGTGAAGATCGGGATTAGCTCGCGGCCGGCCACAAGCGGTTGCCCAGAAGCATCGGGGCGGAGACGGCCCGTCACGGTGGTAGGGCGTACCGTTCGGCGGAATGACCGGAGGAGCCGGCACAGGGGGATGGGGCATGCAAATTCAGAGTCTACTCAAGCCGTTGGCAGAGTTCGAGGCGGCGATCGGCGATCTCTACGAGTGGTTCGCGGAGGTTTTTGCCACCGACCATGAGGTAGCCTTCACGTTCTACCGCCTCGCCACCGATGAACGCGCGCACGTCAGTTTGATCGAGTACCAGCGTCGCCTCGTGCGCAACAACCCGGCCGCGTTTTCCGAGGTGTCGGCAGACCTCGACGAGCTGCAAGAGCTCTCCGCACTGGCCACCAGCGTACGCAACGGGCCGCAACCTCCGAGCCTCGAGGAGGCGGTGGCGCTCACGTTCCGGCTCGAGGGCTCCGCCGCCGAATACCACTTCCGGAACGCGATGCGACAGGCCAACCCCGATACGGCCCGCCTCCTCGATGGCCTCGGCAAGGCCGATCGGGTCCACCTCGTAGCTCTGCGCGACTTCGCCAAGGGTCGCGGCCTGCCCGTACCGCTAGAATCGGAGCGGTAGCTCGCATCAGCGCTACACGCCGCGGAGACGGTTCCACCCGGCGTTCCACCGGTAGCGCAGCCGCCGTAGAGGCGAGAGCAACACCGTCGGAGACGCCATGCGGTCCCCATCCACCCGGTAGAGAAGCGTTGCCTCCCAGCTCGCATTGCTCGCGGCGCCGATGCGAAACACGTAGCGATAGCTCTGCCGGGCCAGCGCATGGACGGTGCGATTAAATCGGCCGAACGGATACACGAAGCTCTCCACCGGCAGGCGAAGCCGCTGCTCCAGCTCAAGGCGCGGCACGACGACCTCGCGTTGCAGGTCCACGCCGTCCTCATCGAGGCGGACATGCGAGCGGCCGTGCGCCGCAAAGGCGACGCGTCCGGTTGCCGCCAGCGATTCGAGCTCGGGCCAGGTGCACAGGCCGCCGCCCTCCGGATGGGCTGCCGTGTCGCCAACTGACAACGCGAGCCGCGCGCCGTGCGATGCCGCGGTGCGCTCCTGGATCATTCCGGTTGGCACCGCCAGCAACGCGCGCAGATCGTGCTTCTCCAGCAGTGGAGGAACGAACGCGAAGAAGTCATAGTACGCATCGTCGAAGGAGAGACACACGTTGAGCCGCCGGCGATCGAGTGGATCACCGGGCAGGACGCAGTTGCAAGCTCGGGCGAGGTGCGCGAAGTGCGCCTCGAGGGATTGGACGCTGTTGCCATACCGACCCGCCTGAGCGCGATGAAACATGAGCACCAGGAGGGTCATCCCGGCGCCCGCTTGGCCCGCAACGGTACTCGTGGCCATCCGACGAGACCGAGAACCTCCGCCCGGGGCATGGCCCGAATCATACGCCCCGGGAATCGGTAGCGATGGTGATTAGCGTGCACGAGACGCGAGGTGGCGCGAATGAGCGCAACCCCGGAAGGAACGATTGTCGCTGGCAGCTCGCGTCGGCAAGGCTTGAGCGCCGCGCAACGTGCGGGTAGACTCCGCATCCCCGAAGGAGGGGCATGCTCGAAGCGATCTCGGAACGGCTGCAGGGGGTGTTCAAGACGCTGCGAGGTGAGGGGCACCTCACCGAGAAGCACGTCGACGAGGCGCTCGGTGAAATCCGGCGCGCGCTTTTGGCGGCCGACGTGGCGCTACCGGTGGTTAAGGAGTTCGCCACCCGGGTGCGCGAGCGTTCCCTCGGGCAGGAGGTGCTTGGCTCGCTGCGGCCCGCGCAGCAGGTGACCAAGATCGTCCTCGAGGAGATCCAACGCCTGTTGGGCGGCGAGCAGCGCCCGCTCAAGCTCAAGGGGTTTCCGGCGCCGATCCTGCTCGTTGGTCTGCAAGGGACGGGCAAGACCTCCACCGCCGCCAAGCTCGGGCTCTTCCTTAAGAGCACGCTCGGCAAGCACGTGCTGCTCGTCCCGGCCGACACGCAACGCCCCGCGGCGCGGGAGCAGCTCGAGCAGCTCGGCGCCCAGGGTGGCATCCCCGTCCTCGATACCCGCGCCTGGGCGACACCGCCCGAGATCGCCCGCGGAGCGCTTATCGAGGCGCGGCGGAAGGGCTTTGAGGTGCTGGTGTTCGACACCGCCGGCCGGCTCCACATCGACGATGCGCTGATGGGGGAGCTGGCGGAGCTTGCCGAGATCCTGAAGCCCTCTGAGGTGCTCCTGGTCGCCGACGCAATGACCGGCCAGGACGCGGTGCGACAAGCCGAGGCGTTTTCGGCGCGCCTCGCCTTGACCGGCGTGATCCTCACCAAGCTCGACGGCGACGCGCGGGGTGGCGCGGCACTGTCGGTGGTGTCGGTCACGGGCAAGCCGATCCGCCTGGTCGGGGTGGGTGAGCGCCTCGCCGATCTTGAGCTGTTCCACCCCGACCGCATGGCCTCCCGAATCCTCGGCCTCGGTGACATGCTGACGCTGATCGAGAAGGCTCAGGCCACGGTGGACGAGAAGCACGCCGCGGCCATGGAGGCCAAGCTCAAGCGCGAGGGGTTCGACCTCGACGACCTGCGCGAGCAACTGCGGCAAATGCGCGGCGGTGGGCTCCTCTCCCAGCTCGCCGACCTGCTCCCCGGCATGAAGGCGCTCAAAGGCGCCCCCGAGGTGGACGAGCGCAAGTTGGTGCGCTTCGAGGCGATCATCAGCTCGATGACGCCGGCCGAGCGCCACCACCCTGAAATCATCAACGGATCGCGGCGCAAAAGAGTCGCGCGCGGGGCGGGTACCACGGTCGAGGAGGTGAACCGCCTGCTCCGGCAACACGCCGAGATGCGGCGCATGGTCAAGCGGCTCGGCAGCGGTGACCCGCGTCGCGTGTTGCGCAACCTCGGGATGTGACCTCGCTAGGAGCCTGTCTGGGAAAGCGGGTGGGCCGCGTTGCTGGCGCCGCGGGGCGAGATGCAGGGCGCCGCGACGAAGGCGACGTGGAGCCGTCGGCGAGGAGCGGCAACAACGCAGATCGCCCCGCGGCGCCAGCAACGCGGCCCACCCGCTTTCCCAGACAGGCTCCTAGCGAGGTCACATCCCGAGGTTGCGCAACACGCGACGCGGGTCACCGCTGCCGAGCCGCTTGACCATGCG
>JBIOGJ010000001.1:0-178877 GCA_044447965.1 Thermoanaerobaculales bacterium | reverse complement strand
TGGTGCGGAATGACGGTCTCAGCGCGGTCGGCCGCCGGCCTAGGAGCCTGTCTGAGTAAGCGGGTGGGCCGCGTTGCTGGCGCCGCGGGGCGAGATGCAAGGCGACGCGACGAAGGCGATGTTCCCCCATCGGCGAGGAGCGGCAACGCTGCAGATCGCCCCGCGCCGCCGCAACCCATGGGCGCAGGGGGGTTGCGGGCGCATGCGACGTTGCTCGTCGGCCACGATGCTCCTGCATCGCCTGCCTCCTCGCGCCTTGCCTGCGCCTCGCAAGCCCCCTGCGCGCGACCCGCCCCATTACTCAGACAGGCTCCTAGGTTGAGGTGATGGGCGTCCGTGTCTTCGTGGTCGAGGACGACGCCGACATTGCTGCCCTAGTCCGCCGCCAGCTCGAACGCACGGGCGAGTTCGCCGTTACGACTTTCGCGACAGGCGCGAAATTCCTGAGCGAGTGCGAGCAGCGCATCCCCGACCTCGTCGTCCTTGACCTCTCGCTCCCCGACACCGACGGCCTCACGCTGTGCCGTGAGCTGCGGTCCTGGGACGCCACCCGCACCGTGCCGATCCTCATGCTCACCGCGCGCGCCGGCGAGGCGGACCGCGTTGCAGGCCTCGAAATGGGGGCCGACGACTACCTCGCCAAGCCCTTCTCGTTGCGCGAGCTCACCGCACGCATGCGGGCGCTGCAGCGCCGCATCTCGTGGGAACGCGGTACGCCGGGCGAGGTGTACCGCGACGCCCGCCTCGAGGTTGACGCGACGCGCCATCGCGTGCTGCTGGCCGGCGCTGCCGTCCATCTCACCCGGCGGGAGTTCGACATCCTCTGGCACCTCATCACGCTGAACGGCCGCGTGGCCTCCCGTGAGCAGATCCTGGATGCGGTCTGGGGGCTTTCGAGCGAGGTCGATCCCCGAACGGTGGATGCGCATATCCGCACGCTGCGTCGAAAGTTGGCCGACGATGTCATCGAGACGCTCATCGGCTCCGGCTACCGCTTTCGGGAATCGGCATGACCGCAGTGCAGCGCGTGGCCCTGCTGGTGGCGAGCGCCACCTTCGCCACCGCGATCGTTGTCGTGGGCGTCGCCGAATGGCACGACCGCGCCTTGCGCCGCGACGAGCAGCAACGCCACTTGGTCGAGCTGGCGAGCACTCTCACACCGCGGGTGGCAGAACTCCTCGCACGCCCCCGAGCGGAGTTGTGGCAGGCGGTGCGCCGATGGGAGACCGCGAGCGGCTACCGCATTACGGTCATCGCTGCCGACGGCCAGGTGGTGGTCGACACCTCGACGGTGCCGGACCTCGTCCGACAAATGGAGAACCACGGCGGCCGGCTAGAGGTGGTGGCGGCGCGCGAGCAAGGCAACGGGCTCTCGCGGCGGCGCTCGGCCACCACGAACCGGGTCACGACCTACGCCGCCTCTCGGGTGGGCGTGGCGGAGAACCCGGTCGGGTTCGTGCGAGTCGCGTGGGAAGAGCCCCCGGTTGCGTTCCCTTTGGGCGGGGTGCTCATTGCGCTTGGCACGACCCTGGTAGCCGGACTCGTGACGCGAGCGTGGGCGCTGCGGTGGCAGCGTGGCGTCGCCCGCTACCTCTCGGCATGGACCGGCCTATCGGCCGACGATCCTGCGGAGACCTTGGCCGAGGAGGCCGATCGCTACTTTCGCCAGGAGCGGGAGCGGCTCGAGCGAGAGGTCGAGGTGGTTCGGGCGGCACTCGATAGGGTCGGCGAAGGGGTTGTTCTCCTCGATCGTGAAAACGCAGTGCGATTCAGCAACGCCGCAGCGTCCACGCTGCTCGGCGCCGACCTCGAGATCGGCCATCCCCTGCTCGAGGCGATCCGCGCCCCGGAGATGATCGCCGCAGTGCACGACGTGCTCGCGCAGGGCGGCGAGCGCCACACGACCGTGCCGCTCGCGGACGGTGCTGAGCTCGCCGTGCGGGTGTGCGCCGTCGCGCATCCGGTGCTCGCGGTGGCGGTGGTGGTGCGCGACGTGCGCGAGGAGCGCCAGCTCGAACGCTCACGACGGGCACTGGTCGCGGACCTCGCCCACGAGCTGCGTACGCCGCTCACGGTCCTCACCGGCCTGGCTGAAGAGCTGGGCGAGGGCGGCGGCGACCGAGAACTTACCGAGACCCTGGTGCGGCAGGTTGCCAAGCTGCGGGCGTTTGCCTCGGAGCTCGAGGAGCTCGCGCGCATCGAGGCTGGCCAGTTGCGCCTCGAAGTCGAGGAGGTGCGCGTGGACGGTGTGATTACCCAAGTTCTCGCCGACCTCGGAGGTGTCGCCGAGGCCGCGGGGGTGGTACTGGCGGCGCAGGGTGAGCCGGCCGTGCTGCGCACCGATCCGGTTCGACTCGGCCAGGTTGTCGGTAACCTCGTCGACAACGGCATCCGTTACAACCGCCGCGGTGGACACGTGACCGTGCGGACGGTACGTAGCGACAACGAGGTACGAATCGAGGTGGCCGATGACGGCGTCGGCATCCCCGCCGCGGAGATCGGCTTGGTGTTTCAGCGCTTCTACCGCGTGCGCCGCCAGGCCGAGAGCACGGGCGGCAGCGGGTTGGGGCTGGCCATCGTCAAGCACCTGACGCGCGCCCTGGGGGGCACCGTGAGCCTCATCTCCCGGGAGGGCCGCGGCACCACCGTCACGCTGAGCTTTCCGGGGTGACGTCTGTCTCTACTTTTCCTTGAGCGCCTTCATCAAGGCGGCGCCGAAGGCGGTCACTTCCACTTTGCGCTCCGGCTTGTGCTCCTCCGACCACTTGTGGAATTCCTTCGCCGCCCTGCCCTCCTTGGCTTTCTTCACCGACAGCGAGATGCGCTTGCGCTCCGGATCCACCGAAAGCACGGTGGTGGAGACGCGAGCGCCTGCGGCGAAGCGGGCAGCGAGGTCGCCTCCCTTGGGCACGTCGGTTTCGGAGGCGGGAATCAGGCCGGTAAGGCCCGGTTCGAGCTGCACGAAAACGCCGAAGTTGGCGGTGCGCTCCACTACCCCCTCGACGATCGTACCGGCGCCGTAGCGGGTCGTCGCATCCGCCCATGGGTCACTCGTGGCCACCTCGCGGAGGGTGAGGGAGAGCCTGCGCCGCTCGGGGTCGCACTCGCGCACCCAGCCGCGCACCGGCGCGCCGATCGCGAGCGTCTCGTCGTCGAGCTTCATGCCGGGGGGAAGTTGCGAGACGTGGATCAGTCCATCCACGCCGGGGAGGAGCTCGACGAACAGGCCGAACTCCGTCTTCCTCGCAATGTTGCCCTCGAACGCCGAGCCGCTCGGGAAGCGACCCGGTACCTCGGCCCAGGGATCGGGCTCGAGCGCCTTGATCGAAAGCGCGATGCGGTTCTTCTCCCGATCGGCCTCGAGGACCTTCACGCGAACCACGTCGCCCACCTTGATGAGTTGCGAGGGACGCACGCCGGTTCGGTGCGACAGCTCCGAGACGTGCACCATGCCGTCCACGCCGCCGAGGTCGACGAACACGCCGAAGTCGCGAATGCTCTTGACCTTGCCCTCGATCTCGGCGGCTGGAGCCACATGCGACCACGCCTGCTCCGCGGCGGCCCGCCGCTCCTCCTTGAGGACCTGCGCGCGCGAGACGACCATGGCGTCGAGGTCGTCGGAAAGCTCGTTGATGCGGAAGAGAAACGTCTTGCCGAGAAAGGCGTCGACGTTGCGGGGGAAGCCGAGGTCGATCTGCGACATCGGACAAAAGGCGCGCAGCCCTGCGATGGAAACGTCGTAACCGCCCTTGTTGCGGCCGGTCACCTTGCCCTCGACCGGGACGCCGTTGGTGAAGGCGCCGCGCAGCGCCTCGCGCTCGCGCCGCTCGATGGCGAGGCGGTGGGAGACGCGGATCTCGGGGGAGAGCGCGATGATCACCGCGTCGAGGCCGTCGCCCGGGCGCAACTCGCCCAGCTCGGTGCGGTCCATCACGGCTTCCGACTTGCCCCCGACAGCAATGAGGGCAATGTCGCCGTGAACGGCCATGACCGAGCCGGTGATCATCTGACCGATCTCCAGCGTGTCCTGCTGAAAGGATTGCGCCAGCGCTTCAGCAAAGCTCTGGGAATCCGCGGTGGGGTTGTGCTCTTCGCTCATCGTCCGACCTCGCCGCCTGGTCCTGCTCCAGGCGCAGCCGTTCGGGCTGAGCCACGAATTCTAGCACCACTTCGCCGCGGCGTCCGAAGCGCCTGCTGCGGGGCCGCGAGATGGCCAATCTACCCGCTGCCGGCACGGCGCCCTCCGCGCGACCATGGCGGCGCCGGCTGGCCTGGCTCGGGCGGGGACAAGAACGTGACAGTGCGCTAGCCTCCAACTCGCGTGGGGCCGATTTCGGGCCGGAATCAACGGTGGCATGACGCGGTTGGCAGCAAGCGCGGATAGACGAGATGGATCGGGCACCGCGGTGGCGGCAAAGGGAGGTAGGATGACAGCGACTCGGCCGATTGAGGTCGAACTGACGCTGACGCCGCGCTTTCGCTACGACGGCATCGACGTCGCGGCGCGCCTCCGCGAGGAACACGAGGACGTGCTGTCGCGCTACCCGCGAGCGCTCTACTGCTCTTTTCACACCACCGCCGGCTACCTCGAGCAGAGCCTGTCAAGCCGCCTCGACAACCGCCGCGAGCGTCTCGACCCCTTCATTCGTGCCTTTCAAAGGTTGTTCCCTCCGGACGCTGCGTACCGCCACGACCGGCTCGACCTCCGCGATGAGCTTTCCGAGGAGGAGCGCAAGGTCGAACCAAAGAACGCGGACTCGCACCTCGCCTTTATCGGCTCCGGCTTGCGCAACTGCGTGACCTACACCAACCGCGCCGCGGAGCCCGTCTACTTCATCGACCTCGACGGCGTTTCCGGGGGCCGCGCCCGCACCCGGCGCACGCGGGTGGTGGCGTACCGCCAGGCCCGTGTGGTGGAGCGGGCGCGCTGCGAGGTTCCGGTTTCTCGCCACCCGATCGATTCGATCAACCTCGCCGACCCGCGCATTGGCCTGCTCGTGCGTGCCAACGCGTTGATTTCCCAGCATGGCATCGGCAAGGGTCGGGTGGACATTGCCCTCGACGCCGCCGAGCGCGATGCCGGCGTCACCGTCAACGAGTACGAGTCGCTCCTGATGCGCCACGATCTGGCCGAGGTGCTCGCCGATCCCCTGAAGTTCGCGGCGCGCACCGGGAAGCGCATGCTGTCGGATCCCCGCGCGATCCCGGCCAAGAGCCTGGGATATGCGAAGTACGACATGGTTCACGTGCTCAACGAGTTGATGGACGCCCTCAAGGTGTCCGAGTCGGCGCTCGAGCGCCTACTGGCGCGGGTGATGGCGGTGCCCGCCTCGCGCTTCTTGCGCATGAAACGACGCGTGAGCCTGCTCGTCTCGGATGCACATGCACCCGGCGAGGGGGCCGTGATCCAAGGTCGCTACCAAAACCCAATCCTGGTGCAATGGGCGGCCACGCCCCGCCGCAGCCGTGTGGTCGAGCTGACCCTCACCAGCTTCCAGTAGTTGCAGCCGCGCGGGCTGCCAGGCATCATCGGGCGGTGAGCAAGAGCCTGGGCCACGTGCACGTGATTGGAATGGGCGAGGTAGGTCGCCGGCTTGCGGCCGCGCTCACCGGCGCCGGCGTCGAGGTCTCCCCGGTCACGCGCGATGCCGGATGGCCAGAAGCGCTCCGGGACCCGGGCGCGCAGCTGCTCGTGTGCGTCCGCGAGGAGGCGCTCGCGAGCGTGCTCGCGCGCCTGGAAAGCGTCGTCCCCGAGCGCGTGGTGCTGGTGCAAAACGGGTGGATCCGGCCGCTGCTCGGGCGCTTCGGAGCCGCGACCCGCGGTCTGATCTGGTTCACCAGTAAAGGGGAGTTCTTCCGCGTGCTGCGTCCTAGCGTGCTTGCGGGGCCGGTTGCGGAACCTCTGGCCGAGGCGCTCACGCGCGGTCGGATCGCCGCCGAGGTGGTCACGGACGCCACCCTCGCCGGGGCCGAGGCCGAGAAGATGGGGTTCAACTGCGTGGTTGGGCTTCCGCTCGCGGTGCACGGCCTATCGCTGGGTGGGTATCTAACCCAGCGATGTGAGGAGGCCGACGCGTTGTTTGCCGAGAGCGTCGCCGTCCCCGCGCGAGTGCTGGGCGCTTCGGTTTCCTCCTCGTGGTGGCCCACGTTTCTCACCGTGGCGGGGCCGCTCGACGGGGTGCGCGTGACCGCCGCCAAGGCGCTCGAGTTCCGCAACGGGGCGGTGCTGCGTCTCGCCCGCGAGCACGGGCTCGCCGTGCCGGTCACCGAGCGCCTCCTCGCCGCGACCGGCTTTTCGCTCTGACGCGTTTGGTGCCCGGGTCCTGACGGCAGTCTTGAGACGATACGACTGCAGGTGTACCTTCGCTAGCAATGGAGAGCAGCACTGCCCACGCGCTTGTGGCGCTGATCCACCCCGAAGCGGTCAAGATCCTGCTCGTGCTGTTCCTTTCGTTCCTGCTTGGCCTCGAACGGGAAGGACGCAAGGCACACGGTGGCCACTATCTGTTCGGCGGGGTGCGAACGTTTCCCCTCATTGGCCTGGTCGGCTATGCGATGGCGCTGGTGGCAGGGACCCAGTTGCTCCCGGTGGCGGCGGGGTTCGTGGTGGTCGGCGCCTTCATGCTCGTCTCGTATCGCCACAAGCTTGCTACCGCCGAGGACGCCGGCGTCACCACCGAGGTGTCGGGCCTGCTCACCTACCTCCTCGGCGCCGTCGTGTCTGCCGGTTACTACTGGATTGCCGTGACGGTGGTGGTGGCGAGCATGCTGCTGCTTGAGCTCAAAACCGGCCTCGAAAGCCTCACCGAGCGCATCCCGTCCGAAGAGGTCGTCACCTTCACCAAGTTTCTCCTCCTCACGGTGGTGATCCTGCCGGCGGTGCCCAACCAGGAGTTCACCCCATTTCACCTCAACCCGTTCCGCACGTGGCTGATCGTTGCCGCGGTGAGCGCGGTGTCCTATCTCGCATACGTGCTTCAGAGGATTACCGCCAAGCGCGGCGGCATCCAACTCGCGGCGTTGCTGGGCGGCGCCTACTCCTCGACCGTGATCACCGTGGCGCTGGCCCGCCGCGCGCGGCGGGAGGCGTGGCCGAACCTGTTCGCGGGCAGCATGCTGCTTGCCTCCGGCGTGATGTACCTGCGCATCCTCGTGCTGCTGACGATCTTCAACCGCGCGCTCCTCGCGCCGCTGCTCGTGCCGTTCCTCGCTCTGGGCGTCGCGGCGGCGCTGGCTGGATTTCTCTGGTCACGCGTCGCCGACCAGTCGGGCACGGCGCCGGGACGCGAGTACGCGGCGAAGAACCCCCTGGAGATCCGCACGGCGTTTGCCTTTGCGACGATCTTCGTCGTCCTGCTCGTCGTCACCGATCTGGTGCTCAGCAAGTTCGGCAAGGTCGGGATCTTCAGTCTCGCCACCGTGATGGGCTGCACCGACGTGGATCCGTTCATCATGGGTCTAACGCAAACCGCGGGAACCTCTACGCCACTGGCGACCGCGGCCGCCGCCGTGGTCGTCGCCGCCGCCAGCAACAACGCAATCAAGGGCATCTACGCGTTTGGCTTCGCGGATCGTCGCACCGGGGTGCGAGGTCTGGCGGCGCTTGTGATCCTGGCACTCCTCGGTCTGCTGCCGCTGCTCATGCTCGCGCCTTAGTGACTCGCGATTTCGGCAATACCGGTGAGCAGGCGAACCACCTCGGCGGGCGTGGTGTACATCGACATCCCGGCGCGCAGGATGCCGCCACGCGCGGCGAGACCCAGCACCTCAATCGCGCGAACCGCGTAGAAGTGCCCGTTCCAGACGAGGATCCCCTCCTCGCCGAGGCGGCGAGCGGCTTCCTCCGCGGCGGTGCCATCGATGGTGATCGACACGGTAGGCGCACGCCGGGGGGAGGCGAAGTCGGGACCCCAAACCGTGACGCCAGGAATCGCTCGTAACCCATCGCAGTAACGCCTGGCCAACTCGTGCTCCCACACCGCGATCGCCGCCATCGCGCTGACGAGGCGGTCGCGCAAGCTCGTCCCCGTCCCCCACGAAGCGATGTAGTCGATCGCTGCCTTCACGCCGGCGATGGCCGCGTGGTTGGCCGTGCCGGTTTCGATGCGGTACGGCGCGGCCTGCTCCTGGGTGCGGAGGCGATCGGGCTCGAGGCGGTCGAGGAGCCCGGGCCGGGCGTAGAGAATGCCGACGTGGGGGGCGTAGAACTTATACGCGGAGCAGAGCAGGAAGTCGGCGTCGAGCGCGGCGACGTCGATCGGGAAGTGCGGCGCAGCGTGCACCGCGTCAACCAGCAGCCAGGCGCCGGCGGCGTGCGCGAGCCGCCGCGCAAGGACGAGATCGTTAACGGTTCCGAGCGCGTTGGAGGCGTAGCCGATCGCGACCAGACGGGTGTTCGGCCCAATCTGGCGCGCCATGTCGTCGGAATCGAGCGTGCCGTCGGGTTTGAGCGCCACTTCCCGCACCCTTACGCCGCGCTCGGCGAGTGTGAGCCACGGACCGCGGTTGGCCTCGTGGTCGAGTTGGGTGATGACCACCTCGTCGCCGGGCCGGAATTCCCGGGCGAAGGCGCGGGAGAGGGCGTACGCGAGGCTGGTCATGTTGGCCCCGAACGAGATCTCGCGCCCCGACGGCGCACTGAGAAATGCAGCGACCGACGCTCGCGCCTCCTCGATCATGCGATCGGACTCCCGCGAGGTGACGAACTCGCCGTGGGTGTTCGCGTTGCAGGTCTCGTAGTAGGCGGAGATCGCGTCGATCACGGCGCGTGGGAGCTGCGTGCCGGCTGGACCGTCAAAGAACGCGAGGGGTTCGCCCCCCAGCGTCCGCTCAAGCGCCGGAAAGTCTCCGCGACAACGTGCGCACTCGGCTTCGCCAAACGGCATCGGTACCCTCCCGATCTGCGAGGCGAGTTCTAGCACAGTCTGGCTGATCGGCAGCTCGGGCGACAACGCCTCCTCCGACATGAGGCGGTGAGCGTGTGAGATCGGCCGGGTAGCTCTCCGCGAGCCTCGGCGCCGAGTTCCGATAGTTGGACCTGGTGACTGCGCCGAATCTTATCGGCCGTTGCGGCGGCTACCGCCTGAGGGAGCACGATACGAACGGCCGCCGTGGTTTGGCCCGGCCGACGGGCGAGCGCCGCTTGCCGGCCGCTCGAAGCTCCACGGCCGACCAGTGCCGGCGCGGCGTTCGGTGTTCGCGTGGGTGCGCGCCCGCGCCACCGCCCGCTGGACCCGGGCCGCAGCGATTCTCTGCGCAGCCGGGATCTCGAGGTTCTCGGATGGTTTCTCGGCGTAGTCGAAACCCTCGAGTGTGCGGCGCGGGATCCTGCGGCCCACGACACGCTCGATCGCCGCGATTGCCGGCGCATCGGCCGGCGAGGCCAGGGTCAGCGCGCCGCCAGTTGCCTCGGCGCGCGCGGTGCGCCCGACGCGATGGATGTAGTCGTTGACCTGCGCCGGCACGTCGAAGTTGATCACGTGAGGCAGATCGACGATGTCGATGCCGCGTGAGGCGAGGTCGGTCGCCACCAGCACGCGCAGCTTGCCGCGCTTGAACGCCGCGAGGGCGGCCTCGCGCTGCGCCTGGCTGCGGTTGCCGTGGATGCGATCGCAGGCGATGCCGGCCTTGTCGAGGTGGAGGGCGAGGCGGTTCGCGCGATGCTTAGTGCGGGTGAACACGAGCGCGGTGGCGACCTCGTCCCGGCGGAGGAGCTCGACCAGGAGCGAGGCCTTGAGCTTCTCGGGCACCGGCAGCACCGCGTGGGTCACTCCGGTCGCGGGTGCGACCCTGCGCTCGACGTCGATGCGCACCGGGTTGTTGAGCATGTCGCGGGAGAGTTGCACGATTGGCTGCGGCAGCGTAGCCGAGAACAGCATCGTCTGCCGTCGCGCCGGCAGCTTGGAGAGGATCCGCCGCACGTCGGGGAGGAAGCCCATGTCGAGCATGCGGTCGGCCTCGTCGAGGACCAGGATCTCGAGCCGGTCGAAGCGCGCCGATCCCTGGCCAAGGTGATCGAGCAGGCGTCCCGGGGTGGCGACGACGACGTCAACGCCGGCGCGGAGGGCGCGCTCCTGCGGGCCCTGCGAGACGCCGCCGAACACGGCCACTGATCGCACCGTCGTGTGGCGGCCGAGCGCAACGAGGTGCTCGCGCACCTGCGCCGCGAGCTCCCGGGTCGGGGTGAGGACGAGCGCGCGGGTACCGCCGCCGCTGCTCTTGAGTCGTTGCAGGATCGGTAAGGCGAAGGCGGCGGTCTTGCCGCTGCCGGTCATCGCAGCCGCCAGCACGTCGCGGCCGGCCAGCGCTTCCGGCAGTGCCGCCTTCTGGATCGGCGTCGGGTCCGTGAAGCCAAGATCGGAGATTCCGCGCAGCAGCGCGGGGTCGAGAGAAAAGTCACTAAAGCTCATCTACACACGTGTTCTTTCTCCGGGGCGCTCGCACGGCTCGTGCGAAGCACCGTCGGGTTCGGTTCCGGCTGATTGATGAACGGGAGACTTGCCGGGGAGGCTGCCGTCCGCGCCCCGGGGAGGGGCGTGCAACATCGTCGGGCTGCCGCGGCAATTCACGAACGCCGTTGTCGACGCTGCAGGAGTTGCACTGTGCCACAACCCGGCGATTTTGGCAAGCAACCGTCCAAGAGGCGATTGGCGCCGGGCACGCGGCTGCCGCGGTTGCGCCCGCGCGATAATGCCTGAGGAGGCGGCGAG
The DNA here is from genome assembly GCA_044447965.1 of Thermoanaerobaculales bacterium. GTDB lineage: Bacteria > Acidobacteriota > Thermoanaerobaculia > Thermoanaerobaculales > Thermoanaerobaculaceae > DATIYW01. The sequence goes on along the minus strand of JBIOGJ010000001.1, from coordinate 168,168 downwards.
GCGATGAGCTTCTGGGATCGGCCGGGCAGGCTCGACGAGTACGACCCGACGCACGCGGTGTTCCGCGACCTGATGAGCTACCGCGTGCGCGAGGTGCTGCTCGTGTCGTCGGCGTACGACTCGTACATCCTCGAGGAGGACGGCCAGCTCTCGGAGAGCCTCGACGCCGAGTTCTACCAATTGAACCTGCTGACCTCGCCACGTATCACCCAGGTGTCGACCGCGGAGGAGACGCTCGCGCTGCTGGAGAAGCGGCCGTTCGACCTCGTCATCACGATGGCGCGCCTTGGTGGGGTGGACCCACGCGCGCTCGCGCGCCGGATCAAGGCGGCCCATCCCGAACTGCCGGTGGTGCTCCTGGCCGACAACCACTTCGAGGCGCACCGGGTCAAGGAGGCGAACCAGCCCGGCGCGCTCGACCAGGTGTTCGTCTGGCGCGGCGATGTGGCGCTGTTCCTTGCCATCATCAAGCTCATCGAGGATGCCCGCAACGTCGCCCGCGACACCGAGCTCGCGGCGGTCCGCACGATCATCCTGATCGAAAACTCGGTGCGGTTTTACTCTTCGTACTTGCCGCTGCTCTACACCGAGATGACCAAGCAGACACAGGCGTTGATGGCGGACGGAGTCAACGTGCGCCAGCAGTTGCGGCGCATGCGAGCGCGCACGAAGATTCTCCTTGCCGAGACTTTTGAGCAGGGCTGGGAGCTGTTCGAGCGGTATCGCGCGTACACCCTCGGCATCATCACCGACGCACGGTTCCCCCGCGCCGGTGTGTCCGACCCCGAAGCCGGCCTCGAGTTCGTCCGGCGGGTCAAGGCCGAAGACCCCGACATGCCGCTGCTCGTGCAGTCCACCGATGCCGAGATGGAGCCCCGTGCCCACGCGCTCGGCGCCGCCTTCCTGCACAAGCGCTCGCCGCGCCTGCTCGACGAGCTGCGGCGGTTCATCAAGACCAGCCTCGGCTTTGGCGACTTCGTGTTCGTGCGCCCGGAGGACGGCAGCGAGGTGGCGCGGGTACCCGACCTGGCCGCGATGCCGCGGGTGCTGCGCACGGTTCCGGGCGAGTCGTTGCGCTACCACGCCGCGCGCAACCATTTCTCTAACTGGTGCATGGCGCGCACCGAGTTCACCCTCGCCGCGCGCATCCGGCCGTGGAAGGTGTCCGATTTCGCGGACGTGGAAGAGCTGCGTCGCTACCTCGTGGAGGCGTTCTCCGAGCTCGCCTCGGAGGCGCGCCGCGGCGTGGTGGCGGACTTCTCCCCGCAAGCGTTCGAGGGGCTGGCAGGGTTCCTCCGCATCGGCAGCGGATCGATGGGCGGCAAGGGTCGAGGCCTCGGCTTCATCAACGCACTGCTCGCGCGATCCCAACCTGGCGACGGTGAAGTGCGCATCTTCGTGCCGCCCGCGGTGGTGCTCGGCACCGACCTGTTCGACGAGTTCCTCCAGACCAACAACCTTGTCGGCCTCGCGCTCTCCGAGGCTTCCGACCTCGAGATCGAGGACGCGTTCTTAGGCGCGCCGCTGCCGGCGGCGATCGAGCGCGACCTCGCGGCGCTCGTCGAGCACACCCGCCACCCGCTTGCGGTTCGCTCCTCGAGCCTGCTCGAGGACTCGTACGATCAGCCGTTCGCGGGCATCTACCGCACCTTCATGCTCGCCAACAACGCGGCCGAACCGAGCGTGCGCCTGGCGGAGCTCACAGCCGCGGTGAAGCTCGTCTTCGCCTCGACGTTTTCCCGCAAGGCCAAGGCTTACCTTGCGCACACGCCCCACCGCGCCGAGGAGGAGAAGATGGCGGTGGTGGTGCAGCGCCTGGTCGGGCGGCCGCACGGGCGTCTTTACTATCCCGACTTTGCCGGCGTCGCGTGTTCTCACAACTACTACCCGGTGCTGGGCATGAAGGCCGAGGACGGGCTCGCGGCGGTGGCATTGGGGTTCGGGAAGACCGTCGTCGAGGGGGGTCAAGCGGTGCGGTTCTCACCTGCGGCACCGCGCAGCGTGCCGCAGTTTTCCTCAACTGCGGCCACGCTTGACTCGGCGCAGCGCGAGTTCTACGCGCTCGAGCTCGATCGCGGCGCCTTCCCGTCCGCTCGCCACGAGGATGCATTGGTGCTGCAGGGTCTCGATGAGGCGGCGCGACAAGGAACGCTCGCCGCCGTGGGCTCCGTGTACTCACCGGACAACGACGCGATCTACGACGGCATTGGGCGGCCGGGCGTGCGCCTCGTGACCTTCGCGCCGATTCTCAAGGGTGGCTTGTTTCCCCTACCGGGGGTCCTCAGACATTTGCTCGCGCTCGGGAACCAAGCGATGAGCTGCCCGGTCGAGATCGAGTTCGCGGTGAACCTCGGGAGCGAGGGCACACCCCCGGAGTTTGCCGTGCTGCAGATCCGCCCGCTGGTGGTGGAGGTGGGGGCGGAAGACCTCGATGAGTTGTTGCGAACCGTCGAGCCCGCCGCGTTGCTTTGCTCCTCGGAGCAGGCGCTTGGCCAAGGCCGGGTGCAGGACATTCGCGACGTCGTCTACGTCAAGCCTGGCGGGTTCGATCGCGCTCAGACCGTGGCGGTCGCCGCGGAGGTCGAAGCGATCAATCGAACGCTCGCGGAGGAAGGGCGGCCATACCTCCTCATCGGGCCCGGCCGCTGGGGCACCGCGGACCGGTGGCTCGGGATTCCCGTCGAATGGCACCAGATCGCGGGAGCGCGGGTGATCCTCGAGACCGAGCTGGACGACGTGCCGGTCACGCCCTCGGAGGGCACGCACTTCTTCCAGAACATCACTTCGTTCGGCATCGGCTATCTGACCGTGCACCGCAAGAGCGGGCGGGGTTTCGTCGACTTCGGGTGGCTGGCGGAGCAACCCGCCCGCGCCGAAACACGCTACTTGCGCCACGTGAGGCTGGAGCGCCCCCTCGACATCCGGGTGGACGGCCGCTCGAGTCGCGGCGTGATCCTCAAGACCGCGGTTAGGGGCTAGGAGCTCGGGGCTCGCAGGCGAGGGCGCGCAGGCGAGGGCGCGCAGGCGAGGGCGCCTGCGCCACCGATGCGCGTCTGGGGCGGGCGCCCCGCCCGCCGTTCTTGGCAGCCCCACCTCCGGGCGACTCGGCGAGTCGCCCCTACTTCGTCAGGATTGCTTTGACGATCGGGTAGTCGCCGTCGCGCAGCGCTCCCGCGCGCGCGCAGCGTAGCTTGCCTCCCGGCGCGGCGATGAGGTGAACGGGGATCGAACCGTCCGATGGCGCGCGCAGGCTTGCCAGCCACGGCGCGAGGTCGCTGAGCGTGGCCAGACGCAGCGACGGATCGGGCGCGAACGTCGAGTGCTGGGCGAGGAACGCGGTGAGGTCCTGCGCCTGCTCGTCCACCGAGACGAACCAGAGGTCGAGCGGGACGCCCTCCTTGACGAGCTGGGCATGCCAGCGCTCGAGCATCGGCATCTCACGCTTGCACGGCTCGCACCAGGTGGCCCAGAGGTTGATCCACACCGAGCGATCTGTCGGAACGGTGGGGATGACCCCACCGGTCCTTGCCGCGACCACGCGGGGCAGCATCAGGCGCGGCGTCTCTGCTGCGGGGAAGAACGCATCACACCAGCGCTCTGGCGCCGGCGCCAACGCCGTGGCTGCCACGCCTTCTGTGCGAGCGAGGCGGGGCGGCTCGCCGCCGCACGCCGCCGCGAAGACGACCGCGAACAGGACGACACGCCGTCGCGGCATCACAGCCGGCAGTCAATCCAGGCGATGAACGCGGAGCGGTTGAGGTGGGCGGTGGAGCATGCCTCGTCGGGCCGCGAGCGGTGCCACTTGCAGAAGTCGCGGTCGAGCTGGGCGAACTCGGCGCCGAGCCAGAGCAGCCCCACCTCCTGATCGAGGTCGGGGTCGGCGAAGCGGGAACGGACGTGATCGAGCACCGCCTGGGCGCGCTTGCGCGACAGCTCGCGGTTGTAGCCGATCGCCCCTTCCGGCGAGGCGCGCGAGACGACGAGGAAATACGAAGCGCCCCGCTGCGCCGCGAAGGTTGCGTCGAGTAGCGCGATCGCCGCAGGGTCGAGCTCGGCGCCATCCTGGTCGAACTGGATGATCGCGGCACGGTCGGCCAATGGCACGAACAGTGCGTTGAAGTCCTCGCCCGCCATCGCCGCCACGTTGCGTGCCTGCAACGGCTGGCAGCCGCGTTGGTTCCCGCCCTTGACCAGCCCGCAGGCGGTCAGCACGCGGCGAAGGATCTGCTTGAGCACACCGGTGCAATACCCTTCGTCGGCGGCGCTCGCCACCGCCGCGGCCGGCGCCTTGCCCTGCTCGGCCTGGTACTGCTCCACCCGCGTCGCCGCAGAGCGCACCCACACGCTCACGATTAGCGAGAGCAGCGCCAGCATGACAATGAACAGCGGAAGGTGGATCCGGTTGGCCCTCATCATGTCACCTTGCCTTGGGTGCCGCCGGAGTCTCGAGCACGCGAGCGAGCACGAACTCAAGCCCGAGGTCGGTGTCCTCCTCGCACACCTTTTCCCCGCGCACGAACAGTTGCGGGGTGACCACTGGTAGCGAGTTCGCCACTGCCCAGCGCAGCGAGCGGTTGAGGCGGGTGCGCACCGCCGGTTGGCCGAGGCACCCCGCGAGTTCCGGGAAGCGCTGCTTGATCCGTGCGGCCAGTGCTGTGGGGTCGCCGCCCAGCGCGCGCAGTTCTTCTTGGTTGGCGAAGGTCCATTCCAACACGTCACGGGCGTGTATCCCACCGCACAGCACCGCTTCGGAGATGGCGCAGGCGCCGGGGTGGAGCGAGGTATTGACCATCCAGTTGCACTCTTTGTCGAGGGGGAAGAGGACGAGCTCGGGAGCGAGGCGCTCGCCCAGGCCGCTCGCGGCCAGGCGCTGGTAGAAGCCCTTGCACGCCGGACAGAGCGGGTCGAGCACCTCGATCGCCGGCACCTCGCCACCGGGCAACTTCACCCGCACGCCGTAGCGGTCCTCGGGGTGGCTCAGCTCGCCGCAGCGTGCCATGCTCTCGGCCCACGCCGGCTTGAGCGTGAGGTAAAGGACCACGGGCACGAGCACGAATGCGGTCCCCTCGGCGAGGTCGATGAGGTAACGTCCCCACGGGAGGCCACGGGCAGGTGTTTCCGCTGTTGGTCGGGCAGCCGCGCGATGAGCGAGCAGTGCCGCGATGCACGTGCCTGCCGACGCTGCGTAGATCCCCACGCACAGCTTGCACAGGGTTCCCACCCTGGTGATCGAGAGGAACAGGTAGACCAGCGAGACCACCACCGGGAGCACGGCCGCGACGAGCGTGAAGCGCGTCTCGTCGGCATCGCCCGCCGTCCCGCTCAGGAGCAACCGCAGCGCTCGGTAGAGCAGGTAGGCGAACACCGCGAGCGCGGGCAACGCAATCGGGATGCCGCCCCAGGTGAAGCTGCGCAGCACCGCGGAGTACGGGCTCATGAGCACGGCGTGGCAGCCGCTCGTGCCGGTGGTATCGGCCGCGCCAACACCGGGGATGAACGAACAGGTAATCGCGTGCACCTGCCGGTCGAGGTGGGCGACGTAGTCGTAGGTGGAGACGGCGGCGAACACCACGCCCGCGAGGGCAAACGCCACCAGCGCGGCGAAGGCGGCCGAACGAGGAGCGTTCACGTTCACGGCCCTCCCAATGACCTGACGCGAAGGGCGCTACGCCCCCCGCTCGCGCGGATGGTAGCACCGTTGAAACAGGCCCCAGCAGAGACAGGCTTCAGCAAATACAGGCTTCAGGCAACAGGAGGAACAAGACTAAGACTAACTGGCATTGGGCGCATGGTCTTGTCTCTCGCTGTTGTTGTTCCTGGAGCCTGTAGCCCGAAGCCCGTAGCGTGCTCTGCAGTGTTAGAATGCGCCGCTTTTGCGCAGCAGCGCGATGGCGAGAGGTGCCGTGGAACCGTTGGAGACGTTGCGAGCCTATCGCCGGGCCAAGCTCGAGGTGCTCCGGCGCCGCGGTCTCGATCCCTACCCGCCGCGTTTCGCGGTCGACGGCCGGGTCAGCGAGGTGGCGGCGAAAGTCGCGTCACTCGATGCCGCGGCGCTCGAGGCCGAGGCGCCAAGGGTGCGGGTGGGAGGGCGCGTCACCGCGCTGCGCAGTCACGGCAAGACCGCGTTCTTCGACCTCTCTGACGGTGACAGCCGTCTCCAGGTTTACGTCAAGCGCGATGCGGTGGGCGATGAGGTCTTCTCCTTGCTGGACTCGCTCGACCTTGGCGACTTCTGGGGCGTCGAGGGCGTGCTCTTCCGTACCCGTACCGGCGAGCTGACCGTGCGGGCGGAAAGTCTCACCGTGCTTGCGAAGGGGCTGCAGCCGTGGCCGGAAAAGTGGCACGGCCTGGCGGATCGTGAGCTGCGCGCTCGCTTCCGCTACCTCGACCTTGCGACCAACCCCGATTCACGCAACGTATTCCTCGCGCGCGCCGCGGCCGTGCGGGCGATCCGCACCTTCCTCGATGCGAGAGGCTTTGTTGAGGTCGAGACGCCGATGATGCAGCCCATCGCCGGCGGGGCGACGGCGCGTCCGTTCGTGACCCATCACAACGCGCTTGACATGGAGCTTTTCCTCCGCATCGCGCCGGAGCTCTACCTCAAGCGGCTCGTGGTGGGTGGCTTTGAGCGCGTCTACGAGATCAACCGCAACTTCCGCAACGAGGGGATCTCGACGCAGCACAACCCCGAGTTCACCATGCTCGAGTTCTACTGGGCGTACGCGAGCTACGAGGACCTCATGGTGCTCACGGAGACGATGCTCACCGAGGTGGCGCAAGCGGTCGCGGGCAAGACCGCCTTGCCCTGGGGCGAACGGACGCTCGATCTGGCGCGTCCGTGGCGCCGGCTGGCGATGCGCGAGGCGGTCCTCGCCCACTCCGACCTCGAGCCCGAGGACCTCGGCGAGCGGGGCCGAATGGAAGCCGCCGCGCTGCGCTTCGGGGTGGAGGATGTGGCCCGGCTGTCCCCTGGCAAGCTGTTGGCGGAGCTATTCGAGGCTACCGCAGAGCGGCACCTCATCGATCCGACGTTCATCACCGACTTCCCGGCCGACATCTCGCCGCTCGCGAAGCGGAAGCCAGGTGACCCATCGCTTACCGAGCGCTTCGAGCTTTACCTCGCGGGGATGGAGCTGGCCAACGCCTTCACCGAGCTGAACGATCCGGACGACCAGCGCGCTCGCTTCGAGGAGCAGGTCCGAGCAGGCGGCGGGGTGGTCGATGAAGACTACCTGCTCGCGCTCGAGCATGGTATGCCGCCCACCGCCGGCGAAGGAATCGGCATTGACCGCTTGGTCATGCTCCTCACCGATTCCCACTCCATCCGCGACGTAATCCTCTTCCCGCTCCTTCGGCCCAAGGAGGGATGATGGAACCCGCGGCCCGTGGCTCGTGGCCAGTGGACCGCGGACCACTGAGGCGGCGAACGTGCCAGGCTGCTGGTCTGGCCATCAAGTACAGCAGCGGGCCAGGCGTGTGCCGGGTTTGCGCGTCGAGCGACTCGCAACGTGCTTCGGACCAGGGCTGGGCCGCTTCGGGTTCGGTATGAGCGTGCTCGGCCTGCTCGCTGGGCGATACCTGCTCGGGCTGCGGCGCCGCACCCACGTGGCGGCGGTGAGCGCCATCTCGTTCGGGGCGATGGCGCTGGGCGCTGCCGCGCTCGTGATCACGCTGGCCTTGCTTGAAGGGTTTCAGTCCACGATCCGTTCCCAGCTTGTCGACAGTGGCATCCACGCCGAGCTCCGGCCGCGCTCGGGTCGCGCCTTGCCGGGCGGCACCTGGGTGGTCACGTTGCGCGCACGCCACCCCGAGCTCGAGGTGCAAGTCCAAAGTGGCGGTGCGGTGTGGTGTCTGGGCGCCGACGCCGCCGTGCCGGCAGAGTTGGAGACGGTGGACACCCTGTCCCGCGTGGAGGTCAATCGCGTGTTGGCCGCGCGCCTCGGGGTGGGCGCCGGTTCGTCGTTCACGATCGCGAGCCCGCGCCTCGCGTTGACACCGCTCGGGCCGCTCCCGATGCGCCGTCGCGTCGAGGTGGCGGCGGTCAATGGTTCGCAGCCGGGCCAGGAACGAGCGGTGGTCCGCGTTCCGGTTCAGCTCGGCGAGGCGCTGCTTGGCTCGCTCGCGCCGCATACCGTGACGCTGCGCGCCCGGGATCCGCAGCGGGCGTGGTTGGTGGCATCGGACGTGCAAAGAGATGTGCCGGGAGGGGTGGAGGTGGTGTCGTTCGCCGAGTTGAACCGACCGCTGCTGGCCGCGTTGGCGTTGGAGCGCGTAATGATCGGCTTCGGCGTCGCGCTCGTGATGGTGGTGGCGGCCCTCAACCTGCTGTGCAATTTGGCACTTCTCGCGGCGGAGAAGCGTGCCGATGTGGCGTTGCTCGCCGCCCTCGGCCTGCCTCCCGCACGGGTGCGGCGCCTGTTCCTCTTCCTCGGTCTCGGGGTTGGCACGCTCGGCGGCGTGCTGGGCACGTTGCTTGGCGGGGTGGTGGCGGCATTGCTCGAACACACCCATGCCCTGCCGCTGCCCCGCGGGGTGTTCATCGTTTCGTACGTGCCTTTCCGTGTGACGCCCGGTGCGGTGACCTTGGTGCTCGCCGTTTCACTGCTCACCGCGCTGGCAGCGTCGCTCGCCCCGGCCCGTGCCGCCGCTCGCCGCGATATCTTGGAAGGGCTGCGCTATGAGTGAGCCGGCGGTTGCGGCGCGGGGACTGACCAAGGGGTACGGCAGCGGCGCGCGTCGGGTCGAGGTGCTACGCGGCCTGGACTTCGATCTGACCCGAGGCGAAATGCTTGCGGTGGTCGGCCCATCGGGCGTGGGCAAGAGCACGCTGCTGCACCTCATCGGCCTGCTGGATCGCCCCGACGCGGGTGAGCTTGCGCTGTTTGGCCACGACGTTGCGCCGTTCTCGGTAGAGGAACGGGCGGCGTGGCGAAACCGGCGCATTGGCTTCGTCTTTCAGTTTCACGCCTTGCTTCCCGAGTTCACGCTTGAAGAGAACGTGGCGATGCCCCTGCTGATCGCCGGGGAACCGCGCCGCGCGACGCTGGTCAAGGCGGGCGAGCTGGTTGACGCGGTGGGGCTCGCGCCTCGTCGGCAGCACTTTCCCGATGAGCTCTCGGGCGGGGAGCAGCAGCGTGGCGCGGTGGCGCGGGCCCTCGTGGCCAAGCCGGAGCTGCTGCTCGCCGACGAACCGACCGGCAACCTCGATGCGGCTAACGCCGAGGCGTTGTTCGAGTTGCTGACCGAGCTCCATTTGAGCCGGGGGTTAAGCAGTGTTATCGTGACGCACAACGAGGCCCTGGCGAGCCGCTGCCATCGAACGTTGCGGCTTACCGGGGCCACAAGTAGCTAGACCGCTTGGAGGGGCACAAGTGCATACGGCACGACGCGGACCATGCGAGCGCGGAGGTGAGAGTGCAGTGGCGAACGGCTCTGCCCGCGCCGCGCGGCCGGCTCGGGGGACGACAGCGCAGAAGTCGGTCGAGGTGCGACCGGCCCGCCGTGACGAATAGCCATGCTTGAGAACCTGACCGAGCGCGCGCGCCGAACGCTGTTCTTCGCTCGTTACGAGGGGGCGCGGACGGGCTCCGTCACGATTGGCTCCGAGCACCTACTGCTTGGATTGCTGCGGGAGAGCGATGAAGTTGTCGAGCAGCTTCTCCAGCGTTTCCAGCTCTCCGCTGAGACGCTACGCAGCGACCTCGGCGCGGGCGCGGGAATGGTGGAGGGGCCCGCTCCCGCCGAGCTACCGCTCGCCGAGGACTCGCGCCGCATCTTGCTCCTGGCCGCACACGAGGCCGAGGTGTTGGGCCATCCGGCGGTGGGCAACGAGCATCTGCTCCTCGGCATCCTGCGACTGGAGGCGTGCCCGGCCGCACGCGCCCTCGCCGCTCATGGCGTCTCCCTCGTCGCGCTGCGCGAGGAACTTGCAGAGCTATGGCGCGAGCGCGAGGTCAAGAAGGGTAAACGCGAGCTCACGGCGCTTGCCGAGTTCGCCCGCGATCTCACGGAGGTGGCCGCGACCGGAGGCTTCGACCCGTTGGTCGGGCGCGAGGAGGAGGTGGACCGTATCGTGCAGATCCTCCTCCGTCGCACGAAGAACAATCCGGTGCTGCTGGGCGAGCCGGGAGTGGGCAAGACCGCGATTGTCGAGGGGCTGGCACAGCGTATCGCCTCCGGTCGCGTGCCGGTGCAGCTCGCCGAGCGACGCATCCTCGCGCTCGATCTCTCCCTGGTGGTAGCGGGGACCAAGTACCGTGGACAGTTCGAGGAGCGCTTGAAGGCGATCCTCAAGGAGCTGAAGGAGAACCCCGAGATCGTCGTGTTCATCGACGAGCTGCACGTGCTGATCGGGGCCGGCTCCGCGGAGGGTTCGCTCGACGCCGCCAACATCCTCAAGCCCGCCCTCTCCCGTGGCGAGGTCACGTGCATCGGCGCCACCACGTTGAAGGAGTACCGCAAGTACATCGAGAAGGACCGCTCGCTCTCACGGCGTTTCCAGCCGGTCGTGGTGCAGCCTCCCGATGAGGCTGCCACCCTGGCCATCCTCGAGGGGATCCGGGAGCGCTACGAAGAGTTCCACAACGTGCGCTACACCGACGAGGCACTGCGAGCCGCAGTTGAGCAGTCCGAGCGTTACATCACCGATCGCTTCTTTCCCGATAAGGCGATCGACGTGCTCGACGAAGCGGGGGCACGGGTGAAGCTGCGGGGCGCCGCGTCGACCGAGCACCTGCGGCAGATCCAGGGCGAGGCGGGCCGCGTGGTGCGGGAGATGAAGCGCGCCATCTCGGCGAAGGATTTCGAGGGCGCGGTCCGGCTGCGTGACCGGGAGCTGTCGCTGCGGAGCGAGATCAAGCGTCTCTCGCACGTGCATCCGCCGCAGGAGCCGCCCGCCGAGGTGGGACGCGGCCACATCGAGGAGGTGATTGCCTCCTGGACTGGCATCCCGATCACGACGCTGCGGGAGGACGAGGCGGATCGTCTCGGGCGGATGGAGGAGATCCTCCGCCAGCGCATCGTCGGCCAGGAGGAGGCGATCTCGGCGATCTCGCGTTCCATCCGCCGCTCGCGCCTCGGCGTTGCCCGGGGCCGACGCCCGATCGGCTCTTTCTTCTTCCTCGGGCCGTCCGGCGTGGGCAAGACCGAGGTGGCGCGTCAGCTTGCGCGCTTTCTCTTTCAGGCGGAAAAGGCGCTCGTCCGCTTCGACATGTCGGAGTACATGGAAAAGCATACCGTGTCGAAGCTCATCGGCTCGCCGCCTGGCTACGTGGGGTTTGAGGAGGGCGGCCAGCTCACCGAACGGGTGCGGCGTCAGCCCTACTCGGTAATCCTGCTCGACGAGATCGAGAAGGCGCACCCGGACGTCACCAACCTGCTTCTGCAAATCCTCGAGGACGGGATTCTCACCGACGCGTACGGCGACCAGGTGGACTTCAAGAATGCCCTCATCGTGATGACCTCCAACCTGGGCACCCGTGACCTCCTCGCCGGTCAGGCGGCGGTCGGCTTTGGCGAGAGGGCTGCTGGGCCTTCGCTGGCAGAGATTCGCAACACGGTGCTGCGAGAGCTCAAGCGCCATTTCTCCCCTGAATTCCTCAACCGGCTCGATGACGTCGTGGTGTTCCACCCGTTGGCACAGAGCCAACTGCGGGGCGTGGCCTCTCTGTTGGTGGAAGACGTGGTCACGCACCTCGCCGGCCGCGGCATCGCGCTCGAGGTGGGCAACGAAGTGGTCGAGTGGTTGCTCGCGCACGCTGGGGGCGACCCCGCAGCGGGGGCGAGACCGCTGCGACGCGCCGTTCGGCGGTTCCTCGAAGACGCGGTCTCCGACTTTCTCATCGCCCACCGGAGCGTTGCCACTGAGGGGATGCTGGCACGGGTCGAGGGGGATCAGCTCGTGGTGACGGCCCCGGAGGGCGTGTGCGAGCGGTAGCCGCAGGGGTCCTGATTGCGCTCGTGTCGATGGGGACTGTGGCCGCGGCGACCGAGCCCACCGCGCCGGTGGTCGCCGAGGTGAAGGTGGTGGGCGGGAGCACGATCACCGCGGACACGGTGGAGTACTACCTCGGTGTCTCAAAGGGGGATGCGTACGAGCCCAGCGAGATCGCCAAGAACTTTCGCCGTTTCTGGGACTCCGGATTGGTCGAGGACCTCAAGGTGGAGGCGGAAGACCTTGCCCCGGGCAAGGTACGCCTCATCGTAACCGTGAAGGAGCGACCCAAGGTCACCGAGTTCATTTTCTCCGGCAACAAGAAGCTGTCCGCCAGCACGATCAAGGAGAAGCTCGATACCGCCAACGTGACCTTGAAGCGCAACGTGCCGCTGCGGGCCTCCGAGCTGCAGCGCTTCAAACAGGCCATCACCGAGGTCTACGCCAAGGAAGGGTACGCCAGCGCGATCGTGGACCCAAAGGTCAGCGACGCCGGGCCCAACACCAAGAAGGTTACCTTCCACATCGACGAGGGCGCCAAGGTCAAGATCGGTGAGATCCGGTTCGAGGGGAACAAGATCTTCGGCGCCCGTCGCCTGCGCGCGGCGCTCAAGAAGACGAAGGAAAAGTCGCTGTTCCACCTCTTCGGCAAGACCCTGATCTGGAGCAAGGAGTCATGGGGTGAGGACTCCGAGAACCTGAAGAAGTTCTACATGAACCACGGCTACAAGGATGTTGTCGTCGGTGAGCCCAAAGTTGACCTGATCGCCCGGAACCCGGCGGGCAAGACCCAGGCCGAAAAGAAGTTTCGCATGGTCGTCACGGTCCCCGTGCAAGAGGGCAAGCAGTTCCGCATGGGTGAGCTTTCGATCAAGGGCGACACCGTGTTCCCCCCCGAGGCACTGCGCAAACTCTATGAGATCAAGAGCGGCAAGACCTACAACTACGCTGCGGTCGAAAACGGCAACGAGGCCGTGCGTAACCTTTACCAGTCGCGGGGCTACATCTACTCGTACACCAACCAGGTCCTCGTGGAGCGCAAGGACCGGCCCGACACCGTGGACGTGTCGGTGGATGTCTACGAGGGCGATCGATTCCGCCTCGGGCGCATTGAGTTCTCCGGCAATACCAAGACGCAGGATAAGGTGCTGCGGCGCGAGTTCCGCCTGCTCGAGGGCACCTGGATGAACATGGGCATGTTCAAGCGGTCGGTCTTCAAGGTGAACCAGCTTGGTTACTTCAAGCTGAAGGAGGATCCGGTCGAATTCAAGTTTGACGACGAGAAGAAGCTCGTCAACGTGCTCCTCAAGGGCGAGGAGGTCGGACGTACCGATATCCAGTTCGGGGCAGGCTACTCAGAGCTCGAGCATTTCTTCGCCCAGGTTGCCTTCAATACCCGCAACTTCCTCGGCCGTGGCGAGACGTTTGGCATCTCGTTGCAGAGTGGCTCGCTCGCGAGCCAGTACTCGCTCTCCTTCTCAGAGCCCTACTTCCTCGACAAGCGGATGATGATTGGCGCGTCGGTCTATAAACAGAAACTCGACATCACCACGTACATTCGCAACGCCAAGGGCGGCTCGGTGATCTGGGGAGACGGACTCGGTGACTTCGACCAGTTCTCCATTGGCTACGGCTACGAAGACGTCAACGCCCAGTACGTGACCGCGCGCGAGATCTTCGCTGGCGGAGGCGGCAACCCGCATCAGCCGCCGCTGCCGCCGCCGTACAAGGGCATCCCCGACGCACCGCTCTACTACCAACCGTACTCGGGCCGCACCTCCTCGGTGACGCCCGGCTACTCGTTCGATTCGCGCGACGACCCGTTCGATCCGAACTCGGGTACCTCGATGTTCGGGCGGGTGCGCTACGCTGGCGGACCGCTTGGTGGCGACTTCCACTACTGGCGTCCGGAAGCCGGGATTTCCTGGTTCCATCCGCTCTCTCGCAAGACGATCTTCGCGCTCAACTTCGAGGGCGGCATCATCGTGCCTTTCCAAGGCGCCGATATTCCCGTGTATGACCGCTACCGACTCGGCGGTGAGCGGTCTCTGCGCGGGTTCGAATACCTCTCGGTCTTGCCGCGCAAGTCCAACGGCGAGGAGTTCCTTGACGCCTACGGCGTGCCGCTCGGTGGCGATCGCTACCTGCAGCTCAACCTGGAGTACCAGATCAAGCTGGGCGGACCCCTGCGGTTCATTGTCTTCACCGACATCGGCAACACCTGGAATGAATCGCAGGGGTGGGAGCTCAACCTGCTTCGGCGCAGCGTGGGCGGGGAGCTCCGTATCTTCCTGCCGATCTTCCAAGCGCCGCTGCGGTTCATCTACGGCATCAACCTCAAGCCGTACCCGGCGGTGCCCTCACAAAACATTCCGGCCGAGAGCAAGTCGAATTTCCAGTTCTCGATCGGGAGTACCTTCTGAGCGGGGGGCCGGTCGCCGTGCGAGCGGAGGCTTTTCATCGCAGCGGTGAGCGCTGGTAGACTTTGCCGGATGGCGGCCCCGCCAAAGCGACCAAACGGTGATCGAGTGGCCCCGCATGCGACGCTGCCCGCTTACTACGGCCGCGACGAGGCCCGGCCGCAGTTCGTGCGCGGCCTGTTCGACCGCACTGCCGCCGACTACGATGCGATGGAAAGCCAGGTCGGGTTCGGCTCCGGCCGTAGGTACCGGCGCGAGGCCCTGCAGCGAGCCGGTCTTGCTCCGGGCATGCGCGTTCTCGATGTGGCCATCGGGACCGGCTTGGTCGCGCGTGAGGCCACGCGGATACTCGGCAATGCCGGGCTGGTTTTCGGGGTCGATCCAAGCATCGGCATGCTCGCCGAAGCGCGGCGCCAGCTCGGGGTCGGGAGCATTCTCGGCATGGGTGAACAACTCCCCTGCCGTGACGCGAGCTTCGATTTCCTCAGCATGGGCTACGCCCTGCGCCACCTCGCCGACCTCAAGACGGCGTTTGGCGAGTTCGCCCGCGTGCTCCGCCCCGGCGGCAGCTTTTGCATCCTCGAGCTGACCCGTCCGCGCAGCCGTCTCGGTTATGCAAGCATTCGCTTCTACCTGCACCGAGTCGTCCCGCTCCTTGCCCGGCTGCGTACCCGCAACGCCGAGGCGGCGGTGCTGATGCGCTACTTCTGGGACACCATCGACGCGTGCGTTCCACCGGAGCGCATCCTCACGGCGCTCGACGAGGCTGGTTTCGTCGAGGTGCGACGCACGCTTGCGATCGGCCTGTTCTCCGAGTACACCGGCCGCAAACCGGGTGGCCTAGCCACCGCAAACCCTGCGATGCGCGAGCGCGGCAACTTCTTCGTGCGTCCCATCGACCGATAGCTGGCCTACCCGGTTCGAAGGGTGAAGCGCCTAATGTCTGGCGGGTCGCCGCCTTGATCCTTCCTTGAGGTTTGGCGGGTTCTTGTTTATGCGTCATTGACGGTTGCGGCGCTTCAATCCTCCGGCTTGGGGCCTGGGCGCGAAAACCGCTCGGCCCCACGAGACGCGCAACCCGGCTTCGCTCCCTGGTATGGGGAATGCGCAGCGTGGGTGCGCGAGCGTGGAGGGTGGAGCGATGATCGAAAAGCTGAAACTCACCTTGACCTGCGCCATGGTTGCGGCACTTGCGTGGATGCTGCCTGTGGTGGCGCCTGCGCAGGGCAACGGGGGCGCGCCCGACATGAACCCGACCCAGGCGCAACCTAGCAGTGCCCCAACCGACCGAGAGCAGCAGCTCCTCGACCATATCCGCGAACTCGAGCAGAGGCTTGCCGCGGTGGAGGCCAAGGTCAGCGGTTCGCCGAGCGGAGCGAGTGCGGTACTCAGAGCAGCGTCGGCCGCGAACACGCCTGGGCCTGCTAATGCGTCGCTGGCGCTCGCCAAGCTCTCGTGGATTGAGGGGCTGCGTAGCCCGGGCCCCACCTCGGGGGTAGGCAGCGGAACCGACCAGGCAGCGTCATCTACCACTGTTGCGAGCGCTGCGCCGCAAGCGGAGCCCACGCCGGCGCCGGCCCAGGCTGAGAAGCAAGCGCCGCCCAAGCCAGCCGACCCGTTCGCGTTCGCGGACTTCACGTGGCTCAACGGCAACCCGCGAACCAAGGACTCGCCGCTCGACTCCAAGGTGTTCACCGGCGAGTTCCGGGTGGACACGAGCTACATTTACGACTTCAACCACCCGCAGGACGACACCCTGGTGGGAAGCTCCGAGAGCGGTCGGACCGGCGAATTCCAGGTCCAGCAGTTGGGAATCGGCGGAGACTTTCACTATGACAACGTGATCGGACGCCTGATGACGCAGTTCGGCATGTACTCGACGATGACGCCGCGCAACGACGCGAGCCCGGCACGTGGCGAGTGGAACCTCGCCGATGCGTACCGCTACATCTCGGAGGCGTACGGCGGGTACCACGTCGACAAGTGGAACGGGATCAACATCGAGGCCGGCATCTTCATGTCGTACGTCGGTCTCTTCAGCTACTACAACTTCGATAACTGGGCGTATCAGCCCTCGTACGTCTCGTCGAATACGCCGTGGTTCTTCGATGGCCTGCGCGTCCAGATCTTCCCCTCCGACAAGCTGAAGATCGAGCCGTGGCTGATCAACGGCTGGCAGTCGTACGGCAGGTTCAACAGCAAACCGGGCCTTGGGCTGCAGGTCCTCTGGCGTCCGAACGGCGCCGTCTCGATCCTCTCCAACACGTATGGGGTGGGCACGGACACGCTCGGCAACTCCTCCCGTACGCGCTGGCACAGCGACGACAGCCTTCAGATCAAGTACTACGACAGGCCCACGAGGTTTCTCGATAAGGCCGCGTTCTCGCTGACCGTCGATGCCGGGTGCGAGAGCGGCGGTGGAGTGAGTTGCACCGGCGGTTCGGTTGCGAAGCCCGCCCAGTACTTCCTGGGTTGGATGGTCTACAATCGCCTCTGGTTCCACCAGGATGTGTTCGGCCTCACGATCGGCGGCGGACAGATCAACAACCCCGGCCGCTATCTCGTGCTGATGCCGCCGATCAACGGCGCGACCGCCGCCTCGGGGACGCCCTACTTCACCGAGAACCCTGGCGATCAGTTCCGCGCTTGGGATGCCTCGCTCACGTTGGACTACATGCCCAGTCAGTTCGTGACGTTCCGGTGGGAGTTCGATCACCGCGCCGCGAGCGTGCCGTACTTCGCCGGCGTCGGCGGCGTAACCCCTCCAAGCGGGAACCAGGGTCCGGCTGGGTCGGTGGTGCCGGGCTGGACACCGGATCTCCGCAAGGCGGAGAACCGGATCAACATGGCCTTGCTCGTGAAGATGTGATCTCCGGCTGCTGCGGTTCGTGGGGCCGTTGATCCAACCGTGGGCGCCATACCCGAACCAGGCGTCTTTATGCGTTCTTGACCTCGCCGGTGATGGAATTCCGGCAGCGGGAGGTGTGAGGTGGACGTCATCATCGTGCTTCTGGTGATCGCTCTGCTGGCGGTCACGCTTTGGTTCGTTGCCGGCGTGGATCGGCTCGGCAGCGGGAGGACGCCATGAACGGGCTTTACCTGATTTCGGGGCTGGTCGCACTGGGACTCTTAATCTATCTCCTGGTCGCGTTGCTCAAGCCGGAGGAACTCGGATGACCGCGCTTGCTGTCGTCCAACTGCTGATCTACCTGGGTGTGATCTTGGCGCTGGCCAAGCCGCTTGGGATCT
Organism: Thermoanaerobaculales bacterium; assembly: GCA_044447965.1. Taxonomy (GTDB): domain Bacteria; phylum Acidobacteriota; class Thermoanaerobaculia; order Thermoanaerobaculales; family Thermoanaerobaculaceae; genus DATIYW01. Next base: position 150,567 of record JBIOGJ010000001.1, on the reverse strand, counting down.
ACATGGCCCGCGTCTACGAGGGCCGCTCATGCGGGCTTGACCGCGTCCTCGGGCCGGTTGAGCGCTTCCTCTACCGCATCTCCGGCGTCAAGGCCGGCGACGAGATGGACTGGAAGCTCTACACCGTGAGCATGCTGCTGTTCAACTTCGTGGGCTGGGTTGTGCTGTACGCGTTGCAGCGTCTGCAGGGCTCGCTGCCCGTCAACCCCAGCCACTTCCCCGCGGTCGCTCCCGACCTCGCCTTCAACACGGCGATCTCGTTCGTGACCAACACCAACTGGCAGAACTACTCGGGCGAGCAGACGATGAGCAATCTGACCCAGATGTTCGGCCTCGCGGTGCAGAACTTCCTCTCCGCAGCGACGGGAATGGCGGTACTAGTGGCGCTCATTCGCGGGATCGCGCGGCGCACCGCATCGACCATCGGCAGCTTCTGGGTCGACACCGTGCGTGGCACGCTGTACATCCTCGCGCCGCTCTCCCTCCTGATCGCGCTGGGACTGGCAGCGCAGGGAGTCGTGCAGACGTTTTCGCCGTACAAGAAGGTGGCGTTGCTGAAACCGGTGGTTGTAGACCAGCCGAAGCTCGATGCTTCCGGCGCGCCGGTCAAGGACGCGCAAGGCAACCCGATCACCGAGAAGATCACCGTGACGGAACAAACGCTGGCGCTGGGACCAGCGGCGTCGCAGATCGCGATCAAGCAGCTCGGCACCAACGGTGGTGGCTTCTTCAACACGAACTCCGCCCACCCGTTCGAGAACCCGACGCCACTGTCCAACTTCCTCGAGATGCTCGCCACGTTCTTGATTCCCGGCGCGCTGTGCCTGGCGTTTGGGGAGATGGTCCGCGACCGCCGTCAGGGGTGGGCGATCTTGGGCGCAATGTCGGCGATCTTCCTCGTGGCCGCGGTGGTGGCGATTTCGAGCGAGCAGCACGGCAACCCGCTGTTGGCCAAGGCCGGCGTGGACCAGCATGCGTCGGTTACGCAGGCAGGCGGCAACATGGAGGGCAAGGAAGTCCGCTTCGGCCCGGCGGCGAGCGGCCTGTTCGCCACCGAGACGACCTCGACCTCCTGCGGCGCCGTTAACTCGATGCACGACTCGTTCACGCCGCTTGGTGGCCTCGTGCCGATGGCGATGATCCAGATCGGCGAGGTGGTGTTCGGCGGGGTCGGCTCCGGGCTCTATGGAATGCTGGCGTTCGTTATCGTCGCAGTGTTCATTGCCGGCCTGATGGTGGGTCGGACGCCGGAGTACCTCGGCAAGAAGATCGGCTCGTTCGAGATGAAGATGGCGTCGCTCGTCATCCTGATCACCCCGGCGGTGGTTCTGCTTGGAACCGCGATCGCGGTGGTCACCGACGCCGGCCAGGCCGGAGCGTCCAACCCCGGCGCCCACGGCTTCTCGCAGATCCTCTACGCCTTCTCTTCGGCGGCGAACAACAACGGCTCGGCGTTTGCGGGTATCAACGGCAATACGCAGTTCTACAACTTCATGCTCGGCCTCGCGATGTTCTTCGGGCGCTTCTGGACCAAGGTCCCGATCCTCGCAATCGCCGGCTCTCTCGCCGCCAAGAAGATCACGCCGGTGGGCGCCGGAACGCTCGCGACCCACACGCCGCTGTTCGCGGCCCTCCTCATCGGCACGGTCCTGCTCGTGGCGGCGCTCACGTTCTTCCCCGCGCTCGCGCTCGGGCCGATCGTGGAGCACCTGCAGATGCTCGCGGCGGCGCGGTAGGGAGACAACCCATGCCAAACAGAATCCAAGCGCTCAAGCTGTTCGAGCCCGCCATCGTGCGACGGGCGATCGTTGATTCGTTCCGGAAGCTCGACCCGCGTCATCAGGTCAGGAACCCGGTCATGTTCGTCACCGAGGTGGTCAGCTTCCTCACCACGTGCCTATTCATCCAGGCGGTGGTGGGCAAGGGTGAGGCGCCGGCGGGGTTCATCCTGGCGGTGTCGGCGTGGCTATGGTTCACGGTTCTGTTCGCCAACTTCGCCGAGGCGATGGCCGAGGGTCGCGGCAAGGCTCAGGCGGATGCACTCCGCCGTTCGCGCCAGCAGCTCGTGGCCAAGTTCATGGCCGAACCCCGCCACGGCGCGGGATGGGCGCCGGTCGCGGCGCCACTCCTCCACAAGAACGACGCGGTCCTGGTCGAGTCCGGCGACATCATCCCGTGTGATGGCGAGGTGATCGAGGGGATCGCGTCAGTGGATGAGAGCGTCATCACCGGCGAGAGCGCGCCGGTGATCCGCGAGTCCGGCGGCGACCGCAGCGCGGTCACCGGCGGCACCAAGGTGATCTCCGACTGGCTCGTCGTGCGGGTCACAGCGGAGGCCGGCGAGACATTCCTCGACCGCATGATCGCGATGGTCGAGGGAGCCAAACGGCAACGCACGCCCAACGAGATCGCCCTCTCGATCCTACTCGCCGCCCTCACCATCATCTTCCTGCTCGCGGTCGCCACCCTGCTGCCGTACTCGCTGTACTCCGTCAAGGTTGCAGGCCACGGGATGCCCGCGACTGTAACGGTCTTGGTCGCGTTGTTGGTTTGCCTTATCCCCACCACGATCGGCGGGCTGCTCTCCGCGATCGGCATCGCCGGCATGGACCGCATGATCCAGGCCAACGTCATCGCGACCTCGGGGCGTGCGGTTGAGGCGGCCGGCGACATCGACGTGCTCCTCCTCGACAAGACAGGCACGATCACGCTGGGAAACCGGCAAGCGACGGCCTTCATCCCGGCGCCCGGTGTTGCCGAGCAGGAGCTGGCAGACGCTGCACAGCTTGCCTCCCTGACCGATGAGACTCCGGAAGGACGCAGCATCGTGGTGCTGGCCAAGGAGAAGTACGGTCTGCGCGGGCGCCGCGTGGCATCGTTCGGGAAACTCACGTTCGTGCCGTTCTCGGCGCAGACCCGGATGAGTGGAGTCAACTTCGACGGTCGTCAAATTCGCAAGGGAGCGACCGACGCCATCGAAGCGTTCGTGGTCAATCTCGGCGGGTCGTTCAGCGAGGGAGTGCGCGCCAGCGTCGATGGAATCGCCAAGAGCGGCGGCACCCCGCTCGTGGTCGCCGATGGCGCCAAGGTGCTCGGAGTGATCCAGTTGAAGGACATCGTCAAGGGCGGCATCCGCGAGCGATTCGCCGAGCTGCGCAAGATGGGGATCAAGACCGTGATGATCACCGGCGACAACCCGTTGACCGCCGCGGCGATCGCCGCTGAAGCAGGTGTCGACGACTTTCTGGCCCAGGCCACGCCGGAAACCAAGCTCAGCCTCATCCGCGAGCTGCAGACCGGTGGGCGGCTCGTGGCGATGACCGGCGACGGCACCAACGACGCACCTGCGCTCGCGCAAGCCGACGTCGCGGTGGCGATGAACAGCGGCACGCAGGCGGCGAAGGAAGCCGGCAACATGGTCGACCTCGACTCGAATCCGACCAAGCTCATCGAGGTGGTGGAGATCGGCAAGCAGCTCCTGATGACACGCGGCTCGCTGACCACGTTCTCGATCGCCAACGATGTGGCCAAGTACTTCGCCATTATCCCGGCGATGTTCGTCGCCACGTATCCCCAGTTGGGCGCACTCAACATCATGCACCTCGCGACCCCGGCGAGCGCCGTGATGTCTGCCGTGATCTTCAACGCGCTGATCATCATCGCGCTTATCCCGCTGGCGCTGCGCGGGGTCGAGTACCGGCCGATCGGCGCCGCCGCGCTGCTGCGGCGCAACCTGCTCGTCTACGGGTTGGGCGGCATCGTGGCGCCGTTTGTCGGCATCAAGGCGATCGACCTGGTTCTCGAAGTGTTGCACCTGACTTGAGGAGGACTGACATGCTCACGCAACTTCGTCCCGCCCTCGTTCTCCTGGCGGCATTGCACATCCTCACCGGTATCGTCTACCCGCTCGTCGTGACCGGCATCGCGCAGGTGGCCTGGCACGACAAGGCCAACGGCTCCGTGCTCTCGGTTGCTGGGAAAGACCGAGGCTCGCGCCTCATCGGCCAGCCATTCTCCGCTCCGGGGTACTTCTGGAGCCGCCCTTCGGCGACCTCTCCGGCGCCGTACGACGCATCCGGTTCCACCGGATCGAACCTCGGGCCGACCAACCCGGCGCTCGCATCGGCGGTTCAGGACCGGATCACCGCTTTGCGGCAGGCCGATCCGAGTCTCGCCGGCTCGATCCCGGCGGACCTCGTGACGACCTCGGGCAGCGGCCTCGATCCCGACATCTCTGTGGCGTCGGCACTGATCCAGGTGAACCGCGTGGCCTCGGCTCGCGGCGTTCCGACCGAACGGCTGCGGCAGTTGGTGCAAGCGCACAGCCGGGGCCGAACTCTGGGGTTCCTCGGCGAGCCACGCGTCAACGTACTGCTGCTCAACCTCGCCCTCGACGAGCTCAAGTAGGAGCATTGCGCGGCCGATCGCGCCTACAATTGCGGCGACGGTCCAACTGGTGAGCGAGCCAAGACGCCCCGATCCCGACGAGCTGCTGGCGCGAGTGCGCGAGGAGGAGGCGCGACGCACGCGTGGGAAGCTGAAGGTGTTTTTCGGCGCGGCGCCCGGCGTGGGCAAGACCTACGCGATGCTAGAGGCGGCCCGCGCCCGCCGCGCTGAGGGCGTGGACGTCGTGGTCGGATGGGTCGAGACCCACCGTCGCGCCGAGACCGAAGCGTTGCTCGAGGGCCTCGAAGTTCTGCCGCGGCGCCAGCTTTCCTACCACGGCACGCGCCTCGAGGAGTTCGACCTCGATCTCGCGCTGGAGCGCCGGCCGACCGTGATGTTGGTCGACGAACTGGCACACACAAACGCGCCCGGCTCGCGCCATACGAAGCGCTTCGCTGACGTCGAGGAGCTCCTCACGGCCGGGATCAGCGTCTACGCCACCTTGAACGTGCAGCACCTCGAGAGCCTAAACGACGTGGTGGCGCAGATCACCGGCGTGGTGGTCCGCGAGACCGTTCCCGATGCGGCGCTGGATCGCGCCGACGAGATCGAGTTGGTCGACCTGCCCGCCGAGGAGCTGCGTAAACGCCTCGCGGAGGGCAAAGTCTACTTCCCCGAGCAGGCCGAGCGCGCCGCCGAGAACTTCTTCCGCACCGGCAACCTGATTGCGTTACGCGAGCTTGCACTTCGTCGCACCGCGGAGCGGGTCGACGCGCAGATGCAGCGCTACCGCACCGAGCACGCGGTGCGCGCGACCTGGCCCACCGCGGAGCGAATCCTCGTCTGCGTCGGCGCGAGCCCGTATGCGGCGCGGGTGGTGCGGGCGGCGCGCCAGATGGCAGCGCGACTGCGGGCCGAGTGGCTGGTCGTTTACGTCGAGACGCCCGCTTCGCTACGACTGCCGGAGGCGGACCGCGAGCAGCTCCACCGCACCCTGCAGCTCGCCGAGCAGCTCGGCGCCGAGGTCGTCACGCTCACCGGGCACGACGTCGCCGAGGAGGTCCTTGCGTACGCGCGCCGCCGCAACGTGACCCAGCTCGTGGTCGGCAAGCCCGTCACACCGAGCTGGCGCGAGCGCTTCCGCCGCTCGTTCGTCGGGCGGCTGGTCAGGGAGAGCGGCGACATCGGCGTGCACCTCATCGCTGGCATCTCCGAGGAGCGGCCCCCCGCTGCGCCGGCGCCGCCCCACTCGTCGTGGCGTGGCTACGGTCTGGCGCTCGCGGTGGTGGCGGCGTGCTCGCTGGTGGACGGCCTGGTATTGCCGTACTTCGGCCTTGCCAACCTCATCATGGTGTACCTCCTCGGCGTGCTCGTTGTGTCCGCCTTGACCGGCCGCGGCCCGGCGGTCCTTGCCTCGATCGCGAGCGTTGCGGCGTTCGATTTCCTCTTCGTCCCGCCACGCCTCTCGTTCTCCGTGTCGGACACACAGTACCTCGTCACCTTCGGCATCATGCTGGGGGTTGCTCTGCTCATTTCAAGCCTCACGACGCGGGTGCGTGAGCAGGCGGAGGCGGCACGCGCTCGCGAGCAGCGTACCGCCGCGTTGTACGCGGTCAGCCGCGCCTGCGCGAGCGCAGGCGAGACCTACGAGGTTGTGCGGATCGCCGCCCACCAGGTCGCCGAAGTGTTCAACAGCGAGGCTGCGGTGTTTCTCCCTCACCGAAACGGGCGACTCGTCCCCGTCTATTCGGAGGCTGCATCGTTCGCGGTGAAGCCCGCGGAATCGTCGGTGGCCCAGTGGGTGTTCGACCACGGCGAGCGGGCGGGTTTCGGCACTGCCACGTTGCCTGGCAGCCAAGCGCTCTACCTCCCGCTGGCGGGAGCGCGTGGTGCCGTGGGCGTCATCGCGATCCGACCGGGGAGCCAGGTGCGGCAGTTGGGTCCCGAGCAGATCCGACTGCTCGAGGCGTTCGCGAACCAGATCGCGCTCGCGGTCGAGCGCACGAACCTCGCCGCCGAGGCGCAAGCCGCGGAGCTGGAAGCCCAGACCGAACGGATGCGCAGCTCGTTGCTCTCCTCGGTCTCGCATGACCTCCGCACCCCACTGACCGCGATCGAGGGCGCTGCCAGTACGCTGCTGCGCGGCGGCGAAGAGGTCCCGCAGGCGGTCCAGGCCGAACTCTTGGTTTCGATTCACGAGGAAGCCGAACGGATGAATCGGTTCGTCGGCAACCTGCTCGAGATGACACGCCTGGAGTCTGGAGCGATCAAGGTGCACAAGGAATGGCAGCCGGCGGAGGAGGTGATCGGCGCCGCCCTCGACCGCTTGCAGTCGCGTCTGGCGGGTCGGGCCGTGCACACCAACCTCGCCCTGGACCTGCCGCTCGTGTCGCTGGACGCCGTGTTGATCGGCGAGGTCCTCGTCAACCTGCTGGACAACGCCGTCAAGTACACGCCGCCAGATGCAACGATCGAGGTCAATGTGAAACGTGACGGCGGCGGCATCACCTTCGAGGTCGCCGACCGTGGGCCGGGCCTACCCCAAGGGGAGGAGCAACGCATCTTTGAGAAGTTCTACCGATCGGCGGGGGTGCCCCCGCAACCGGGCGCGGGGCTTGGCCTGGCCATCTGCCAGGCGATCGTGACCGCGCACGGCGGTGCGATTCGCGCGACGAATCGCCCTGGCGGCGGTGCCGTCTTCTCCTTCTGGCTTCCGGTCGAGGGCGAGCCGCCGGCGGCGCCGCGAGCCGAGACGGACTCGGTGTGATTGCCCTATGATCGGAGGAAGAGGGAGTCGCCATCAGCATGGTGTCGAGCGCGCCGCTGATCCTCATCGTCGATGATGAAGCGCCGATCCGCCGCTTCCTGCGGGCGACGCTGACCGGCGAGGGGTGCCGCGTCCTCGAGGCGGCGACGGCTGCGGAGGCGGTTGAAGCGATCGCAGCAAAGCGCCCCGATCTCGTCATCCTTGACCTCGGGCTGCCCGACCGCGACGGCAAGGCCGTGATCGCCGAGGTGCGCGAGTGGTCGAAGGTGCCGATCGTGGTGCTCTCGGTGCGCGATCGCGAGAACGACAAGGTCGCGGCCCTGGAGGCGGGTGCCGACGACTACCTCACCAAGCCTTTTGGCGTCGGCGAGTTGGTCGCGCGCCTGCGGGTTGCGCTGCGGCACGCCTCCGCAGCCGGCGGTGCGGCAGCCGAGCCGATCTTCACGGTCAGCGAGCTACGGATCGATCTCGCCCGGCGGCAGGTATTCCGGGCGGGCATCGAGGTCCGCCTCACCCCGATCGAGTACAAGCTCCTGGCGCTGCTCGTCCGCCACGCGGGAAAGGTACTCACCCACCGGCAGATCCTGCGCGAGGTTTGGGGTCCGGAGTACGGCGACGAGAGTCACTACCTGCGCGTCTACGTCGCGCAGTTGCGCCACAAGCTCGAGGCCAATCCGGCACGGCCGCGCTATCTGCGCACCGAGCCAGGTGTCGGCTACCGCCTCCTGGCGGAGTGATACGAATTCAACGTCATTGGTACCGCTTCGGCCTCGCGGCAGGACGGGCGGCGCAGGCGCGCCACGATTCCAATTTCGCCGACGTCGAAGGGGTATGAAACTAACGCTGGGTGGGTTCCCGAACGGTGGCGGGGATCTCGTCCGACGGGGGACGCTGCTCACCGTGCTTGGTGAGGGCGGCGAGGGTAACCGGATCGGCGGCTTCGGAACCTTCCCGCGGTTCGCCCTCGATCTTCGCCTTGATCTCGGCGAGGGTGATCGCGTCGGCGGCACGGGCAACGCGGAACCCGCCCCGCGACGGCACCAGGATGGCGGGCGGTGCGAGCAGGGCGGTCAAGAGTTCTTCGGCGTCCGCGCCGAGCGACTCCTCGATGGTTTCGACGCCGATGCCACCGTCGCGATGCGCCGCAGTGAGCATCTCGATGACGGCGTCCACCTTCGCTTTCTCTGCCGGTCGGGTGGCATGTCCGACCACCCAGGATGCCTCCGCTCCTAGCAGTACCGCGTACCAGAACAAGAAGAGCGACACGAGAAAGAACAGCAGCAGCGCGAGCGAGCCGTAAATCACGTTGAGGTCGGCGGCGAAAATGAGATAGCTTTGAAATCCCAAGTGCAAGGCGGTGAGGGCAACAGCAGCCACCGCGGCGCCCGTGAAGGCGGCGCGCCAGCTCACCTTGGTGTGCGGAACCCAACGGTAGAGCGCGGCGAGAACCACCGCGGCAAAAAGCGCCGGAAGTGGGCGCGCGATCGGGGCGATGAGTCGGTACCAAGCGTGCGACGAAAGCCAGTAGAGGGTGGAGAACAGCGCGGTAAGCAGGAGCGGACCGCACAACAACATCGTGGCGAACGAGACCAGGCGCCACCGCCACCGCCGTCGGCGAGGGAGCCCCCAGATTGCGTTGATCACCTCCTCGAACTGGTAGAAGGCGTTAAAGGTCACCAGCACCGAGAGCACCACCGCAATCCAACCTAGCGCCGCGGTTCGTTGTGCGAACGCGGCGAGGGTCGCTTGCACCCGAGCCGGGGAGAACGGCAGCACGGTGGCAATCGCCCGCACCACCACGGCGGCTTGTTCGGGTTGGACGCGGCCGACGGTGACCAGCGCCACGGTCAGCAGCGGCACGACGGAAAGCAGGGCGGTATACGCGAGGGCGCCGGCGCGGAGCAAGAGCTGGTCACGATACTGGGCACGGCCCACCTCGGCAAGGAAACTTACAAACCGCCGCGCCGTTCTTCTCACAGCGTAACTCGCTCGCCCAGGACTGGCGTTACGCAGCGCCAGCCGAAACGCGCGGCAAAACGCGCCGCGAGGGCTTGACTTGCGCTGGGTTCGCCGTGGGTGACGAACACCGTCTCGGGGGCACGCTGTGCGCCGCCGGCCCAGATGGTGAGCTCGTCGGCATCGGCATGGGCGGAGAGCGATGAGATGCTGCGGACCTGCGCTCCCACCGGCACCATCTCGCCGAAGATCTTGATCTCGGACTCGCCGTCCTGGATGCGGCGCCCTCGCGTGCCTTGCGCCTGGTAGCCAACGAACACCACGGTGGTGCTCGGATCGGGGAGGCGATGGCGAAGGTGATGGAGAATGCGCCCGCCGGTTGCCATCCCGGAAGCGGAGATGATGATCGCGGGGCCGCGCAAGGCGTTGAGCCGCTTCGATTCGTCCACGCGGCCCACCACGGTGAGGCCAGGCGGCGCCATTGGATCTGTCCCCTCGCGCACCAGCTCCCGCGTCTCGGCGTCGTGCTCAAGGACGCAGGCGCGGTACGCCGCCGTCGCCTCGCGCGCCAAAGGCGAGTCGAGGAAGATCGGGATGGGCGCGATCGCGCCGTCCTCGAGCAGCTCGCGCAGGAAATAGAGGACCTCCTGGGTGCGGTCCACGGCGAAGGCGGGGACGAGAATGATCCCCTTGCGCTCGGCGGCCTCCCGAATCACGTCCGCGAGCTGCTCGGCGGGATCGCCGGGGTCGTGAAAGCGGTCGCCGTAGGTGGATTCGACCACCAGGTAGGTGGAGCCGGGATATGGTTCGGGTTCCTTCAGGATCGGCACCGCGTAGCGTCCCACGTCGCCGGAGAAATAGAGCGTGAGGTAGCTCCCCCCGGCCACCTTGATCTTGAGATCAACCGCCGCCGCTCCCAGGATGTGGCTCTGGCGGTGGTAGCGGAACTCGATACCGGGGTGGAGCGTGACGCGCTGGCCGAACGCGACGCTGTGCAAGGTGGCAAGCGCCTCGTGGGCATGCTTCACCGAGAACAGCGGAAGCGCCGGCGCGTGCTTGGATGACCCTACCTTGTTGGCGAAGCGCGCTTCTTCTTCTTGGAGGTGGGCGGCGTCAGGCAACACGGCCTGGAGTAGGCGTCCGGTCGGCGGTGTGACGTAGGTTGGGCCGGCAAAGCCGTCGCGCACCAGGCGGGGTAGGTAGCCGGTGTGGTCGATGTGGGCATGGGTGAGAATCACGGCATCCAGTACGCTGGGCGGCAGAGGGAACGCTTCCCAGTTGCGCAGGCGAAGCTCCTTGGCGCCTTGGAACAGGCCGGCATCGATGAGCAGCTTCGTATCGCCTGCCTCGACGAGGTAGCGCGAGCCGGTCACCGTCCCGGTCGCGCCGAGGAACGTGAGGCAGACCATACGGTCGCATGATAGCCAATCGCGCCTTAGAAGGGTTTACAGTTGCTGCGCAACCCTGGTGCCTCGGCGCGAGTCGCGTTATTGCGGGGCCTACGGCGCCGAGCGTAGAATGAGTCCTATCAGGGGAGACGGGAGGCTTTCATGAGCGCGAAGAAGCCGTCGGGAGTTGACGAGAAGATCGAGCAACTTGAAGGCGTGGCGAAGGAGGTCTTGGAGGGCGCCAAGGAGTCCATCGCTCGGGCCGAAGGCTCGATGGAGAAGGCAAAAGAGGCGCTTGGCGAAGGGTTAGGCAAGGTCAAGGTACGCTCCTCCGAGGCGTACAGTAAGGCCAAGGAGTACCTCATCGAAGCCCGCGCCGCTTTAGAGACGGCCCGCGAGAAGATGGGCGAGCTGTATGGCCGCTCCCGAGAGCTGGCTGAGGAGGCATATGCGAAGGCCAAGACCAACTTCGAGAAGCTCTCGGTGGAGGTCAAGAAGGGCTATGCCAAGGTAAAGGCCAAGGTGCAAGAGGTGGACGTCAAAGAGGTCAGGGACGACGTGGTCGACTACGTCCGGCGCAACCCGGGCAAGTCGGTGCTGATTGCGCTTGGCGTCGGCTTCGCCATCGGGTATCTGGTGCGCCGTCGGGAGCCGTAACGCATGGACGACAAACAGCCCAACCACGAGCAGGCCGAGAGCGAACCTGAGGAGCCAAAGTCGGGTGATCTCTTCGAGCTCGGAGAGGATGACGAGCGGACCTCGCCGCGCCGGCAGCGCCTCGACGCCGATTTTCTCCTCGACAAGGTGATCCCCGACGAAATCGACTGGCGCGACCTTGTGCGGCGCCATCCGATGCTCGCGGTGGGTCTGGCGGCGAGCCTCGGTTTCCTGATCGGCCGGTCGAAGGGGACGGCGATCGTCGCTGGCGCCTCCGCGGCGGTGACCAGCACCGTGATGCGCCAGCTCTCGGATGTCCTCGACGGCGAGCTGTTTGAGTTTTGACACGACGTTTGCGGGGTGAGGCATGCCTTGGTGTCCTCAGTGCGGCGCCGAGTATCGAGAGGGTTTCACGCAGTGCTCCGAGTGCCAGGTGGCGCTCGTGAATGTGCCGCCAGCCGCTACGGAAGGTCCCGCGGCGCCAGGCCCAGCGTGGGTCGAGGTCGCGTCCTACACCACCGTCGAAGAGGCGACCCTCGCACAGGGTGTCTTGAACGAGCAGGACATTCCCGCCGAGGTCGTCGACCGGCACGTCGTCTTGAACCCATTCCCGCAGGTGGATGAGGCGGAGGTGTTGCTCCTCGTCCCGCCCGAGCTGGCGGAGCGCGCGGATGCAGTGCTGGCTGAGGCGGAATCGGGTCGCGACGCGCTGGTTGAGGACTCTGAGCCCCCCGAACCCGAGCCGACAGCGGGCTAATCTGTCCTGCCGACTCTCGTCGCCGCTGCCGCAGCGTCACGCTGGGGCACGGGCATCCACACCGAGTGCCAATCATCGTCGCCACGGCTCGTCTACAATTGACGAAGGTCGCTGGTGGTACCAACCGTTTGGATTGACCGGATCAAGGGCCGTCGGGCCGTTGTGCCGGTCGCGGAGGAAGCCATGAGGAACCGTGTCCAAACATGTGTGGCCCCGCTGGGTAAGGGTTTGCGGCAGGCATGGGCCTTACCGCTCACCTTCGGGTTGTTGGCTGCGTGTGGGATCGGCGCGAACCATGCGCACAGCGGAACTCTTTTCCCCGTGGTGGTGGAAGGCAAGTGGGGCTACGCCGACCACAATGGCAAGATGGTGGTAAACCCGCAATTCGACGAAGCGGCGGACTTCTCGGGTGGGATGGGGCGGGTGAAGCTCGACCGTCGCAACGGCTTCGTCGACACCAGCGGCAAGCTGGCGATCGCGGCGCAGTTCGAGGAGGCGGGTGACTTCTCCGAGGGCATGGCGTGGATCCGGATCGACCGACGCGGCTTCATTGACAGCTCCGGCCGTATCGTGATCAACCCGCAGTTCGAACGCGCCTCGTCGTTCCATGACGGCCTTGCCGCGGTGCGGGTTGGCGACCGCTGGGGGTACGCCGATACCAAGGGCCGGATCGTGATCACCCCACAGTTCGACGAGGCGGCTGACTTCTCGGACCGAGTCGCCGCGGTCACGAACGGGAAGCGCTGGGGGTATATCGACCACGACGGGAAGATGCTCATCAACCCGCAGTTCGAGCGGGCCGGCAGCTTCCACCAGGGACTCGCACCGGTGCGCGTCGACGATCGCTGGGGGTACGTCGACCGCAGCGGCAAGCTGGCGGTCAACCCGCAGTTCAAGGAGGCGTACACCTTCTCCGAGGGGCTCGCCCGGGTGCGGGTGGGCGACAACTACGGGTACATCGACCGCAGTGGCACGCTCACCATCAACCCGCAGTTCGACAAGGCCGGTGATTTCCACGACTCGCTCGCGTTCGCAACCGTGCACGACCGGTTCGGATACGTGGCCAAGAACGGCACCTTCGCGGTCAACCCGCAGTTCGACGAGGCGCTCGACTTTGCCCACGACCTCGCGCGCGTCAAGGTGGATCGCCGGTGGGGCTACATCGACCACGGAGGCCACTACGTTTACAACCCGACCAAGTAGCGCCGCCAAGAAGCGTTAGCAGGCGGCAAGCGGAGCGTGCATTGGGTTCGTTGCGGCAGTGCTCCTCGCTGCCAGCAGGGCGGTCACGGTTTGGGGTTGACGTTGGTCACGTAGGGAAGGAGCTCCTCCTTAAGCCGCTTCGCACGCTCGATGACCTCGGCGTCGGTGGCGCCCTCGAGCAGCCTCTCCACGAGGCGATACGCGCCCACCAGGTCACCCTCGTGCGCCTTGGCCGCCGCGCTGTTGAAGAGGTCGACCTGACGCGTGCGCTCGAGGCGGCCGCGAATACGGCTAACCTCGTCGTTAAGGCGGACCCGCAGCTCCGGGTTGGCCGCAGTCCCCAAGCCGCGCTGGAGCACGACCAAGGCTTCTTCCACCTGCCCGTCCCCGACCAGCCGTTGCGCCTCATCGGCGTCGGCGAAGGCAAGTATGTCCTGGCACTCGCGGTGGATCTCGGGGTCCGCATCCGCGCTTGCCACGCGGTCGATCAGCGCCACGGCCCTCGTGCGCTGGCCATGGTTGACGCATAGGTGAACCACGTTCTTGACGACCGCACCTTGTTTGGGGTCGACGACAAGGCTCTTCTCGTAGGAGCTGATCGCGACGTCAACGTCCTCTCCGGAGAACGTATACGTCTCGGCGAGGCCGTTGTACGCCCGGGTCGAGGTCGGCTCACGCACGATTTCCGCTTCGAACAGCCTGCGAGCGCGTTGAAGCTCGGCGCGGTCCTCATCAGACCACGGCGCGGGCCGGCCAAGGAGGCGAAACACGATCGCTTCGGCCACGGCGGTGTCGGAGGGTGGCGGCTCGGGGAGCGTCGTCGTCGTCGCGACCTGTCGCGATCTGAGCGCGGCCAACCCGTCTGGGGAGTTCGACAGCAGGCCGAGGAGCGCGCTGGCGGCCGTGTGGGTCGGGTTGAGCTTGAGCGCTTCGGCGAGGAAGCGGCGCGCGTCGGCGAGATCACAGGCGCGGCATTGGGCGAGCAAGGCGCCGAGCTGGAAGAGCGACTCGTCGCGGGGGAGTGTGACTGACGTCGGCGCTGAGACCTTGCTTGCCCCGGCAAGCTCCACGATTCGATACGGCAGCATTTCGCGCGCAAGGTACGTACCGATCTCGTTCTCAAACATCGCGAGGTCGCAGCCAAACGCCGCGCGGAACGCCTCTTCGACCGGCGTCTGGCGCCCCAGTGCCGCAAGGAACGCCGCAAGCTGGGCGTGGCGCGGCTGGCTGCCAACCAGCAGGTAGTGCACGAGCGCCCACGACTGGGCGTAGAACACGCCAGCGTGCCCCGTCTCTGTGTATTCGGGCGAGTCCGGTGTCACGGCAAAGAGGCGCCTGAGGGGGATCGTGCCCCGCGTGCGGAGGATCTGCAGATTGTCGATGAGCGGTCGGCCGATCTTTACGCGGTTTCCCACGACCTCAAAGCTGGAGTAGAACTCCGCCAGCCCCTCGTTGAACCAGAGGGGAACCTGCAGCCCGCTGTTCGCCACGAAATAGTGGGTCAGCTCGTGATACGCGATGCTCTGCCCGGCCTCGCGTCGCTGGCCATCGAGGATGATGAAGTCGGTGTCGGCAGGGCCGCGAATGAACACGCCGGCGATCGATGGCCCCGGGCGCCCGAGCAAGGTATCGCGGTAGGGGGCGAACTCCTTGGTGTCTTCAAAGAGAAACACCTTGATCGGCTGCGTGCTCAGTACTTCGATCTGGGAGATCGCCGCGAAGGCGTCGCGCATCCGCGTGAGGTTGGTGGCAAGCGCGTTCAGCTCCGAGGAGGAGGCGTCAGAGTAGATGAGAAAGCCCTCTAGATTGGTAGCGCGCCAGCTCTCGCCGTTGCGGGGCAGGGGAACCGCCGCCGTGGCGGTGCCGCCGAGCAGCAGCACCGCGGGCAGAGACTGCATGATCCAGGCGGTGCCGCGCCTCATGGTCGTCGCTGCTTTGTGCCGTGCGTGTGACGCCGGCCTCAACGCTTGATGCTAGCGGCGGCTTGCCGCTCCCGCAACTCGCCCAGCGCGATGCGGACAGGCTCGGGGACTAGCCCCGAGACGTCGCCACCCAACCGCCAGATCTCCTTGACCACCCGCGATGACAGGTAGGTGAACTCTTCGTTGGGGGTGAGAAACACGGTCTCGGCCAGCTCCCAGAGGCGGCGGTTCATCAGCGCGATCTGAAACTCGTACTCGAAGTCCGACACGGCGCGCATGCCGCGGAGGATCACCCGCGCCCGCGAGTGCTTCATGAAGTCGACGAGCAACCCGGAAAACGAGGTGACCTCGACGCCGTGGAAGCCCGTGAGGGTTGCTTCAATCAGCTCGACTCGTTGCGCCACCGGGAGCAGTGGCTCCTTGTCGGTATTTTCCAGCACCGCCACGACCACCCGGGGGAAGATGCCGAGCGCACGGCGGATGATGTCGAGGTGGCCGAGGTGCATGGGGTCGAAACTGCCGGGGTAAATCGCGGTGATCGGCTGGTCGCTCACGGCTTTTCCTCCACCGCCACGGTGGCGCGGTTGTGGTGGTCGTCCAGGGCGCGGATTGCCAGCACGTGCGTGCCGGGCGCGACCGGGATGTGGAAGCGCTCATGCTGGCTGTCGAGCACGCCATCGTCGGCCGCGATGGGATGCCAGAGGTCGGCGTCGCGGTTCCACTCGACCTGCGCGATCGGCGAGAGCGCATCGTCCACCGTGATCACGAAGACGTCGCCCTGCCGCGTCACGGTTAGCACGGGGGGGGTGTTGTCCACGACCACCCAGCTCGACAGTGCCTGATCCGTGGCGGGCGCCTCGGGGTTGGCAGGAGCGTCGGTGGCGGTGAGGCGGAACCGGTACATCCCGTCGGCCAACGCCTCGCTGTCGAGCGCAATCACGGTGGTCTCAAGGTTGTCGCGCACCGTCCACCAGGAGTCATTGCCGGCGCGCTGCACCTCGAGCTTGAAGCGCAGCGGATCGCCGTTGGGATCCTCGACCTTCCAGGACAGACTCTGGTAGCCGACGCGGTAATACTTCTTGCCCAGTGCCGCCTGCCGGTCCGATCCCTCGTCGTCGAGGGTGGTGAAGATGCCCGAGAGGTCGGGGTGCTGGGTTTCGATGATGCGGTCGGAGGGGGGCGGGCTCTTGAGGAAGATCTCGCCCGGCTCGTGAACGGTGAATTCCTTGATCTCGGGTGGTAAGTTGACCTGCCGGTAGGCTACCTCGACGCGGCCAATCCGCAGCGTCGAGTCTTTCGTCGACGGTCGCAGCTCGACCTGCCACTGGAGGTTGCGAGCCGGGGGCGCACTGGCTGGTGCGCTCCCGCACGGTCGCGGCGCTGACCACACGCTCCAGGTCTCGTCAGGCTGAGCCGTCGCGCCGGAGCGGAACCGGATCGTGCACGCCCCCTCGGAGGGGAGCTGCCCCCGCATCGCTGCCTCGCCCCAACGCGCGGGCTGACCGGCGTCGAGCACGGGGGAGGTGAAGGTTCCGTGCGGAGGGCCACGGCGTTGCAACAGCTTGACCGGGCCTGCGGTGAGCACAACGTTTCCGCCTGACGCGAGGCGCACAACCTGGCTGGCATTGACGGCATCAAGCTGTGCCGCTGCGCCACCGACAAGCTGCCACAGCTCGCCCTCCATCCCGGTTCCGATCACGAGGCCTTGCTCGCCCCACACGAGCGCGTCGGCAATCGGTTTGGTGAAGCGGTGCGCCACGGTAGCCGCGCCGGCAGGGAGGATGCGGACGATCTCTGAGGTGGCGCTGCCACCCTTCTCCGCCGCTGGCGGTGCTGCTGCTGCTGGGCCCTCGGTGACCGACACCGTCACCGATGCGTTGCTGCCGCCCCCATCCTTGGCGGGCCGGCCGAGGGTGGGGTCACCGGTGAGGCCGGCGGCGTACACGATGCCATCGGGACTGACCGTGAGCGCAGCGATCTCGGTGAACCCCGAGTCGTAAAGCACGCCGGGGGCGCCGCTGCCGTCCCAGCGCAGCACGAGTCCCTTGCCCGAAGTTCCGATGAAGAGCAACTCGCCGCTCACCGCGAGGCAACGCGCGTGATGGTCGGGGATCGGCGCCGCAACCTCGAACCCCTTGCTGCCGAGCCGTAACAGACGCCCGGGGTTGCCGGCCGCTATGATCAGACCGCTCTTGAACCAAGCGAGGTCCCACAGGTCGCCCTCGGCGAGCGTGGCAACCGGCTCCGCTGTCGCCTTGCCGCGCAAGATCCGCACCAGCGAGGCGGGCGCTGCCGTGGTCGCCCAGAGGTTTCCCTCGGGGTCGAGCATGAGCGCGGTAATCTGATCGGCCTTCACTTCACCGAGCAGCTCCTTCTTGCCCTCGTGAACCCTGTAGATGCGGGCGGGGTGTCCAGTGCCGACGTACGCGGTACCGTCAGGGGCCACGGCCAGCGCGAGGCCAAGCGGCTCCTCGAACACCACAGCGGTCTCCAGCGGCGCCAAGGGACGGAGCGAGCCGTCGGGGAAGATCGCGACGCCGCGCCCGGTGGCGCCCGCGAGCGCTCGGGGAGTGTCAAGGACGAAGCGACGCGTCTGCGCGGCCTCGCTGCTCGCGAGGGCGAGGAGGCAGGCAAGGGAGGCCAAAAGCGATCTCATGGTGTCTCCTGGCGCGGTTGCACCATTAGCGGAATGCGAAACGCGCCCTCGAGGGGAAGGTCCGACGTCATGCGAGACGAAGCCACGACGGCGGTGGCGAGACGGGTGACGCCACGGTTGCCCAGGCCGACCGCGAGCGTGGCCGCCCACGATGGGGGCAGGTTGGGTTGCGAGACGCCCGGCAGCGCCACACCCCGTTCCCGGCTCTCGAGCGCCGCCACCAGCGTGGTGCTGCTCTCCAGCATGGCGAACTGACGGAGTTCATCGGCAAAATCGGCTGGGGCGATTCCCTCCGCGTGGAGGCGGTACTCGCTCCACGCCGCACCGTCGGCGACGATCAGGTCGAGGGGGCCAGGCGGCGAATCGAGTGGGACCGTCACGGTGATGCGGCGCTCGAGCGGGGCGGCGTGCTCGGGTTGCAGCCGTACCGTGACCTCCACGTCGTCGCCGGGAGCGAGGGTGGTACGCGCGGGAATCGCCTCGATCAGCATCGCGCCTTGTGCGCTCTCCTCGCGTTGGAGGCGAATGTCCAGGCTCGCGAGTGCCGGGTGGGGAAACGGCGAGTTGGCGAGCAGTCCACTCGCAGCGCCGGCGAACGCCGATACCCGGGCGAGGATGTCGAGCCCGCGACCCGCCTGCTCGACGCTTGCGGAGCGGCCGTCCGCCAGGTGCGCCGTGAGCGCAAGACGCACGGAGGCCTCCCCCACCGCTGCGCCCCGAGCGGTGAGACACGCGTGGGTGAGGAAGGTCACGAGCGGCGTGACCAGAAGCGGCTCCTCGGCGATGCGAAAGTGCCAGGTCGCCGCACCGGTCGCATCTTGCACCGCGACGGTGACCGGGACACCGGCGGGGACCTCGCCGACCTGTGCGAGCACCCCGTCGGCACGATCGGTCACGAGGGTGCCGAACATTTTCCCGACCGAGACGATCTTGAACGGATTCTGATAGGAATCCTGCACGGCGAGAACGCGGGCGCGTGCCGCGGGCAGGTGGACATGGCCGAGGGCAAAGAGGGGATGGCCGAAAGCGTAGATCGTGTCGCCGTCGCGCGCGGTGACCGTCCCCGCAGCGGCGAGGCTTGCGTCGCCCCAAACCAGGGGGACGGCAACCATCTCGCCAGCCTCCGGTGGGCCGTCGTCGCCTGCACCGCTGCCGGCGGCTACGGCGCGTAGCCCGATGCGGTCAAGGACCTCGGCGGCGAATCCGCTCGGCAGCGGAAGGCCTCCCAGCGCGGCAAGCTCGGGTTCGGCCGAACCGCGCGAGAGAAGCTGCGGCAGCAACGCGAGCGGCTCGAGGTGCGACGCCGCCAGGGCAGCCAGTTGCGTGAGGGTCGGCGCAGGCGCCGAGGCGGAAGCGCCACCCGGCGAGAGGCGGCGCATCGCGGCAAACGGCGTCACCCCGGCAAGCGGCGCCTTGGCAAACGCCCAGCCGAACGCCACGGCGCCGAGGAGCTTGCCGTCGATGTAAACGGGCGAGCCGCTCATTCCCGCCACCACGCCCGACGTAGCCATCCGATCGTCGAGGAGACGCACGAGCACCGCCTCTCGATCTGGGCCGGCAGCCTCGAGCGTTCCGAGCACCTCGACGGGGATCTCCCGTCGCTCGCCTCCACCCCACTCCGTGATGCAAACACCCTTCTGGCCAGGTTGGATGGTGGCAGGGTCGAGCCACTGCAGCGCTGCAGCGAGCAGAACTGCGAACATTGGAGACCCCACCAGCCTAACCGCTCACCTGTAGTTGCTGCGAGAGGTGGCGACCGGTGAGGGGCAGGAGCGATGTCAGTTGCTGCATGAGCTGGGCGAGTTCCTCGGGGACGACCGCCTGGGCGCCATCCGAGAGTGCTTCAGCGGGGTTGTGGTGGACCTCAATCATCAGCCCATCGGCCCCTACCGCCGCGGCTGCCCGCGCCATGGGGATCACCTTGTGACGCTTGCCGGTCCCGTGCGATGGATCGACGATGATGGGCAGGTGCGACAGGCGTTGCACGGCGACCACTGCGGCGAGATCCACCGTGTTGCGCGTGTGGTCGGCGAAGGTGCGGATACCGCGCTCGCACAGCACCACCTCGTAGTTGCCCTCCGAGAGCAGGTACTCCGCGGCCATGAGCAGCTCCTCCACGGTCGCTGCCATGCCGCGCTTGAGGAGCACCGGTTTGCGGGTGCGTCCCGCGGTGCGCAGCAGCGAATAGTTCTGCATGTTGCGCGCGCCGATTTGGATCATGTCGCAGTACTCGATCACGAGCTCGAGCGAGCGCTCGTCGAGCGCCTCGGAAACCACAGGCATCCCAACCTCACGGCCAACGTCGCGGAGGATCGCGAGACCAGGCTCGCCAAGGCCTTGAAAGGCATACGGCGAGGTTCGCGGCTTGAACGCACCGCCGCGGAGGATTTGCGCTCCGACGCGCCTCACCTGTCGCGCGATCGTGAGGGTCTGCTCCGGGGTTTCCACCGAGCACGGGCCAGCGAACAGCGCGAACTCGCCGCCGCCGACCGCGACCCCACCAACGTTCACAACGGTTGCCTCGGGCTTAGCCTCTCGGCCGACCAGCTTGTACGGGTGCGAGACTGGGATGACCTCCAGCACCCCGGGCAGGTTCTCGAAGATGGCCGGATCTACCGCCCCCTGGTTGCCCGTGATGCCGATGGCAACCCGTTGCGCCCCAGGGATCGGATGTGGCTTTAACCCTAGGGCGATGATCTGCTGAGTGACCCGCTCCAACTGCTCCCGGGTCGCTCCTGTCGTCATCACAATCAGCATCGTCAGACTCCCAAGAAGGGTTATACTAGCTGAGGTAGGGGGGTTGTCAACGTGAAGCGGGTGATAATCTTCGGCGTTTTCGTTGCGCTTCTCGCCAGTCAGGCATTTGCCGTCTACGTCATCGTCCTTCGCAACGGCAGCCGGGTCGTGGCCCGCGACAAGTATCAGGTCAAGGGTGCCAATGCGGTTTTCACCACCAAAGTTGGCACGGTGACATCACTGCCGCTCTCACAGGTCGATGTCGCCGCAACAGATAAGGTTAACGCAGCGCATCTTGGCGACGCCCAAACCCTCGACTGGGTGGATGCCGAACAACACGCCGCACCCACTCCGACGCCAACTCCACCCGTGGCCGGCATCGGCAAGATCAAACCGGGGGTCGCCAAGAGTGAAGGGTTCGCCGCACGCCCTACCCCGACGCCGGGCATCATGTTCCATGAGAATCACTACCGTGACGCTCACGTGGAAGAGGCGTTCGAGCAGGGACTGGAGAGCTATCACCTCTACCTCAACCGCACGAGCATGGGCACCCAGCCCACCTACGTTTTCATCGAGGTGCAGGTGAACGGCCAGCGCGAGACCCTTAAGGCGCTCGAGGCGGTTTGCATCACGTATAAGCTTCTGGCGGAGAAGGCACCCGAGCGCGTACCAGAGCGGGTTGAGGTGCAGATGCTCAACGAGTCTGGCCGGGAGGCCGGCGTGTTCCGCCTCTCGGTGGCCGATGCGACCGAACTGGTTGCCGGCAAGACCACCCCCGAGAATTTCTTCGTCCGGCATGTCATTTTTTGAGCCCGGTCGCAGCCCGAAGCGGGGCTCGCCTTCCGCCCCCGCCCAGCGATCGCTCGAGACCTGTTTGAGAAGGACCGCGGATGCGGATGGACTGCTGCGAGTTGCTCGTCGCGTCTCGCGCGGCCTCGGCGTGCTGCTCGTGCTTGGCGTCGGTGTGGCCGCGTGCCGTGCACCGATGCCAGGAGAGGAGCGCGCCTGGCGCAACGAGCGGGAAAGCAGCGTGCGAGAGGAGTTGCCGCCGGCGGCCCGGGCGCACTTCAAGGGCCTCCGCTTTTATGCCTGGGATCCCGAGCTACGCTTCCGCACCGTCATGGCTCCGCTCAACCCACCAGAGCCCGTACAAATTGCCGCCGCAAACGGGGCGCCGCGCCCGGCGCACCGTGTCGGCCGGCTCCGCCTGCACTTGCCGGGAGGCAAGGTGGAGCTCGCGGTCTATCAGCTCGATGACCTAAGCAACGCCTATCCCGACGCCCTCTTCCTCCCGTTTCGGGACGCGGGCGCTGCACGCGACACCTACGGTGCGGGGCGCTACATCGACCTCAAGCGCCTCGCTGGCGGGGTCGTGGAGGTCGACTTCAACCGGGCGTATAACCCGGACTGTGCCTACGGCATCAGCGCACGCTGCCCAATTACGCCCGCGGAGAACACCCTGAGCGTTTCGGTTAGGGCGGGCGAGATGATGCCTCTGGGCCACGGTTAGGAGCTGGTCATGATTGGCGGGGCGCTCCTGCTCGTGGTTGCCGCCCTGCCGCCGCTCATCGCTGACCCCAGGCGTGGCACGTCCGAATGGGCCGTGGTTGTCCAGGGGGCGACCCCACCCCAAGCCAACGGCTACCTCTTGGCGCTCCCGGAGTCCCCTGCCGTTCCAGATCAAGCCTGGCTGCAGACGGCGGTAGCGCTTGGCGCACGAAACGTACCTGTGGTGGCGATCGGGTCGGAGCTGCCCCCGTCGGAACTGCTGCCGTACCTCGACGGTGTTTGCCTGGATCCGTCTCCTGGTCAAGGCGCTCTGGTCGACTTGTTTGGTCGCCTCGGCGGGGTGCCTCTGGTGGTTGCCGGTGATGACGTCGCCGCCGCGGTAAGCGCCTTGGCCGCGGGGGTTGGGTCCGTGCTGCTGCCGACGCCTGCGGCGGGATGGGCGGGTGAGCTGGTTGGCCTGCTGGCCCAGCCGGAAGCGGTGCGGTGTGGGGCGGGAACGCTTCCCGCCGCCCTGCGGAGCGCTGACCTCGCCACCGTCGTCGGCCTGCCGCGCGGTTTTCCCGGCGGTGCGGTGAGCCTGCCCGCGGCGCGGTACGGTCCGATCACGCTGATTGCGCACGGATCTCCAGCCGTCCTGCTGCAACCGCAGGCGAGGGCGAACATGGTTGTGCTTCCACCCCTCGCCGATGGTGGGCTGCTCGTGGCGAAGCGTGCGGTGGTGGGGGTAAGCGGGGCGTTCGAGAGCGTCGCGGTGAGTGGCGAGCAGATGCCGTCGGTGGCGGAGGTACTCGCCCGCCACCAACGCGCGGCGGCACGCCAGGAGCGTCTGCTGCCGCGCTGGCGCGCCGACCAGCGCCTGCTCGTGCGGGTGTGGGTCGCGGAGCTGTCGCGCAGCTTCGAGGTCGTGCTCGCGGGGCCCGCTTTCTTCGCACGGGGACTCGGCACCGACTGGGAGATCGTTCATGCGTGGGTGGACGGTGTGGCATGGGATCCCGACAAACTGCCTGACCTGCCACTGCTGGAGCCCGCCCGCCCGCCGGTACCTCCGCTTGCGTTGCGCCTTGACCCCGCCTATCGCTACGAGCTACGTGGGCGGGAGCCGCACCGGGGCCGGCCTTGCTATGTGCTTGCATTTGCCAGCGACGCTGCGCCCGGCGGGCCGGTGCGCAACGGCGTTGCCTGGATCGATGCCGCAACCTTCGGCCTGGTCGAGCTCGATGAGAGCGCCGACCGGCTACCCGAGCCGGTCCGCTCCACCCACTCGCGCACCGTCTACCGCGAGGCGAGCCTCGGCGGCGAGTCGGTGTGGCTACCCGAGCAGGTCATCGCCGACGACCTCGTGGCTGCCTTCGGGGGCACCACTACGGTGCACCGGGAGTTGGCTCTGGATAGCTTCGATCTGAACCCCGCCGAGTTTGTCGCGAGCCGGGGAAGTGCCTGGGCGAGCCCGCACCGCATGCTCCGCGACACGCCGGAGGGGATCGTTCCGCTTGTGCCGGACGGGCACGGCGGCCGCATCCCCGCCGTGGGGGGGCGCGTCGCGGCAAGGTTCTTGCTCGTCGGCGCTGTGTGGGATCCCGGCCTAGCCATCCCCCTGCCGTTCGGTGGTTGGCAAGTGCAGGACTTCAACTTTCGGGGCCGCGGCGAGCAGCTTCGCGCGCTTGTCGCCGGTGTGGTCAACGATGCCGCGTGGTCACAGCCGCACGGCCGCGGCGAGCTGACCTGGCGCGCATCCACGCAACTGCTGCCCTTCACCAACACCCTGTTCGTGAATGGCCAGGAGGTCAAGGCTGAGGAGATGAAGGTAATGCGCCAGCGCGTTGGCGTGAGCGAAGCGATCTCGCTCGGCGTGACGCGTTTCCTCCTCGACCTCGGTGTCGACCGCTGGGACTTCGGCCGCACCGACAACACCTCGGCGACCTTCGTGCTCCCGCCCAACACGTTCGAGGGCGTGACCAGGCTCGAAGGTGCGGCGGTGCTCGGTGCCACCACGCTCAGCATTGCCGGCGAAGGAGGGTGGCGCCAGCACTGGCTTCCCTGGGGGATCGACGGCAACGAGGCGCCCGAGCGCTCGTGGCGGCGTGCGCGGCTCGCGGCGGTGTGGGAGAAGGCGCTGTTCCCACTTGCCAAGCTCCACCTCGACGGCGAGCTGTGGACCGGCAGCCACCTCGATCGCTTCTCGGCGCCTTCGCCGGCACGCTTTGGCGGTGTGCGAATTAGAGGTATTGCGACCGGTCGCGTGATCGCGAACGGACTGGGCGTGGTGCGGGCGTCGCTCGCAGTGCCTCTATCACCGCTCATCCGCGCGGAGGCCGGAATGGACCTCGGCTGGGTACGCGATGACCGCTCCGGCTACCGGGCGCGCCCGCTTTCCGGTGTCGGCGCGGGGATCAGCGCGCCGGGCCCCTGGGGCACATTGCTCGAAGCAGCCGTCGGCTTTCCGCTTGCAACGCCGGGACCCCGTGCGCCAACAATCGACGTGTTTCTGCTCCGCCCTCTTGCTGCCAGGTGATGCATGGTCGGTGGGATTGAAGCAGGACGTGGGCGTGCGGCGTGTAGCCGCGCCGCCGATCTCGGGCCAGATGCAAGCCATGAGGAATCGCGGCCGAGGGCGGCCGCGCCACAGAAGGACACGAAAAGAGAAGTGGGGCGGGCGCCCGCGCCCGCCCGACCCTGAACGGGGTGAAGGGGAAGCAGATGGTCCGATGTCTGCAACGCTCGCTATGCGCCGAACTTCTCGATGATCTGCTGCTTGCCAAGCCCCAAGATCCCGTGCTTGGCGCCCACCTTCCTAAAGGCTGCGATGGCGGCATCGAGGTGGCTCTTCTCGTGCGCGGCTGACAGTTGCGTGCGGATGCGCGCCTGACCTTTCGCCACCACCGGGAAGAAGAAGCCGACGGCATAAATCCCCTCGGCGAAGAGGTCGCGCGCGACGTCTTGGGCGAGCTTCGCGTTGTATAGCATCACCGGCACGATCGGGCTCTCCCCCGGCTTGATGTCGAATCCGGCGTCAGTGAGCGCCTTGCGCCAGTAGGTCGTGTTCCACTCGAGCTTGTCGCGCCGCTCGGTCGAGGCGCTGATGATCTCCATCACCTTGAGCGCCCCGCAAACGATCACCGGCGCGACGGTGTTGGAGAACAGGTACGGCCGGGCGCGCTGGCGGCACATCTCGACCAGCTCGCGTCGCCCCGACACGCAGCCGCCGGAAGCACCGCCGAGCGCCTTGCCGAGCGTGGTGGTGATGACGTCGATCCGGCCGAGCACGCCGCAGTGCTCATGGGTGCCGCGTCCGGTCTTGCCGATGAAGCCACTCGCGTGTGACTCGTCGACCATCACCATCGCGTCATAGCGCTCGGCGAGCGCCACGATCGCGTCGAGCTTCGCGAGGTCGCCGTCCATCGAGAACACGCCGTCGGTGATCACCATGCGGAACCGCTTGTCCTGGTGTTCGGCGAGCTTCTCCTCGAGATGGCTCATGTCGGAGTGCTTGAAGGTGTCGGTCATCGCCTTGGCGAGCCGCATGCCGTCCACGATCGAGGCGTGCACGAGCCGGTCCGCGATCATCACGTCCTGGTCCGACAAGAGGGCTTCGAAGACGCCGGCATTGGCATCCATGCAGGAGGGGAAGAGCAGCGTGTCTTCGGTGCCGAGGAAGGTCGTGAGGCGCTCCTCGAGCTCCCGGTGCACGTCCTGGGTGCCACAGATGAAGCGCACCGACGACATTCCGTAGCCGCGGCGGTCAAGGCCCTCATGCGCGGCCTGCACCACGTCGGGGTGACTCGAGAGCCCAAGGTAGTTGTTCGCGCACATGTTGATGACCCGCTTGGGCGGGTTGCCCACGCCAACTGGAAACTCGACCTCGATGTCGGCGGCCTGGGGCGAGTGAATGTAGCGCTCTTCCTTGAACAGCCCTTGCCCCTTGAGCGAAGAAAGCTCGCTGCGGTAGTGCTCCTGAGCCTTCGCACTGTATGCCATCGGCGCCTCCGCTAGCCGCGCGCCGCGGTGAACTTCGCCACCAGCACCGCGATGCTATCGACGGTGTCGAACGCCTCGGGTGTGGCCTCGGCGTCGGGGATCTGGATTGCGTACTTGCGCTCCAGGAAGCGCTTGAGCGAGACCATCGAAAACGAATCGACGATCCCGCCGGTGATCAGCTTGGTTTGGTCGGTCACCTGTCGATCGTCGCCGTCCTCGAGGTATTCCTTGACCACGTACTCGCGGATCGTCTTTTTGACATCGTCCATGTCATTCCTCCCGGAAAACGCAGCGCACCTGGCGGCGTCCGTTGCTTGCTTCGGGGCCGGCAACCTGAGCTCGGGTTCCGGTCACCTAGTCGTCCATCATCGTCGAGACGTCACCCACCGGCTCGCCGAACTCTTGCGCCCGGAGCACGCGGCGGAGGATCTTACCGCTGCGCGTCTTGGGCAGGGAGGGGACGAACTCGATCTCCTGCGGCATCGCAAGCGGGGAGAGCCTGCGCCGGATGAAGTTCATGATCTCGAGTTCGAGGTCGGGATCGCCCGAGAAGCCGGGCTTTAACGCCACGAACGCTTTGACGACCTCCATATTGACCGCGTCGGGCTTGGCCACCGCAGCAGATTCCGCAACCGCACGGTGTTCGAGCAGCGCCGACTCGATCTCGAACGGCCCGACGAGGTGGCCGGCGGTGTTGATCACGTCGTCGTCGCGCCCGACGAACCAGAAGTAGCCGTCCGCGTCGATCGCGGCGCGGTCTCCGGTGAGGTACCAGCCATGCCTGAACTTCTCCGCGTACGCGGTGGGGTTGTTCCAATAGGTGCGGATCATCGAGGGCCACCCCGGGCGCAGCGCGATCAACCCGACGCTGCCCGGGTGGGTGATCGGCTCAAAGGTGCGCGGGTTGAGCACCACGGCGGTGATGCCGGGAAATGGCTTGCCCATCGAGCCGGGCTTGATTGTCATGCCGGGCTCGTTGGTGATGACGATGCAGCCGGTCTCGGTCTGCCAGTACGTGTCGTGGAACGGCAAGCCGTACGCCTCCTCCGACCAAAGCACGGCCTCGGCATTGAGGGGCTCCCCCACGCTTGCGAGGTGGCGCAGCGAGGAGAGGTCATGCCTGCCCACTACCTCGAGTCCCTCGCGCATGAGCAGGCGGATCGCGGTCGGCGCCGAGTACCACACCGTCACACGGTGGCGCTCGATGAACGAGTACCAGCGCTCCGCGTTGAAGCCCGAGTCCAGCACCACCTGGGTGATGCCGTTGGCCCAGGGGCCGATGATGCCGTACGAAGTACCCGTAACCCAGCCGGGATCCGCGTTGCACCAGTAGATGTCGCCGGGGCGCAGGTCGAGCACCCGCTTGGCCGTCGCATACTGCGCGAGCACGGAGTTGTGGACGTGCTGCGCGCCCTTGGGCTTGCCGGTGGTGCCCGAGGTGTAGTGCAGCACCGAGGGGGTCTCGGCGGTGGCCGGGAAGACGTCGAACGACTCCACCCGGGGCAGGCGGTCGAGGAGGAGGGCGACCTCACCCTCGCGTAGGGTTGCATCCTCGGCGTCCACGACGATCACGTGCCGTAGGTCGGGGAGGCGGTCGCGGACCTTGCGCACCTTGGCGGCGTGCTTGCGTTGCGTGATGATCGCGGCGGTCCCGGCATCGGCGATGCGCGTGTAGAGAGCCTCGTCGCCGAACGCTGAGAAGAGCGGCTGTGCGATCGCACCCAGCTTGAGGACGGCGAGGAAGCCGATGTAGAGCTCGGGGACGCGGTCCATGAACAGGCACACCCGCTCGCTCGGCCGCACCCCCAGCTCACGCAGATACGTGGCGATCCCGTTGGAGAGCACGCGCAGGTCGTCGAACGTGTAGCGCCGCTCTTGACCCTGGAAATCTTCCCAGATCAGAGCCAGGCGGTCGCCGTGACCTTGGGCGCAGATGCGGTCGCTACAGCACGCGCCCACGTTGATCGAGCCGCCTGGCACGGCGCCGAGCTCCTGCGCGGCCTGTGCCCAGTCGGAGCTGATTTGGACCTGTTCCTCGGTGCAGAGGGTACTCATTGGCATGGTCTCCTTCGCGCGGTTACGTTCCGGACCGGACTCGCAGGGCCCGGCCCGCACCGGGCCTTGGACGCTCGTGAGTTCACGCGTGCCTCCCCCCGGGGGTGGCATCGGGGCCGCGCGCAACACGCAAGCAACCAAGTAGGTTGGCCTCGGCGTTGCGGGTGGGAAATGGGGGGACGGCGCGCATGTACTCCTTGTGATCTCAAGCACAAAGTACGGCGCAAGGCCCGGTAATGTCAAGCGGGCAAGCGACACGGTGGCGCTTGCAGCAGAAACGAGAAGGGGTTTCCGGGCTGAGCCCGTCGAGGAGCTGTGGTACCTTCCCGCGGTCGTGGCAAGGAGACCGGGGTGTCGCTGGCCAAGCTCAACGCCGCGCTGATTGCCGAGGTCAAGACCCTGCAAGCCGAAGGGCGGGCAAAGGCGCCGGAGCGTGTGATCGTGGGCTATGAGGCGCCGCGAGGTGACCAGGGGCCGCGCTATCGGCTTGCAGGGAGCGAGCGGCGCTTCATCCGGATGAACTCGAACTCGTACCTTTCGCTCTCCAACCACCCCGAGCTGATCGCGGCAGCCGACGAAGCGACCCGGGCGTTGGGCGTTGGACCCGGCGCCGTCCGCTTTATCGACGGCACGTTCCAGCCACACGTGGACCTCGAACGCCGCACTGCGGCGTTCGTCGGCAGGCCGGCCGCAAAGGTTTTCAACTCGGCGTACACGGCCAACCTCGGGCAGGCGTTGGCGATCGGCTCGCCGCGCACGTTCTGGATCGGCGACGAGCTCAATCACAACTCGATCATCCGGGCGATGCGCATCGCGGGCGTGCCGAAGGCGAACCGTGCGATCTACGAGCACAACGACATGGACGAGCTTACCCGCTGCCTTGACGAGGTGCCTGACGGCATCGACCGCGTCGTCGTGATCTTCGATGGGATCTTCTCAATGCGTGGCGATTTCGCGCCGGTGGGCGAGATCAACCGCTGCCTCGCGCCGCACCGCGAGCGTTTCCCGCAGGGGCTGGTGACCGTAATCGACGATTCCCACGGCATCGGCGCGTACGGCGCCAACGGGCGCGGCACCGAGGAGCACACCGGTGCCAAGGCCGACATCCTCATCGGCACCTTTGGCAAGGCGTTTGGCGTCAACGGCGGGTTTGTCGCCTCCAGCCCGGAGGTGATCGAGGCAATCCGGCAGAAGTCCGATACCTACATCTACACCAACCCGCTCGGCGCGGGCGACGCCGCCGCGGCGCTTGCCGCCCTTGAGCTTGTGGATGGCGAGGAGGGGCGAGCGCGTCTGGCCCACCTGCACGCGCGCATCGCGCAGTTCCGCACTGGGATCGAGCGGGCGGGGTGGGAGTCGATCCCGGGGCCGCATCCGGTCGTGCCGGTGCTGGTGCGCGACACCGCGCGCGCGATGGCGCTCGTGCAGCACTTCTTCGCGCAGGGCGTGCTGGTGGTCGGGCTGACGTTCCCGGTCGTGCCGAAGGGGAGCGAGACGATTCGGTTTCAGGTGAATGCCGCGCACACCGAGGCGGATATCGACGAGGTGCTCGCGGTCCTCGCGTCGTTCGCCGGCTGAATTGGCGTTCGGCGGCTCTCGGTGACGAGAGGGAGCGTCTGTTCAACCCGGACCGAGGCTCACGGCGCGGAGCCCGCAGGGGCGCGCCGCGGAAGCCAAGGTCAGAACGCAAGTGCCGCTAGGCGCGCCGCCGCCGTTGGGCCTATCGCAAGGCGCGCGAGCGGCCCGCACCGGACTGTAGCCGGAGGCTACACGAGGATGCGAGGCCGCGATGCGCAACGCCGCGAGAGGTCCGGCGCCGGCGGCGCATTCGGAACGGTTTGATGCTGGCGACACGTTTACGGCGTGGCAGCAGGAGTGCCCTCGTACATCCACGCTTGCTTCTCCCCATACCCAAGCGCATCGAGGTGGCGGCGCAGCGCGCGCGACAGCTCAGGGTCCTTGATCTGGCGGAAGAAGGTGGGGTTGAGCTCAACCGCTCGCACGAGGTGGGCCATCCCGGCCTCCTGGTCTCCGGTGAGGAGCAATGCGGTGCCGACGTCGAACTGAACCTCCGGACGTTCAACCATCGCAAGGGCAGCCGCAAAGCTTCTGAGCGCCAACTCTCGGTCCCGCGCTTCCACGGCGAGGTTGCCGACCACGAGATGGGCCTCCCAAGAATCGGGCAACCAGACGGCGCGGGGGAGCAGATGCGACAGTGCGGCGCGGGCCACTTGAGGGCGGGTCGCTACGGGTGTTGACCCTTCCCGCAGCGAGCGAATGAGCTGCTTGGCTTGGCCCGTCGCGAGACGTGCGCCGTAACGCTGCCACGCCAGCATCGTGGCAAGCGCCGCGAGCGTCAGCGCGAAGGCCAGGCGGAGCTCGGCGGTGCGGCGCGACGGGACCGGCGGCGCCGGCAGCGGCGGCAGCAGAAACGCTGCCAGCACGGCCCACTGGGCCGCAATCGCTGCCAGGTGGAGGGGGAACTGTGTGATCGCCGTTATGAGCGCGGCCGCGAGCAAAGGCGCGACGCGGGCTACCGTGCCGCCGCCCGGCGGCCGCCGGCGCCACGCATAGACGAGGCCCACAACGGCCAGCGCGAGGCCCACGAGACCCGTCTCGGCGCCGTACTGGAGTAGCTCATCGTGTGCCTCGCCAAAGGCGGTCTGCAGGCGGAGCACCCTGCCACGCTCCGCCAGGGCGGCCAGGCTCTGGAAGCGGAACGAGTTCGCTTCGAATTGGTCAAACCCGACGCCGGTCAACGGCCGCGCCGCGAGCATGCTGATCGCCGCGGCCGAACCGGCCGCGCGGCCCGACCCGATCCAAATTCCACTGGCCTGGCGCGACTCCCGAAGCGCTTCGGCGAGACGGCCGCGCAGCGGCGTCGCTACGACCAGCACGATGAGCAGCGCCGCACCCAAGGCAAGCACACGGCCACGGTATCGTCGCGGCGCTGTCTGCCAGGCGAGCGCCGCCAGGCCCGCAGCGAGCGCCGCGATCACCGTGAGGGTGCGGGTGGCGACGATGACTCCGACGAGGAGTATTGCCACTGCCGCGTGAAGCCATCGCGCCCGACGCACCGTCGTCGCTTTTTGTGCGGCGAGCACCGCTGGCAGGAGGAGGAACACCGCCACGTCGGCCGGGTTGCCCAAGCTACCGATGAAGGCGTAGCGGCCCCCGTCGAGGTTGAGAGCCGCAAAGCTCGTGGGCTGCCATCCCGGGTTGAGGAACGCGAGCACCGCCGCCGCTTGAATTACCCCCGCCCATAGCACGAGCTTGGTCAGCTTGGCACGCTGCGACTCGGGGAGCTGCCGCAGCGCGCCCCAGCCGAGTGCGGCCAGCACGAGGGGGAGAAGGCTGGCTAGGACGCGCACGAAATGCCCACTCGCCACCGCACTGATCGCACCGCCGGCAACGACCCCGCCCCACAGCGCCCACCAGGAATCAGACCACGCACGGCCGCGCGCGTTGCCGACCATGAACACGGCGGCGAGTGTCGCCCAGGCTGCCAGCGCGAGGTCGCGCTTCGGGCCGCGGAACGGGTCGAGGGCCTGGGCGTTCCACACCAGGGGAAGCGCAAGGACGAGCATCACGGCGGCGACGAACGCCACGCCGCCGAGGATCCTGGTCAACGGACCCTGATCGGGGTGGGCGGGAGCGGTACGTGGCGCCAATTACTCTTCCAGCCGCACCGACACGATGCGAGACACGCCGGGCTCCTCCATGGTGACGCCGTAGAGTACGTCCGCATGCGCCATGGTGCGCCGGTTGTGCGTGATGAGGAGGAACTGGGTGTCGTCGCTCATCTCTCGTAGCAGGTCGGCGAGACGCTCGACGTTGGCATCGTCGAGCGCCGCATCCACTTCGTCGAGGAGGCAAAAAGGTGCCGGGCGGATGCGGAAGAGACCGAGGAGGAGCGCGATCGCTGCGAGGGCTTTTTCGCCCCCGGAAAGGAGCAGTACCGACTGCGTGTGCTTGCCGGGGGGGCGCACGCGGATCTCGATGCCGCTCTCCAAGGGTGCCTCGGGATCCGATAGCTCGGCGCGTGCCTCGCCGCCCCCGAATAGACGCTGAAAGACCAGCTCGAACGCGGCGTTGGCCTCCGCCAGGGTGGCGAGAAAGCGCTCGGCGCAAGTGGCGTCCAGCTCTTTCACCGTGCCGGCCAGCGACTCCAACGACTTTTCCAGGTCGCGACGCTGCGTGGAAAGGAACTTGTGCCGCTGCTCGAGCTCCTCGCGTTCCGCGACGGCCAGCTCGTTGACCGGTCCCATCGCTTCGAGTTCCTTGACGAGCGCCTGCTCACGCTCCTCCAGCGCCGGGACCGCGGCGGCTTCGGGCGCCGGCGGCAGCTCGGCTTGCCCGGCCAGCGTCAGGGCGATCGCCTCCTCGAGGCGGTCGCGCGCCCCGACGGTTTCGGCCAAGGCCAGACGTGCCGCGAAGGCGGCGTCACGGGCGGCAAGGTGGGCGGCACGCTGCTGTTCGGCCTCCGACGCCGCGGCAGTGACCCTGGTACGCACCGCCTCCACCTCGGAGCTGAGCTGCTCGACTTCACGGCGCGAGGCGGCTCGGCGCGCCAGTAGCTCCTCGAGATCGGCGCGCGCGAGGGCTGCAGTTCGGGCCGCGGCCTCGGCGCGCTGGATTTGGGCCTCCGTCTCGGCGCGGGCAAGGCGCTCGCGCTCGGTCAGCTCGGCGAGCTCGCTCCGCTGGCGCTCCACCTCTCGACGCGCACTGTTGAGACGCTCCCCTGCCACTGCGACCGCGCCGCGGGCGCGCTCGGCTTCGGCGCGGGCGAGCGATGCCGCCTCGCGGGTGCGTTCGGCGTCGCGGGCGACGGCATCCACCTCACCCTCGATTTCGCTGGCGCGAGTGGCCAGCCGCTCCACCTCCGCACGGGCGACAGTCAGGCGAGCGGTCAGCGCCTCACGCTCTGACGTCAGGCGGTTCAGCTCGAGAACCAGTGCTTCAGCTTCGCGCTCGAGTCGTTCCCGTTCGCGGTGCAGCGCCTGATGCGTGGAAGCGATAGCCGCCTGGCTTTCCGCCGCCTTGCGGGTGGCCTCGTCCTGTGCGGCCAGCTCGGGTCCCAGCGCCGTGAGCCCGGCTTGTGCCTGCTCGAGCGCCGCCGCCAATTCCTTCTCTCGCGCGGCAGCGGCTTGTTCGGCGGACGCCACCTCGCGCTCCCGGGAGCGCAACTCCATCACGCCGAGAGCCGGCGGTCGCGTCCCGGGGAGCTCGATCCAAGTGCCGTGACGCCGTCCTCCGCCAGGAAGGAGAACGACGAGATCTGGGTCCGCGGCGGCGACCTCGCGAGCTTGCGCCGCGTCGGAGGCGAGGTCGGCGCGCGGCAGGGCGGCGGAGAGCCAGCCAAGATCCTCGATCCGGGCGCCGCTGCGCTCGAGCAGCGGGGAGGAGCGCGATGCCCGCTCGCGGTCCGCGACCACCACCTCCAACAAGCCGTCCACTTTGGTGGCGCGACCTGCCACCGCTGCCGCGGCAGCCTCGTCGGCCACCACGGGGGCGCGCAGCAACTCGCCGTACGCGCGGTCGAGCAACCGCGCTACCTCCGGCGTTGGGGAGAGGAAATCCGCGACGGTGCCGAGCACCTTCTCCGCGGGAAGCGCACGTGCGAGCACGCCCGGCAAGGCACGCGAGCTGGCAAGTGCGCGCTGCAGGCCCTCGAGCTCGTGCTGCGCCTGCCACCGCTCGTGGCCGGCGCGGTCACGCTCGGCGGTCAACTCGGCGGCGTTCGCGGACTCCGCCGCTTGCCGGCTGCGCAGCATCTGGCGGGTGCGCTCGGCCTCGCTGGCCGCGCTCGTGGCGGCGTGCTCGTCTCGAGCGGCCTCGTCCTCTTTGGCCGCGACCTCCCGTGAATGGGCGGCGAACCGCTCCCGCTCGCCCTCGAGGCGGGTCTGCTGGTAGCCACCCTGCTCCAGCTCGACCTCGAGACGGTGCATGCGGTTGCGTGCCTCGGTGGCGGCAGCGGCGGCAGCCAGCAGCGCGCGACGCGCCTCGTCTGCGGCGGTAGCAACACCCCGGGCTTCGGCCTCGGAGTCTGCCGCACGACCCGTCGCCAACTCGGCCCGGTGTTCCGCCTCGGCAAGCATGCCTTCGGCGCCAACCAGAGCCGAGGTGAGGCTCGCACCCTGCTCGGAGAGGGCCTGGGCCGCTCCCGCGAGACGTTGCGCCTCGACGCCGGCAGCCAGGCTGCGCTCACGCGCCTCGCTCGCCTCGCGCCGGGCGGCGGCTTCCTCCGCCTCACGACGCTGTGCCTGCGCATCGCTCGAAGCCTCGCGGTCGCGAGCGGTGCCGAGCGTTCCTTGGACAGCATCGAGCCCGAGTCGGAGCGATGCCAGGGCGGCCTCGGCACCCGCAAGCGTCGCGGCTGCCTGGGCATCGGCCACCTCGGCGGCGCTCACTGCGGCCTGCTTCGCCTCGAGAGCGGCAACCAGCAGCGCCCGCTTGCCCGCGAACAGCGCCGCGCGAGCCTCGGCGAGCGCTCCGCGCAGCTCCTGGTGCTTCTCGGCGCGGCGCGCCTGGCGACGGGCCGCCTCGAGCGCACGCCGTACTTCGGCCGCAACATCGGCCAGACGCAGCAGGTTGGCGTTGGTCTCGGCGAGCTTCAGCTCGGCTTCGTGGCGCCGGGCGCGGAACTTGGTGATCCCCGCCGCCTCCTCGAAGAGCGCGCGGCGTTCGGTGGCGCGTACCGAAAGCACCTGACCGATACGCCCTTGTTCGATGATCGCGTACGCGCGGGTGCCG
This sequence comes from Thermoanaerobaculales bacterium, assembly GCA_044447965.1. Taxonomy (GTDB): domain Bacteria; phylum Acidobacteriota; class Thermoanaerobaculia; order Thermoanaerobaculales; family Thermoanaerobaculaceae; genus DATIYW01. The sequence goes on along the minus strand of JBIOGJ010000001.1, from coordinate 115,847 downwards.
AGCCCGGCGTCCATGAGTTCATCGACGATGTCTCTGAGGCGTACGCGCTTGCCTTGGAGGCGGAACTCCGAGGTGCCATCGCGCAGGACGCGCCGGGAGATTGCGAGCCTGCCGTCGGTCTCCGGCCAACGCCCGTCGGGCGACGCGAGCGTGAGCGTGACCTGCGCGGAGGCCAACGGTGCTCGGTTGGGGGCGCCGGCAAAGATCACGTCGGCCATGTTTTGCGAGCGCAGGAGGCGCGCCGACTGCTCGCCGAGCACCCAAGCGATGGCGTCGGAGACGTTCGACTTGCCGACGCCGTTGGGGCCGATTATGGCGATGAGGGCGCCTGGGAACGACAGCTCCGCCCGGCCCGCAAACGACTTGAACCCCTCCAGGGTCAGCGAAGCCAGACGTACGGATCCCATCGTCGAACGGTGGATGGTACAACAGCAGCACGCTGCGGTGCAGGGTGGGGGGTGTCCGCCTCGCCGTGCCGGCGCGCCGCCAAGAACCGCAAACCGGTATCAGGGTTCGGAGGCGGATGGCTCGACCGACGTGGCGGTGGCAGCCTGCTGGTGGTTCCATTTGGCGTTGGGCCACCACAAGCCAGCGACGCTCGCGCCACACGAGGGGCAGCCGCCGTCGGTCGTGACGCGAATCTCCAAGACGGTGAAGCCGGTGCGCCGCACCAGCGTCGCCCCGCAGCCCGGGCAGTGGGTGTCTTCGTCGTGACCTACCCGACCGGGGAGGTTGCCCGCGTAGACGAAGCGCAAGCCTGCCGTCCGGCCGATCTCCGCCGCAGTTCGCAAGGTCGCCGCCGAGGTGGGTGGCAAGTCCGTCATCTCGTAGTCGGGGTGGAACGCGGTCACGTGCCAGGGGATGTCGGGCGAGACCCCGGCGAGAAACTCGGCGATGCCTTGGAACTCGGCCGGCGTGTCGTTGAGGCCGGGGACGATCAGCGTCACCACCTCGACCCAGATCCCGCGTGCGACCAGACCGGTGATCCCGTCGAGCACCGCCTGCAGCTTACCGCCAAGGGCAAGGTAGGTCTTGGCTGAAAAAGCCTTGAGGTCGACTTTGTAGGCGTCAAGCACCGGCGCGAGGTAGTCGAGCACTTCGGGGGTGGCATGGCCGTTGGAGACGAAGGTGGTGAGGAGGCCGGCCCGCCGCGCACTGACGAATACATCGTGCGCCCACTCGGCGGTGATGAGCGGCTCGTTGTAGGTGCTGGTCACCACCGCACAGCGGTGCGCCACCGCTGCCCCCACCAACTCCTCCGGGGTGGTCTCCTGTACCTCGTCGGACGCGGACGGGTTGCGTATCGCCTGGGAGGTGAACCAGTTCTGGCAATACGCGCAGTGGAGGTCGCAGCCGAGCATGCCGAACGACAGCGCTCGGGCGCCAGGCAGCACGTGGAAGAACGGCTTTTTCTCGATCGGATCGATGGCGACCCCGGCGGTGTAACCCCAGGGCACCGTGAGGTCCTCGCCCGAGCGGCCGCGCACGAGGCAAGCGCCACGCGCGCCGTCGGCCAGCTTGCAACGGTGCGCACACGCGACGCACACGAGCTTGCCCGACTGGTGCGGCAGGGCCAGCTCGCGCCGCGCGACGACGAAGCGGTCGAGACGCGTTTCCATACCCTCAATGTGCAACGTTCACTTGACGCTGGCAACTCCCGCGGCGAGAATCACCCTTGCACTGCATCGAGGCAACTGTGACCCAACTGTTTGACGACATCGTCGCGGTCCCCTCCGCACCCGGCGGTGTGCACGGCCGCATTCGAGTGCCTCCGTCCAAGAGCCTGACGCAGCGCGCCATCCTCGCTGCCGCCCTGGCCGGGCCGGGATCGGAGGTGCACAACCCCCTCGAAGCGGAGGACCCTCGCCTGCTGGTGGCGGCGCTCCAAGCGGTTGGCTTTCGCCTCGAGTGGGGGAGTGGCCGCATCAACGCCTCAGGCCGTGAAGCAGCGGCGCGCGCGCGCCTCTTCCTCGGCAATAATGCGACCGGGGCTCGCTTTACCCTCGGCTTGCTGACGGCGCTGCCTGGCGAATGGTTGCTCGATGGCACCGCGCGGCTGCGCGAACGGCCGATGGCGCCGCTGGTCGACGCGCTGCGCCAGTTAGGTGCCGAGATTGCCCCGGCCGAGACGGCGTCGGAGCGCGAAGAACTGCATCTGCCGCTGCGCGTGCGCGGCCGATCCCTTACCGGCCGCGAGGTGCGGCTCGACGCCTCGGCGTCCAGTCAGTTTGTCTCGGCGTTGCTGCTGCTCGGCGCCACGCTCCCCGGCGGCTTGGTGGTGCGGCTGACCTCCGCTCCCCCCTCACGTCCGTACCTTGCTCTCACCGTCGAGGTTCTCGAGGCGTTTGGCGCGCGGGTCGTGGCGCAGGATGCGGGCCGCGTTCTCACCGTGTCGGGGGGCGGGCTCAGGCCTGCTGTTTTCGCGGTGGAGGGCGATTGGTCGGCGGCGGCTTTTCCGCTTGCGGCCGTCGCCGTGGCTGGTGGGCGGGTCGAGGTGCTCGAAGTTCGACACGACTCCCGGCAAGGCGACGCGGTCGCCCTCGGCTTGCTGGCCGCAGCAGGTTGCGTCGTGCGCGAATCCGGGGAGGGTGTTGTCCTCGAGGGTCCGGTGCACCAACCGGTGATCGCCGACCTGCGCGACACGCCGGACCTGTTCCCCGCGCTCGCGGTGGTGGTAGCCGTCGCTGGCGGGCGGCTCGATGGCCTTGAGGGCCTTGCCGTCAAGGAGAGCGACCGGCTTTCGGTGATGACCAGATGCCTCGTTGCCCTCGGTTTTGCCGTTGAGCGCGGTGCGGGGTGGTTCGCCGCCGCGGGGGCCAGGCCACGCAAACCAGCCCAGCCCACGACCATCGAACCCGCCGGGGATCACAGAATCGCGATGGCGCTTGCGGTGGCGGGGTGTGTGCTACCTGGCGTCCGGGTGGCAGGTTCCGGCTGCGTCGTGAAATCGTGGCCCGAGTTTTGGCAAGCCTGGCATGGGCTCGTGGGTGGTCCCGAGTGAGGGTCACCGCGACTGCCGCGGGGAGTCTCGCGCGCCTGCTGGCATGGGATGCACCGTTTCTACCTATCGTTGCCAGCATCGCTGAAGGCGACGGCGGAGCAGTCTTGGAATTGAGCGCGCCGGGCACGAGCATGCAGCAGGCGGCCGGCTGGCCACGCGGCCAACGCGCGGCGGTAGCCTTGCAGTTACTCGCCGCCGGGACTTTCCTCTTCGAGCGCGGCTGGCACCCGTCTCGCGCTCTCCTGCGAGGATCTCGCGTTGTGAGCGGCAAGCTTGGGCCGTGGCTCCGGCTCGGCGCGTTGCCGCACTGGAGGCTCGAGGAGCTTCGTCTTGAGCGACGTCTCCGGGCGGCATTTGGGGCGAGCGAGATGGTTCTACCGCGGACGCTTGGTCCGCTGCTGCGGGCGCTTCTTCCCGAGCGGGCAGCGGATTTCGACCGAGCGGCCGCGTCCCGGCCGGCCTGGGAGGCAAGTGCGGCTTGGCTGGGTGTCCTCCTCGGTGAGGGCCGTGATCAGGTTGCGCTGCGCCACCCAAGTGGGATGGGGCGGGCGCTGTGGGCGCGGCGCTTTGCCCTTCCGGAATCGGGCGTGTCGTGGGTGGAGGAGGAAACCGTCTTGCCAGGCCTCGTCGCCGCAACACGGCTCGCGCGGCTCGGCCGTGACGTGACGGTGGCCGCAGGCGCCTGGGAGGAGGAGGACGTTGCCAGAGCGCAGGCGCGGGCAGCAGCGGCGGGCCGCGACGTGGTGGCGCTCACGACGCTGAGCTTTCCGGGCCTGGCGCCTTTGCCTTTGGCTGGCGGAATCGAGGCGGTGTGGCTGCTCGCGGAACGCAGCGAGCTTGCCTTTGCGCACGCCGGGCTCGCGGTCGAGGTAGGCAGGAAAAGGCCGGCGTTCGCGGCGGCGGCGCTGCAGAATGGGGCACGGACGGGATTCTCGGGTCCTCCCCAGGCCGTGGAGGTCACGCGGGAGCAGGAAGCGCTGGCCTCCCCTGCGGCGCGGCGCGCGCTGAGCTGGCTGGCGAGCGCGCCCGTTGGGCTGGAGACGGCGGAAGTGTGCGCCCTTGCCGACGCGCCGGACACCGCGCTGCCGGAAATCGAGCGCCTCCGCCTCGCTCAACAGCGCAGTGGCGCGTGGCGAGCGGCGCAACTCGATGATGCGCCGGACGAGGTGAAGCTCGCAGCGATGGCCGCCCATTTAGGAGAGAGTTCTGCGGCCGGCGCGGTGGCGCGAGCTCTGGCCAGGGGTGAATTCTCGCCCGTGGTGGCATGGTGCGAAGGACGCCTCGCTCGTGGCGCGGTGAGGGCCGTCCTTGCCGTGGCACGCGAGGTGCCCGGGCCAGCCCGGTTACGGCTGGCAGCCGCCGAGGCGGCGCTCTCGCTGGGACGGCTGGAGGAGGCGGAAAAGGCACTGCAGGCGGTGGAACCGCATGAGCGCGGTCCGGTCTGGCATGCCCTCACCGCGTGGTGGGCGGAAGGTGCGGGACTGCCCGAAGGCGCCGCGGCCGAACTGCCGCAGGCCGATGGCACCGACTTGCCCGAACGGCTCGTGGCGCGTTGCGAGCTGGTGGCGGCCGAACTCGCCCGAAGAGCGGGCGATGGCGCGAGGAGGGAGGCGCACCTCCACCGGGCGCTCCTGGCCTGCGACCCTCCACTCTTGGAAGCAGAGCTGGCGCTCGCAGACCTCCAGGGCCCAGGCGCGCTGCGGACGCTTCGGCGGGCCCGCCGGTCCGTGTGGGGCGGCGACCTCAACGCGCGCGCAATGCACCTCACCGGTTCGGCAGCGTTTGCACGGGGCGCATGGGTCGCCGGGGCAACCGCCCAGCGGGCGGCGCTCCGGCTGGCCACCGGCGAGAACCCATGCTGGCTTGGCGAGATCCACGCCGACCTCGGTTTCGCGGCCATGTTCACCGACCGGCCTGGGGTGGCCGATCGCCACCTCAAGCTCGCCGAGTCGATCCTGGAGCGATGTGGGTCACGCCGCGCTTCGACGGTGGTACGCGCGAACCGGGCCGTGCTCGCGTGCGACCGGCTCGACTGGAGGCAGGCGCGCGAGTTGACGCTCGCGGCAAGGGAATTGCGCGGCACGCCGGACGACGCAGCGACGTGCCTCGGCGAGATCGAGTTAGCCCGAGCCGAGCTCGCCCGTGGCGATATCGAGGCCGTGCAGGGGTTGCTGCCGCAATTGAGGACCGTGACCGAGCGGCACCGTGAACATGCCGTGGTGTCCCAGGCGTTCGCAGGCCTTCGCGCCCACCTTGCCCTTGCGGTTGGCGATCTCGGTGGCGCGCAGCAAAGCGCGGAGCCAGCCGAGGCGGGCGAGAAGGCGCTTGTCCACGCTGTGGTGGAAGCCGATCGGGGTTGCGATCCACCAAGCGGACTCCCGCAGCGCTGGGGCGTCGTAGTGACGGCCCAGCTCCTCGCAGCATGGCGGCGCGGCGACGGCGAGTGGGCACGCGCGTGGCTGACACGGGCGTTTGATCGCATCCCGCGCGAGGCCGCCGTCGGGGTGGTGCGTTTTCTTGCCCTGCTCGCACGACGCGGCGAACATCTCGATCCCGGGTGGGCCGACCTTGAGCGACGCGCGGAGGCGGTTCTGGTGGCGGCGAACCTCGATGGCTGGGCGGCCTTACTGCGGCGTTCGAGTGGGCTCGATCCGCTTCGGCTCGTGCAAGCGCTCGATCGCATCGTCAACGCGGGCGCGGATGGCCTCGCCCCAACACGCCTTGAGGCGTTGGCCCGTGCGCTCGGCCTGCGCGGGCTTGCCTTCGAGGGGGCCGAGGTGCATGCAGGTTGGGGGGACGTCGGTGACGATGCCGTTGCGCTGGAGGTGGGGGGTGTGACCGTGCGAGCGCTGGGCATCGATCACGCGGTGGCGACGGCGGCCCTCGAGCTGGTGGCGAGGCACATCTCGTTGCGCCGTGATGCCGCACCAGGCGACCCAGACGTATCGACGAGTGGCTTGTTGGGTTCGAGCAAGGAGACGAAGGCGGTACGCGAGCAGATCGCTCGCTGGGGACCGTTGCCGCTTACCGTCGTGATCACGGGTGAGCCAGGCACAGGCAAGGAGCTGGTGGCACGGGAGCTCCACGCGGCGAGCCGCCGCCGAGGAAGCTTCATTCCGATCAACTGCGCGGGTATCCCGTCAGCGCTGCTCGAAGCTGAGCTGTTTGGTGTCATCCGCGGCGCTTTCACGGGCGCCGATCGTGACCGCGCGGGTCTGGTCGAGGCGGCGGAGGGTGGCACGCTTTTCCTCGACGAGGTTGGCGAACTACCGATGGAGCTGCAGGGCAAACTGCTTCGTTTGCTGCAGGAGCACGAAGTTAGGCGAGTGGGGGCGACGCGGTCGCGGGTGGTGGACGTGCGGTTCGTCGCGGCCACCAACCGCAACCTCACCGCCGCCGTGGCGGCGGGGGGGTTTCGTCAGGATCTCTACTATCGGCTGGCGGTGGCGGTCATCGAGGTGCCACCGTTGCGCGAGCGACCTGGGGACATTGAGGAGCTTGCTCGCTACTTCGCTGCTCGTCTGGGCGCGACCCTGAACCGTCCAGGCGTGCGGCTGGCCCCCGCTACGGTGGCCGAGCTGCGGCGAGGTGGCTGGCCGGGGAACGTGCGCGAGCTTGAGTCCGCGGTGGCTCGTGCGGTAGCCGGCGCGCGCCCGGGTGAGATCCTCGGCCCGGATCGATTTCCCGGCTTGGTACAGAGTCCAACCACGCCCCAGCAGCAACTCCCATGGTCGAAGGCCGTGGTGGCCTTCCGTCGCGCGTATTTCGCCGACCTGCTCAACGCCTGCGACGGCAACCGCAGCCGCGCGGCCCGACAGGCCGGAATCTCCAGACAAACTCTGCTCTACCATCTTCGCGAACTTGGACTTCAAGGTGAGCTGGAGTGATAGGCTACCCGGCATGATGTGGGCTGATCCGTGGGATGGTGGCATCCCCTCAAACCCATCGATTGTGTGATCGGATGAGCCAGCCCAACCCGGGACAATTTCCCGGCAGCGCGTTGATTTTCCGTGGGCGAGGTCGCGGTGGTTGGGAGGGGGGCGACCGGCCCCCCGAGACAAAAAGGTGGCGGGCTTTTGGCCCGCCAGGATGAAGGAGGAGGTTGGATGCGTGCGTTCAGGTCGTGGCCGTTGATCCCTGACCGCACTCCTTCCCTAAGCAAGGGCCATGCCAACTTCTGAAAACTGGACCAATTTCGTCCGCGAACTCACTGCAAAGAGGGTCGATGGGGTCACAGTCACGGAATTCGAGCCACTCGCCACGCACACCACCCTGCGCATCGGCGGCCCAGCCCGAATGCTCCTTCGCTGCGCTCAAGCAGATGCCGTCGCCGCGGTGGTCAACGCGGCGGGATCTGCTGGGGTGCCGTGGTTTGCGCTCGGGGTCGGCGCGAACGTGCTCGTACCGGACGAGGGCCTCGATGCGGCGGTGATCACTTTGGTGGGGAATCTTACCCGGGTGCAATGCGATGGCGCCACCCTGCGTGCCGGCGGTGGCGCCCCGCTCGCCCGCGTGGTGCGGGCGGCGCTGGACGCCGGTTTGGCCGGTATCGAGTGCCTGGGTGGCATCCCGTCCACCCTTGGCGGCGCGCTCGCGATGAACGCCGGTGCATACGGTCAGGAGATCCTTGATGTCCTTGTCTGGGCGGAGGTTGTGGAGTTGGACGGGTCGTTGCGGCGACTTGAGCGTGGGGAGGTGGAGGGAGGGTATCGGTGGAGTGTCCTCGGGCGAGGACGGATTGTCACCTGCGCAGAACTTGCGCTTCAGGCTCAAGACCGTGAGACGCTGCGGCGGAAACTCCACGAAATCATCGCGCGGCGGCGCGGCGTCCTTCCGGAGGAGCCGAACGCCGGGAGCATCTTCCGCAACCCCCCAGGAGATTTTGCCGGGCGGCTACTTGAGCAGCTTGGATGCAAGGGCTTACGGCAGGGCGGCGCGGAAGTGAGCCATCGGCACGCGAACGTCGTGGTCAACGCGGGTGGCGCAACCGCTGCCGATGTTCGGTTCTTGGTGGCTGAAATGGCGCGACGGGTGCGAGAAGGTCTTGGTATCAAGCTCGAACTTGAACTGAAGGTCCTCGATTCAAGTGGGCGCGCCGTGGCCGATCCGGAAGCGCCGCTTGCGCCCGCTGCGGCCGTGTGGTAGAAATTCCCCCGCTGTTTACGGCGCAGATCGCGAAGGAGATCACCGGATGAATATCGAACAGAAGGTCAAGGACATCATCGTGCAGCAACTCGGCGTGGACCCGGAGAAGGTGAAGATCGAGGCCTCGTTCGTCGAGGACCTGGGCGCCGACTCCCTCGATACCGTTGAGCTCGTGATGGCGTTTGAGGAAGAATTCGGTGTCGAGATCCCCGATGACGAGGCGGAGAAGATCCGCACCGTCGGTGATGCCGTCAACTACCTCAAGGAGCACGTGAAGGAAGCCTGATGGCGCGCCGGGTAGTTGTCACCGGCGTGGGCCTCATCTCGCCCCTTGGGGTGGGTACCGAGGCAACGTGGGAGGGGCTGATTGCCGGACGATCCGGCATCGGCCCCATTACCCGCTTTGACGCCTCGGCCTCTCCCGTGCGCATTGCTGGTGAGGTGAAGGGATTCGATTCGGCGCGCTACCTGGACGTCAAGGAACTCCGTAAGTACGATACCTTCATCCACTACGGCATCGCCGCCACCCAGATGGCGATGGAGATGGCGCAGTTCCGCGTCACGCCAGAGAATGCGGAGCGCGTGGGGGTGGTCATCGGCTCCGGGATCGGCGGGCTGCCGTGGATCCAGGACAATCACTCGGTGATGCTTGAGCGCGGACCGCGGCGGGTCTCGCCGTTCTTCATCCCGGGCAGCATCGTGAACATGACCGCCGGGCTCGTGTCGATCCGCACTGGCGCCAAGGGCCCCAACAGTGCAACCTGCACCGCCTGCTCCACGGGCGCCCACGCGATCGGTGACGCCTTCCTCTACATCAAGCATGGCTACTGTGATGCGGCGTTTTGCGGCGGCACTGAGGCAGTCATATCGCCCTTGACGGTGGCTGGTTTCGCCAACATGAGAGCGCTTTCCACGCGCAACGATCAACCCGAGAAAGCGTCCCGTCCCTGGGACCGCGACCGAGATGGGTTTGTGCTCAGCGAGGGTGCCGGGATCTTGGTGATCGAGGAGCTGGAGAGCGCCCGTCGGCGCGGTGCGCCGATCATCGCCGAGCTGCTCGGTTTCGGCATGTCCGGCGACGCGTACCACATCAGCGCACCCTCCGAGGACGGTGACGGTCCCGCGCGGGTAATGGCCAACGCGCTCGCCGATGCCGGGCTGCCACCAACCGCGGTTGACTACATCAACGCCCACGGCACTTCCACACCGCAGGGCGATCGGGTCGAGACGATTGCGATCAAGCGCGCCTTCGGTGAACACGCCTACAAGCTGGCGGTGTCCTCGACCAAGTCGTCGACCGGCCATCTGCTCGGAGCGGCTGGCGGTTTGGAGACCGGCGTCACCGCGCTGGCCGTCGCCCGCGATACCATCCCGCCCACCATCAACCTCGACCGCCCGGATGAGGGCTTCGACCTCGACTACACGCCTCACCGCGCGGTGCGCCGCGAGGTAAATGTGGCGATCTCCAACTCGTTTGGGTTTGGCGGGACCAACGCCTGCGTGGTGCTCGGCAAGCTGCGGTGAGCCATGGCGTGCCGGGTTTAACCCGACACCGCCTTGAAGTCATGATCGCGATCGTGCCCGCCTGAGGCGGGTGAGGAGGAAGCGCGATGAAGTGCTGCGTGCTCGTGGCCCATGTGCCCGACACCGCCTCGGTCATCAAGATCGGCAGTGTAGGCAACCGTATCGAGGAGAGCGACATCAAGTGGATCGTCTCGCCCTATGACGAGTACGCCCTGGAGGAGGCGATCCGGCTGAAAGAGGCCAAGGGCGGCTCAACTACCGTGCTCACGTACGGGACAGAGCGGGCCGTGCAGGGCCTGCGTGAGTGCCTGGCGCGGGGAGCGGATGCGGCGATTCACGTCAAGGGTGGCGATGGGACGTTTGGGGATGCCCTGGCCATCTCCCGTGTGCTTGCCGCCGCAGTGACGAAGACCGGCCCCTACGATCTCATCCTCGCCGGCGTCAAAGGCGTAGGGAGCGACAACGGCCTGGTTGGGGCGATGGTGGCGGAGCTGCTCAATCTGCCCCATGTCGCCAACGTCGTCAAACTCGAGGTCGGCGACGCCAACCTGGTCGCGCACCGCGAAGTCGAGGGCGGCGCCGAACTAGTAGGGGCGCCGCTACCCTGTGTCGTCACGGCGCAAAAGGGCCTCAACGAGCCGCGCTACCCATCGCTCAAGGGGATCATGGCGGCAAAGAAGGTGGCGGTCCAGACGTTCTCGGTAGCTGACCTCGGCCTCGACGAAAGCGCCTTAGCCGGCACCCAGGCGCATTGTCGCTGGCTCAAGCTGGCGCTGCCGCCGGCGAAGGCCGGTGGGACCATCCTCAAGGGCGAGGAAGACCCGACGGGAACCGCGCGAGAGCTGGTGCGGCTGCTCCACGAGCAGGCGAAAGCGTTCTGAGGACGGGGGCGAGCATGGCAGGCATCCTGGTATTCGTCGAGCAGCGGAGCGGAAATATCCGCAAGGCATCGCTGGAAGCGCTGTCTGAGGCACGGAGACTCGCTGCGGGCTCCTCGTGGCCAGTCACCGCGGTGCTGGTGGGACACGACGTATTGGCCAAGGCGGCCGAGTTGGGCGCATATGGCGCAGGCCAAGTCTTGGTCGCCGACGAGGAGCGCCTCGGCCGCTACTCCGCCGAGGGGTACGCGGCCGCGGTCAAGGCTGCGGCGGACAAGGCGCAACCGGTAGCGGTATTCCTCGGTGCCACTTTGCTAGGGTCCGATCTCGCTGCGCGCCTCGCCGCGCGGATGGGCTGGGGGTGCCTCGCTGATGTCACCAAGCTGGCTGTCGAAGCCGGTACGTTGGTGGCGACCCGCTCGGTCTATTCGAGCAAGGCGGTTGCAACCGTGGATGGCGCCGGCAAGCCGGTGGTCGTAACGCTGCGTCCGAACGTGTTCGCGGCCGAGGCGGGTGGTGCTCCGGCGCAGGTCGAGGCGCTTGCTCCGATTACTGGCGACATCCGCGCCGTGGTCAAAGAAATCGTAGCCAAGGAAGGTGCGGAGCTGGACGTCAGTGAGGCGAACGTGATCGTGACCGGCGGACGCGGCATCAAGGGTCCGGAGAACTTCGCCATCATCCGCGAGCTGGCGAAGCTGCTCGGTGCGGCTGTCGGGGCTTCCCGTGCGGTCGTGGATGCGGGCTGGATCGACCACGCCCATCAAGTCGGTCAAACCGGCAAGGTGGTCTCGCCGTCGCTCTACATCGCCTGCGGCGTCTCCGGCGCGATCCAACACCTCGCTGGCATGTCGTCCTCAAAGATCATCGTGGCGATCAACAAGGATGCTGAGGCGCCGATCTTCAAGGTGGCGGACTACGCCATCATCGGTGACTTGTTCCAGGTCCTGCCTGCGATGATCGAAGAGGTCCGCAAGCTCAAGGCGGAGGCATAAAGACAGGCTCCAGGCCTCAGGCAAGACAGAACCTGAATAACCGCTTCAACGCTCCGAGCAAGACGCGTCTGCGGGGCGTGTTTGCGCATGGGGGCTTACTGCTCGCCTGGCGTTTCGCGGGCGCCAATCGGCTCATCGAGCCGGCTCCAGCCTCGATTCCGAGCCGCCGTCCGATATCCCTCTTTCGTGGGATTGTATTGTCTCCCGCATCGACCGAGAGTGGTTTCGCAAGGTGGAAGCTGGCCGCTCCTTCCGGTGGTGCTCAGGCACCACCGATCTTTTTTGGGCGACGCTTGGCATTGGTTGTCAGGGCCGGGTCGCTGCAGGCGCGTGCTCTGCGCGGTAGACCCACTGAAATCGGGACCGCAAAGGCATGCTTCAGCGCTTGACGAGACCTGCCGGCGGCAGCCACGCCTTCGTCCCGGCGAGTTCCGGGAAGCTGGCCAGAATAGGCGCCACGATGGCATCGGTCGCAGTTGGTCCGTAGAGCGCTGCGATCTCGTGTGCCAGGGCGTACCGTGCGGTGAACGGGTCGATGCCGGGCGGACGCCAGTCCCGCAGTGACGACGACTGGTTGCAATGCAAGGCGACGGCAAGCGCCTGGGCAGCGAGATCGGCCGGGAATGCGGTGAGGGCTCGCTGGACCGCGGCGCCGGCGCCCGCGAAGTCGCCCTCCACCACGCGACAGCGGGCGAGTCCACATTCAACGCGGGCGACAAGCCGGCTCGGCATCTCGTGCAATTCGGGGCGGAGGCGCGCGAGGAGGCTCTCGGACTCGGTCCGTTTGCCAGCCTCCGCGAGGTCTTCCGCTTGCTCAAGTGTGAACGCCGCAACGGCAACCCTGGCGGCAAACGCTCGCCCGTCTAGCACGCTGGCGACCCGCTCGCGGGTGTTGTCGGCGGTTGCGCCGAGCAGCTTCTCCATCCGATATTCGGCGTACACGGAAATGGGAGCCAGCGCCAACGCGCATGCCAGCGCGGTGGAGGCACCCAGCGTGAGGGCGAGATACGCGGGGCGTCGGGGCCGGCTCGCGCGAAAGGCATCAGCCGCCAGCACCGGGGCGACGAAGAGGAGCCCCACCACGAGGGGAAGACGCTGCCGGGCGGAGGACGAAAGCGCCACCTGCTGAAGGCAGGAAAGTGCGACCACGGCAAGCGGCCCGCCCAACTCGACGAGACGGCGGGGCGTTGTCAGCGCCAGCAGAGGGAGCGGGATAAGGAGCAGGGCGAACCCCCACGGGAGCACCTCACGCAGGCGCCGGTCGAGCTCGAACGCCTCCGGCAGGTCGTGCAGCTCGTGTGGTCCCAGGGCACGCGCCAACTTCTCCAGCACCCGCCGCACCGCGGCGCCGGGATACGCCCGCACGCCCTCAAGGGCGAGTTGGGTGAAGTAGCGGTTGGCATCGGTCGGTGTCACGGTCCTGGCCAGCGCCGCCGCCGCGATACGATGATAGGCGACGTGACCGTAATCGGACTGGGCTAGGTTGGCCAGTTCCACGGCCACGAGGAAGCTGCTCTGCCACGGTGCCCCCCCTGTCGCTTGAGAAGCGTTGCCCTCATAAAACACTGCACCCGGATCCATGATCACGGGCGAGCCGGAACCGCGCGCTCGGTCAATCGCCACCGGCGCAACGACCAGAAGCGGCACGAGCGCCGCGAAACCCGCCACCTTCGCGCGTGACTGCCGAGGCGCCGCGATCGCCAGCCACCACGCCCACACCGGGGCCAAAAGCAGTGCCGGGGGCCTGCACAAGGCGGCCAGTCCCAGGCTGGCCGACGCGAGCGCGGCAAGTATCAGCGCGAGGATCGAGGCTCCCGCCAACAGGTGCCGCCTGGCCGCATAGCCAGCTCCTATCGCCAGCGCGAGCAGGCCAGCGAGAAGGATCTCCGGCTCGAGCACGGCGGTGTAGACCAACAACGGGCGGTAGGTTGCGGCAATGGCACCGCCAATGAATCCGACGGCGTTGCCCGCCAATGCCCGCACCGTGATGAAGACCACCAGGGAGAGAACCGCGTGAATGAGACACTGCGCGAGGAGCAATGGATACGCTCCTCCCTCGGGGACCAGCGCCCGTGCAAGCAGGCGATAGAGCGCGCTGTAATCTGACGCCCGTGGGTCGCTCGTCGCCGGTATTGTGGCCGCCTGGAGGTACTTGGTGAAGTAGCCGGGGGGATGGATCGCGTGGGCAAGACCGATTGAGCTCGCGAGCGCCAGAGCAACAACCCCGATTCCGAGGATACCAACGGTGTGGCGCTGGGTCATGCCCCATTCTTTTCGGCGGCCGCGCGCAGCCCGCCGAGAATCTCCCCCTCGGTGAGGCGGTGCAGCGCTTGGGCTTCTCGCCAAGCGGCGTCGGCCCGCGCGAGGAGTGCTCCGCCCCGCTGCCTATCGGTGAGGCCGGGTAGGTTGATGCACACGTTCTGATATGCGCCGGCGGCGGCGGCGCGGGCAACTTGAGCGCCAGTGCCGGCATCGGATCGTGACGCCTGCAATCCGATCCGGCCCACGTTACGGCACAGCTCGATGATCCCGGGACACGCCTCCAGCACTCCAAGCGGTACCTCGATGGCCGCAACCGTGGCGGCGGCCATCGCGGCGTCCCGCGTGGCCTGCTCCCCGGACGTGGCCTTGGGCAACCGCATCGCCTCGAGCAGGCGATCGAAGGCGACGGTGTCCGCGTCAACCGCGGCGAGCAGGCGGTCCTTGAGCTGCTGCCCGCGTACCGCGATGTTCTCGAGCCGTGCCTGTTGCGCCTCGAACCCCTTCTTGGCGTGGGAAAGGTTGGCGACCATGGCGGCGAGCCCCGCGCCAAGGGCGCCAACCAGCGCCGCAACCGAACCACCTCCGGGGGCGGGCGACTCGGTCGACAGCTCGTCGGCGAAATCTCGCAGGGTCATGGCGGCGAGCCGCTGGCCCGATGCCAATCGGTACTCGATGATGCGCTCCTCGGGATCAAACGCCTTGACCTCGGACAGACCGAACGTGCGCATGGCCACGTGCAGCAGCGCTCTCTCCGGCACCCCGGTGGAGCGGCCCATTCGGGCCAGGTAGTGCCGCCCGGCGGCAAGCAGCGCGGACTTCGGCACCAAGCCGACGAGCTCCGAGCCGGTCACGCGCAGCCCGCGCTCGGCCGCGCGCTCCTCGCACGTGTCGAACGCGACGTGTAGGGGGGTGACGTCAAGATCGGTGAGGTTGATGGAAATCTGCGCGCAGCCGAACTCCGGGATCACCCAGCCCACCGCCTTGACGGACTTGAGCAGGCCGGGATCCCACAACGGATTACCCTTGCTGTCGACGAGCGGGTTGCCATGCTCGTCGCGGCGCATTCGCCCCTTCTCGCGTACGTCGAGGGCGACGCGGTTGGCGAGACGCTTGTCCAAGGTGTTGAGATTGACGTTGAAGGCGACGAGAAACTTGCGCGCTCCGATGACGGTCGCGCCGGAGCGGGGCACGAAGCTCGCAGGACCAAAATCGGGCTGCCACTGCGTGTCCTTGAGCTTGTCGGCCAAGCCTTCGTACTCTCCGGCGCGGATCTCAGCCAGGTTGCGGCGGTGCGGGGCGGAGGCGGCGAACTCGTACAGGTACACGGGAATCGAGAGCTCGCGCCCGACTCGTTCGCCGAGCCGACGCGCCAGCTCCGCGCATTCCTCCATCGTCACTCCCGCAACGGGGACGAACGGCACGACGTCGATGGCGCCGATACGCGGGTGGGCGCCGCGGTGGGTGCTCATGTCGATGAGGGAGGTGGCGGTCGCAACGAGCCGGAAGGCGCCCTCGAGTACCGCTTCCGGCTCCCCCACGAAGGTGATCACGGTGCGGTTGGTCTCTGCTCCGGGATCGACGTTGAGCAGGGTGACTCCAGGGGCCGCGGCGGCTGTAGCGGCCGCCTCGTACACTTCCTTGCGCCGACCCTCGGAAATGTTGGGAACGCACTCCACGAGTCGCATCCGAGCCTCCCTACGGCGAGGCAATCTAGCGCGGCCCGCGGCCATGGTCAAAGCTGGGCGGCGGGGCATCTACGTGGCAGGTAACCGTCGGGTCGGGGGATGCTGGAAAGCGAGTCAGTCCCGGAACGCGAAAACGTTGAGCTGCAGGTCCATTCCGCAAGAGGCCGGGCGGGCGAGGAACGGCGAACTGGCGACCAGTGCTGGTGTGAGGTGGTAGCGGAAGCCGGCGGCCTGGAGCAGCGCCAACAGCACGTGGAGGGTCTGCTGGCGACCTCGCTGTGAGTGGTACTCGACGAATAGCTGTTCGACGTTGGAAAGGACATTGCCACAGTCGGCCAGCACCTCGGTCTCGGCTCCCTCGATGTCGACCTTGAGCAGGTCGACCCGATCGGTGAGGAAGTCGCGCAGCCGC
This sequence comes from Thermoanaerobaculales bacterium, assembly GCA_044447965.1. Lineage (GTDB taxonomy): Bacteria > Acidobacteriota > Thermoanaerobaculia > Thermoanaerobaculales > Thermoanaerobaculaceae > DATIYW01. The sequence goes on along the minus strand of JBIOGJ010000001.1, from coordinate 99,948 downwards.
ACCGTCGGCACGTGAATGACGTCATCCCCTTTCGCGTTGGGGTCGAGCCGGCCCCCCGCTCCGCCTTCGACGCGGAACTCCAAGCTGGTCTCGGCGTTCCACACCGCGCGGTCATGGAGGGTGACGCCTCCGAGCCCGAAGGTGCGAACGTTCGACTCCAGAGCAGCAAAAATCGCTGGGTCCGGCTCGAACGCGATGATGTGACTGGCCGGGAAGAGGCGCTTCCAGAAGATCGTTGCGAGGCCGATGTTGGCACCGCAATCGATGATCAAGGGGTCGGGAGCAGCCGCCGGAAAGTCGTAGACCCGCTTGCCGAAGATCTCGTCAAACTCAACGAGGAAGCTGGCCGCGTCGACCATCGTGAGGCTCTTGCCGAAGACCCGGGTGATAGTGCGCTGGTAGCGGGGCAGCCGAGCGAGCCGCAGCCGCTCCACCGCACCGAGGCCCTGGCCAGTGTGGGCGAGGAAGCCGATCGCTCGCTGGAGGCGGGTCAGTCGCACCGGTTCCTCATCGCGGCGCGGTACCGTTCAGGCTGGCGTCCGAAACGCCGGTTCGCTCGGGCGCCGAGATCGCTCAATCGTCCCTCACGCGATGGCATGTTAAGCCCAACCCATCGGCCCGCAACGGGACGCCCGGCCTGCTCGCAGCGCGGGAGTCGAGCTGGCGACAATCGCCAGCCAGTCATCGCGGCTCCGCCCGGTCGAGCAGCGCCACGACCCGGTCGACGACCGGCGGTGCCACACGCTCGAAGCTCAGCTCCAAAGCGAAAGCTTCCCGTGCTCGTTCCCCGGTTCGGCGCAGTGCGCTCCGGTCCAAAAAGAGGTCGTCGAGTGTCGCGCGCAGGGCTTCGACGCTGTCATCCGCCGTGCATGCCCCCAGCGATCGGGCAGCGATCAGCTCGATCAGGGGTGGGTTGTTCGAGGCGACCACCGGCAACCCCACCGCCAAGTACTCGTAGGCCTTGGTCGGTGCGCAGTGAAGCTGATTCCATGACGGCGCGACCGAGAACGGATAGTACGCCAGCCCCGCGTCGGCCTGGTGCATGCAGGCGAGCAGGTCGCGGCGGGCAACCGCGCGACAGACGCGGCCGCGTTGCGGACCGAGGCGCGCCTGGACGGCGGCGCGGAGGGCTTCGGTCCGATCGCCGCCGTCGCCGCAGAAGGCGAGCAAGAACACCGGCGTGCGCGTCTCGCGCAGCGCCGTAATGACTCTATCGAAGCCTGCCTCCGCGTGGGGGGCACCGGCGTAGAGGAGGACCGGGAGGTCCGCGGGTAGGTTCCCCCCGGCCAACCGGTCCAGTGCCCCGGGCGGCGCGGGCGGCGGCAGCTCGGCGAGTGGCAGCGTGTTCGGCAAGATGAGGATCTCCCGCGTCAGGCCGAACCGCGCCCGGCGACGCTCGGCACGGCCGAGATTGACATCGATCACCAGATCGGGTGCATCGGCGTGGCGAGCGTACACGCGGGTCTGGCGGATATGCGGAAACTCCTCGGGGGTGAGGAACTCGGGGCAGTAGTGGATCAGCCGTGACGCCGGTCGCACCCGTTTGATCGCGACCGCCGTGGAGAAAAACGAGAGGTCGGTAAAGAGCCACGCGCCGGCGCGGCGAATTCCCCGCACGAGGCAGCGGAGACGGAAGCGCACAAGCGCGCTGCGTTGCGATCCCACCCCGCCCCTAGTCCAGACCGAGTGCACCGGGAACGGCAGCCGCCGCAGCTCGGGGAGCATTTCGGGAGGAATGGGCCCATGTGCCTCGACATCAACGCCGCGCGCGACGAGAGCGCTTGCAAGGTAGGCAATGCCCCCATAGGCGCGGGCGAAGTTGCTGCTCGACACGACCGTGAGCTGCGGTCGCCTGCGCATCGCGGGCTGGTCCGTCATGCCGTGCCTTTTCCAGTGGGCACTAGCGGCCGGTCCCAGCCGAGGGCGGGCATCCTCGCCGCCGCGCTGTCAGTAACACCTCGCATCGCCACCTCTGCCATGTTCTCACGTTGTCACGGGTCTGTGGCGCACCCCCGGCCGCCGCTCGTAGGGTTGCCAGCGCCCTCCGCGACGAACTGCGGGCGCCGAGCTGGACACCAGCTTGACAAAGCCGCAGCGCCGACAGAAGCTCGGTTCGGAATAGCCTGAGCGCATGCGTTGTCCCACCCTCGCCGAACTGCCAACGCCCGACGGAGGCCGAACCGGCTGGCCGTGGACCGAGGAGAGCCCCCGCCTCGGGGCGGCGATTCCGGACGGCCGGCCATGGCCGCGCATCACCATCGTGACGCCATCGCTCAACCAGGCCGATTTCCTCGAAGAGGCGATCCGCTCCGTGCTGCTCCAGGGGTATCCGGATCTCGAGTACGTCGTCATCGACGGCGGGAGCCACGATGGGAGCGTCGAGATCATCAAGAAGTACCAGCCGTGGCTTGTCTGGTCGGTGAGCGAGACAGATCGCGGGCAGGCCGACGCGATCAACAAGGGCCTCGGAAGGGCCACTGGTGAGATCTTCAACTGGATCAACTCGGACGACCGTCTGGAGGCGGGCGCGCTCGCCGCGGTTGCGCAGGCGATGCGCAGCGGCATCGACGCATTCGGCGGCGGAGGGCTGCTCCTCGAAGGTGCCGGCGAAGCCGTCCCGCGCCGGAGCCGAGAGATCGTTGCCAGGAAGATCATTCGCGGCGATCTCGACGTCGAAATGCTTCAGCCCGCGATCTGGCTGCGCCGCGAGCACGTGCTCCGATGCGGTGGACCTGACCCCGCGTTTCACTTCTACTTCGACATGGAGATGTACCTCCGCTATCTCGCCATGTTTCCGCGCGTCGGCTACGGTTCGACCGTGATCGCGGCGCTCCGACTGCACGCGGCATCGAAGACCTCGACCCGGCCCGACGCGTTCTTTGCCGAATACCGTCGCGCCCTCGAGAAGCTCGTCGAGCTGCGCGGGTTCGAGGCGCTCAGGACGGACTGTCGGCGACGCCTGGAGGAGCTCGATCGCCACCGCGCGGTCGCTCGCGTCCTCGCGGACGGCGCGACGCCCAGGTGGCGTCGCGCAATGGCGCTCCTGGGCCTGGCGACGCATCACCCCCGCCCGCGCATGCTGCACATCGCGGCTGCCGCAATCCGGCGGCTACTGCGGAACGACCCGTGGATCACCCCGGTCGAGGAGTGAGCAGGACCTCATACCGCTCCTGGTTCGAACTCAGCCCGGAAACCCCAGTTGGCTTCTGCTGCGAACGCACCACCGGCGCTCGCTCACCGTTCGGAAGCCCGACTGTTTTCCCCGATCCTGCGGTCAGGGGACCAAACCCTTCACGACGAGCGCGTATCGTCGGCGGAGGATCTCCTTGACGATCCGCGAGAGGCGCCGCCATCGACCCGTTCGTATTTGGTCATCGCCTGGCGTTGCGTGGTTGTCCCCGGATACCGGCAGCGATCCTCGGCGATGGGGAGGCGCAACGGAAATACCCACTTCGGCCAGCGCCTGCTCGGCCTCTCGAAGCGCGCGGAGGTAGGGGCCGAAGACGCGACGAACGACGTACCCGGTTGGACGGACGCCGTAGGGCGCGAACCCAAGATCGTAGACGCCGGGTGCGACGGGCTTGACGCCATGGAAATGGAAGAAAATGAGCGGCCCTCCGGCGACCCCCGCCCGATCCCCGACACGCTCGATCGGAGAGGTCTCGAGATTCCAAGGCGCAACCCCGGCACCGGGATTCTTCAGCTCGACCGTACCCGGAAACCGTTCGGGCCACTCATCAAGGTACTTCTGGTCCGCGAACCGGCCGCCCTCGACACGATCGAAGCACCATTCGAGGCAGCGCTCCTGCCACCATCGCAGGCATGCGAGCGCGCGCGGGTCTCGCCGGAACGTGAGCCAGCCCACGTTGTACCGGCCAAAGGCCTCGAGCGCGCGCAGGCGCGGCGGGAAGCGGTGGCCGATGATCGCGACGGCGGCGTCACCCATCTCCCGGAACAGTGGGGCGGCATCGGAGAAGAAGAACAGGTCCGCGTCGAGGTAGGTCAGGGTGTCGATCGCCGGCTCGCGATCGAAGACGAACGACGCGAGAAACGGCGAGCATGTGAAGTAGTACTCGACACGGGATCGGCTGGTTTCGGCCGCCTTCAAGGCCGGGTACGCCCGTTCGAGTTCCGGCGCCGGAAGCGGGACCACCTCCGGCAGAGCGAGCGCTTGCAGGCCGGCTCGAGCCGGCTCGTCGAAGCACAGCGCGTGGAGGCGGAATTCCGGACACCAGCGCCGCAGCGAGTGGACCAAGGCCAGCGCCCGGGGCAGGTACCGATGGTCGAAGTAGGTGCAGAACTCGTACATCCCGCGGCTACCCGGGGCGCCCGTCCCGGGCGCGGATCGCATCTGCGACCTGGCGCACCTGGTCGTCGGAGAGCTGCGGATGGATCGGCAGGCTGACGATCTCCCGGCACGCCCGCTCGGTCCGTTCGAGGCCGCCCGGACCGTGTCGCAAGCGGTCTCGATACGCCGGCTGGAGGTGGACGGGCAGCGGGTAGTGGACGAGGGTGCCGATGCCTCGGTCCCGAAGGTCCTCGCGCAGTCGATCGCGGTCGTGGCAGCGAACGACGAACTGGTGGAACACGTGCCGAGCGCCTTCGCGGATGATCGGCACGATGACGCGCGAACCCTGGAGGCGCTCGGCGTAGATCGATGCGAGATGCCGGCGGCGCAGGTTCTCGGCCTCGAGATGGTGAAGCTTGACGCGCAGGATCGCGGCCTGGATCTCGTCAAGGCGCGAATTGAACCCCGGTTCGAGGCTGGCCCGACTCTCCTCCCAGCCGTACTCCCGCAGGCGGGCGACCCGCCTGGCGAGATCCGGGTTCATCGTGCTCACGGCCCCGGCGTCGCCAATCGCACCGAGGTTCTTGGTCGGATAGAAACTGAAGACGCCGGCATCGCCCCAGGTGCCGACGGCACGCCCGCCCACCATCGCCCCGTGCGCCTGGGCGCAATCCTCGATCAGGCGCAGGCCGAAGCGCCGGGCTACCTCGGCCACCGCGGACAGGTCCGCCGGGTGGCCGTAGAGGTGGACGGGGACGATGGCCTTGAGGTTGGCACCTGCGCGGTTGCGGTTCTTGCTCAAGTCTCGCGCGGCCTCTTCGAGATGGTTGGGGTCCATGGTGAAGGTTGCAGCGTCGATGTCGACGAGGACCGGTGTCGCGCCGGCCAACTCGATCGCCGCGATGGTGGCCACGGCGGTGTGGGAGACGGTGAGGACGGCATCGCCCGGGCCGACCCCGCAGGCCCGCAACGCCAGGACCAACGCGTCGGTCCCGGACGCCACCCCGACGGCGGATTCGGCCCCCAGGAAGCGAGCGAACTCCCGTTGGAAGTTCCCCACTTCCTCGCCGAGGATGTAACGGCCCGCGTTCAACACGCCGACGATCGCTTCCTCGATCTCCGCCCGGTGGGCAAGGAAGCTCGCGCGCGGGTCGGCGGCGGGGATCGGGAGGGGGTCGGCCACGGCTCCAGCTCTCACAGGTACTTCGGGAGCGACTGGCGGAAGTAGGCGACGGTCCGGAGCAGGGCCTCCCGCAACGAGACCTTCGGGCTCCACCCGAGCACGTGCCGGATGTGTCCGAAGTCGGCGTAGAAGTCCCCAATGTCGATCCGCTTGCGGTCGGCGGGGAACTCGCGGACGAGAAAGCGCCCCTCTCCGCCGACCTCGACCAGCAGCGCGGCCAGTTCCCGCAGCGTCACGTGTCCGTCGCCTCCGAGGTTGAAGATCTGGCCGTTGGCGGCGTCGCTCGCCGCGGCGAGCAGGAACGCGTCCACGGCATCGTCGACGTAGGTGAAGTCGCGCTGTTGTGAGCCGTCCCAGACCTCGAACGGCTTGCCCTCAACGAGCGCGCGAATCCAGACGCCGAGGAACGTCTGGCGCGCATCCTTGACGCGCATCCTCGGCCCGATGGTGTTGGTCAGGCGCAGGGCGCAGGCGCGCAGGTTGTAAACGTTGTTGTACAGGATGTGGTACCACTCGCCGGACATCTTGTTGATGCCATTGACGTCGACTGGCCGGAGCAGATGCCGCTCGTCGACCGGCAACGTGTCGGGCCTGCCGTAGACCTGGCGCGTGCTGGCGAACACGACCTTGATGCCCGGGTTGTGATGGCGGCACGTCTCGAGGATCGAGAGCTGGGCGCGGCAGTTGATCTCGAGGTCGGAGAACGGGTCCTCCATCGAGTCCAGATGGCTGGTCTGACCGGCGAGGTTGAACAGCACGTCCCGGTCCTGCACCAGGTAGCGCATGCTATGCGTGTCGCGGACGTCCGAGATGTTGACCCGGACCCGGTCCTCGATCCCCGCGATGTTGAACAGGTTGCCACCGTACTCGGGGACCAGGCTGTCGACGAGGAGGACGTCGGTGCCCAGCTCGACCAGCCGGTGAGCGAGGTTCGATCCGATGAAGCCCAGCCCCCCCGTGATGAGCGCGCGTTTGCCCGCGAACCACTCCAGGTTGATCACCATGCCTTGGCCCCACCTTGCAGCACCGAGCGAGCTGTCCGGATCAACGCGCGGGGAATCACGGCTCTGGCGGCCTTTCGCCAGAGCGGGTCGCGGGCAGCGGAGCGGATCCTCGCGATTGGGAGTTCGGCCATTTGATCGAATCTGGCGCTTGCGCCAAAACGCCTGCCGTACTCGCGTGCCACGTCAAGCGCAAAGCCCCACTGGCTGTCGAGCATCGCGAACGTCCAAGCAAGCGCCCAGTCCTCCTCGGCGAAGATCGGATCATTGAGCGACTCCACTGTCCTAAGGTAGCGAGCCTCGCACCAGCCGGGACTGGGCCGCACCGTGCGCTGGACGGTGGTACGGTCGAGCGTTGGGATCTCTGCCAGCGTCGCCGAGCGCATTCGAACGGCACCCCCGAGTCGCAGGTTGGAGAGCCAGAAACCGCTGTGAACAAAATGGCCGTGCGCCTGTTCGAACAGGTCCTCGCCAACGTAGGCATCGATCAGCCCAGGCTCAACGTCGACGGCAAGGACACGAGCGCGGATCCGGTCCGGAAGGCTCTGAAACAGGCGCAGATCGGTGCCCTGCGAGTCGGTCTTGAACCAATGTACGCGATCGAGACCGAGCTGCTCCAGGGCTTTTGAGATTGTGATCGCCGGCACGGAGGCTGTCCCTTCGACCAGGAACAGGTCGGCGAACAGGAACGAGGACAGGGCCTCGTGGTCCGGTTCCAGCGTGCTCGAGCAATACGGTGATCGCGTGAGGAAGATCGTCACGTCGTCGCCCCAGGCCTCTGGCACGACCGCGGCGTTCAGGACGTGTTTCGCGAAGAAGGTGTCCGCAGCCGTCTCCGAAAGCTCGCGCACGTCGGGATCGAACCCGACATAGATCGACTCGGGCGCAATCGGACCCCAGACCTGCGGCGGATCTCCCGACGCCCCGATGTCTATCAGCACCGGGCGCAGTGCCAGGGCGCGCACGGCGTCGAGCAGCTCTCGGTCGTGATCGGCGCGAGTCACCGGGGTTCGCCTTCCTTACTGCAGGGTCGGAACAGGAAGCCGCGATACTCCGCCTGCTCTGCTGCACCGGCGATCGGCGGGCGGTGTCCGACGACGAGTTCCCGCATGAGCCGAAGGCCGTTCGCTTCTGTCTCGGCGATGAATTCGTCGCGGTTGAGACACCAGGCGAGGTACTCCGTGTCGTAGCCGAATTCGTGCGGTCGTTGAACGAACATGAACGAAGGTGCATGCACCACGACCGGAAGCCCCGTGACGTAGAGAATTTCGCCAGTTGCCCCGCCAAGCCGCGCGAGGAGGGCCCGCCAGTCCTCCTCGTACTGGAGCGACGTGCTGGCCATCACGAGATCGTATTTTCGCTCCAAACATGCGTCGTCGGCGGTGAAGTGTTGGTCGGGAAAGATCCGCGCGCCCTGCTCGGCCAACAACGGCAACTCCCTGCAGTGGTACTCGATCTGGATCTCGGGCAACAGCCGACATCCAAGCACGAGGAAGTGCCCGAGCCCGCCGCCCCAATCGAGGAACGAAACCCGATCTCGGCCGCGAGCGGCCAGCGCCAGCGCGTATGCGAACGACATGATCGCGTTGTGGCTCGCCAGATCGAGACGATACGAGAGATCCGACTCGTGGGAGAACCCGAGCGGCTCGTTGCCTTCCACCATTGCGACAAACCGCGGCCATCTCGCCAGTTGTGTTCGAAGCACCGACGCGACATTCCAGCCCGCCACCTCCGGATGGGCGTCCGCGTAGCGCCAGCCCTCTGGAACCACCTCCCAGGCGGGCGCCGCTGCCTGCCCGTCCCGGTGGTGCGAGAGCCAACGACGCGCGCGGCGCAGCTCTGAAGCGACAGCCGGCGGGGTTAGCACGGTCGCAACCTGACGCCAGTTCATCGTTTCATCTTACTTCTTGCTGGCATTAGCGCTCGGTGACCGCACGAAAACCCGCTGCAGTTTTCCCGCCCAGCGCCGCCACCACGGAGATGGCCGCGGCGGAGCAGGGTAGGAAAGGGTCCACAACCTTGCGCATTCGGGATGCTCGACCGGATCCGGCCAAGCCTCGGGGAGCCGGGGACACGGCTGCAACGGCGGGTTGCTCCAGCCCGTGTCGACCGGCGCGTTGGTCGCTTCGCTTCCCCAGCCAATGTGCTCGACCAGGCTGTGCGGCGGCCGGAAGCAGAGCCCGCTCTCGACGATGTGCGCGTAGAGGAAGCGCACCGCCCAGATGTTCCGCTTGAGTTCGCCATCGGCCATGTCCAGGAGGTCGTGACCGTAGCGCTCCGGGTCGATGCCCCGTTCGCGGCATGCCCGGACCAGCTCCAGGGCTGGGCGATTCATGTCGTGCCAGCCGCGGGTCCACGTGCCCCAAACCCAGCACTCCGCGCGCCCGTCGAAGTAGGGCCGGTCGCCAATGTCGCTTGGGGTCACCCGGGGGTGTGTCCAGCCGGTTACGCTCAGCACGCAGGGGTGATCCCAGTAGGCGTTCATCGCCTCGCAGAGGTAGTGGTAGGTGCCGGGAACGCAGATCAGGTCGTCCTCGAACACCAGCACGGCGGGATGGCGGCTGAGCGCCTCGGTGACGCCGGACAGGATCGAACGGCCGAGGCCGAGGTTCTCCTTCCGTTCGTGCAGCTCGACTTCGCACCAATCGATCGCGCGCAGCATGGCTCGGACCTGGGTAACAGCCGGCGCTTGATCGGCTGTCCGGGGGCCGTCGCTGAAGGCGATGATGCGGGGCACCCGCTCGCCGCGCAGACACGCGAGCGTTCGTTCGAGCGTGTGCGGGCGGGCGTGAGCGAAGAGCACCACAGGGATGGGCGGCCGATCGGTGCCGAGGTTGTTCACCGCAGATCCTCAATCAGGTGCGGGACAAGCCTGACCGGTTGTAGGAGCGGCTTCCAGCCGCGGCCCGTCCTGAATGAGGTCTCTGTCACGGCTGCGATCTCCGCGTGCCCTCCAGCGCCTCTTGAGCCACCCAGTTGCACAGTCGCTCCATCGCATGCCAACTATACAGGCGTAGCCGACGTTGGCGGGTGATCGTGCTCGGCGAGGCGCCGTGCTCCGGGCTGCCCGCCAGCATATGCGCGACGGCCAAAATGTTGCCGGGCGGCACGGTCACACCAGCGTTTTATGGGGATATCGGGCAGGTCGAGGACCGTCGGAGAGGCTTTGAGGTGTTCCACTCTCGTCGGGCCGTGGCGGAGCGATGAAAGCGCGGCGAATCAGGTCAGCCTTGAGAAGATCGAAGTCGTGGAAATGCCGGGCACAGTGGGGGCAGGCCCAACGAAACGGGTCTCGACGAACCCGTCGAGAAAGGTCCTTGTTCTCGCAAGGTAGTACTCGCGTTGCGAGTCGTCGAGAATGAGCGCGCCACCAACCGCGACCTTGCGGGCGCTGTGCTTGATGCATGAGGAGCGCGCGCGGCCGTCGACCAGAACGATATCGAAAATTCCGTCGGGGAACTCGTCGATCGCGGTCGCATAGTGGCGGAAGCTCGCGCCTTGCCACGTCGCGTCGGCCGTGCGGTAGGCATCCGGGTCTGAAGGATCGCCGTCGTGTGGGGTAGCCCCAGGCTCTGGCTCGATAAGGCGATAATCGAGGGCGGGCGCTGCAGCAAGCCTGGGACGGATAGCTGCGAACCAAACCGGGTCATGCTCTATCGACACGGCAAGAGCCCCACGGGCTTGCCAGAACAACGTCGATCCGCCGCTCCCGTAATCGAAGACGCGCCGACCTTCGAGTTCGATTGTCGCGAGACGATCGATCGCGAGGAACACCAGCCAAGGCAGGCGCTTCTTGAGAAGGTAGTCGGGGCGACGTGAGCGAAACCATCGCAGGGCGTAACGGCGCTGAGTTGGATCGCGGAGCAAGCTCCACGCAAATGCAAGATCAGGGGAGATCCGATTCAACCCAATGCCTCGTGGCTTGACCATGTGTGCGTGATTAGGACGTCTCCCTGGTCCCGGGCGATGAGTTGCCCGGTACCGAAGAAATCCCCATCCTCGACCGAGAGCGTGAACGCCGACTGCATCCAGTCGACGACTTCACCGTTGACCTCGCAATAGAAGGCACAATCGTAGGATCCGGAGCGCAGGTTGAAGCGTGGCCACCGACACTCGAAGTACCCGCGCCGATGCACGTTCATTCGAAGGTTGCCGCTGCTCCGCGAGTCAAGGTTGGTGAGAAGCAGTCCATGTGCGTTGCGGACGTTGAACGCAATGTTGACGGTGGCGTCCTGCACGACCCTTGCGGAATCGTAGTAGAACCTCAGTGCCACGTCCCGCCCCGAGAGCGCTTGACGAATCTCACTTCCGTTGCGATCAACGACCACAACGCGCGTGAGCCTGAGCCAGGTGCTGGCGATCCGATCGGTGCGCTCCGCCAAGCTGACGTCGAGAGCCTCTCGTGTCCGCTGGAGGTAGCTGGCAACTGCCGCCTCAATGTTACCCGCACAGGTCACCGAACCCTGATCGAGGACAAAACCCCGCCGGCAGAGTTGTTGCACCGCTGCCATGTTGTGGCTGACAAAGAGGACGGTCCGTCCTGAACTGGCGACGTCTCCCATTTTTCCGAGGCACTTCTTCTGGAACTCCGCATCGCCCACGGCGAGCACCTCGTCAACCAGAAGGATGTCCGGCTCGAGGTGGGCGGCGACGGCAAACGCGAGGCGCAGGTACATGCCGGACGAGTAGTGCTTGACCGCGGTGTCGAGGAACTTCTCGACCTCGGCGAACGCGACGATTTCGTCGAATTTGCTCGCGATCTCGGCGCGCTTCATGCCGAGGATGGCGCCATTGAGGAAGATGTTCTCGCGGCCGGTCAGCTCGTTGTGGAAGCCGGTGCCGACTTCGAGCAGGCTGCCGACGCGGCCGTGCACCTCGGCCCTGCCCTCGGTCGGGTCGGTGATGCGGGAGAGAATCTTGAGCAGTGTGCTCTTGCCGGCGCCGTTGCGGCCGATGACGCCGACGACCTCGCCCGGCGCAATCTCGAACGACACGTCCTTGAGCGCCCAGATCGTCTCGCGCGGCGCGCGGCGGCCGCGGCGGAACGGTGCCAGCACCGCCTCGGTGACTGCCTCGCGGAACGTCTTTGCGGTTTGCTTCTCGCCAATCCGGTACTGCTTCGAGAGGCCCGTGGCGCGGATCGCGACCTTAGCCACGGCCGGCTACCAGGCCTGCCCCGACGCGGCAGGAGAGGATGAGGGAATCAGACCACATCGGCGAACGACCTCTCGACGTGGCGAAAGTAGAGTGCCCCGGAGACACAAAGCGCCGCCGCGACCACAGCGCTGACGAGCACGATGGCGATCGGTCCGGTCGGCGGCCGCAGCATCGCCCAGCGGAACCCTTCGACGACACCGGCCATCGGGTTGAGGCCCAGAATCCAGCCCGGTACTCCCAGCCTCTCGAGCCTCGGGAGCACGATGCTGGCCGGGTAGATGACGGGCGTGACAAACAGCCAGATCTGGACGAGGAACGGCACGACGTAGCGGATATCGCGGTACTTGACGTTGAGCGCCGCGAGCCACAGCCCGATGCCGATTGCCGTCGCGAGAGCAAGGGCGACCATGAGCGGAAGCGCGAGCACCGCCACGCCCGGCCAGACGCGGTAATAGGCCATCATCACCAGCAAGACCGGGAGCGCCACCGCGAGATCGAGCAGGCCGGCGAGAACCGCGCTGAGGGGGATCACGAGCCGGGGGAAATAGACCTTGGTGATCAGGTGAGACGACCCCACGATGCTCGCCGCCGACTGTTGGAGGCCCTGGGCGAAGAAGGTCCAGACGATCAGCCCGGCGTACGAGAACAGCGGGTAGGGCAGGCCGTCCGAGGCGATCCCGGCCAGGCGGCCGAAGAAGATGGTGAAGACGATCGCGGTGAGGAGCGGCTGGAGGATCGCCCAGGCGGCGCCCAGCACGGTCTGCTTGTAGCGCACCTTGAGGTCGCGCCAGACGAGGAAGTAGAGCAGCTCGCGGTACTGCCACAGCTCGGTGAAACGCAGCGAACCGATCCCGCGCGACGGCTCGATGACTAGCACCGGCGTTCCGGCCCGTGCGACCGCGGCGGCTGTTTGGCTCACGGCGTTGATTCTAGCGCCAGGCGTCCTCGATCACGTTCGAGATTGCGTCGGCCGCTACGCGACCTCGCAATCTCCATGTGCCGAGGCACACCCCGGATCATAAAAGTCAAATGATGAAGGGTGCAGGCCGGTCGCGGCAAGATGCCGCCCCTGCTGGGGCCGAGAGGGATCAGCGCTCGGCCCGGTAGTTGGGTGCTTCCTTGGTGATCACCACGTCGTGCGCGTGCGATTCCTTCAGTCCTGCCGCGGTGATCCGCACGAAACGTGCCTTGGTCTTGAGGTCGGCGATGGTGGCGCAGCCGGCCAGGCCCATGCCGGAGCGCAGGCCGCCGACGAGCTGCGTGAGCTGGGTGGCGAGCGGTCCCTTGTACGGCACCATCCCTTCGATGCCCTCGGGCACCAGCTTGGCAAGCTCCTCGTCGGCCTGGAAGTAGCGATCGCGCGCGCCTTCGCCGGACTTCATCGCCCCCAGCGAACCCATTCCGCGGTAGGCCTTGAAGGTGCGGCCCTGGTAGAGGATCTGCTCCCCGGGCGATTCGTCCACCCCGGCGAACAGCGAGCCGATCATCACGGTGTCGGCGCCGGCGGCGATCGCCTTGGCGATGTCGCCCGAGTACTTGATCCCGCCATCGGCGATGAGTGGTACGTCGGCCTCGCGGCACGCGCGGGCACACTCGATGATCGCGGTGATCTGCGGCACCCCGGCGCCCGTCACGACGCGCGTGGTGCAGATCGAGCCTGGCCCCACCCCGACCTTGACCGCATCCACGCCAAGCGCGATGAGGTCACGCGCGCCTTCGAACGTCGCCACGTTGCCGGCGATCAGTGGCACCTCCGCATGTCGTTCCTTGATGCGAGCGGCGGCCCGCAAGACGTTCTCGGAGTGGCCATGCGACGAGTCCAGGCACAGCACGTCCACCTTGGTGGCGACGAGCGCATCGCAGCGTGCCTCGAGGTCTGCACCCGAGCCCAAGGCGGCCGCCACACGCAGCCGGCCGAGCGCGTCCTTGCACGCGTTGGGGTACTCCTGCGCCTTCTTGATGTCCTTGACGGTGATGAGTCCCTTGAGGTTGCCCTCCTCATCCACGACGAGCAGCTTTTCAATGCGGTGTTTGTGGAGGAGCGCCTTGGCCGCCTCCAGGGTTGTGCCGACGGGTGCAGTCACCAAGCGATCCTTGGTCATGAAGTCGGCGATCGGCCGGTCGGTCTCGGTGCAGAAGCGCAGGTCGCGGTTGGTGAGGATGCCCTTCAGTTGCCCGTGTTCGTTCACCACTGGCAGACCGGAGACCTTATAGCGCGCCATCAACTCGAGCGCTTCCCGGACGAGGCGGTCGGGATGGATCGTAACGGGGTCCACGATCATCCCCGACTCGGAGCGCTTCACCATGTCCACCTCTTCGGCTTGGCGCTCGACCGTCATGTTGCGGTGGATTACCCCGAGACCACCGTGCTGCGCCATCGCGATCGCCAACGGCGCCTCGGTCACGGTGTCCATCGCCGCGGAGAGGATGGGAATGTTGAGAAGGATTGCCCGCGTGAGGCGGGAAGAAACATCGACCTGCGCCGGATGGACCGCGGAGCGTTCCGGGAGCAACAAGACGTCATCGAAGGTGAGGGCAAGGGGCAGTTCGTGATCAGGCATGGCGGATTGTAACGCCGCGCGCAAGCCGGTAGCGCCTGCAAGGCCGGGCGCTGGCGCATCTCACCACTGTCCCCCGCTGATGCGTGTCCGCCGTCGTGCAGCCCGACGGGCGTCGACGCTCTGCCGAAGCGAAGACCAACCGGAGAGGGCGCTCTCGGAAGCCCCGTGGCACCTGTTGTACTCCGTGATGGAACCGCAGCGTTCCGTGAGACGTCGGTATTCTGGCTTACCGCCTCTGGTCGTTCGCGAGCCGCCTACCTTCGCATCGCTGCGATCATCAGTGAGGTCCCAAGCGGAGGCGACTGCAGGCACGCGGTCTCGACTCTCATCGCGGCGAGGAGAAGGCGGTGGAGCAACCGACCGGGCGGTTCAAAGCCCCTCACCAGGATCTCCTCCGGACTGCGGTGGGAGTCGGGCAGGAGCTTGCGCCCCGCGGCGAGGGCGACGAGAGAGAACCCCCAGTAGCGCATGCTCTGAAGTATGAACGTGTCACTAGGCAGGTCGTCGCGGAAGGCTACGCGGGTATACCGCCGGTAGTGTCCCTGCGCCCGATCGTAGCTTCCGAATAACCAAGGGAGCGCCGGTACGTTCAGGAAGAGCCACCCCCCTGGTTTGAGGTGATGCGCAACCGCCGCCAAGAAAGCGGTCGGCTGCGCGACATGTTCGAGCACATCGAAGAGGATTGCGAGATCGTACCTTGCCTCGAGGTCCGATCGGCACTCCCGGACGTCGTACCGCCAGACGGATCCATCGTCTTGAGCACATCGCCGGATCGCCTCTTCCCCAATGTCGACACCATCGAGGCGCCAGGATGAGTGGCGGAGGATCTGGCGCCGCACGACCCCGCTGCCGCACCCGACGTCAAGTCCGTATCGAGGAGACGCCAGGGGGATTCCCAGGGACTCGATGAGATTGAGGAACACCTTGAAGCGCCACTCGATCCAGAAGTGGCCTTCTCTCGCCATGTCGTAATACGCGGTAAGGTTGGTGGAGGGACCGTCGGGCTGGCGCGGCGGGGAGTGCGGGGCGCTACTCATCAATGGTCTCCGCGCGGACCGACTCGTATGCGCCTACGTCCTCGGGGAGCTTGTGCTGCCGGCGGTAGATCTCGCGGAGCGTATCCCCGGTTCGATCGTCGATGAGGAAACCGTCATCCGTGAAGATCAGGCAGCGGAACCGGGATCGCATCACTTGCGCGAGACGGGTCGAGGGAATCGGGCGAACACGGTGGACGAAGGGGTCCCCCGCGAAGTTTGCAAGTGGTGCAAAGTAAACCAGCTCCCAGAGCGCCAACGGCCTAACGAAGAAGAGCTTGGGATAGCCCTGGTACGAACGCGCGAGCTCCTGCAATGGCTTCCACCTGGCGCGATTGACCACCACGAACGGTTGGTCGCTCGGGAGCTCATGCCGGACAGCGCGATACATCTCAACCAGCCTGCGGTGAACGTTGCCGAGGTCACGGTAATCTGCGATCTCGGTTTGCAGTTGGAGCACCTGGCTTGGCAGCACGATCGCGAGAGCCGCGGCCACCGCGACTGCTGCGAGGGCCCTCTTGATGTGTGGTCGTGCGTGAACAACTCCGAGGAGGTGGTCGACACCGCATACCACCGCGATCCAGAACCCAACCAGAGGAAGGTAGTTGTAGCGAGAAGGTGCGTACGGAACCGGGAGCGTGACAAGCAGGGTGAACCCTGTCCAGAGCAGCCCCCACAGTGCGAGCCTGGCGCGCTTGTGGATGAGCAAAAGGGTGATCGCCGCGGTTGAGAGGAGGACGAGACCTGTCTGCCAAAGGTGGCCGTCGAATCTCGTCCCCATCCCGAGATAGAAAGTCACAAGGAATGAGGCTTTGAGAACGCAGCGAGGCAGGTCGGCGCTAAGGTAGCCGACCTGTGCATGCATCGTCGTCGATGACGAGGTCATCAGGCGGACGGCAAGGTAGGCCACCGCGAGCCCGAAAACTGGGAGGCTCAACTTCGCCGCGCGACGAAAGTCGTGCCTCTCCACCAGCCACCAGTACGTAAGGAGGAGACAGGGGAGCACGATCCAGGTCTCCTTGGCTCCTGCCGCTGCCAGGACGCCGAGAAAGAAGCACCCCCAGCGCCAGACGGGCTGTGGCACACCCTTTCGTGGAGCAAGCAGCAACGTCGTTAGCGTGAAGAGCAGCAGCAGCGCGTCGGAGCTGCCGCCCGCAGACATCACGGCCTCGCAGTGAAGCGGTGACGTGCCGAAGAGCAGAGCCGTAAGCAGCGGGATCTCCCAACGGCCGGTGAGGCGCGAGAGGAGGGCGAATAGGAGGACGACGTTGATGAGGTGGACGAGGATCGTGGCTGCCAGATGCAACGCCGCATTGGTCCCGAAAAGTGTGAACTTGAGGAGGTACGTCAACAGTAGAATCGGCCGCAAGAAGATTACGAGGCCGCGAAAGAATAGCGTCGGATCCCGCCACCCCGAGTAGACAGCATTGAGGCACTCAAAGTCATCGCTGGTCAGGTAGCCCGAGAGCGCGGGCACAAAGCAAGCCGCCACCGCAGCGGTGACCAGCAGAGCCAGGAGAGCTGAGCGCTTCGACACTGGGCCGAATGATAGCCGTGCTCTTCGACGCCGGTCGAGCGGTACTCCTCCGAGACCCCGGCCGAGGTTTGTTCGGAGAGCGTTTTCGACCACCTACGGCTGTCAAGGGAATTCGAACGGTTTGGAAGAGGAGGCTCTGGATATCACGAGGTGCGCAGCCGTCAGGATGCCGCCTCGAGATGCGCGCCGTGGCACTTCGTGTACTTCTTGCCGGAGCCGCAAGGACAGGGATCGTTGCGGCCGACCTTCGGGGTCTGGCGGCGGACCGTGGTGGGAGGCCCCGTAGTGGGCGAGTGCTGCGCCTCGCGCCGCTCGCGCGGTAACCTGGCGACCTCCGCCTTGGACTCGCCTTGCACGACCGGGCGGCGGTGCGTCGCTGGAACGGCCGGGTTTTGCCATCGCCGCGCTCCAAGCTGGTGGTCGAAGGATTGAAGTACGAGTCTGGCCTTCTCGGGGCGCGGTGGTTCATGATAGGGGCAGGACGCGATGCAACCCCAACTGACGGAAACGAAGCTCGCTAATTCTGCCGCTCCGGGTCAGAAGCAAGGTGCTTCTGATCGAATGCGACTACGGTCCCGGCTGCTTCGCTTGCTGCCCGGGCTTGTCATCGTCGCGTCAGTGGCGGTCGTCTACCAGAATTCCTGCAACGGCCCATTCATCTTCGACGACATTCGAGCGATACGGGACAACCCGCGCATCCGACGGCTCGTACCCGACCGGGTAGTCACCCCGACAGTGGAGCGCACAGCGCTCGCCGGGCGTCCAGTCGCCCGCCTCTCGTTCGCCATCAACTACGCGCTGGGTGGGCTGGACCCCTGGGGGTACCACCTCTTCAACGTGACGGCGCTCGCGCTGGCCGCGCTCGTGGTCTTCGGAGTCATCAGGCGGACAGCCGGAGGGCCGCGCGTATCCTCGCCTCGGGAGTCGGAGGCCACAGGGACCGCCATGGCAGTCGCGGTGCTCTGGAGTGTGCACCCGCTGCTCACGGGTCCGGTGGACTACCTCGTCAATCGCACTGAGTTGCTCATGGGGCTCTTCATGCTCATGACTCTGTACTGTGTGATGCGGGGGAGCGCTTCCCGGCAGGCTACGCGCTGGTACTCGTTGGCGGTAATCTCGTGCGCCTTGGGCATGGGCTGCAAGGAAGTGATGGCGGCGGCGCCGCTCCTCGTGCTGCTCTACGACCGCACTTTCCTCTCGGGTTCTTTCTCGGAAGCGTTGCGCCGACGGTGCGGCCTCTATTTCGGCTTGGCCTGCACGTGGTTCCTGTTGGCGGCTCTGGTCATGTCGACGAATTTCCGGGTGAAGCTGGGAGCCGGATTCCCGCGGTTCACCCCGTGGGAGTATGCCCTCACCCAGACGGAGGTCCTCGTCCATTACCTGCGGCTGGCGTTCTGGCCACAACCGCTCGTGCTGGACTACCTGGACTGGCCAATCGCCATTTGGTCGCCGCGGCTTGTCCTTTGCACTGCCACCGTGCTGCTCCTCGTGGCGCTGACGGCCGTCGGTGTTTGGCGCCGGACGTGGTGGGGGTTTGCGGGAGCGTGGTTCCTCCTCATCCTGGCGCCGACGTCCAGCTTCCTTCCGTTGCTTGGGGAGGTCGCCGCCGAGCGACGCATGTACCTGCCGCTGATCGCCGTGGTCCTCGTTGCGGTTGTTCTGGCTCGGCGGGGACTCGACTCTCTTCTGGCGCGCAGGCCCGTATCCACAAGTTTCCGGCGCTGGTTACCCAGTCTGCTCGTGGTGCTCGCGGCGGTTGGCCTGGGAGCCGCAGCGTCAAATCGCAACGAGTCATTCCGCAGCGCACTGGTGATCTGGAGCGACACAGCCACGAAGAGACCGAACAACTATGGGGCTCTCACGGAGGTTGGCTGTGCTCTCGCCGAAGAAGGCAAGGTTCAGCAGGCGGTCCCGTACTATCTGCGCGCGATCCGGCTCAGGCCCGACTATTCTTTTGCGCACGCAAATCTCGGCGTGGTCTTGCTCGGAGAGGGTCGGCTCCGCGACGCTGAGGCGGAGCTTAGCGAGGCGCTGCGCCTGAACCCAGAGTTGCCCGAGGTCCACTACAATCTGGGTCTCGTTTACGCAAAACTCGGCCGGTTCGATGAGGCGATCAAGCAGTTCGAAGAATCTCTCCGGCTCGCTCCCGAGCTAACACTGGGGCGTGAGATGCTCCAGCGCGCCCGGACGGCTCAACGCGCTTCGGGCAGCCCGTCCCACTGAGGGGCAGAGGCCGCCGCAGGCGAGTACGACAGGCTGCTACCAAGATGAGCTAGTGGGAGCACCTTCCAGGTGCGCCCGAGCAAGGCTCTCGAGGGCCGACTGGTCGCGGCAAGATGCCGCTCCCACCAAGTTCCTTCTTCAGTCTCCGTGGTGCTGGCACGCCAGCATGACAACTCCTAGGCGGCGGTGCTCTCGGAAGCGCCGTGGCACTTCTTGTACTTCTTGCCGGAGCCGCAAGGACATGGATCGTTGCGGCCGACCTTCGGGGTCTGGCGGCGGACCGTGGTGGGAGGCCCCGCAGTGGGCGAGTGCTGCGCTTCGCGGCGCTCGCCCTGCAACCCGCTGGCCTCGGCCTTCTGCTCCCGGTGGGCGACCTGGCGGCGATGCTGCGGTTGCGGTGGCGCCTGGACTAGCTCGACCCGGTAGAGGTACTGCACCACCTGGTCCTCGACCCGTTCCATCATCCCCTGGAAGAGATCGAACGATTCGCGCTTGTACTCGACCAGCGGGTCGCGCTGGCCGTACGCGCGCATGCCGATGCCTTCCTTGAGGTGGTCGAGGGCGAGCAGGTGGTCCTTCCACTGCGCGTCGAGCACGGACAGAATGAGGTAGCGTTCGAGCGAGCGGAACTGCTCGGCGCCGATGGTGCGCTCGCGCTCCTCGAAGCGCTGCTCGACCGCGGCTACCAGGCGCTCGGCGAGCTGCGGGCGGTTGATCGTCTCCCAGCTCACGTCCGCCTGGGCGAGCGTCATGCCGAAGAGGTCCTTCAATTCGCGCTCGAACGGCTCGCGCTCCCACTCATCCGGATGCTTGTCCGCCGGACAGTACGAATCGACGAGTGATGCGGCGATCTCGCGCGCCGAACGCATGACCCAATCGCGGCCCTGCTTGCCTTCGAGCACATCGCGGCGCAGACGGTAGACCGCCTCGCGCTGCTTGTTCATCACGTCGTCGTACTCGAGCAGGTGCTTGCGGACCTCGAAGTTGCGGGCTTCGACCTGTTTTTGCGCCCGCTCGATCGAGCGGGTGACCATCTTCGACTCGATCGGGACGTCCTCCTCCATGCCGAGGTGCTTCATCCACTCGCGCAGCCGGTCCGAGGCGAAGATGCGCATGAGGTCGTCCTCGAGCGAAAGGATGAAGCGCGACGAGCCGGGGTCACCCTGCCGCCCCGACCGGCCGCGAAGCTGGTTGTCGATGCGGCGCGCCTCATGGCGCTCGGTGCCGAGGATGTGGAGTCCGCCGGCAGCGAGCACCTTGTCGCGTTCCTCGGCGCACTTGGCCTTGTACTTTTCGACGGCGACCGGGAACGCCTCGGGCTCCTTGGCAGGATCGGCCTCGGCCCTGGCGAGTCCCTCGGGGTTGCCGCCGAGGATGATGTCGGTGCCGCGGCCGGCCATGTTGGTCGCGATCGTGACCGCCGCATGCCGACCGGCCTGCGCCACGATTCCCGCCTCGCGCTCGTGGTACTTCGCGTTGAGCACCACGTGTGGCACGCTGCGGCGCTTGAGAAGCTCGGAGAGCCTTTCCGACTTCTCGATCGAAACCGTGCCGACCAGCACCGGCTGGCCCTTGTCGTGCAGCTCGATGATCTCCTCGACCACTGCCTTCCACTTCTCCTGCTCGGTGCGGAAGATGAGGTCCTGGTTGTCGATGCGGATCATTTCGGCGTTGGTCGGGACGACCACGACGTCGAGGCCATAAATATGGGCAAACTCGTCGGCCTCGGTCTCGGCGGTGCCGGTCATGCCGGCCGATTTCTCGTACATGCGGAAGTAGTTCTGCAGTGTGATGGTGGCCAGGGTCTGGTTCTCCGCCTCGATCTTGACGTTCTCCTTGGCCTCGACCGCCTGGTGGAGCCCGTCGGACCAGCGCCGCCCCGGCATCAGCCGGCCCGTGAACTCATCGACGATGATGACCTGACCGTCCTTGACGATATAGTCGCGATCGACCTGATAGAGCGCGTGGGCGCGCAGTGCCTGTTGCACCGCGTGCAGGGTCTCGATGTTGGTAGGTTCGTAGAGGTTGGGCACGCCGAGGAGCTTCTCGGCCTTGGCGATGCCTTCCTCGGTGAGGCTCGCGGTGTGCCCCTTCTCATCGAGAAGGTAGTCGCCGGTCGTGGTCTTGTTGCCGTACTTGTCCTTGATCTCCTCGCCCTTTTGCAACCTGGGGATGATGTGATCGACGTCGTAGTAGAGCCCGACCGACAGCTCCGATGGGCCCGAGATGATCAGCGGCGTGCGCGCCTCATCGACGAGGATCGAGTCGACCTCGTCGACGATGGCGTAGACGTGCTTCTTCTGGACCATGTTTTCGACTTCGAACTTCATGTTGTCGCGCAGGTAGTCGAAGCCAAACTCGTTGTTGGTGCCATACGTGATGTCGGAGGTGTACGCCTGCTTCCGCTCCGCGTCCCCCATTTGGTTCTGGATGCAGCCGACCGACAGGCCGAGGAACTCGTAGATGCGACCCATCCACTCGGCGTCGCGTTTGGCCAGGTAGTCGTTGACGGTGACGACGTGCACGCCGCGTCCGGTGAGCGCGTTCAAGACGACCGGGAGCGTGGCCACCAGGGTCTTGCCCTCGCCGGTTCTCATCTCGGCGATCTTGCCCTCGTGGAGGACCATGCCGCCGATCAACTGGACGTCGAAGTGGCGCATCCCAAGGGCGCGCCTGGCCGCCTCGCGCACGATCGCGAACACCTCGGGCAAACGCTCATCGAGCACGCCCTGCACCAGCGTGCGTCGCTCCACGTACTCCTCGGGGAGCTCTGCGATCTTGCCAGCGATCTCCCGGCGAATCGTGTTGACACGTTCGCGCAGTTGCACATCGGAGAGCGAGGAAACCTGCGGCTCGAGCGCGTTGATCTCCGCGACGCGCGGCGCGAGGCGCTTGACCTCGCGCTCGTGCTTGGAGCCCATGAAGAATTCCATGACCTTGTCGACAACGGTCGGCATACCCACCTCGAACGACGAAGCTTACGCCCTGCGGCCAGCAGCGACAAGCGAGCGCGGGCAGCATTTCGCGGGCGGGGGCGCCCGCGCCACAGAGGAGCGTGTGGGGCGGGCGCCTCGCCCGCCTGCTCGGGAGCGCCGTGCAGGAATTGGGGCCGGCGCCCTGGTTTGATCAAGCGCGCCGCGACGAACAGAATTCCGCGGCCGTTGACTGGCGAGGGTGTTACTGATTCTTGTGCTGATGCGTACAATCAGCCATGCGCGAGCTCCCCCGCTGGGTCGTCGTTCTCGTCGCCATTCTCGTCGTTGTCGCGGTCCTTCGCTTCGTCGTGTTCCGTCCCAAGCCGGTCCCCGTGGAAGTCGCAACGGTCGAGTCGGGCACGGTGGAAGAGACGATCACCAACACGCGGGCCGGCACCGTCAAGGCGCGATTGCGCGCGAAGCTCTCGCCGCAGATCGGCGGGCGGGTCGTCGAGCTGCCCTACCGGAAGGGGGCGCACGTCGAGGCGGGGGCGCTCCTCCTCCGCCTCGACGACTCGGTGCAGACGGCGCAAGTGCGGCTCGCCCAGGAGCAGGTGAAGACCGCCGAGTCGCAGGCGAGCGAGGCGTGTCTCGCCGCCGAGCTCGCGGAGCGCGAGCTGCAGCGTGGCAAGGCGCTCGCGGCGGACGGGATCGAAAGCCCCCAGGCGCTCGACGCGCTCGAGAGCACCCGCGACCGCGCGCGCGCGACGTGCCAGGCGGCCCGGGCCACGCTCGACCAGGCGCGCGCGCAGGTGGGCGTCGCGCAAGCGGAGCTCGCGCTCACCACGGTCCGCGCCCCGTTCATCGGGGTGGTGGCCGACTGCAGCACCGAAGCCGGCGAGTGGATCACCCCGGCACCTCCCGGCGTGCCGATTCCCGCTGTGCTCGACCTCATCGACCCCACCTCGGTGTACATCTCGGCGCCGATCGACGAGGTGGACTCGGAGCGGGTGCGGCCGGGCCAGGAGGTGCGGGTGACGGTGGATTCGCGGCCGGGTGAGAAGCTGGCGGGCCGGCTGGTGCGGGTGGCACCGTACGTGCTCGACGTGCTCGAGCAGAACCGCACCGTGGAGATCGAGGTCGACCTTGCAGACCTTCGGGTCGCGGCCACACTCCTGCCCGGAACCTCCGCCGACGTCGAGGTCATCCTCGCCCGCCACGAAGCCGTCCCGCGCATTCCGACGGCAGCGATCGCCGAGGGTGGCAACGTCCTGGTGCTCGCGAACGGCCGTCTCGTCGAGCGCACGGTGGCAACCGGGATGCGTAACTGGCAATTCGCCGAGGTGCGGTCCGGGGTGGCGGTCGGCGAGCAGGTCGTGGTGGTGCGCGACTCACCCGAGATCAAGGCCGGAGTCCGGGCGCGGGCGAAGGGGCTGCGGTGATCCAGCTCGAGAAGGTCTGGCGCACCTACCGGGTCGGCGAAGGGGAAATCAACGCGCTCCGGGAGGTGAGCCTGGAGATCGCCCGCGGCGAGCACTTGGCCTTGATCGGCCCATCCGGTTCGGGCAAGTCCACGCTGCTCCACATCGTCGGTTGCCTCGACCGCCCGACGCGGGGCCGCTACCTGCTCGAGGGGCGCGAAGTCGGAGCGCTTTCGGAGGAGGAGCGTTCCCTCCTGCGCAGGCACCGCATCGGGTTCGTGTTCCAGTTCTTCCACCTGCTGCCACGCCTTTCCGCGCTCGGCAACGTTGAGCTGCCGATGCTGTTCGCCGGAACCCCGGCCGATGCGCGGCGGGAGCGCGCCGCGCGCGCCCTCGATGCGGTCGGGCTCTCCGGACGTGCGGCGCACCGCCCCGACCAGCTCTCGGGCGGCGAGCGCCAGCGCGTCGCGATCGCGCGCGCGGTCGTGATGGACCCCGCGGTGCTGCTCGCCGACGAGCCCACCGGGAACCTCGACCGCCACTCCGCGCTCGAGGTCATGGAGCTGCTCGAGGCGATGAACGGGCGGGGGCTCACGCTGGTGGTCGTCACCCACGACCCGGCCATCGCCGGGCGCGCGAGGCGCGTCGTCCGCATGGCCGACGGGGAGATCGAGGGCACAACGCACACGGCGCAGGGAACGGGAAACGAACCGTTCGATCGCGGGTCCCGGGCGCCAACCCCCGCTCCCCGCGGCGGGGGGTAAGGTTGCGTTTCCTCGACCTCTTGGGCTTCGCCGCTG
Organism: Thermoanaerobaculales bacterium; assembly: GCA_044447965.1. Classification (GTDB taxonomy): domain Bacteria; phylum Acidobacteriota; class Thermoanaerobaculia; order Thermoanaerobaculales; family Thermoanaerobaculaceae; genus DATIYW01. The sequence goes on along the minus strand of JBIOGJ010000001.1, from coordinate 75,828 downwards.
GCGCCTTGCGCGGCCACCGGCTGCGCACCGCACTTTCGGTGACCGGCGTCGCAGTGGGGATCGCGGCGGTGGTCACGCTCACTGCTCTCGGCGAAGGCGCCCGGCAGTACGTCGTTGACCAGTTCGCGGCGCTCGGCTCCAACCTCCTCGTCGTGCTGCCCGGCAAGGTGGAGACCTCTGGCGCGGCGCCGTTCGGCGGTGTCACCCACGATCTCACCATCGACGACTACCGCGCGCTCGAGCGCCTGTCCCGAGTGCGGCGCTCGGCACCGATGGCGGTCGCCACCGAGCGGGTGCGCTTTCTCGACCGCGGGCGTGACGTGCCCGTGCTCGGGACGACCGCTGACTTTGCCCTCGTCCGCCGGCTCGAGATGGGCTCCGGCGCGTTCCTGCCCGCCGGCGATCCGGATCAGGGCGGCAACGAGATCGTGCTCGGGCTCACGGTCGCCAACGAGCTGTTCCGCGGCGAGAATCCGCTTGGGAAGATCGTGCGGGTCGGGCCGTGGCGTTTTCGCGTCGTCGGGGTGATCGCGCCACGGGGGCAATCGCTCACCTTCAACCTGGACGAGGTCGTGTTCGTGCCGGTGCGGACCGCGATGCGGGTGTTCAACCGCTCGTCGCTGTTCCGCATCCTCGTCGACGTGCGGATGCGCGACGAGCTCGGCCTCGCCAAGCGCGACGTCGAGGCGCTCATGCGCGCTCGTCACCGTGCCGACGATGTTACGGTGATCACCCAGGACGCGCTGCTCTCGGCGTTCTCCTCGATCCTCAACGCCCTCACCCTCGCCCTCGTGGGCATCGCCTCCGTCTCGCTCGCGGTGGCCGGCGTCGGGATCATGAACGTGATGCTCGTCTCGGTCACCGAGCGGCGCGCCGAGATCGGGCTCCTCAAGGCGCTCGGCGCCCTCGATCGCCAGGTCCTGGCCGCGTTCCTGGCCGAGGCCGTGTTGCTCGCGCTCGCGGGCGGCGTGGCGGGGCTGGCGATTGGCGCCGGGGCGGTGCGCGCGTTCGTCGGGATCTACCCGAGCTTCCCGGCCGCCCCGCCGCTGTGGGCGGTCGGGGCCTCGCTTGGGCTCTCGCTCGCCGTCGGTGTTGGATTTGGAGTTTGGCCCGCACGCCGCGCCACCCGACTCGACCCGGTGACGGCGCTGGCACGGCGGTGACGGCGATGGAGCGCGCCGAACTCCTCCGCTTCGTGCTTGGCGCCCTGGTTGGGCACCGGCTTCGCTCGGCGCTGTCGGCACTGGGCATCGCGATCGGCGTCGCGGCGGTCGTGCTGCTCACCGCACTCGGCGAGGGGGCGCGGCGCTACATCGTCGGGCAGTTCTCGCAGTTCGGCACCAACCTGATGGAGATCAATCCCGGGAAGGTGAAGACGTTCGGGTTCCCCGGGGCGTTCGGGGGGACGACCAACCAGCTCACGGTCGACGACGCGATCGCGCTCGACAAGGTCCCCGGGGTCGCTTCGGCCGTGCCGTTCGCCTTCGGCCAGGCGCGCGTCGAGGCGACGTCGCGGGGGCGCAGCGTGTACGTCTACGGGACAACCCACGACATGCTCGCGGCCTGGCACGTCACGGTCGGCCAGGGGACGTTCCTGCCGCAGATCGACGCGCACCGCAAGGGCTCGTTCGCGGTGCTAGGGCCCAAGCTCGCGAGCGAGTTGTTCGGCGACTCCTCGCCGCTTGGGCAGCGGGTGCGGATCGGGAGCTGGGGGTTCCTAGTGGTCGGGGTGATGGGAGCGAAGGGCCAGCTCCTCGGGTTCGACGTGGACGACTCCGCCTACATCCCCGTCGCGAGCGCGCTCGACCTGTTCAACCAGCACGAGCTGGTGGCCATCGACGTCGTCGCCCGCGACGCCGACGCGGTCGGTGGCGTCGTCGCGAGGGTCAAAGCGGTGCTCACGGCGCGGCATCGCGACAACGAGGACTTCACCATCACCACCCAGACCGAGATGCTCGACACCTTCGGGCGGATCATCGGGATCATCACGGCGTCGGTCACTGCGATCGCGGGGATCTCGCTGTTCGTGGGCGCGATCGGGATCCTCACCATCATGTGGATCTCGGTGCATGAGCGCACCGGCGAGATCGGCCTGTTGCGCGCGCTTGGCGTGAGCGCCGCGGCAGTGCAGCGCCTGTTCCTGCTCGAGGCCACGGCGCTCGCGGTGGCGGGCGGGATCGCCGGGGTGGCGATCGGGTTCGCCGTGGAGGGTGTACTGCACGCGGCCGTGCCCGGCTTGCCGCTCTCGACGCCGCCGGAAGCCGTGCTGGCGGCGCTCGTGATGAGCCTCGTGGTGGGGATCGGCGCCGGCGTCATCCCGGCCCGGCGCGCGGCGTCGCTCGACCCTGTGGACGCGCTGCGGGCGGAGTAAGCGCCGGCGACTCGGCGGTCTTCTTGCGATGAGGCGTTGACCTCGCGACCGGATGCGGCTACCTGCTCCTCCCGGAGGCTTTCTTCAATCGCTCGATGACCTCGGGCGGGATCCATCGCCTCGCACGCTGCGCTCGGTGCACGACGTTCCAGCTCTGGTCGTACTGCCCTTTGTCGCAATAGAGCCAGGCAAGCGGACAATCAGGCTGACACTCACACCCGTCGGACGGTACGCCCATCCCGATCGCCTTCTCATAGTCGGCGATCGCGAGTTCGGACCTCTTCTCCTTTTGATGAAACTGCCCCCGCTCGCAGTACGCCTCGGCCAACCTCACCTTGCCCAGGTGGGGATTGATCTTCCTCACCATCGTGAAATCGCTGATCGCCTGGTCATGCTCGCCCATGCTCGTATGGACGAGCCCGCGCATGTCCAACGCCTGCTCGTTCGCGGCGTCACGCTCGATGGCCCTGGTGAAATCCGCCTTGGCCGCCTCGAACAGCGCGCTCGTTTTGGCGCCCGCTTGTTCCTCCAGGACCGCGCCACCGTAGAACGTAAGGCCGCGGCTGAGGTAGACCTCGGCATTGCCGGAGGCGAGCGCGATCGCCTGGTCGTGGTCCTTGACCGCCAGCTCGAACAGGCGGCCGTACTCCTCGGACGAGGCGAGCTTGGCGCTCCTCGAGTAGCGGGCCTTCTCGGCGTAGCCTCGGCCTCGATCGGCGTATGCCCGTGCACGCTGTGCATCGCTGCGGGCGGAGGCGATGGCCTGCGTGCCCTCCTTGATCTCGCGGTCGTACTTGGCGAGCCAGTACGCGTGGCCGCCCCACTCGCACCCCCCGAGCAGGAGGACCGTTGCGGCGCACCACAGCGCGAGGTTCCTCAAAACCGCCCTCATCGCGGTGTTCTTTGGTATTGCAACAGAGACGATCACGGTCAAGGACTCCCCTTGCTCCGGTTGCCATGCTAACCCCGCGCAGGTCGTGGCCATCACTTCGCCTGATATAGTGACCCGGCGTCGAACGTTGCGTTGCACATCCTCTACGGTGGAGGCGTCCGATGAAATCGTCGCTCCTGCGCACCAAACCCCTGGCGGTACTCCTGGGAGAGACGACTGCCGAGAAGCACCAGTTGCGCCGTGCCCTCGGCGTATGGGACCTCATCGCCCTCGGCATCGGCTGCATCATCGGCGTGGGGATCTTCGTGCTGCCGGGCGTGCAGGCCGCGCAGCACGCGGGTCCGGGCATCATCCTCTCGTTCGCGATCGCTGCCGCCGCTTGCGCCTGCTCCGCGCTCTGCTACGCGGAGCTGGCCGCGATGATCCCAGTGTCGGGCTCGGCCTACACGTACGGGTACGCGACGCTTGGCGAGCTGCCCGCCTGGATCATCGGCTGGGATTTGATCCTCGAGTACATGGTGGCGGCGGTGCTCGTGTCGACCGGGTGGTCGTACTATGCGGTGGATTTTCTCGGCAAGCTCGGGCTGCACCTGCCGCATGGCCTGTGTGCCTCGCCGTGGGACAAGGAACCAGGCTCGTTGAACCTGCCGGCGGTGCTCGTCGTCGTGCTGCTCTCCGCGCTGTTGATCCGAGGCGTCAAGGAAAGCTCGCGCGTCAACGTCGTGATCGTCATGCTGAAGCTCGCCGTGATCGTGGTGTTCATCGTGGTTGCGGCGCCGCACGTCGAGGCGTCGAACTGGAAGCCGTTCATGCCGTTCGGGTTCTCCGGCGTGATGACGGCCGCGGCAATCGTGTTCCTCGCGTATGTGGGTTTCGATGCAGTCTCCACCGCTGCAGAGGAGGCACGCAACCCGCAGCGGGACATGCCAATTGGCATCATGGGCTCGCTCGCGGTCGCGACCGTGCTGTACATTGCCGTCGCGGCGATCATGACCGGTTGCGTGCCGTACACGAAGCTCGATGTTGCAGGACCGGTCGCGCTCGTGCTCAACGAGCTCGGTATGCCGCGCGTGTCGCTCCTCACCGATGCCGGGGCCGTGGCCGGCATCACGAGCGTGCTCCTGGTGCTGTTGCTCGGGCAGCCCCGTATCCTCTTCTCGATGTCCCGAGACGGCCTGCTGCCGCCTTTCCTCGCCACCGTCCACTCGCGCTTCAAGACGCCCTATCTGACCACCATCGCGACCGGCGCCATCGTCTCGGTCGCCGCCGCGTTCACACCGATCGATGTCTCCTCCGCGCTGTGCTCGATCGGCACGCTGTTCGCGTTTCTGATCGTCTGCGCCGGCGTGATCGTCCTGCGCCGCACCCGCCCGGAGTTGGTCAGACCTTTCCGCGTGCCTTGGTTCCCGGTGCTGCCTGCCCTCGGCATCGTGCTGTGCGCGTATCTGATGGTCAGCTTGCCCGGGAGCGCGTGGGTGCGCTTCGTCATCTGGCTCGCAATCGGCTTGGTCATCTATGCGAGCTACGGGTTCCGCCGCAGCAAGGTGGCCTGATGAGAAGGAACAGAGGCCGCTGAGGCGGAGCGCAAGAAAGCCCAGTGGTGCTACTTCTTCGCGCTCAGGACAACCACCCGGTCGAAGACGTTCGAGAGCACGGTGGTGGTGCGCGAGTCGGCAAAGAGCTGCCCGAGCCGTTCGAGGTCGCCGGGACGAATGGTGCAAAGTACCTTGTCGTGCGAGGCGAAGAACGCGCGGAGCTGGTCGTCCTGCCATAGAACCGGAAGCGGGTGGTCGCTCCAGAACGGGTGGGCTCGGCGGTCGATCACGACCACCGGGTTGCCGGTGAAATACCACGCGCCCCGCACGTGGAGCTTGCTCGACAGTATCGGCTGTCCCTGCAGGCCAAACTTGGCGACCAGTGCGGGCAGGTCGGCCTCGGTGAAGCCGTGCACGGCGACCGGGGGCACGGCGGTTACCGCCACGAGCACGAAGGCGAGGAACCCCGCACCCGCGACGCCAATCGCCGCAGTCATGCGGCGCGAGAGCAACAGCACGCCGCTTGCCATCTCGGCGAACCCGAAGACCGCGACCGCAATGAGCGTGGGGCGAAACACGACCGCCATCTCGGGCTTGAGCACGAAGGGAAGCGCGAAGAACACCCCGCCGAAGAGGATCGAGAGCGCGGCCGCGACACGTCGGCGGCGAGGCGAATTGTCTGGCACCTCATGGGGGAGGGCAAGGAGCAGCGCAATGGCTGGGAAGAGCGGCAAGATGTAGCTCGGAAGCTTGGAGTGGGCGAGCTGGAAGATTGCGAAGACGGCGCCGATCCACGCGAGCAGGAAGATCGTGGCGTCGCGGTGTTTGCGCCAGCCAGCGCCGAGGAACGCGAACAGCGGCGTCCACGGCAGCATCCCCACGATCATGACCGCGGGATAAAACCCCCAGTTGTCGAAGTTGGTGTGCTCCGCGCGCAGGATGCGGTCCCAGTTGTCGTGGACGAGGAACTCCCAGGTGAAGGCACGGCCAAAGCTCGCGGCGGCCCAGAGGTACCACGGCGCCGCAACGACCAGGAAGACGGCCCACCAGGGGTGGAGGAAGAACCGCTTGAGCTTGGCGTTGTGGCCGCCCACGCGAAGGAACAGCACGATGGCGAGCAGCTCAGCGATGATCGCGACCGGGCCCTTGGTCATGACCGCAAGGCCGGCGCCTGCCGCGAAGAGCAAGAGGAAGCGATCTTGCGCCGCTTCGAACCAGCGGTAGAAACCGAGCAGGCTCCACGCGATGAGGGCGGTGAAGACCATGTCCGTGAGCAGCGCGAGTGATTGGCCAAGGCAGGCCAGGGCGGTGAGCTGGACCAGCGCAGCGAGTGCCGCGATCTCGCCTGGCACGAGCCGGCGCGCGAAGCGATAAACCGCAAAGGCGGCGAGAAGGCCTGCCAGTGCGGGGACCAATCGAGCCGACCATGGATGCACCCCGAACACCTTGAATGACGCCATGAGCAGCCAGTACGTGAGCGGCGGCTTCTCGAACTGCGGATGCCCGAATAGCAGCGGCGTGAGGAGGCTCTTCTGCGCGAGCATCTCCCGCGCGGTCTGCGCATAGAACACCTCGTCGGGGTCGGTGAGGGGGAATGCGCCAACGCCGAAGGAGAGCACCACCACCGCAAGTGCGATCAGGCCGAGATAGAGGCCAAAACGGTGCGACCTCTGGGGGGCAAGTGTTTGCGCTGTTGCGTCAACGGGCGGCGACGGGTGCGCGGTGGGGGAAGCCATCGGCGGACCGTAGCAAAAACGCGGCTGCCCTGCCAAGCGGCAAGCTAGGAAGTCTCGGCCGGGGTTTGTCGCAAGAGCGTTCCCATCGCGGCCCCGACGGGCACGAGCAGCGTGCGCGGGCCGACGCGTAGCCGGTTACCGCGCCACACCACGACCGTCGAGAAGAACGGCACGAACCACGCCATGCCCACGAGGAGGTCCTTGGCGAACGTCAAGGCCGGGTAGTGAAGCAACGGTCTCGGCACCCCGATCGCGCGCTCGGCGACCGCGTCGAGGCCGGACTTGGCGAGAACCGTTGCCGCGACCAGCGCGCCGCTCTCCCAGTTGTGAAGCGTGAGCGCCCCAGCGAGCGCGAGGAAGACCGGGTTGAGCAGCACCTCCCCGGCATACGCAGCCGGGTTCATCCGGCGGCGGATCTTCGCCCAGCGCAAGTGGCGACCGAGGAACGCCCGCACCGGCACGGCCCCGAGCACGTTGTCGATGCACTGCGGTGTCACGGCTACCCGCTGGCCGGCCCTGACCACCTCCTCGCCACACACCTGGTCCTCGGCGAGGAACTGGGAGAGGAACGCGAAGCCGCCGATGGCCGCCAGCGTCGTGCGCCGCAGCAGCATCGATTTTCCCACCACGCACACGCCACCCCAAAGCCGGTGAACCGCGGCGACGCCGCCCATGACGAAGGTGTTGAGTTGGAGCGCCTCACTTGCCGCGCCGAGCCGGGTTGCCTCGACGCCGCGGAACGGCGAGGAAACGAGCCCAACTCCGGGCTGCGCAAGGTGGGCCACGAGATCGCTAAGCGTCGCTGGAGCCACCCGCGTGTTGCTGTCGGAGATCCAGATCACCTCATGGCGTGCGTGACGCTCGAGGTTGGCGAGGTTGTTGACCTTCGGGTTGAATCCGACGCGCCGCGAGTCGATGACGATACGGCAAGGTACGGCAGGGTGTCGCGCGGCCACTTTCTCCACGACGGCGAGCGCGGGATCCGCAGGGCTGTCAACGCCAAACAGCAGCTCAAACTGTGGGTACTCGAGGCGAAAGAAGCTCGCGAGGTTCTCCTCGAAGTCGGCGTCGGCGCCCTTGAGCGGCTTGAGCACGCTTACCGCCGGGAGGCTTTGCGGCGCGAGTGGGCGCGGCGCCGCGAGCAGGCGCCGCTGCGCGGCTCCCATCACCGCGGTCAACCCGAGTCCGATCAGCACTGCGGCAACAAGGATCAGGGTCGCCATCGAGGGGAGTGTGCGGGGCGCGTGTGAAGCTGGCGCGAAGCCGGTGCGCAGGTACGGTGAGGTGCTAGGCTTGGCGCCCACGGAGAGTCGATGGCGATGGCACAGACACGGCCTGCGGCGGCGGGCCGGCCGACGCTGGTTGCGGTGGAGATGGGATATGGCCACCTGCGGGCGGCGCACGCGCTTGCCGAGGAACTCAGGACCGAGGTCGTCGAGTTCGACCGCCCCCCGTTGGCCTCGCCCGAGGAGGAGCGGGGCTGGCAGCGGGCGCGGCGCGTGTACGAAATGCTCTCCCGCGCGTCGCAGGTCCCACTCGCGGGTGCGCCGCTGCGGAGGCTGTTGGAGATGCTCACGTCCATTCCCCATCTCCATCCGGCACGGGACCTCTCCTCACCTTCGCTTAGCGTGCGGGTGCTCGAGCGGTTCGGGCGCCGCGGCTTGGGCAGAGCACTGCTCGACCGCCTCCACGCCGACAACGCGACGCTGGTGACGACTTTCTACGCGCCGGCGGTGCTGGCGGACTATCGCGGCTATCCGCGGATCGTCTGCGTGGTGACTGACGCCGACGTCAACCGCGTGTGGGCCTCCCGCCATGCGGCGCACACCGCGGTGCATTACTGCGTACCGTCGGAGCGCGCGGCCCGACGGCTGCAAGCCTTCGGCGTGCCGGAGCACCACATTCACCTCACGGGGTTTCCTCTCCCGCCGGAGTTGTTGGGAGGGACGGATCTCCTCGTGCTCCGGCGTAACCTGGCCGCGCGTCTGGTCCGGCTGGACCCTGCTGGCGCCTTCCTCCAGCAGTCGCGCCAGGAGGTGAGCCATTTCGTTGGGACGGTGCCGGCGCGAGAGGAAGGGAGGCCGCCGCTACTTACCTTCGCAATCGGCGGCGCCGGTGCGCAACTGCGCATCGTGAGGCAATTTCTCTGGGCGCTGCGCGAGCCGGTACAACGCGGCACGCTGAGGCTGGCACTCGTGGCCGGGGTGCGGAGGCCGGTCGCCGAGCGGTTGCAGCACTGGGCCGAGGAGGCGGGAGTCGCGAGCGGGCCAGACACCAGCGTTGAGATCATCTGTGCCGACTCGTTCGCCGACTACTACCGACACTTCAACGCGCTGCTCGCCGAGACCGATGTGCTGTGGACGAAGCCAAGCGAGCTCACGTTCTTCGCGGCGCTGGGCATTCCCCTCGTGTTTGCGCCCCCTGTGGGCGTCCACGAGCGGCTCAACCGCAGGTGGGCGATACACCGCGGCGCCGGCTTCAAGCAGGAGTCGCCGCGCTTTGCGTGGAACTGGCTGCGCGAATGGTTGGAGGAAGGCACGCTCGCTGCGGCCGCCTGGAACGGGTATCTGCGTCTCCCGAAGTTCGGCACCTCGCGCATCGCCGAGGTCGTCCGCCGGGTGGCGAGCGAGCCGTAACGCGCGGCTTCTCACACCCGGTGGTTCTGACCTAGGTTGCGAACCCCCAGCTTCGGTCGCGCTACGCTGCGTCGAGCAGCAAGGCTTCGTCGAGGTGGCCGAACGCCGTGAGGTTAGCGAGCGCGATGCGCGCCATCACGAGCTGGTCGCGGAAGTGCCGTCGGACAACCCAGGGCGAGAGCGCGTACGCGAGCAAGCCGAGCCCCCGCATGCGGGCACGTTGCAGTGGCGAGGCCATGCGCCGGCAGTTCGATTCGATGGTGTGGCGGCGGCCCGCGAGGAGGTTGTGCACGAGGAAGTTGCGGCGCGTCGAGTGGTGTCCGACGATGCGGCTCGCGCGCTCCATGATTCCCGCGAAGAAACCGGCGAGGTCGTCGCACGCAACCGCGGTGTAGACCGAGCCGATGTTGCCGGTGTGCGTGTCGCTACCGCCCTGCATCGCCTTGCCCTGTCGCGCCGCCAACTCCTCGGCGAGCACGTTCAAGACCTGCATACGGCCTCCGTTACGCACCTCTATCACCGGCACCTCGCCGACAAGTCGCATGAACTCTTCCTCCTCGATGGTGGACAGGTTCTCGCGGTAAAACGGGTGGTTCCACGCGAAAGACAGGCCCTGCTCCTGGCAGAACGCCGCCACGGCAAAGGCATCGCTGCGCCGGCGCTGCAGCTCCTTATGCTGCGCCTGGTTGTGACCGTACACGTTGATGTGAACGGTGAGCTTGCTCGCGGGCAGCTCGGTGGAGACTTCCTCGCCGACCACGAAATCGCTCACGCCCGGGTGGCGGGCGAGGAAATCGAGGCAACCGGCGATGGTGTCGTGATCGGTGATGGTGACGAAGTCCATCCCGCGCGCCTTGGCGCGTGCGTACAGCTCGTCCGGGGTCTCCCGGGGTGAGAACGTCACTCCTGCCAGTCCCGGCACCGGCTCGACCGAGAAACAGGAGTGGACGTGCATGTCCATGTTGCGGTACCGCATGATGCCTCCTTGGTGCCGGGGGCCTGCGACGACGCCCCCTTTCCCACGCATAGGCTCGGACGTGCACGTGAAGGAACGGCCCGGCCACGGTGAAGGGTGTATGAAGGCGGTCACACGCTGCTGCTGTGGGGCGGAAGGCCCGCCTCGAGGGCAGTGGAGAGAGCGAGCAGGCGCGTATACTGCGGCGCGTGAGTGAGACCGGAACGCTCTTTTCGCACAAGACCTTCAACGATTTCGACCTTCCTCAGTCCGTCCGCCGTGGCCTCGATGACGCGGGGTTCACCCGTTGCACGCTGGTGCAGGCCGACGTGCTGCCGCTGGCACTGGCCGGCCGCGACGTGGCTGCGCAGGCGCAAACCGGCACCGGGAAGACCGCTGCCTACCTCGTGACGATCTTCGCCAAGCTGCTGAGCAAGCCCGCGCCCGAGCCTCGCGTGCCGCGGGCGCTCATCGTGGCGCCGACCCGCGAGCTCGTGGTGCAAATTGCGGCGGACGCCGAAAGCCTCGGGAAGCACACCGGGTTGGCCACCGAGGCGGTGTTCGGTGGAATGGAATACCGCGAGCAGCGCGCCGAGCTCGAGCGCGGCGTCGATCTCCTCGTGGGCACGCCGGGCCGCCTGCTCGACTACCTGCGCCAAGGGGTCACCTCGCTCAAGCAGGTGGCGGTGTTTGTCGTGGACGAGGCCGATCGCATGTTCGACATGGGCTTCATCGACGACCTCCGCGAGATCACCCGGAGGTTGCCGCCACCCGGCAAGCGTCAGACGATGTTCTACACCGCCACCTTGTCTCCCCGGGTGCTGGCGCTCGGCTACAACGAGATGCGCGACCCCGCGGAGATCATCATCAACCCCGAGGAGATCACCCCCGACAAGCTCGAGCAGGTGCTCTACCACGTCGGCTCACGAGAAAAGCTCTCGTTGCTCTTGGGTTTGCTGGCTCGCGAGGGGTGCGAGCGCACGATGATCTTCGTCAACACCCGCGAGGAGGCACGCCGTCTGGTCGAGCGTCTCGAGCGGCACGGCTTTCAGGCGCGAGGCCTGACCGGCTCGGTGGTGCAGCGTCGGCGACTGCGTGTGCTGTCCGACTTCAAGGAAGGAAAGTTGCCAATCCTCGTCGCCACCGATGTCGCTTCCCGCGGCCTGCACATCGAGGGCGTGTCGCACGTGATCAACTACGACCTACCCCAGGACCCCGAGGACTACATCCACCGCGTCGGGCGGACCGCTCGGGTGGGCGCCGAGGGAAAGGCGATCTCGCTCGCGTGCGAGAACTTCGTCTTTTCGCTGCCATCGATCGAGAAGCTGCTCGGGGCCAATATCCCGGTTGGCTTCGCTGATAACGACCTGTTCGTGCCAGTCAGACCCCGGCCACGACCACACCCGGCCGCGGCGCCCGCGCCCGGCCCGACCGCGGACCGCCCCAAGCACCGCCGTCGCCGCCGCAGGGCGTCATCGAGCCCCTCTCCAGCTACAAAGTCCCCTCAGCCGTAACGGCGTCCGAAGCGCCAAACTCATTCCATCCACGGCGGTTGCCGTCCGGAATACACAGTGTCTGAGACACGTTCGCTGTCGCAGAGACTAAATAGGGTGACAAAGGGGGGCATAGCCATGCAGATGCGAACGAAACTACTGGTGGTCGTTGTGGCGCTTGGTGTTGCTGCTGCCGTCCAGGCGGGGGCACCGCGGGTGCTCCTCCACCCCGATGCAAACGCGTGGACGCCGTTTGTCGAGGGCGACGAGCTGGTCGCGACCGGCGGCGGCAAGGTGGATTGGTACCGCAGCGGCCGCGTCATCGCCGAGGTCAACGACCCATTGGGCTTGGTGGGAGAGGGCTACGACTCCACCAGAGAGCTCTTCGTCACCGATGCGGAGGGAAACCGGGTGGTTGCGTTCGTGCCCGGCATGGAGCTCTTCCTCACCAACGAACCACCGGCGGTAGTGCACTTCAAGCAGGGAGTTGCTCCGTTCGCGCGGCGAGGCTCGGCGAACATGACCTACCACAACGGCGGGGTGCTGCTCGCCAACAAGACCGAGGCGGTCTTCTGGGGCCACTCCTGGCCCACCTACACGGGTGACATCATTTCCGGGATGGATTCGTTCTTCGGCGGCTTCGGGAACAGCCACTACGCCGGCACCACCACCCAGTACTACCAGGTCTCCGGAGGCACCACGCAGTACATCGGTGCGGGTTCGACGTACCTCGGCCATTACATCGACGGGAGCACGGCCCCCAGCAGCGCACTGTCCACCTCCCAGGTCCTTGCCGAGGCGTGCAGCGCAACCGGGAACAATCCGGACGCGAGTACGCTCTACCTCGTCTACACCGACACCACGGCCGGCAACGCCAACTACTGCGCGTACCACACCTGGGGCACCTGCAGCAACGGCAAGGCGGTGCAGGCAGCCTACATGCCCAACCTCACCGGCGTCGCCGGGTGCGATCCGGGCAACCTCTACAACCTGAGCGGCTCACAGGGGTTGCGTGCGCTCGGCAACGTGAGCGCGCACGAGCTATCCGAGGCGATCACCGATCCGCGCGGGACGGCGTGGTACGACCGGTCCGGCAACGAGATCGGCGACAAGTGCGCGTGGATCTTCAGCGGCCCCGTGACGCTCTCCAACGGCGGCGTGTGGCAGCTCCAAGAGGAGTGGTCGAACGCGGTGACGGGCTGCGTCCAGGGGCAGTAAGTCAGAACCTCTGAGCGCCGATACGGGCGGGGCGGAAGGTCGCCCCGCCCGCTTTCCCAGACAGGCTCCTACGCTCGCCGCGGGCCGGCCAGCACGCGTGCGGGCAGCATGATGATGGCGCGGAGGAGCTCGAACACGCCGCCGACCGCGATCCCCACCAGGCGGAAGGGGAGCAGCAGGAGCCACAAGAGCGGGTAGGCCACGAGCGCGAGCAGGGCGAGCGGCCAACATAGGAAGAGGAGTACCAGCCAGAGGAGGAACGTGGCCACCGTTGCTGCGCCTCCTTCACGCGCCTGCTCGCAAGGTACGCGGGGCGTGCCGTAAGGTTGCGCTGCGGCGGCGAGCGCAGCCTTGTCTCGGCGGGGTTGGACCCTGCAACCGAGAGGCCCTATCATCCGGGCAAGCCACGTTGCGATGCCATTCGCCAACCCGGCGCGGATGACCCTGTGCCGACCTGGGCCGAGCGGCGTCGGTGGGGGAGGCAACCGTGCCGGAGATTCGCCTCAACCCGGTGACCGGTGATTGGGTGATCATCGCAACCGAACGCGCGCGTCGCCCCGAGGAGTTTGTCAAACGGCGGGACCACCCTATGCTTCCAATCCATTCTGCGTCCTGCCCGTTCTGTCCCGGCAACGAGGAAATGACTCCGAAGGAGACCTTTCGCGTGGCGGACGGTAATGGCGACTGGCTGGTGCGGTCCATGCCCAACCGTTTTCCCGCTCTGACGCCCGAAGGCGAGCTCGTGCACCGCTCCGAAGATGGCCATGCCGTGGTCAGCGGCGTGGGCCGTCACGAGGTCATCGTCGAGACGCCACGCCACGACCTCGGCGCCGCCCTCCTGCCCGTCTCCCAGCTCGAACGTGTGCTGTCCGCGTACCAGCACCGGTTTCGAGCGTTCTACCAAGATCGCCGCATCGAGCATGTGATCCTCTTCAAGAACCATGGCGAGGGCGCGGGCACCTCGCTGCAGCACTCCCACTCACAGGTCGTCGGCATGCCGGTGATGCCGGTGCAGCTCCGCAACCGGCTGGAGGAAGCGCTGCGCCACTGGAGTGACCACGGTGAGTGCGTGTACTGCCGCTGCCTTTCCGAGGAGCTACGCGAGGGCGTTCGAGTGATCGCACAAAACGCCTCGTTCGTTGCCTTCGTGCCCCACGCAGCGCTATCGCCGTTCCACCAGTGGGTGTTTCCGAAGCGGCACAGCGCCTATTTCGGCGCGGTGTCGGAGACCGAACTCGCCGATCTCGCGACCCTCCTGGCCGAGGTCCTCGGCAGGCTCCATTTTGGCCTCGACGACCCGGACTACAACTTCGTCATTCGCTCGCTCTCACCGGCCGACGCCACGGTCAAGCACTTCCACTGGTACCTCTCGCTCATCCCCCGGGTGAGCAAGGCGGCTGGCTTCGAGCTCGGCACGGGCATGTTCATCAACACGGCACTGCCGGAAGCGAGCGCCGCGTTCTTGCGCAACGTGAGAGTGCCAGTTTGATTCGCATTCAAGCCCAACCACCTCGTGAAGTTGACACTGGGCGCTTCTCATCGCTAATCTACAGCAATGTCAGCTAGTTCGACTTTCGAACGAGGCTTGCGCAACGCTCTAAACTCCCCGCGGGTACGCTTGCCCCTGCTGCCCCGGTCCGCCGCGCGAGTGTGCGATCATGATCAAGCATGTCATAGGGGAAGAAAATAAGGAGCGCCGAGATGAAGAGAATCGGTATCCTGCGCGGCACGGAAAATACGTTCCCCGAAGCACTTATCGCATTCATCAATCACGCGTACAGCGGTGCGGACGTCCACGCCGAGTTCGTCTCCCTCGACTCGGTATCGTTGGATGGAGAACCCGCGTATGACGTGATCCTCGACCGCATCTCTCCAGATGTGCCGTTTTACCGCTCCTACCTCAAGTGGGTCGCGTTGCGGGGAACGTATGTTGTCAACAACCCGTTTTGGTGGGGCGCCGACGATAAGTTCGTCGGTCATGTCATTGCCAGGCAGCTCGGCGTTGCGGTGCCGCGGACGGTACTGCTGCCCCACAAACAGCCCCCTCCGAGTACCCAGCCGACCTCATTCCGCAACCTTCACTTTCCGATCGACTGGCCGGCGGTCTTCGCCCATGTGGGGTTTCCTGCATTCCTCAAGCCACACGAAAGTGGGAACCGGCGCGGTGTGACCAAGGTGCGCAACCCTCAGGAGTTCTTCGCCGCCTACGATGCCTCCGGCACCACCTGCATGATGCTCCAGGAAAGCATCGAGTTCGAGGATTACTTTCGCTGCTACTGCATTGGGCGGAGCGAAGTCCACCACATGCGCTACAACCCCGCCGTGCCTCACGACCAGCGCTACAACGCGGTGAGTCGCGGCCCGATCCCTACCGGTTTGCGGCATCGCCTCGAGCGCGACGTTGGCGCCCTCGCCAACGCGTTGGGCTACGACGTGAACTGCGTGGATTTCGCCGTGCGCGGGGGCGTACCGTATGCGGTCGACGTCATCAACCCGGTGCCCGACGCGGATCGTCACTCGGTTGGTGAGGCCAACTTCGATTGGGTGATGCGGAACACGGCGGCGCTGCTCGTGAGCAAGGCCGAGGAGAAGCGCAGCTCGCAGTACGAGGCGCAGCGAACGCTCGTTGCCCAAGCCCCCGCTCGTAGGCTGGAAGTGGTTGCAAAGCCACCCCAGGGGAGGGCAAGGCCGGCCAAGCCGGCGCCATCGATGGCTGAGCCGCAGCCATCCAGAGTGCAGCCCGCGCCGGGAAAACTCGCCCCCAGGCCGCCAAAGCCTGAGGCGAAGCCAGCCAAGGTGGCGCCTGCGGTGCCAAAGACCGGCAAGCCCAACCCGAGCGCCAAGGCGTCGATACCGACACCGGTCTCGAGGCCGGCCCCGAAAACGCCGCCGCCCAAAGCGGACGCAAAGGCCGCCAAGTTGAAGGTCAAAGCGGCTAAGCCTTCCGCGAAGGCTCCCAAGCCGCCCACAAAGCCGGCCACGAAAGCCTCACCGCCCAGGGCCGGCGCGACGGCCGCGAAAGGCGGAGTCAAAGGGGCTAAGCCGTCGGCGAAGGCGCCAAAGCAACCCGCAAAGCCGGCCGCGCGCCGTACTCAGCCCGCAAAACCCGGGGTCAAGCCTGCCAAACCCGCGCCAAAGGCGACCCCGAAGCGGGCCAAGCCACCGGCCAAGAAGACGGCCGCACCCCCAAGGAAGATCGTAAAGAAGGTCATCATCGCCAAGCGAGTTGGCGCGAAGTCGAGCGGCGCCAAGGCGAAGACGCGGGTCGCCAAACCGAAGGCCGTCGTCCCCAAGGCGAAGCGACCGCCAGCTAAACCTCTGGCTCGGGCAAAACACTCGACGAGCCGCCTCGCCAGGCGCCGATAGCCGAGGCGCGCGCAAGAATGAGATCGAGAGACCGGGCCGAATGTGCGGTTGGCTGCTGATGACTAGGCCGCTGCGGTGTTCCAACCGCGAGCCCGCTGGCCGCTTGGCCTGGTAGCTCGCGAATCAGAGTGTGAGGGCCATGTGGCGCCTTTCACTGCGTCACTGCCTTGCTTCGGACCTGATTCTTGTTTTCGGGAGGGCCGGTCATGAGGAGAGTGCGGCAGAGGTGGGCGTTGGTTGGTGCGGTCGCGGTGATGGTGGCGCTGGTTGGTGCGTGCGCGTCGATGACGACGACAACGGACTGGAAGGGTAAACCGATCGCCGATGCGATCGCCAAGTTCGGCACCCCCTCGCGCATCACGCCGGCACCAAACGGGCAGAAGATCTACGTGTGGATGATCCATCACCATACCGAGATCCCCCGCATGGACCTGAACTCCAATGGTCAGCCCGTTGAGTCGAACATCCCACACGACAGCGTCGTCACATGGACCTTCTACGTCAACGAGAGTGGCACGATCGTCTACTTCGATCGCTCCGAGACCTGATCCGCTGCGGTCGCAGCCACCTCGCGTCACTGCGTGCCGAGGGAGCGTAAGGGCATGTGCGCTGTTCGTGCCTTGCGTATCGTCTAGAATCCCGGCGCGACTGGGAAGAGCCTGGGGAATCTCGCTTCGGTTCCCACGGGGCGACGCGGAGGCGCCGGCATGGGCAAGCGATTGATGACAACGTGGGAGCGGCCGTTTTGCGGGGCGCTGCGCGGAGCCGACATCGGCCGCCGCGTCGAGTTGGTGGGGTGGGTGCGCCGCCGGCGGGACCTCGGCGGCATCGTGTTCGTGGATCTGCGCGACCGTGCCGGGTGGGTGCAGGTGCTGTTTCGCGACGCGCTGCGTGGCGAGGCCGAGAAGCTCTCCGCCGAGGACGTGATCCGCATCGTCGGTACGGTCGCAGCGCGCACGGCGGGCAATGTGAACCCCGAGATGCCCACCGGCGAGGTGGAAGTAACCGCCGAGACGCTCGAGCTGCTCACCTCCTCCGAGGTGCCGCCGTTTCAGGTGGAGGATCGCGTCAACGCCTCGGAGGAGCTGCGGTTGCGCTACCGCTACCTTGACCTGCGGCGGCCGGAGATGATGGCGGCCGTGCTGCTGCGCGACCGTGTCACCTTCGCCATCCGCGAGTACTTCCACCACGCCGGGTTTGTTGAGGTTGAGACCCCGATCCTGACCCGCTCCACGCCGGAGGGCGCGCGCGATTTCCTCGTCCCCTCCCGCTTGTCGCGGGGTAGCTTTTACGCCCTGCCCCAGTCGCCGCAACTGTTCAAGCAGTTGCTCCAGGTCGCGGGCCTCGGACGCTACGTGCAGATCGCCCGCTGCTTCCGTGACGAGGCGCTGCGTGCCGAGCGCCAGCTCGAGTTCACGCAGGTGGACGTCGAGGCATCGTTCGTCGAGGAAGAGGACATCTTCACCCTGATCGAGGGGCTGTTCGGAAAGATCCTCCCGCTGGTAGAAATCCACCCGCCGGAGCGCCTGCCGCGCTTGAGCTGGCTCGAGGCCATGGAACGGTATGGCAGCGACAAGCCGGACATCCGCTTTGGCCTGGAGCTTGCCGAACTCGGCGGCGTGGCGCGGGCGTGCGGGTTCGAGCCGCTGCGCCAGGCGGCCCAGGGCGGACGGGTCAAGGGCCTCGTCGTGCCCGGTGGCGCCGCGTTTTCTCGCAAGCAACTCGACGAACTGTCGGAGCTCGTCAAGCCGTTCGGGGCGCCCGGCGTGCTGTGGTTTCGCCGGACCGCGGAAGGGTACGCCTCGCCCGCGAAGAAGGCACTTGGCGAGGCGGGGATCGCGGCGTTTCTTGCGGCCGCCAATGCGGGCGAGGGTGATCTGCTCGTTGCTGTCGGCGGGACGCCAAAAGTCGTGTTCGCCTCGCTCGGTGCCCTGCGCGTTGAGCTTGCGCGCCGGCTTGAGCTGATCCCGGCGGGGAGCCACGCGCTGCTCTGGGTGACCGATTTTCCCCTCCTCGAGTGGGACGACGAGACGCAGCGCTACTACGCGAGCCACCACCCGTTCACTTCACCGAAGCCTGAAGACATGGACAAACTCGAAAGCGACCCGGGTAGTGTCAGGGCCCGCGCCTACGACGTGGTAATGGACGGCGTCGAGCTCGGTGGTGGCTCGATCCGGATCCACGATGCGACGCTGCAACGCCGTGTCTTCGCCACGCTTGGCATCGACGAGCCGGAGGCCAGGCGACGATTTGGTTTTCTCCTCGATGCGTTCCGCTTCGGTGCGCCACCGCACGGCGGACTCGCCCTCGGCCTGGACCGGCTGATCATGCTCATGGCGGGCCGCGACTCGATCCGCGACGTGATCGCCTTTCCCAAGACGACGGCCGGCAACTGTCTGCTCACCGAGGCGCCCAACACGGTGGACGCCGCGCAGCTCGAGGAGCTCGGCATCCGCCTGCGCTGACGCGATGTCGAAAACGAGATAGAGACGCTCAAGCTATTCGCAAAATCCCTGAGACAAGGTTAGATTGTCAGTGGCGACCCGATGAAGCCCTCCTGGCTTTGGGTCACACGAGAGCACACCATGAATCGGTTCCTCGCCACGCGCGCCGCCTCGCTTTGCCTCGCACTGGCGCTCCTCACGCCCGCCGTGTCGGGCCAGCCGGTGGTTTCCTCCGCTGGCGCGACCGCGCCCGCGAGCCGCGTGGTCAGCCTCGATGTGATCGTGAGTGATGGCAGCGGGAACGCGGTCCACGGGCTGGAAGCCGGGGACTTCGAGCTGTGGCTCGACAGCGCCCCCGTACCGGTGGCGAGCGTGATGCCCGCGAGCGAGGGCGCGGGCCCTGCCGACGGTCCGCTTGTGCTCGTGGTCTTCGTGGATCGTGCCGGCCTCGCACCCTCGGCGTGTGCGGCATTGCTCGCCAAGGCGGCACCGGCGCTCGTGGGCGCCGTTCGCACGGGCGCGGTCCGCACAATGGTGGTCTCGGGCGATGGCAGGCCGGCGATCCGCCAGAGCATCGGCAGCGATCCCGAGGCGCTGCGCCGCGCCATCGAAGTGCTCGTGCGTGAATGCGAGACGGGCGGGGCCACGACCGGCCCGGCGACGCCACAGCCGATCACGGCCGGCGTGCTGCCTGTCTTGGCGAGCGATCGTGTGCCGGACGCGCCTGATTCCATGCGGCCTGGGTCGGGGCGTCCGCTCGCAAGTGTCTCCGCCACGCTCGAGCGCGTCACGGCGTTCGTGCGTTCGCTCGGCGGTCTGCCGGGGCGCAAGGCCCTGCTCTACATCGGTGGCCCGGTCGTCGGCGAGTCGCCGGCGCGATCGGTGCCATGCGCTGCGGCCGATACCGGCGATGCTGCGGTTGGGCATGCCGCATCGGCGGTGGCGTCGGAGCAACTCCGATCGCTCTCAGACCAGGCCAACGCCACCGGCGTCACCTTGTATTGCGTCGAAGCGTGCGGCGCCGGCGCTGCGGCGGCGACGCAGCCGGGATCCGCGTCGGTGACGTCCGCTTGGGGTGAGGTGGCCGCAGCGACCGGGGGCCAGGCGACGAGCGATCGGCCTGACCTCACCGATGTGGTGACACGCTTCTTCGTGGATTTCCACGACTACTACCGCGTCAGCTTCGTGCAGCCCTCTCCGGGCGACGGCCTCAGACACCAGGTCCGGATGCGCGTCCAGCGTCCAGGGGCGACCGTCCGGACCCGAGCGTCGTTCGTCGATCTTTCCGAAGATGACCGGATGGCCGGGCGTGCGCTCGCTGCGCTTGACCTCGGGCTCGCCGACAACCCGCTCGGGATTCAAGTGACTGCCACCGCCGAGGTGAATGCGAAGGAAGGCAGCCAAGTAGCCTCGGTGCTGGTGGCCATTCCTCTCGGGAAGCTCGCCTTCGAGCCTGGCACGGTGGCGCAGCAATCCGACCTCAGGCTCTGGCTCGCCGCGCGCGATGGCGACGGCAAACTGACGCAATCGCCGGGTCACCGTTTCCCCGTTTCGGTGCCCAACGACCGATTCCTGGCCGCGTTGAGCCAAAGCGCTGCCTACACGTTTCGGGTGCCGATGAAGGCGGGGCCGGGGAGCTTCGCCGTGACCGTGCGAGACGAGATCAAGGAGCAGGACGCAACCGCAGTCGCGACCGTGGGCGGAACCGGACCGACGGCCCAAAAGGAGACTCGATGAAACACCTTCGAACACCACTCGCACTCGTGCTTTCGCTTCTTGTCGCCAGCTCGATGCGCGGCCAGCCTCAAACTGAGCCGACCCCAACGCCGGCGGCGGCCCCTACCCGCGTCGAGGTCGTGCCGCAGCGCGGCCTCGGTGGGACCGAGCTTGCGCTTCTGCTCTCGGGGCAGCAGGGTGGCCAGATCGCCGTGTCGTGGCAGGTGTTTCCCCCTGGCAGCGGCAGCGGCGGGAGGGCCGCGCGGGTGCCTTGGGTCGCCGATCTCCCGGGGCCAACGCTCGCTTCACTCGCGAGCGATGGCCGACTCGAGCTATCAGTCGCCGTCTACGCGCTACGCGGGGCCAACGAGGTCGTCGGTCATGAGATCGACACCGTCCGCATCATGGGCATCCCCTCCTCGTGGCAGGCGGACGGCGGGCTCAAGCTGCTCGGGTATGTCGATGCGACGCCCGCCCCCACCGTGCTTCGCGTTCTCGTGCGCGATGCGGCCTCGGGTGCGTTCGGCAATTGGGAGACGCGAGTGCCCGTGGTTCCTGGGCGTGCGATGTCTTGGAGCGACTCGGGCATACTTCCATCGGAAGGGCCGGGAAGTTCCGGCTTTGGCCTCCCCCCCGGAGCCGGTTCCGAGGGCACTGACACGTCCGGCCTTGATCAGATGGTCACCCGCAACCCTTCGCTGCTCGGGGTGATCGTGCCCGAGGCACGTCAGCCCTGGGTCGTCGTTGGCCTGGGGGGCGTCAATGATGACGCCAAGGGGGCGCCGTTCTCGCTGGCGGGGGAAGGCGCCGTACCCTCGACGCGGCCCGTGCTCAACGCGGGCGCGAAGGTCAAGCTCACACTGCTGGGGTACCAGATGGCGGCACACCCGGAATGGACGTTTCGCGTCGAGCGCAGCGACGGCAAGCGCACGCTTTCGTATCCGGCGTGGCTCGTCACGAGATTGCCCGGGCCCGCCGGCGAATTCGAGCGCCTCGTGGTCACGATGACACTACCCGGTGATCTGGCTCCGGGTGAGCACGTGCTCGAGGTGGTCTGCCGCATCCCTCAATCGGTACACACGACCTCGATCGCGCTCCCATTCAGGGTTCCGCCTGCCGAGAAAGCCGAGGCCACACTGGCGTGGCCGGCTGTGCCGGTGGACGAGAACGGCAAGATCTCGACGGGTCCGGCTCAGGTCTCCGCCGCGCGGACGGTCGAGGACGAGACACCACCCGCGCTGCGCCTGGCGTATCGCGAGGCCGTCGCCCGCTACGCGGCCGACGGGTCGACCGCCTCGCTGCGCGCGCTCGTCGATGTCGAACGCGCGTCGCTTGGGCCCGGCTCCTCCGGGGACCTCAGGCGCCTCACGAGCGGCGAGGTCGCGCTCGCGCATGCCCTTGCGAAGCGCTCGCCCGAGGCGTTGCTGGGTCTGTGCTTGGTTCATCTCGACCTCTACCTGGAGCACAGCCATGACCTGGCGTACCTCGCGATCGGCCACTCGCGGCGGATCGTGGAAGAGATGGCCGAGATCTTAGCAGCAAGCAGCAGCGACGAGCAGGTCAAGCGCGAGGCCGCCGACGTGCTCACGGTGTTTGCCGGCGAGCTGCTGTCGGTTCGCTCGTACGGCACCTCGGAGCGCCTGTTCGTTCGCGCGGCGACCATCGACAAGACCGACCTCGCCGCGCTCATGGGTCGGGGCGGGATGCAGGAGCGGTTTGGTGACGCGGTCCACGCGATTGGCACGTTCGAGAGGGTCCTCGCCGTGCGGCCGACGCACGCCGAGGCGGCGCTCCGGCTCGGGGTCAACCAGCACCGCGCACATTGGGACAAGGCGGCGCGGGCGACCCTCCAGGCGTGCACGGCGGCGGACCGGACCGAGTGGGTGCGTGCGGTGGCGTGGCAGGAGCTGGCTGCGTTGCTCCTCGAAGATGGCGATACCACCGGGACGGTGACGCTGCTCCGTACCGCCAGTGCGGCACTGCCGGCCGACCGCGAGCTAGCGGTGATGCTGGCCGCAGCTCTCGATCACACGCGGGCCAACCGCGAAGCGCTCGCGCTCGTGAACACGATCGTTGACCGTCCGGCCAACGATGTGCCGTCGGCGCGGTCAATCTACGGGCAGTGGCCGCACGAAGACCTCGATGCCACCCGGTCCCGGCTCGACGCCCAACGGCCCCAGGCCTTTGCGGCCTTGGCTGCCGCCCAGAAGGAGGGGGCCCAGTGAACTCCATTGCTGCTGCCCTGCTCGTGCTCACAGCGAGCGCCCCGGCGACCCCGCAAGTCGTGATCACTAGCCCACGCGCCGAGAAGCCGGCGTTCGGTGCCGTACAGTTCTCCGTCTCCGTGCAACCGAGCGCTCCGGACATTCGGGTTCGGTTCATCGTGGACGGGCGCTCGGTCGGCGAGAAAGACCGGCCACCGTTTTCGGTCATCACGATGATGGGTGACGAGAACGCCGCGCACGAGTTCCGTGCCGAGGTGCTCGCGGGCTCAACCGTTATCGGCTCGGCCGAGCTGCGGACGCCGGCCTACGAGACCAACCAGACGGTCGAGGTCGAGCTGCGCCAGCTCTACGTGCGGGTGACCCGCCAGCACCACGAGGCCGCCGCCGTTGTTGAGGAACAGGTCGCCGACCTCGGGCGCGACGACTTCGGGGTCGTTGACAACGGCAAGGAACAGCCCATCCGAACGTTCGCCAGCGGCGATACGCCGATCGCCGCGGTCGTCCTCGTCGATGCGAGCGTGTCAATGGTAGGCGACAGGCTCAAGGCGGCGCTCGGCGGTGCAAAGGCATTCTTCAGCGCGATGGCGCCGCTCGACGAGGGCAAGGTCATCGCCTTCTCGGATCGTGTGCTGCACGGGTCGCCGTTTACCAACGTGCGCGAGGTACTGCTCGCGGGTCTTGACGGCGTGCGGGCGCGGGGTGGTACGGCGCTTAATGATCACGTTTACCTCGCGTTGCGGGAGGCGGACCAGCGGCAGGGTCGTCGGGTCGTGATCCTGCTCTCCGACGGCGTGGACTCGGATAGCGTGCTGCCGATGCGCGAGGTGAGACGGGCGGCCCGCTCGAGCCAGGCGATCATCTACTGGATCCGGGTCGAGGATCCGGGAACGAACGAGGCGGACGCTCAAAGCCTGTTCTCGACCTGGCGCGACGGCAGCACGCACCGCGGTGAGCTCAAGGAGCTTCTTGAGACGGTAACCGAGAGCGGCGGAAGGATTGTCGCGGTTCACACGCTGGGCGAGATCGAGCCGGCGTTTGCCGGCATCCTCCACGAGCTCCGGGGACAGTACGTGCTGGGTTACTTTCCATCCGAGCGTTGGCACAACGGCTCCTGGCACCGGATCGGGGTGACGGTGAAGGGGACCGGGCTGACCGTCCACACCCGTGATGGTTACCTCGACTACTGACGGGCAGGTGACGCTCCCGCCCACGTCATGCCGCCACCATCCGGTTCGGCGGTAGGGAAGAAATGTCATTCGCGTTGGTTATCATGGACGCGTACCGGCCGCTCCTGCACGTGTGGTCCCTCCCGTTTCCTCGCGCTGGCGAGCGGACTCACGCGAGGGCGCCACGGAGCCGGAACGCGGGGGCTTCGCCGCTCGGGGAATGGTGTCATGGCTCAAGCGCGAACGCAGCGAGCTGTCTTGCTGGTGGCGGTTCTGGCCGCAGCCAGCACGGCACGGACGCAAGCAGGTGAGGTGCCGCCCGATCGCGTGTTTCTCGATACCGCCCAGGTCAACCTGATCAACGTCGAGGTGTTCGCAGCCGATCCAGGTGGAAAACCGGTGGTTGGCTTGCGGCTCGAGGACTTCGAGCTTCTTGAGGATGGCAAACCGGTCGCGATCAGCAACTTCTTTGCCCCCGACGTTGCGCCGTTGATTCCAGCGGCCGCAGGTGGTGTGCCAGAGCAGCCGGATGCGATGCCTCCGGCGGCGAACACGCCGCCGCTGGAACAGCGTCTCTCGCTCGTTCTCTTCGTCGACAACACCGGCATCACCCCGGCGCAGCGCAACCTCGCCTTGCAGCGAGCGCGGGCGCTGCTCGACAGCGCGGTCAAGCTGCCTAGCGTCGAGGTAATGGTTGTCGCGCACGGGCCCACCACCCGCATCCGTCAGGGGTTTACGGCCAACGCTGCGGCGCTCGCCAAGGCGCTCGAGGTGATCTCTCACGAGCCGACTGACACCATCGGTAGCAGCTCAGATCACACGCTGCTCGACCGGGTGCTGAGCCTTCCCTCACAGACGGACCACTTCTCGGCCCGTCAAAACGCCTTGGCCCGTGAGTCTGACGCCACAGACGCACGTGCGGCGTTGGACATCGTGCGTGCACTGGCCCAGGAAGCGTCCGAACATACGCGCGCCGCAGTGGCATCAATCCAGCAATTCGTGATGTCGCTCGCAGGCCTGCCCGGGCGCAAGGCGATCTGCTACATCGGCAACGGCATTCAGCTTCGACCCGGGCAAGCGATGCTGCAGGCGTGGGAGAGCCGATTCGGGCGGATCGGCGTCCCGACCGACTTCTCGGCCTCCATGGAGGGGAACAGCCTCTCGGTGGTACCGCAGTTCCGCGCCCTGGTATCGCACACCAATGCCGATCGCGTCACCTTCTACTCGCTCGATGCCTCGGGTGGTGCCGCTCCCCTCGCGCAGTCGCCAGAGGACGTGAGCCCCGATCCCGATCCCGGGGGCGCGCAAGCCGAGACGATCAACCGCCAGTACTCGCTCCAGTACCTCGCCTATGCCACGGGAGGCACCACGATTGCGAGTACCCCTGCGGCCTCGCCGGCACTGGCGCTCATCACGAGGGACTTTGAGGCGTTCTACTCGCTCGCCTACGTGGCGCCGCACATCGGTGATGGCAGGAACCACGTGATTACGGTCAAGACCACCCGCGCGGGCGTCCAGCTCCGTTACCGGCGAAACTATCTTGACAAGACCGCAGACGACCGGATGGTCGAGCGCAACCTCGCCGCCCTTCTCTACGACTCAGGCTCCAACGCGCTCGATGTCGGCGTTGCGGTCCGCAAAGAGGTCAAACAGAAACGCGGGGTCTACCTCGTGCCACTGCTCGTCACCGTGCCGCTCGGCAAACTCGCGCTGCTCCCGCACGGTGAGGCCCAGGAAGGCAAGGTCTCGATCTGGGTCGCCTCCAAGGACGGGGACGACCGGATAAGCCCCTCGGTCAAGAACTCGTTCTTGGTTCGCATCGCGACAAAGGAGCTGACCGTTGCCTTGGCGAAGAAGGCTGGCTACTCCTTCGGGGTGCTCCTGCGCCCGGGAGCGCAAAAGCTGGCCATCAGCCTACGTGACGACGTGAGTCAGGCTGAATCGACGGTCACCGTCCGCTTCTCCGTTGGCAAGGGAGGAAAAGGCGCCCCGGAGGTGGTGACCGGCATGCGGATGTAAGCAGGGCCGTGCCCCTCTGCTATCGTGGCAGACTGCGAGGGCCAACTTCAATGAGCGACGGGCACGTCCGCCACGACGTCAGCCTGCTTTCCGACTCCGACCTTTTTCTCTTCAACGAAGGCAGCCATTTCAATCTCGCGGACAGGCTCGGTGCCCACCCCCTTACCGTCGATGGACGCACCGGTACCTACTTTGCCGTCTGGGCGCCCGATGCCGAGCGCGTCTCGGTGGTTGGCGACTTCAACGGTTGGGACAAGGAGTCGCATCTCCTCGGCGCACGTGGAAGCTCGGGGATATGGGAAGGATTCGTCGCTGGGGTCGAGCGCGGAGCCGTCTACAAGTACCACGTCGAATCGCGCTTCAACGGCTACCGCGTGGACAAGGCGGACCCGTTCGGCTTTCGCCACGAGACCCCGCCCAAGACCGCGTCGGTGGTGTGGGACCTTGACTACGAGTGGGGCGACGCCGAGTGGATGGTGAGCCGGGCGCAGCACAACTCGTTGGCGGCGCCGATGTCGATCTACGAGATGCACCTCGGCTCCTGGCGGCGAGCGGCCGCTGACGGCAACCGCTGGCTATCCTACCGGGAACTGGCGCCGGGGTTGGTCGAACACCTCACACGAATGGGCTTCACACATGTCGAGTTCCTTCCGGTCATGGAACACCCGTTCTATGGCTCGTGGGGGTATCAGATCACCGGGTTCTTCGCGCCCACCAGCCGCTACGGCACGCCGCAGGACCTCATGTTCCTCATCGACGCACTGCATCGTGCGGGCATCGGCGTCATCCTCGATTGGGTGCCGTCACACTTTCCCACCGACGAGCACGGCCTCGCATATTTCGATGGTACCCACCTCTTCGAGCACGCCGACCCGCGTCAGGGGTTTCACCCGGATTGGGGAAGCTACATCTTCAACTACGGCCGCAAGGAGCTGTCGAGCTTCCTGATTTCCAACGCGCTGTTCTGGCTCGGCAAGTACCACGCCGATGCCTTGCGGGTCGACGCCGTCGCTTCGATGCTCTACCTGGACTACTCACGCAAAGAGGGGGAGTGGATCCCCAACCGCTTCGGCGGGCGGGAGAACCTCGATGCGATCGAGTTCGTGCGCCGCTGCAACGGGGAGATTTACCGCGCCCACCCCGACGCGCAAACGATTGCCGAGGAGTCGACCGCATGGCCGATGGTGTCGCGACCCACGTACGTCGGCGGGCTTGGCTTTGGCCTCAAATGGGACATGGGCTGGATGCACGACACGCTCGAGTACATGCGCCACGAGCCGATCCACCGCTCCTTCCATCACGGCGAGATCACGTTTCGCCAGCTCTACGCCTTCCACGAGAACTTCGTGATGCCGCTCTCCCACGACGAGGTGGTCCACGGCAAGGGCTCGTTGCTCGGGAAAATGCCGGGCGATGACTGGCAGAAGTTCGCCAACCTGCGGCTGCTCTTCGCCTACATGTGGGCGCAGCCGGGCAAAAAGCTGCTGTTCATGGGCGGCGAGATCGGCCAGTGGGGGGAGTGGCGCCACGACGAGAGCCTAGACTGGCACCTGCTCGACTATCCGGCCCATCAAGGCCTGAGTCGGCTGGTTGCGGACCTCAACCGCCTCTACCGTGTTGAGCCCGCACTGCACGAGCTCGACTGCGACCCCGCCGGGTTCGAGTGGGTGGACTGCAACGACGCTCACACCAGCGTGCTCAGCTTCCTCCGCAAGGCCAAGGACGGTTCGCCGCTCTTGGTCGCGTGCAACTTCACGCCGGTGCCGCGCATCGACTATGCGGTTGGCGTCCCCACGGGCGGCTGGTGGCGCGAGCTCCTCAACTCCGATGGTCAGGAGTACGGTGGCAGCGGCTTGGGCAACGGCGGCGGGGTCATGGCAACCGAGGCGTCCGTCCATGGCCGGCCGCTCTCCTTGCGCCTGACCTTGCCGCCGCTCGCGGTTGTCTTCCTCAAGTCCTCGGGATAAGAGCCTGTTCGCCCCGGGGATCGAGCCAGATCTGGCCCTTGGCCTAAGACGCACTTGCGGCAGAGGCGGGCTCGCGGCAAAATGCGCGGCCTAGGAGGTCGCAGCGATGACGTACATGGAAAACGTCGGCAAGACTCCCGGCAAGGTCTACCAATTCCTGCGCGCCAACGGCAAGGTCAGCCTTTCGGCGCTCGAGAAAGGCGTGGATGCTCCCCGCGCAATGGTGGACATGGCAGTAGGCTGGCTGGCCAAGGAAGGCAAGGTGTGGATGGAGCAAGAAGAGCGCGCCGTGAGGGTGTGGCTAACGGAGTAGGCGAGCGCCTCAGCCAGCCGACGCGCGACGTTTGGTTTCTTTTCAAAATCATACGAGCAAGGGGAAACGAGCGTTCTTGCCAACGACCAGGGCGCACGAGTGCGGGTCGCCGCCGGCGCCCTCATGAATAGTTCGGTCTAGGGCCGACGCTCGATCTCGCCGGTCATCGGCACGAACCGAACGGGGATCACGTCACTCTCGGGAAAGTCGTCTTGGCCGCGCCGGGTGATGACCTTGAGCTGCTGGTAGAAGAGCCCTACCGGGATGACGAGATGACCGCCGGTGGCGAGTTGGTCCTTGAGCGGTTTCGGGATACGCTCGGGCGCGGCGGTGACGACGATACCGGCGAATGGGGCGCCTTCCGCCCATCCCGGATAGCCATCACCGGTACGGACATGAACGTGCTTGTAGCCGAGCTCGTCGAGGCGCTTGGCGGCCTCCTGTGCGAGGCGGTCGCGAATCTCGATTGTGTACACCTCGCAACCCATCGCGGCGAGCACCGCGGCCTGGTAGCCGGAGCCGGTGCCGATCTCGAGCACTCGGTCGCCCGGCTTGACCGCCAAGAGCTCGGTCATCAGCCCGACGATGTAGGGCTGCGAAATGGTCTGTCCTTCACCTATCGGCAGGGGGTGGTCGGCGTACGCCTCGGCGCGTGCCTCGGGCGGGACGAAGAGGTGGCGTGGCACGGTCCGGAGCGCTTCGAGCACGGCCTTGTCGCGCACACCACGGGCAGCGATCTGGGTAGTGACCATCTCGTCGCGCAGCTTCGCCCAGTGCGTGTCCTGGTCTGCTGCGTCCCCGCCCTTGCAACCCCACGGCCAACCTCCGGCCAGCGCCAGCAGTAGCAGCAAGACGGGCCTCCTCACCTTGTCTCACTCCCCGCAACGAACGAGTCGCGCCCGGCAACGATGGCGCGCAACACCCTGGCTTGCAAGATCGCTGCCGGTGCTCCCGCGCCCAGATCGCGATCGAGCACGGTGAGGTCGGCAGCGAGGCCAATCGCGATGGTCCCGCGCAGGTCCTCCTCGAAGCCCGCGAATGCCGCCCAACTCGTGTAGCCGGCAAGGGCCTCCTCGAACGTGAGTACTTCCGGGGGGCTCGCGAGGGTCGGTCGTGTCCCCTGGGGAGGTCGTCGCGTGACCGCCGCCCACATCCCAAGGCGTGGATCGGGGCTCTCCACTGGTACGTCGGAACCGAGGCACAGCCGTGCGCCGGCATTCAGCAGCGAGCGCCATCTGTACGCCCAGGCGATCCGATCCTCACCCAACCGTGCGGGCGCCCACGGCATGTCGGAGGTGCAATGCGTGGGCTGGACGGAGGCGATCACCCCGAGCGCGGCGAAGCGCGGCACGTCGGCAGGTCGTACCACCTGGGCATGCTCCATCCGTGGCCGGAGCGCGGCCGAACGCGGGCCGAGTTCGTGCTCGTAGACGTCAAGAACCCGGGTTACGGCAGCGTCGCCGATCGCGTGGATGGCCGGTTGAAAGCCCGCGTCGGCGCAGCGCCGCACGACTTCCCGGAGTCGTTCCACCGGCGTGACTTCAAGCCCACGGGTGGTCGGATCGTCGTGGTACGGCGCGGACAGCCACGCCCCCCGCGAGCCGAGCGCCCCGTCGGCGTACAGCTTCACCGCACGCACCGTGAGCATCCCATCCTCGCTGCGCCACGGTCCGTGCGGGAGCTCGGTCGCGAGCAGGGTGTCGTCGCCCCCATCGAGCATGACGTAGACGCGGACCGGGAGGCGCTTGTCGTGCTGCAGCTTGCGCAGCACCGCCAGCTCCGCGCGCGACGTGCCCGGGTCATGGATCTCGGTGATGCCAAACTCGGCGAGGCGCCGCGCGGCCAGCAACACGCGGCGCTTTATGTCTGCTGCGGTTGGTGGCGGAACGACCTTCTCGACCAACTCCACCGCGTCGTCCACCAGCACGCCGGTAGGCGCGCCGCTGCCGTCGCGCAGGATCCGCCCGCCCGGTGGGTCGGGCGTCGCGGCCGTGATCCCCGCCACGGTCAGCGCGCGCGCGTTGAGGAGCACCGCATGGCCGTCCACCCGCCGCAGCAGCGCGGGCCGCTCGGGTACCGCCGCGGTGAGTTTTTGCTGGGTCGGAAAGGATCGCTCCGGCCAGAGATTCTGATCCCAGCCGCGGCCCACCACCCACGCGCCGGCGGGAAGCCTCCTCGCCGCCTTGCGCACCCGTTCGATCACCTCGTCGAAGCTCGCCGTCGCCCGCAGATCTACCTGTTCGAGGGCCGCGCCGTAGCCAGTCAGATGTCCGTGGCTCTCGGTGAATCCGGGGTAGACGTGCGCGCCACCAAGCACCACTACCTCGGTTGCCGCCTTGCGCCATCCCTCCGCCTGGTCCGGCTCGACCAGAGCGAGGATGCGTCCGGCGCCAACCGCGATCCCGACTCGTCGCACCCCGGCCGGGGTGTGAACGAGCCCGCCGAGGAAGAGGCGGTCGCAGCGGCGCGGCGAAGGCGCGCCGGCACTCACCACCACGAGCGCGAGGCAAAGCGGGATGAGGCGGAGCACACCGCTACTTTAGCTTCGTCACCAGCAGGGGGCAACGGTGAAGGTATCCTTGGAGGTGCAAAGGCGGAGGTGCCCATGCCCGGCTCACCGATGACCCGACGTGACCTGATCACCAGCGCGGCCAGGGCCGCCGCAGTGAGCGCGGTAATTCGCCCGGCGGCCGGTGCGAGCGGCCCGGCCCGCCGCCCGGTCGCGGTGGCGTCCGCCAACGGCCTCGCCGCGGTCAAGCTCGCCGTCGAACGCATGGCGGCGAGCGACCAGCCGGTGGACGCTGCGGTCGCCGGCGTCGCGATCCCCGAGGCCGACCCCGAGGATGTCACGGTCGGCTACGGTGGCCTGCCCAACGAGGAGGGGGTGGTCCAGCTCGATGCCGCGGTCATGGACGGCGCCACCATGCGTGCCGGCGCCGTCGGCGCACTGGAGCGCATCAAGCACCCCGCGCAGGTGGCGCTCGCGGTGATGCGGAGGACCAACCGCATCCTCCTGGTGGGCGAGGGCGCCCTCAAGTTCGCGCGCGCCCACGGTTTCGTCGAGGAGAACCTCCTCACCGAGCGCGCGCGCAAGATCTGGCTGTATTGGAAGGAGAACGCCGCTCCCAAGGACGACTGGCTGCCCGACGCCAAGGAAACCGACGACCCCGACCTCCAATGGTTCATCAAGAAGTACGGAGATGCCGACTTCCGCCCAACCGGGACCATCCATCTGTCGGCGTGCAGTGCCGATGGGCAGGTGGGCTGCTGCACGAGCACGTCCGGGCTGTTCTTCAAGCTCCCGGGTCGCGTCGGCGACTCGCCGCTGGTGGGCGCCGGGCTCTACTGCGACCCCGATGTCGGCTCAGCAGGAGGCACGGGCCACGGCGAATCCAATATCGTCGCGGCGGGAGCCCACACCGTGGTGGAGTTCATGCGTGCGGGTAAGTCGCCGGAAGCGGCGTGCTTGGCGACCCTCGAACGGGTGGTACGCAACACGCGTCTCGACTACCTCAGGGACGACAAGGGCCGGCCGAAGAACAACCTCGCGCTGTACGCCCTCAATCGCGTCGGCGAGGTTGGCGCGGCGGCGCTTTGGTCCGGTGTCCGCTATGCGGTGTGCCGCGCCGGCGCCGAGGCCCAACTCGCCAATTGCGCCTACCTGTTCAAGCGAGAGGGGACCTGAGCCGAACGCATATTCCTGCCACGAGGGGCGCTACGCGCCGGGTAACAATGTCTCCTTAGGAAGGCGTGGCCACCACTGCACTGAGGTGCGCCTCCACCTCGTCGATGACGTAGTCGGGCGTGGAGGCACCCGCCGTGAGGCCGACGCACTCGACGCCGACCAGCCACGCGGGATCGATGTCCTCGCCTCCTTGGACGAGATGGCAGGGCTTGAGGCGCGCGCAGATGTCGTAGAGGTGCTTGGTGTTGGCCGAGTGCCGGCCGCCTATCACGAGGACGAGCTGGACCTCGGGATCGGCGGCTAGCACCCGCGCGGCTTCCTGGTTTTCTTTGGTCGCGTAGCAGATCGTGTCGGCCCGCGAGGTGTTCGGGTTGGCCGTCTCGATGACCCGCACCACATCCTCGTACTCTTCGGCGTTCAAGGTCGTCTGGTAGACGACCTTCACGCTCGGGTAGCGTGACCAGTCGACCGCGCGAGCCTCTTCCTCGGTGTGGACGACGTCATAGCTTGCCGGATCGAGGTCATGGGTGTAGCCGATCACCTCGCGGTGACGGGGATCACCGATGAACACGAGGTGCGCACCGGCTCGCAGCGCGGCCTGCGACTCGCGGTGAATGTCGTAGACGAACTTGCAGGTGGTGTCGAGAACCTCGAGTCCGCGGCTGCGCGCCTGCTCGTGGAAAGACTGCGGCACGCCATGGGCGGAGAAGACGATGACGCCGTCTGAGACCTCGTCCATGTTATGCACGGTGTGCACGCCGAGGCGAGCCATCTCTTCGACGACCCGCTCGTTGTGGACCACCTGGCCGAGGATCGCACCGCGCCCGCCCGCGGCCGCAAACCGCTTGACCTTGATGTCGGCGACGCGCACGCCCGAGCAAAAGCCGTATTTCGCGGCCCGCTTGATCCTCATTCCGTCCCCATATGAGCAACGAACCCTTCCGGTCCCAACTTCCCGAGCCGGCGGCGATACGCTGCGAGCGCCGCGAGGGTGTCGTCGATATGGTCACCACCGAACTTGGCGAGCAGCGCACGGGTGAGCACGAATGCCACCGCAGCCTCGACGATGACGCCGCACGCCGGCACCGCCGTGACGTCGGAGCGCTCGTACGACGCGCGTGCCGCATTCCCGGTGGCCAGGTTCACCGACGGCAGCGGCTCGCGCAGCGTGGCAATGGGCTTCATGAACGCGCGCACCACGATTTCCTCGCCGTTCGACACCCCGGCCTCCACGCCTCCGGCATGGTTGGAGCCGCGGCGGAGGCCCTTCTCGCCCGGCAAGATCGCGTCATGCGCCTGGGATCCGGGTCGGTGGGCGACCTCCAGGCCGGCGCCGATCGCCACCGCTTTGACGGCTTGCACCGCGATAACCGCTTGGGCGAGCTGGCCGTCGAGGCGTTCTTCCCAGCGGGTGTAGGAGCCAAGACCGGGCGGCGTCCCGCGCGCCACAACGCCGACCACGCCGCCGAAGGTTTCGCCCGCGTGTTTGGCCTCGTCGATCTTGGCCACCAACGCGGCCTCGCGCTCCGGCGCGACGGTGCGCAGCGGCGAGCCGTCATCCACAGACTCGAGATCGGCAAAGCTTGGAGGTCCCTCGTGTATGACGGTGCCGCCCAGGGCGAGCACGCCGGAACGGATCGTCACACCACAGCGCGCGAGCAGTTGCTTGCACACCGCTCCGGCCGCAACGCGGGCAGCGGTCTCCCGCGCCGAGGCGCGCTCGAGCACGTTGCGGAGGTCACCCTGGTGGCCAAACTTCCAGGCGCCGGCGAGATCGGCATGGCCGGGGCGCGGCGCGGTGAGGCGGCGGCGCGTGGCAGCCTCGGCGTCGACGGCCCACGGGTCCATCACCGCGGACCAGTTCTCCCAGTCGCGGTTGGGGATCGCGAGCACGAGCGGCGAGCCCAGCGTCACGCCGTTGCGCACCCCCCCCCGTGCCTCGACGTGGTCACGCTCGATCTTCTGCCGCCCGCCGCGGCCGTAGCCGTGCTGGCGCCGCGCCAGCTCGCGATCGATCGCCTCGCGGTCGAGGGCGAGGCCCGCCGGCACGCCGGAAAGCACGGCCACCAGCTCACGACCGTGCGACTCGCCGCCAGTGATCAGCTCGAGCGCCACCTCACGCTCCGATCTCGGCGTGGTCCGCCATCATCGACCTCCGCTGCTACCCGGCTCGAGCGTGACCTGCAGCTCGACCGTCTCGCCGCCGCGTTGCACCTTGAACGTCACGACATCGCCGGCCTTGTGGTCGCCGAGAGCGTACATGTAATCGTAGATGTTGCGCACCTCGCGGTCGCCGAAACGCACCACGACATCGCCGCCTTTCAGCCCTGCCTTGTCGGCTGGTGAGCCGCCGC
This sequence comes from Thermoanaerobaculales bacterium, assembly GCA_044447965.1. Taxonomy (GTDB): domain Bacteria; phylum Acidobacteriota; class Thermoanaerobaculia; order Thermoanaerobaculales; family Thermoanaerobaculaceae; genus DATIYW01. The sequence continues at coordinate 41,737 of JBIOGJ010000001.1, read as the reverse complement.
GCACGCCCGAGAGCTTGACCCCGACTCCTTCGAAACCGTACTCCGGGATGACGCCGGTGCGGACCTTGAACCCGCGGCGTTCGCCGCCACCCTCCTCGGCCACCTTCTCGAAGGTCGGGCGCTGCGCGAGGTTGGCAACCTGTCGGGCAACGTCGATGGCGAAGCCTACGACCTTCGCCATCCCCGGGTAGTTCAGCCGGTCGGCCGTATCGGTCGGCTTGTGGTAGTCCTCGTGAGCGCCGGTGAAGAAGAAGAGCACGGGGACATCGGCGGCGTAAAACGACGAGTGATCCGAGGCGCCGAAGCCGCCCTTGTTGGTGGTGAGCTTGAGGTGGTGGGTGGCGTTGAGCTCCTTGATGAGTTCCGGCCACTCCTTGGCGGTGCCCACGCCGCCCAGCGTGAGCGCCGGTCCCGCCTTAGGGCGCCCCACCATGTCGAGGTTGAGCATCGCGACCACGGATCCCTTGGGCACCGGCAGATGCCCAACGAGGTGAGCGGAACCGAGGAGCCCCTCCTCCTCGCCGGAGAACGAAGCGAACAGCACCGTGCGCCCTGGTGGATGAGCCACCAACTGCCGGGCAATCTCGAGCATTCCAGCGGTGCCGGAGGCGTTGTCGTCCGCGCCGTGGTGGATCGCATGCTGCTCCGGGGCGAGCGAGCCGCTGCCTTCGCCGCCATAGCCGAGGTGATCGTAGTGCGCACCAACGACCACCACTTCGTCCTTGACCTGGGGGTCGCGGCCGGGGAGCAGCGCGAGCACGTTGCGCGCGTCGGCGTGCTCCTGCACGACATCGGCGGTGAGCGTGACCTGCACGCCGAGCGGGCGCGACGCGGGTTCCCGACGCTCGTTCATGCGCTTTTGCAGCTCCGCGAGGGTGAACCCATGGCCGGCGAAAAGCGCCTCGGCGAGCGGCGTCGAGATGCCAATCACCGGCAAGCCGGAATCTGCGAACGAGGCGTCGAAGGAGATCTTCACGGGCGCAGTCTGGGTCGCGCCGACCGGGCCGGTGGCGACCAGTAGCGCCGTGGCGCCGAGCGAGCGGGCATCGGAGGCCTTGCGCCGCAGCGCCATGTACGGCTGAAACCGCGAGTCGGGATCGTCGCCTTCGGGTGAGAAACGGAGCACCAGCACGATTTTCCCCTTGACGTCGAGGCCCGCGTACTCGTCGTAGCCCAGATCGCTCGCGTGGATGCCGTACCCCGCGAACACCACCTCGCCGGTCGCCGGGCCAGCGGCAGAGAATGCGAGCGGCCGGAACTCCTCCTCCACCTTGGCGACCCGCCGCCCGCCGGGCAGCTCGAACGCCAAAGCGTTGCCGGGTCCCGGGTGGACGGAGGCGATGAAGCTGAAATGCTGGAGGTAGTCCCCGCCATCGCCGGCGGGGATCAAGCCAAGCTCGCGGAACCTCTCGGCGATGAAATCAGCCGCAACCTTCGCCCCCTCCGAGCCTGAAAAGCGACCTTCGAGGGCATCCGAGGCAAGGAAGTGCACGTCGTAGGAGAGCCGCTCAACCGCTGTCGCGGTTCCAGCCGCAGCCCCGACACGCGAGGCGAATCCTAGCGTGACCGCAGCAACGGCAAAGAGCAATTTTTTGGCTGACATCAGACCTCCCGGGCAAGCTCCGGAGGGAGCAACACCGCGGGCAACTGCGGGCGTGCTCCACCATTCCCGCCTCCGCCCGGAGCGCTGGCGGAAATGCTAACACAACGATGCCGAGTATTTTCCGTGCCAATAGCGGTCGGCACGCCGTACCTCTTGCGTGTGCCCGTGCGGAGACCTAAGCTGGGGTGTGTTGCGGCGCACATTCTTCTCCGCCCTAACTCTGCTTGCCGCTGCTGCAGTCGGCGCCGAGGAGTACTTCGTCCCGATGGTGGGCCAGCGCCAGGGGGCGGATGGCGCGTGGTGGAACACCGAGGCATGGGTGACCAACACCGCGGCCAACACGGGCGGCTACGCGGTCGTATTCCTCGCCGGTGGGCAGGCCAACACGGAGGGGTTGCGCGCCGAACCAGAGCTTGAGGATCTGGGCCCTGGGGCGACCGTGTATCGCAGCGACCTCGTGCCCGAAGGGAAGATAGGCGTGCTGCGCTTCATCACCACGCCTGGGGTCGTGATCTTCGTCCGCGTTTTCAACGCTGCCGGACGTGGATCGTTCGGGCAAGGCATGACGCCGCTCACCCGCGCGGCAGCTACGCGGCCGGGTGAGATTGCCCATCTCGTCGGCCTGCGGAGGACGCCGCAATTCCGCACCAACATCGCGCTGTTTAGTCCCTCACTCGAGGCCAGCCAAGTTCGCGTGCGGATCATCCACGCCAACGGTAGCGTCGCGGGGGACGAATCGTTTCGGCTTGCGCCGGGTGGTTATGTCCAGCTCGACGATGTCCTGCACGCCTTTGGCGTGCCGCGTGGCGAGCACCTGCGGGCGGAGCTGACCGGCACGGCGCCGTTCTTCGCCTTTGCGTCGGTGATCGATGCGCGCTCCGGCGCTCCCACTTTGGTTCCCTCGCAGCGCTGAATCCGGCGGTACCTCGCGCTGCAGCGACATCCCGCGGAAGCCTTGACGACAAGTCCTGGCCACGCTCCTTGCGCATACTGAGACGCCGTCTTGACTGGCGCTGGCGCTGCACCTAGTCTGTGGTGGTGGACTGCGACCAGACCGTGCGTAACGCGACGCCGCGATCTTCGACCGGCGAGGGAGAAACCCACCGTGATCGGGGTGTCGTCGCCTCCGACGTGTGTCCCAACTGCGGGGATGCGCTCGCGCAGCGATCGTGCAAGCTCGTCTGTCCGAGCCCCGAATGCGGCTTCTTCCTTTCCTGCTCCGATTTCTACTGACCGTCTCGGTGGCCTCAGGCGAAGATGAGCTAGTGGGAGCACCTTCCAGGTGCGACCGAGCAAGGCTCTCGAGGGCCGACTGGTCGCGGCAGGATGCCGCTCCAACCAAGTTCCTTCTTCATTCTCCGTGGTACTGGCCGGCCAGCATGAATACTCCTAGAGCCTGAGAGTGGCCCCCACGAACGGCCCGGCGTTCTTGAGCTTGGCAAAGTCAGGATCGTCTTTGGCCTCGAGGTCGAGGTAGCGGTAGCCAGCGCCGATAGACAGCATTGGCGCGAGGCTGAGCTTCACCCCGGCCTCACCATCCCAACCCTGGCCGTACTTCCCCGCCGAAACGCCCGAGAGCTCGGCGAAGATCTTGATCGTCGGGATGGGGTCGATGTCGAGGGCAAGGCCGAGGGAGGGCAGTGTCCCGCTGAAGTTCTTGCGCGCGGCCACGGGCGGGCTGAGGTTAGGCGCCGCGAGCGAGGTGTCGAAGCTCAACGATTTCGCTTCGACCAACGTGCCGAAGTGGACCCGGCCAAACGGGTCGTGGATGAACTGCCAGATCCAACCGTAGCGCCAGTACTTCATGGCAAGGTGGGTCACCACGCGCGTCCCGACGGTGTACGTCTGGCCGTCGAACACCACCGTTCGCTGCACCTGCTGGTCGGCGTGGTAATCCATCGTGAGATAGGCGACCCGCAGCCGGCTGTGAGGCCCGGTCGCGAGGCTCACCCGCCAATCTTGCAACCGCTTGTCGGTAAGGCCAAGGTCGTCTTTGAGGTCGATCACGCCGAGCCCATTGGGCACCGGCACGCCGCCGGTGACCTGAACTTGGCCGGTAAGGGTGGGCGCCCAGTAGCGACCCTCCACCTCGAGAAGCTGGGCTGTCGCCGCAACACTGACCAATCCGACGAACGCGAGCATGAGGAGCGTCTTCTTGACCATTCCCCGCCTCCATTTCGTTTGCGTTGCGACGGCGAATGAATCGTCGTCTCGGCTAGCGTAGGTGATACGAGCGAGCTGTCAAGCAAAGGTATGTGAACGGGCTCACCGGCCGCACCGTGTCGTCGCCTCCCGGGCTACTACACGCTGCGAATATACTCACGGCATGGGGCTTGATGTTGCCCAAGGCGGGGTCGTCGGGCCCGTCTCGCATGAGGGAACGGCAACGGCGCGGCCAAGCGACGTCTGGCGTGCGCTGCGGCGACAGTGGCGTTGGCTGCGCCATGCGGTACGTCCACCGGCCGTCAAATTCATCTACGATCCGGCGTACGAGCGCAACTTCGTCGGCGTCGCGCTCGATCCGTTGCGAGCCGATCGCATCCTTGCCTTCCTCGTCAATGAGCGGCTCGCCCAGCGGGAGGAGATCTCTCGGCCTCAGCAGGTAGCCCTCAAGAACGTGCTGCTCGTGCACGCGCCGGAGTACCTCGATGCGCTCCAGGATCCCGCGACCCTGACCTCGATACTGGGGGTTCCGGTGGGCGAGGGCGAGCTGGAAGACGTGCTCAGCCTGCAACGGCTGATGGTGGGCGGCACGATCCACGCGACCCGCTGGGCGACGACCTCCGGTTGCGCAGCCGTCAACCTCGGCGGCGGTTTCCACCACGCCGGGCGCGCGCGGGGCGCCGGCTTTTGCGTGTTCAACGACATCGCCATCGCGATCGCGCGGTTGCGGGCGCGGGGGTATGTCGAACCGGTTCTGGTCGTGGACCTCGACCTTCACGACGGCAACGGCACGCGGGAGATCTTCGCCGCCGATCCCAGCGTGCATACCTTCTCGATTCATAACCGAGACTGGGGCGAGACCGCCGCGGTGGCTTCCACCAGCATCGCCCTTGGTGAGAATGTCGGGGATGAGTTGTACCTCAGTACATTGCTCAAGGCCCTCCCCGGGGTGTTCGACGCGCATCGCCCAGGGCTGGTGATCTACCTGGCCGGGAGCGACGTGGCGGCTGATGATCGGTTGGGAGACTGGCGGATCACTGCGGAAGGGATCCTCGCCCGTGATCGCTTCGTGGTGGAGCTGACGCGGCGCGCGCAGAGTCGCCTCGTCGTCGTGTTGGGAGGGGGCTACGGCGAGTCCGCCTGGCGCTACCCGGCACGCTTCCTCGCTTGGCTGGCTGGCGGCGCCGCGGTGGAGCCGCCGGAGAGCGCGGAGCTGGCCCTGCTGCGCTTTCGCCAGCTCAAGGCCATCCTTGATCCAGCGCACCTTACCGGCAGCGGCGCGGCCAACGGATGGCAGCTCACCGAGGAAGATCTCGTGGGCATCCTTCCCGGCGTGCCTCGCCACACTCGCTTCCTTGAGTACTTTTCCACGGTTGGCGTCGAGCTGTTGCTCGAGCGCTTCGGCATCCTTCAGCAGTTGCGGGCGCGCGGCTTCAAGAATCCGCTCGTGCATCTGGAGCTCGAACACCCGCTCGGCCAGACGATGAAGATTTTCGGCGATGCCGATCGACGCGAGCTCTTGGTCGAGCTGCGCGTCCATCGCAGCAGCAGGACCGTACCGGGCTGCGAGGTACTCGAGGTGGAATGGCTACTGCTGCAAAACCCTCGCGAGGCGTTCTCCCCCGCACACCCACTTCTGCCTGGCCAGCAGCACCCGGGCCTCGGCCTGCTGCCGGAGTTCTTCGGTTGGTTGATGGGGATTTGTGAAATGCTCTCGCTCGACGGAGTGGCCTTCCGGGCCAGCCACTACCACATCGCGGCTCTTGCGCGTCGCCACGCGCGCTTCCTCCAGCCGCGGCACGAGGCGCTTTACCGGGCGATCGAGAAGCTGTGCCATGGTCTCTCCGTGGGAGAGGTCTCACGTGCCATCGCGGAAGGCCGTATCTTGGCATCGCCAGGTGGACCTGCGCTCACCTGGGAGGGCTGGCCGATGGTCCTCCCTGCCACCCCGCGCCTGCGCGAGAAGCTGGAAGGTGCAGGCTACGTGCAAGAGGTCGCGGCGGTGACCGACGTGGCGCTGCGTCTGGCGCCGCCTACGTTGGATCGCAGCGACCCCGTCCCGAGGTGATCGCTGCGACTCGGGCTCAGTCGTTGATCGGGGGAATGCCGCCGAGGCGGCGCGCTGCGTCGCTTGAGCGCTCAGCCACTGCCACCTTGCGGCGCCGCTTGTCGAGGTACATCCGATCATCGGCTTCGCGCAGCGCCATCTCGGGTTCCCCGTCGGGGAAGAGCTGGGCGATCCCAACCGAGAGAAAGCAAGGTGGTCCGTCCGGCGTGGCGAGTGCTACCGCCTCGCGGAGCAGACTTGCCCGCCGTTCCGCGCCTTCCGGGTCGAGACCCGGAGCCACGACGAGAAACTCGTCTCCTCCCAAGCGGAAGAGCGCGTCGTCGTTGCGAAACGCGCGCGCCAAGGCCGTCGCGACCCGGAGCAGGCACGCATCCCCAGCGATGTGGCCATGACGGTCGTTGATCTCTTTGAAGTTGTCGATGTCGAGGAACACCACGGCCGCGCCCTGTGCGCGCACGCGATGAAACTCCGCGCGCAGCCGCCGGCGGTTGGAAAGCGAGGTCAGCGGGTCGAGATCGACGAGCTGCCGCAGGCGCTCCTGCGATGCCTCCAGCTCGCGGTTGAGGTGGTGCAGATGTTCCGAGGCGGCGCCCTCCATCACCACGAGGATCACGAGCGCCACGAGCAGCTCCGCTCCGGCATTGAAGAACGATGCGTAGCGTACGTATGCGACCAGCGGGCGCGCACCCCAGAGCACCGGCGCCTGTAGCGGCAGGTAGTGGAGGAAGAGGATCCCCTCAACCAGCAAACCGATGCCCAGCCAGCGCGACCGCGAGGTGCGAGGGTGACGCAGCGCCCACACAGCGGTGGTCGAGAGCACTGCACCTACGGTGAGGAACGCCGCCACGTGAACCTGCTCGCGCTGCGGGGCCAACGCGGCGACTGCGGCGCTCCAGACGATCGCGGCGAAGGTGACGATGCGGGGTGGAAACGGCTCTGGCCTCCCCGGGCTGAGATGGTTCGCGGCACCGCGGGTAAGGAGCAGGACATACGCCGTTTTGCCGAGGAGGTACCCACACATCGCGACGCGCTCCACGATCGCCGGCAGGGGGAACAGGGTCACCAACAGGAGCAGGAGCAGTGCGCCCGCATCGGCCATCCAGGCGAGGGCCCACAGCCTCACTTCGTGGAGACGCACAACCCGCGTCAAGGCCAGGAAGAACCCGGCAAGCAGCGTGACGATTGCCACGTGCACGCCGAGCGACCACTGACCAAGAACCAGGTTGGCGTCGCTCAACCCCACCTCCCCCCTTTGTGGTACGGCAAGCGCCGTCGTCTCATCGTACTGTCCTCGTCAACGCGCTCTCACGACAGACCTTCCCGCTGGTGCGCTCACCCGCACCGGTCATCGGTCCTCGACTTCGGCCCCTCCACGCAGCTCTCCCAGGGTCTTCACGGCGTGGCGGAGGTGCGGAATGACGATCGAGCCGCCCACGACCAGACCGACGTTGAGGGCGTCTACGATCTCTGCCTCGCTCCACCCTACCTTGACGCACTGGATGAGGTGGTAGTCGACGCAGTCGTTGCAGCGCAGCACCAGGGACGCAGCGAGCCCGAGCAGCTCCTTGATGCGCCCCGGCAGCGGACCATCTCGGTAAGCGGCCTCGTCGAGGGCAAAGAAGCGCTTGACGCCGAGGTGGTCTTGCGCCATCACGGCGGCGTTGGCCTCTGTTCGTGCCACGGCGAAGTCCTCGATATCGCTCATCGCTGCCTCCTCACTCTGGCTCACCCTAACGCACGGACTGCACGATGCCTAGCATTTGGGTCCAGGCAGATGTTGCGACCGCGTCGCACATGCGGCTCGCTGGTGGTGATGATGCTCGCATTCGCGCTTGCCGTCATCGGGTAGAATGCCACGCCGTGAAGAACGCTCCCGCCCGACTCCTTCTCGCTATGATCGCAGTGCTCGTCGTGACGTCGCCCGCCGAAGCGCGCAAGAAGCCGCGTCGCAGCCCATCGCCTCCCCCCATGGTGTGGTGCGTCGAGACGCTTGACGGCAAGCCGGTCGAGGCACAGCGGGGCGATGAGCCGATCAACCCCGCCTCGGTTGTAAAGGTCGCCACCACGCTGTGGGCGATGGAGCGGCTGGGACCGGAAATGCGCTTCGAGACGCGCTTCTTTGCCCGCGGCAAGGTGAACCCCACGCGTCATGTGCTGGAGGGCGATCTCGTGGTACAGGGCGGGGGAGACCCGGATTTTCACGTGGAAAACGCGTTCCTGGTTGCTCAGGCGCTCAATGACCTGAAGATCGCGCGCGTCACCGGCGCCGTCATCGTCAACCAAAAGTTCTGGATGGGGTGGGAGAATGGGTCCGAAGGGCGCGAGCCGGACCCGATCAAGCGTGGTCTGTTGATGGCAAACCGCCTGCGCCAGGCTCTTGACCCAAAACGCTGGGACCGGGCAACTCGCATGAACTGGCGGGAGGTGGCGTACCGGCGCGGGCTTGACCTCCAGCACCCGCCCCAAGTTGTGGTCACCGGTGGCGTGGGCGCCGACGGCGATACGAGTACCGGGGAAATGCTGACCATCCACCGCTCACAGCGGCTAGCGGAGATCCTCCGCCGGTTCAACTGCTTCTCGAACAACGATATTGAACGCGTTGCCGCCGACATCGGGCCGGTCGACGAGCTCGCCGCCGAGGTCGCGTCCCGTTGTGGGGTGGCGCGGGACACCGTTCAGCTTGAGACGGCGTCCGGCCTGGGCACCAACCGCCTCACTCCGAGGATCGTCGTCCGCCTGCTCCGCGAGCTACGCCGCACCGCCGAGGGGCTCAAGGTGCCGATCGAGTCGCTGCTGCCGGTGGCAGGATGCGACCCCGGCACGGTGTCACGTTTCTTTCCGCTGCTCGCCAACGGGCCGAACACCACGGCGCTGGTGGGCAAGACAGGAACGCTCACCAACACCGATGGGGGAGTCGCGGTGCTCGCCGGTTTTGCCAAAACCGCCAACGGGGAACTCGCGTTTTGCGTCGCGGTCCCCCACGCTGCGGGCAAGCTCAAGCTCGCCCGCCGCACCCAAGAGGCATGGGTCCTCAGCTTGCTCGCTCGTCATGGAGGCCCGCAGCCGCACCACTGTGCGCCGCTGTTGTCCACACCCGACGCCGACGCAGCCGTGATCGTGCTCGGCGACCGCGTCCTGCCGCCCCTCCAGCCAGTCCCGACCGCGGTCATCCCAGCCGAGGGAACCGCGACCACCGCTGCTGGCTCAGTACCCCACACGTAAGAACCGCAGAACACGCTCGATGCCAGCGGCAGATGTAGGCCGCAAACATGCCACGATCGCGAGCCACCGTCCGCCCCCCCCTCGGCGTTTTCTTGTGGTTCCTCTCTTGTCTGTAGTCCGGAGCCTGACGCCTGTCTTCGCTCCTGCCCGCTACATCTCTGGACGGCCCGGCGTGGTCGCGGGAAGCGCGCGGGTGCGCGCCCAGGAGCGGATCGCCTTGATCTGCTCGGACATGGTGGTCGAGAGCGGCACGATTTGTCCCATTGCCGACAGCAGGTCGCGCTCCTCGACCGGACGACCGTCAGCATGGCAGGCGATGCGGGCGTTGACGACAGCTGTCTCGATTTCGGCGCCGTTCCACCCCCGCGTAGCGGAAGCCAGCAACAAGAGGTCGTACTTTGCCGGGTCGAGGCGCTGCCGGCGCAGGTGGATGGTGAGGATCTCCTTGCGCTCCTCCTCGCTCGGAAGCTCAACGAAGAACACCTGGTCGAACCGTCCCTTGCGGATGATCTCCGCGGGGAGCAGGTTGATGCGGTTGGCGGTGGCGGCGATGAAGGTGTCGTTCTTGTGCTCCTGCATCCAGGTCAGGAAGGTGGAGAAGATGCGCGTCACCGAGCCGGTCTGGCCCTCGCTGTAACCCGCGATCCCCATTTCGATCTCGTCCACCCACAGCACCGCGGGCGCTACCGCCTCGATGCCCTCGAGGGCGCGGTGGAACACCCACTCCGGCGACCCTTGCACGCCGGCGAACACCAGGTTCATGTCGAGGCGGAACAGCGGCAGCTTCCACTCGGTCGCGATTACCTTCACGGCGAGAGACTTGCCGCACCCAGACATACCCATCATCAAGATCCCCTTGGGTCGCGGTAGGCCCTGCGCGAGAGCCTCGGCGGTGAACAAACGGGCGCGCTGGCGCACCCAGGTCTTCAACTGGTCGAGCCCACCGAGGTCGGCAAGTGCGCGATCGGGAGGGACGAACTCGAGGATCCCCTCCTTGCGCATCACCTGCTCCTTCTCGGCGAGCACCTCGGCCATGAAAGTATCGTCCAGGTTGGGATGGCGGGCGAGAAGCCGGCGCAGCAAGTGTTCGACCTCGAGCAGGCTCATGCCGCGCAGGGAGCCGTTGAGCAGTTGCAGGCGGTCCGGTTCGGCGCTGCGGCGCGCGTGCTGCATCACCGCGGAGACGGTGGCGGCGATCTCCGTCTCGTCGGGGAACAGCGAGATCACCACGTAGGTCAAAGGCCGCAGCTCATCGGGGACTTCGAAGCTGGGAGCAAGCACAAAGATGAACCGGCCGGTGTTGCGGATCTTCGCGGCGGTATCGCGCAGACACCGCAGCAGGCCGCGGTTTCCGGCCAGCAACGTAGGGAGGTCCTTGAAGATGTAGAAACCTTGGGGCGCATCGCGAGCAAGCCAGGTGAGCGCGGCGATCGGGTCGGTGCTGCCGGCCTCGGCCGCGAACCCATCAAGGCAGTTCCATGTCTTGACTGGCAGTGCCTGCGGCTTGGCGCCGGCCGCGAAGCGCCCGAGGAGCGTTTCGATGCGGTCCTCCTCAGGGGACAAAACGGCAATCAGCGGGTACGCGCTTGCCAGCGCGGTCGCGACTTGCTCCATGGTGGTGGCCATGGAGCAAGGCTACCGCAAAGCAAGGCGGTCAGCAAAGACGGGCCTCAGGAGAAAGAGGCTTCTGCAAATACAGGCTCGGGCAACTACAGGCTGCGGGCTACGGGAAGGACAAAGGCGTGGCGAATGCAACCAACAAGAGCGCGGTGGAGTTGTCGAAGCCGGCCGACACCAGCTTGGCAACGTTGTGCGGTTGATCGTTTGCTAGACTCCGCTCGCGTTGTTGATGCTGTCGTCGCGGTATGCCGGAGTGGCGGAATGGCAGACGCGCGACTCAAAACCCCGCCCCTCTGGCTTTCCCCCGCCCACCCTGAGTCAGAGACAAACACCAACGTGGCGGATCTGGCCGACTGCAGCCTTGCCGTGTTGTGCGATTTATCGTTTGCTAGACTTCGCTCGCGTTGTTGATGCTGTCGTCGCGGTATGCCGGAGTGGCGGAATGGCAGACGCGCGACTCAGAATCCCCCTTTCGGCTTTCCCCCACCCACCCTTATGCGAAGACCGTGCGAATGCTCGTCAGGCATGGGGACCACGCTTAAGCCTACCCGCAACGCCGTACGTCAGCCAAGGTCGGCTTTGCTAGACTTCGTCGGCGTCATCGCCGCAAGCGAAGCGTGCCGGAGTGGCGGAATGGCAGACGCGCGGGACTCAAAATCCCGTGTCCGCAAGGGCGTGAGGGTTCGACTCCCTCCTCCGGCACCATGACTTACAAGCCACGCCAGGAATCTCAAAAGGTGCGGGGCAACATCGGGGCAACAGCGAGAAGCAGTCCACGAGCCTGTCTCAGATGTCTATGCAGCGGCTGCGTACGACGCTTAGGGAGGAGGCCGGCCAAGCGTAACCGAGCTCTCGATCGGGACTGCCCCGCCCTGATGGGGTCGATTCCCACCCGATGCCGCGCCCGCAAGCGCCGGCGACGCACTCACCGGCACCTACGGCGCCTTCGCGGCCTACACCCGCGACATGCTCGCCTTCGCCCTTTCCCCATCGCTTTCTCCTCCGCCTGCTCCCTCCGTGGGAGCGGCTTCCAGCCGCGACCCGGGCCGCGGCCCTCAGGCCGCCACCGCGGGACCTCCACTCCCTCCGGGAGAGGGTCGGGGTGAGGGCGCAAAGGTCCTCCCCCTCATTGCGTATGGCGCCCCCGTCCGCGCCTGGCTCGAATCCCAATTCGGCGTCAAACTCGGCGTCCTCTCGCTCGGCTCGGTCACCCTCGACGGCGGCCAGGCCGTCCCGGTGCTCGGTGCCAACCACCCGAGCTTCATCTGGTACGCCGCGCAGCAACCCAACGCGCGACCTCTGGCAATGAAGGTCATGAAGCAGGACCTCATCGCCGCGTGCTGGCAAGCGGCCATGACCCGCGCCACCGCGCCCGATCCCACCGCCGCGCTCGCATGGTGCACCGCGAAGTGGAACGCCCGCTCGCGCGACGTGTGCGTGCTCACGGAGACCGAGGCGTTCAACACGCCGCTCGCTCAGGGGAAGAAGGCGTGTTCCGCGGCGGCGATGAAGCAACTCCTCACCACACCCGAGATCAGCGATGAGGAAGTCACCAGGCTGGAAGGGTCTGCGACCCCGGGCCGGCCCTGACAGATGAGGCGCCCCCCCTACTGCGGGGCGGCTCAGTTGGCTTGGCGTCATTCATGCTTGGCGGTGCCACTACCCCGCCGACCTCGGGCTATGCCCCCGGTCCGGCGATACGGGCACGGAAGAACTGCTCCGTGTCGCGATCCAGGAAGTGGACGTAGCAGCCCCGGATGCCGCGCGTGAGGAGCACACGGTAGGTGTTCTTGACGAGGTCGACGAAGTTTGCCCTGGCGCCCCTCACCAACCTATCCCCGGACTCCGATGGGTCGCCGATCCACGTGCCGGATCTAGGGTCGTAGCGTAGATCCCTGCCGAAGATCACGCCGATGTAGTCGAACTCGAACCCCTGTGCCGTATAGATGCAACCCACCTGCTCGATGCCCGCAGGGTCAGACGCCCAGAAGTCCTTCTTCGGGATTCCCTTGGCGAGCCGCCCTTTGTTGCTCGGCGCATTCCACGGCCTCTGCCAGGCACCGATCACAACGTCGGGAACGAGAGTGCCATCTGGGCGGGGTTTGCTCCAGGGCCAGCAGAACCCAGCGGCGAGGCGTGCGGTGGCGCCTACAGTCACCTTCTCGCGGATGCGCGCCTCGAGTTCCTCGGCGGACCCGATGATCTGGAAGTCGAAAGCGTCGCTGTGCTCCCAGAGGGCGTTGGCCGTCCGGCGCACCCCAAGGGTGTTGTCGACCCAGCCCACGAACGCGTCGGACCCGGCGCAGCGGAACTGCGCCTCGAGCTCGTACTCATAGAGCTTCGCGCCAAGCTTCGTAGCCGCGGAGCGGATGAGGCCGGAGCTGCCAACCTCCCCGGGGCGCACGATCTGGAGGTCGTCGATGAAGAAGACCGCGACCTTGGCAGCGAGTATTAGGTCCTCGATTTGGGGCTTGTCGGAGATGCGGGGTTGGTGAGGGACGCTGCTGATGGCCCGGATGCGGTGCGCCTCGTCGCACACGAGGATGTCGACCTCGTCCCGCTGGGCGCTGGCAAGGTGGAAGAAGTAGCGAAATTGACTAGCCGCACGGGCACCGACGACTCTCTTGATGTTCTCGGTGAACGCCGCGGACCCCGTCGCGTGGATTGCGTTGTACCCCAGTTTGCAGAGCCGCCCGATGAGGTTCAGGGCAATTACGGACTTCCCCGTGCCCGGCCCGCCCTGGACGAGCACCACGGCCTTTTGTCGCTCATGGAACCCCGCCCGCGCCTGGGCAAGGACAGCGTTGAAGACAACGAGCTGTTCGTCAAGAAGAACATAAGCCTGCTGGGTGTCGATGACCTCCGCCGTGTGGTCGAGCAGCTTCTTGCTCGCGCGGTACTTGCTCTCAAGGACGGTGCGTAGCACCTCGGTGCCGTCGCCAGTCCGGACTCGGTCACCCATGAACGCTGCAAGCTCCCCCGACCGGTCGCCGGTGAACAGCGGATAGCGCGCGATCGCGTCGCTGTGGCGGGGGTGGAAGAACTCGCTCCCAGGGTCGAACTGGATGTTGTGGAGGTAGCTACATGCGACGAGCCCGACGTCGCCGGAGGAGAACGCCGTGTGGCAGTCGGCGAGGTATTGCTGGTATTGCCCCACCTGGACGGACGGGTGGAGTTCGTCGCGGATTCGCCCACCGACAAAGGTCGCCACGCAGCCGTCCACGCTGCTCGGCTGGGCCTCCGACCACTGCTTCAGCTCGACAATGACCGCGTTGGCTCCGCCGTCCCCGCCGCGCCCTGTGATCATGAAATCGAGGCGTTTGGAGGAGAGGGGAAGTTGGTACTCGAGGACGAGGCCGTTGTCGTCGAGGCGGGCGTACTGGATGACGTTGCAAATGGCCCGGAGCGAATTGCGCCAGGAGTTCAGCACCGGGAGTGAGGGATGGTAGCGGTAGTAGTCGAAGAACGAGACCCGGAGCTTCTCTGCAATCCTGTTCTGGACAGTGTCCTCGACGAACTGGATGGTAGTGCCGCAGTAGAGCTGCATCGTCCCGCCCTCTACAACTTGTCGTACTTCGTCGCCCGGCCACGCGCCTTTTCGACGGGGTAGCGCTTCTCAATGAGGTCCATCTTGCGGCAGAAGGCGTCCTCGAGGTCGATCCCGAGATCGTCGGAGAGCAGAAGCGCCCAGTAAAGGACGTCTGCTAGCTCTTGCCCGATCTCATCTTGATGCTCGGCTAGATAGGACTTAAGGGCTTCGCCGTTGCGCCACTGGGCGTGTTCCAAGAGTTCGGCCGCTTCCAGACAAAGAGAGAGCATGAGGTCCTTCGGGTCGTGAAACTGGCGCCAGTCCCGAGCATCCCGGATGGCATTGGCGCGGGCGATGAGTTTCTCGAAACTCACGGCTGCGGTCCCGAGCCCCCGCCGAAGAGAACCTGCGCGTGGCGGTACTCCTGTGACAGATCGAAGCCGAGGTCGACGGACGGGTCGACTAGCTTGAAACCGACGTACTCGATGGATAGGAGGTGAAGACCGGAGAAATGCCCTGGCAGCGAGCGGAGCTGGTACTTCTGGGCCGGGTCGTTGACGTCGAGCCCCTTCCTCCCAAGCATGGCAATTTCGAAGGTGATCTTGCGGATGTCGTCCTTCGACATTTTCGCGAAGGTCCGCATCGCCCCGAGGCAGTACATGACGGCGTCCATCCGGAACTCGCCGGCGGCACTGGAGCGAAAGGTGCTGTGCGCGATCTTGCTGCGCTCATTCCGACAGAGTTCGGCGAGGTCGTTTTCCGGATCCGCGGTGATCGCCCGCTGGAACAGCGCGTCGGCCTCCCCGGCGTTGTCGTCGCCCCCAAGCTCGATGAGTGTGTGGGCCAGGCCGTAGAGCGCCGGCTGGTCGTCCGGTAGCAGCCGCACGGCCTCGCGCAGGTGAGTCAGGGCGTCAGTTAGCAACCCCTTCTTTCCTAACAGCCCACCCAGGTTGCGCCGCGCATAGGGGTCGTCAGGCGCGACGCGCACCGCCTCCCTGAGCGTCGCGATCGCCTCGTCGACGCTCCCGGCACGGGCTTGGGCAACCCCGAGGGCAACCCAGCCATGGGCGTGTGCTGGCTCCTTTCCAACGAGCGCCTTGAGGTGAGAGATGGCGTCGTCCAGCTTGCCGAGATCGCTCTCCGCCATCCCAAGATTGAAGAGAATGCCCACGTGGTTGGGCTCAGCCTCCAGAAGGCGCCGCAGAATCGGCACGGCCAACAGGTGTTGGTTCCTTTTGAGGAGTTCGACCGCGTACTCGAATGGATCGAGGCCGGCTTCTGGAGGCGTCCACGTCACCGTAAGGCCACCGGGGGCCGACTCGACCTCCACTGTTCCGTCCCCGAATTGGCTCTGGTAAAAACGCTTTGCAGCATCGAGGAACGCTGGGGACTTGAGCTTCTGCGGGTCGCTCGGGGCGATCTCGATTGGGAGGAAGTCTTCCGCAACGGTGAACCTGATCGGTAGTCTCACCCGATCCTCCCTACGGCGCCCTTTGGTCGGCAGGGGGGAGCGGTACCCACTTGTATTTGCCGTCAAGGCCGATCTCGCGAGCCCAGGCGTCCACAAGGGCACGGTCCGACGACGGCCCCGCCGGCACGTCGTCGAAGATCCCGACGAGCCTCTCGCCGAGGTCCTTGAAACCGGAGGCCGCGTACGGGACCTGGAATTGCGTCGTCCCGAGCAGGCGATCGCAGAAGAGGGCGTGGGTCGCGTTGAGGAGAATGTTTGCGGAGACGATCTCGTCCGGGGCCATCGCGCGGACTTGGGGGCTCAGGCAGGAGAGCGCCTCCTTCTGTTGCACTGCCAATGATCCTGCCTGCTCATCAGCGAGAGATGGGTAGTCCGCAGCCAGTGAGGCATCGACCCGCATTCCGATTGGGGTGGACCGGAGCTGCCCCAACAGACCCTGGACGAGGTGGTCAGCAAACGTCATTAGGGCCGGCTCCGGGGGCACCGATCGTTGGGACCTCTTCGAGAAGCGCTTCATTAGCTCCATGCCCCAGTTCGCCGTGGCGCTGTTCGTCGTGAACTGGAATCTCTCCGATTGTGGCAGCGAGAGGATCCGCAAAACGTGGCTGCACTCCGACGCCACGAGATAGTCCTTAAACGGGACGCCGGGGCGATAGGAGATGACATAGCTCCCGGTCACATGGGGTGACGCCGTGATGGTCGCCATCACGCCCAGATCGTGTACCGGGACGATCTGGACCTGGAGGCCGCTAACGCGCTCCAGTTCCGCGACAACGGCTTGTGTCTCTGCTCTCAAGAGGTCCCTACCGGCCGACGAGTGTAACAGAGGCTGCCCGGTGGCCCCTGCGCCGATCACCAAGGGGTTCTAGGCTTTCGATTCAGCGCCCGTCTCAACACTGGAGCGCTCGCAAAGCGGCCTACCTATGCCTGCGGGTGGTGCCTGCGCGCTGCGAACCAGCGCCCGCCTGCGAATGGGTATTCACACCCGACTGAAGACTAACGCCATGCGGGCCGTCCTGGCGTTCGCGCTCACGATCTTGATTCGAGGAGGCGGACCGGACGGGCCGAGCGGCCCGAACGCGAACACGTCCTCGGGCGCCGTCATCGCGAAGGTGAGCGTGGCGCCCTCGGCCCCGAGCGCGAGCGGCTGCACGACCGCGGAGTGGAAGCCGATCGGCAGCGAGTACGTGTCGTCGGAGAGCTTGAGCTGGCTGGCCGGGTCGATGAGCCGGCTGAGGCTGATGGGGCCCACGTTGACGCTGTTCACAAGGAGGTCCGCGAGGTCCTCGATGAGCTTGCCCTCGATGATCTCGAGGAATTCCCGTTTCACGTCGAGGAAGTGGTGGATTTGAAGCTCGAGCGGCTCGCCAGCCTTCCGCGTGAACTTCTGGCTGTCGAAGACGACCCCGGCGGGGGCGGCGGCGCTCATGTCCGGCGCGGGGACGGGTCCGGCTCCGGTCGCGTATGCCGCCTTCGTCCTGTATCCCACCCGGATTGTGGTTTGCAGCTCGCGGCTACCCCTCGAGACTTCATCATTCTTCGTCAATGGCGTTGCCCCTCTCGTGGCGCATTCCGTCTACCGACCGGTTTGATCAACGGCTCCGGGTCGCGGGAGGGCTCCGCGGCCGTAGTATTTTGTAGCCACGTGACCGACTTGGCTGGATGCTGTCATTTGCTGTGATCTTGAGGGCATAGTCGGTGGCCAGCGTGTCCCGCATCACCACTGCCACCCGCTGGAGGGTGGTGACCGCGCGTCGGGGCTTGAAACCGCCGCAACGGGGCTGGATCGGGCGTATTCGCCTTCGCCTCGGTGATCGACAACATCACCAACGATCCAACGACGGTCGCGATGCAGCGGTAGAGACGCCGAATAGCGCGGGCGGTTCGGCTGGACGTAGCCATTTGTAGCATCATTGAAGGCAAGGTCGGCGGTCAGCATGTCCCGAATCCCTGCAGCCACGTGCTGGTGGTGGGTAACTGCGCGTTGGGGCTTGGAGTGACCTCACCGGGGCTGGCTCGGGCCGCCATCTGATCGGCGACCTGATCCCGAATTGGCCGATTCCTGAGGCGTTAGCGACCCGCCGCGAGAACCTGCATAGCTGCGCCTCGCTGCCCAAATGTCAACCTTTGTCGACTCACCCAATGACCGCAAAGCTCAACTTTTCTCAGGTGGCCCGAGAACACTCTCCATCGTCACCCTGTCCCGAAACGACTCGACAGGCTCCCACCCTTTACGGTGTTGCCGACAGGCTCACGCGCCGGATTGGCGGCGCGCACGCTGCCGGGCCAGGAAGTGAAAAAGAGGTTGCAACGTGTCCATGTCGGCTTCCTCGATGGCCACGAGAAGTTGCTCGTACGTCCGCTGGTGCATCCGCGGAGGTTTCGCTGGCGTCTGGCCCGTGTCAGGTTGCGACCCTAGCAACCGCTGCCGAAGCTTGTCGTAACGGCGCCATGCGCGGTCTTGCTTGCTCTCCTGCGAGCTCGCGTGTCTGAGGCCAAGACAGTGTCGGCATCGGAACCCCCAGGCACCGTAGAAGAGAGAGCCCACGCGTCGCCCGCACCGCGGGCACATGAACCAAGGCCGTTGGCCGCCGAAGTGGCACGGGGTGAAGGTCAAGGAGAGGATGTGCTCTTCACACTGGCCGTCGTGCCGCGCCTCGGCTCGGATGCACTCACCTGGCCGTAGGGTCTTGTGGTCGGGGATGTCGGACACGTCCACCCGTTGGAACGCCTCGAGCGTTGGTGCACCGACTTGGAACCGTGGCCCACTCCCATATCCACCCATCACTCACCCCCTACGTTTTGCCCAAATCAATAGGCAGTTTTGCGAGGTGGCACGTCCTACACCAGCACCCTCGTTCACACATGAGCCCGCGGGCCATTCTGCGTGTGAGGCGCTGGCGTCGAATCCACGAAGACATGGCGTCCGAACCATGGGTTGATTTCCACCAGGTGCTGGAGCTCGGGGTCGCTTGTGGTGAACACACCGTCCTCGAAGATCACCCTCGGCCCGATGCTGTACTTCGGGAATCGGGGGCAGCGGTAGGTCTTCGCCACCGCCGGAGGCTCGGGCACTGGCCCTGGACCGTGGGCTCTAGTCTCCGGGTCAAGGCTCCTCTGCCGCACAGTCGGCAGGTGCGAGGCCGCGTGGCGCGCGACGGAAGACTTACTCAACCCGAAACGGGAGGCGATATCCCGGACCGATGCATCCCTGCGGATTGCTGCGTTGATTGCTCTCACCTGCGGGTGCATGCAAACTCGACATGATCTCGGCATTGGTCCTCCCTCCTCACGGCCGCCCCACTCCTGCGTGGGTGTCAGCGTGCGATTGCTCGAATTCGCCGTCGTCGTCGCCTGGCTCACGGTCGGGCCGAGGCTCCTGAACGCGGTCCTCGTCGTCGACACGGGCTGCCTGCATCTCGGCCCAGCAAGTGTGATATTCACGATTATTTCTCCGCGCCTCGTCGCACGGCCGCCCGGCCGCGCAGCTTGGGCACTCCGTCTTGTGAGTTTCGACCGCCCGATATGCCGCGTCGCAAGCTTCGAGGAGCTGGACCTCCGCGCACGGAGCGGGGCCAGCGGGGCCGGACTCCGAGATGTCAAGCGGCAGCGTGCTCCTTGCCGGCCCCCCAGAGTCCGCGACTTCGGGGCCGACCCGCGCCTCAAGGGGCCGCGGAGCGGGGCCACCCTCCGATTCAGGGACCGGCCGGGAATGCCCGGCCCCGGTAGCCGGTCCCTCGTCGTACGAATCAGGGGCTTGATCGGGGCCGGGAAAGACCGCGTCGGGACTCGCTGTAGCCCCGGTGGCCCCGATGGCCCCGCTTCGTGGAGGCCACGGCATCACGAGTACGCGAGGGCGAATGCTCGTATCCCCGCCGAGCCCGCGCTTCTTGACGGTCGAGCGGCTGCCATCGCCCGGCTGGAGGACACCGCGCTCGATGAGTCGCTTCCAGAGCGTCTTGGCCGTCAACGAGACGCTGTCGTTCTGATCGCTCGCGACCTTCTGGATCTCGGCGTACACCGCGTCCGGGTCGAGGTACAGCATCGCCCGGCCTCCCTCGGACCCTTCGACCCACCCGATCCCGCGGCCGAGAGGCGCGTGCTCCGGGTCGCCGGCGAACGAACCGCGGTCCGTGCGACGTTGCCACCCCCAGCGAGTGGGGTTACCCGATGGAACTCCTCCGGTCCCTGCGTCGACGACGTGCGCCCGGCCGCTCACGAACAGCGTCTCGAGCAGTGCGATGAAGCGATCCACGGGGTCGGCATCGACGAGCTGCGCACCCTGCGAGGCGGCGACCTCGCCGAGTGCGGCCCACGTCCGCTTCCGCAAGGCCTCCAACTCGTCGTCGGTGATGGCACCTTCGTCCCGGGCGAACGTGAGAAATGTCTCCATCCCCCATTGGAGCGAGGCAACGATGTCCGGCGTGCGGCGGTGCGACACCGATCCGCTACTCGCCTCCTGACGCAGCTCGAGCAGGCGATTCGGTCCGGTCGTCTTCAACTCATCGAGACGACCTGCGAGATACTGCACGTACCCCGCCATCGCCGCGGCATACAGACCTGCGGCCGCATCCTTCTGCGCCTCGGTGAGCCGGGCGATGTCGACGTCCCCCTGCCCAACCTCGAGGATGAGGATTCGGGCCCGCAGGCTGAGGCCCTTGGGTACGTCCTCGCCGGTCGACACGACCAGCCCCCGCGGGTGGTATACCTGTGCCAGTCCGCCGCTGCGGTTCATCCGCGATCGACCGAGGCGGTTGCCGGCCCCGCGCAGGAGTCGTTCGGCGTCCTGGTGCAGGCGGTGGACGTCCGACCGATTCCCGGACGGCGCAAAGTCGTCGACCGTAATGAGGACGTCCTTCGCCTGAAACGAGACCTTCTCGATGCTGTTCGCAGTCGAGTGCCAGCCGACCGGTAGCGTCTTCGCGGTAAAAGTCTTGCCCCAGTGGGCTTGAGCCAAGGCCGCAAGGCACGACTTGAACACCCCGGAGACTCCGACAAGAAAGAGCGAGAAGTCGACTGGCACCGCCTCGACGAGCACCGCCCGGTACACGGCGGCGAGGAGTGGCAGCAGCACCCGGTCGACCCCGATCTCGGCCAAGCGAAGGCTCGCGCGGACCGCCTCCACCAGTTGCTCGCCGGTCGGAGGATCCGGCAGTGCGAAGCCGGCGAGCTGCGCCGGGAGCTGTACCTCGAGGTCGTCGTGCGCCCCGTCGGATCCGATCGAACCGCCGCGGTGGAGGTACCGCCATTCGCCGAGGTAGGGGGTCCAGCCAGTGAACGCTTTGACGACGCGCCGGGCGACCTTCTTCGAGAGCGTCTGCACGGCGGCTCGGAGGTGGTCCTTGGTGGCCATCCCGGCATAGACCACGGCCGAGGTGCCCCACTTCTCGAGGACCCAGTTGAACAGGTTGAACTGGCTGGCGGTGACGGTCGCCGGTGAGAAAGCCTGGCCGCTCGCGAGCGTGCCGGTCACGGTGATGCGGCGCTCGCTCTCGCCGCTGCCGTCGTCGATATCGACCTCCTCGGTGACTGCGGCCGTGAAGTTGCAGAGGGGCTTCGAGAAGACGTTTCCGTCGTAGTCGTACTTCTTGAGGACGATGCATCCGTCCTCATTGCCGTATGGGCTTGCCGGATCGAAACTGTCGCCGGTCGATGCCGAACGCTGGCGGCACGCCCGCGGCGCCGACTTGAGCGCCGAATCGACGGTCGAGGCGGGTGCCGTGACACCGCGGCGCTTCAGGATCTCCACGGCGGCCTGGCGGAGCGCCATGCGCTCGAGGTCGGAGCGATCGGCAAGCCCGGCGGCGAAGTCCTCCAATGCGCCCGACAGCATTTCGCTGAACGCGGCTGGGTCCTCGACGTCGACGCGGTTCGGGAGCGCGGTCAGGGCGGCCAGCGGACCCGGGTTGGATGCGGTGTCAGTCTGGGCGTCTGGCACGAAATGCAGAGGTACGGGCTCCGGTGGTGGCTGGTGCCCAACGTAGGGATGCGCGGCGGCGATCAGCTCACGGAGTGCCTCCACGCTGACACCGTCAGGGAGAGGATCTGCAAGATCCCACTTTTCGGGGAAGCTCATGACACCTCCACGATCTTCACGGATGCGGCGCCGGCAGTGAGTGCGAAATGGGCGACCGCAGCGCCATAGGTGTGGCCCGCGGCGTCGTGGTCCGGCCAGACCACCACGACACGCCCCGCAAGTGGCGACCAGTCGGCCTTGGAGGCCGCGTTGGAGCCGAACGGCGAGGTGGTGACGACCATCTCGGGGAACAGGACACGCGCGGCGTCGGCGGTCTTCTCGCCCTCGACCACGAGCACCTGCGCTTCGGGATGAGCCGCGAGGTCCTGAAGGCCGTAGAGCGGGTAGGGGGATGGGACGCCTTTGTGACGCCACCTGCGGACGCCGCGCCGGTGTTCAAAGTAGGCGAGCGGTTGAAACTCCTTGGAGCCGTTGGTCAGGTTGAACCTCTGCATGTAGAAGAGCAGACGACCGAGTCGGTCGCGGTACGCCCAGGTCCTCCAGGGCTTGCCGAGGGAGACCATGTCGACCGGAGCCGGTGGCGCGTCGTCAGGCACCGGCATGACCGCGCGCCAGTCCGCTCCCCCCGAGCTGGGTACCGGGCTTTGGCGCCCTCCCTCGCCCACGGTGAGTTCCTGCGGTGTCAGAGGGGATGTATCAACCATGGTGCACCTGCCTTTCGTGCAGCCCAAGCATCGCGGCAAGGTCGTGCGCTGCGTCGAGCTGCGAGCAGTTGTTGAGGTACGCGAGCAGCGAGATCGGATCGCCGCCGCGATCGTTCGTTGCAAAGTCCGCCCACCGGCCGGTGTCGAGGTTGATCCGGAAGCTGCCGAGGTGGTGGTCAACACGGGTGGGGTTGAGGGCAACCCACTCGCGACCCTCTCGGTGACCTCCGGGCAACCAACGGTGGAGGAGCACTGCCATCACCGCGAGAGCCGCCGCGTTGATGACGCCGAAGTCGATGCGCCTGCTCGTCAGAACCCGGCGCGCGCCGCGACGCCGTACCCTCGCGGCGGTGGTGGCGGCCGGCGCCGAAGCGCCGGCCGGTTGTTCCGCCGATGAGTTGGCGGTAGAGTGCCGCTGCGTTGATGCCGTATTTCCTTCGGGCTCCGGTGTCAGTCGGAGCCCTTCCTCTACCGGAGGCACGGACATCAGGCCGCCTCCTGCTCTTCGCCGTGCGTCCGGCTCGCGACGAAACGTTCAAGGTGCTCTTGCTGGTAGAAAACCTTGCGACCAATCTTGACCCAGGGCAGTGGGTACCGTCCGGTACAGCGCCAGACGGCAAGTGTCGAGGGCTGGACCCTCAGAAACGTCGCTGCTTGTTCAGGTGATCGTAGTTGCATGCTGTGGCTCGCTTCCTTTCGCGACCAGCGGTTCCCGCTGGCCATGGCGCGAATCTAGAGGGGAGCGCGCAGCGCACCAAGGAAGAAAGTGGACCAGTTTCTTCCGGTTGGTAAGAGTGGATGTTCAGGAGGTTACTTGAGGAACTCCGGTTCGTCGGGGGCCATGATGGAGTCCTCCCACCGCTCAAGAGGATCCTGATCAACCGTCAAGTCAGGGTCGCGCTCCAGCAGGAGCTTCCGCACCGGGCCGACCCGCCAGCCCCTGATCCTGTTGGAAACGCGTTCCTCATCCACCGGATACTCGGTATCCCGGCACCCCGCGAAGGGCTCGAGACCTCCGAGCACATTGGCAACGGCCTCCTGGAGGAACGCCTCGATTTCTTCGCCGTCGAAGCCCATCCGCATCAGCCGCCGAGCTGGGAGGTCCAGTGGGTTGAACTTGGACTTCATGAGTGATTCCCATGAGACAACAGGTGCGGGCTCATTGAGGGCGTGTCGTATTGAGGCCAGCATCGAAAATGGGCGGTCCTCCTCCAACGCGACATCCTGGCTGCGCGTGCCTGTGTTGGAGACCGGTGCTCCTGGATTCTCCGGTGCGCTCGCTTGTGGCGCCATGAGGTCCCCAAGGAACTGCGCGTCGCGCTGTTCACGCGAATTCCACGGCCGCGGTGAGGTAAGGCGGAGAAACTGTTCGTAATACCCGGTTCCAGCGGTTCTCGCGGGACGCAAAGACCCTGGCGTTCTTCGCCCGCCAGAATGCCTACCAACGAGGGGCACTCGGGACAGATCCGCATGGCCGTTCCAACAGACGCGGAACCCGCTGACAACCTGCAGCCGGCCGATGCTCTCCAGCAGTTGTTGCCGGTGCAGATCCCACAGTTCGATTGGGTACCTCGCCGCCCACTTGATCATGGTTGCGAGGCGGTTGTTGATCCGTTTGGCGATCTGCGCGTAGGGCAGACGCCGCTTCTCGTGGAGGCATAACAGGAATTCCAGGTGCAGATTCTGGATTGCCGCGAGGCCGGTGGTCTTCGGGCCGATTGTCCTCACTAACCCGTCGCGCCAAGCGAGGATCGTTGCAATGGCATGCTTGATCTCCGGCGTCGTCGTGTTCTCGGAAATCTCAACGATGACCCTCGGGTACGGCTCGAAGAAGTCGAACACACGTGCTCGCGGTTCAACGTAGATGTCGAGCCCGGGCATCGTGCAGAGCAACTGTGGGCCAGGTTCCTTGAGTCGTGAAGCGAGGCAGGAGCAAAGCTCAGGCGGACCGCCGCACCTGCGGCAGTGTCGCACGCCCGTTCGTCGCCCGCGTTTCAATGGCCCTCCAGCGAGACTTGCGAGAAACCCGGCCAGGAGACGTCAGCATTCTACGAGCTCAAGCTTGATCTCCGGAGGCCCTTCCGCTCAGAGACCGCCTTAGTGAGGCACGGAGCCGCCGTTGCACTCTCGCAGGGCTGCGGAGATCTCTCGGTTTCTCGGTCCTCAAGGCGTTCCGTTTCGCCGTGTCACTCGTTGGCGCGAGTCGTGCCAGGGAAGCGTAGCACTCGGACCTTTCAGGAATCTTGTCGTACCGCTTCCTAACAGGCGGCTGACCCGCGTTCGGCACGCGCCTCCTCGGTCCCCGGTTTACGGGACTACCGCCGCGGGCGCCGGGAAGGGGAGGACCTCGGCGCCGCCCTGCGCGATTGCGAGCATGTACTCGACGGCACGCTGCACCGCGGCGCGCACCTGCGCCGGCGTCACGCGTGCGTAGATTGTCGTCACCGCAAACCCTGCCGGCGGGGTGTGCCCCAGCGTCCGCGCGATTGCAGCAAGGCTCACGCCCGACTCGAGCGCGTACGTCGCAAACGTCCTCCGCAGGTCATGCTCGGTGAGGTTGGCGATACCCGCCCGGGTCAGGATCCGCTGCCAACCGACCTTGACGCCAGTCGCGTGGCCGTCGCGCCCGCGGCCGGGAAACACCCACACTCCGTCTCGATCGGTCCGCTGCGCCCGCTTTGCGAGAATCGCAACCGCTGGCGGTGCCAACGGGATTTCGAGCCCGCGACCCGACTTCATGAATTCGCCCGGGATCCGCCAGAGGGCGTCGCGCAACTCGATGTCCTGCCACCGCGCCGCGAGCAGGCTGCCGCGCCGCACGCCGGTGAAGAGCAGCAGCCGCAGGTAGTCCCGGAGGTCGTCGTCGTGGTCCGCCTCGACGGCGGCGAGGAAGCGGCGGAGCTCGTCGGTTGAGAGGTAGCGCTCCTTGCTCGTCTCACGGTTGCGGGCCGTGCCTGCGACCGGGTTCTGAACGCTCGCGCCCCACTCGATGGCTTTCGCGTAGAGCGTGTGGAGCAAGGCCCGTGTGCGGTTGGCGGCGCCCGGCCCGCTTGACGCCGTGATCGTGTCGAGCAGCCGCACCACGTCGGTGCGGGTGATCGAGCCGAGCTTCCGGCTTGACCAGACGGCGAGGTGCTTGGTCCACCGGCGCTCATCGGTCAGCAGGCTCCGCTTCTTCGGCCCGTGCCGTTTCTTGAACAGCGCCCACAGCTCGCCGAGAGACATCTCGGCCTTCACCGCGCGGCGCTGCTCGGCGGGGTCTTTGCCGTCGGCGATCTGCCCGTTGAGGACGTGCGCCCTCGTGCGCGCCTTGTCCACGTTAATGTCGGCGACAGCGGCGATCCGGTAGCGGGTCACGCGGCCACCGATCTTCTTGACAAGGTAGTAGACCTTGCTGCCCTCTGGCCGGATCGTGACGCAGAGCTTCTTCTGGTCGTCGTCGTACACGTCGCGCCGCTTCGCCTCGGCTTTGAGCGCTTTCACGCGCGCGTCGGTGAAGTGGATCCTCTCGGCCATCGCCGCCTCCGCGACGGCCCGGAAGTCCCGTGCGCGAGTCCCGCGGCTTCCCGCGCAACCTCCGCGCAACCTCCACGGGCAATCATGGTCCAAGGCCGTCAACGACAGACTATGTCTAAACTACTGGTGTGTCAATCGTAGGAGAGCGGCATCAAGGACAAGCAAAAACCAGCAAACCAGAAGAGCGAGGATCCAAAGTCCCGTGGCTTACCATTTGCCGACGCCCCAATCGGCATCAGAGTCTAGTCGCGCCTCGCGGGACTGTCCAGCGCCAGGATGATGCCGCGCGGTCATCGTGTCACTCCTCGTCGGATTCCTCGTCGGTCCAATACTTCTCGCCGAGCAAGCGGCCGGAAATCTGCTGCGAACGGGTTGGCAAACCACTTCCGCCCGGCACGCCTCGTTCGGCGACCACCTTTTCGTACTCTGCCAGGATTGCCTCGTCGAGGCGTTTGCGGGTATCGGCGTTGAGCGGGTGGGCGATGTCGCGGAACGAACCGTTGCGCAAGCGCCTAGACGGCATCGCGATGTAGGTCGTGCCTTCCTTGCCTTCGAGGACGCGAATATCGCCGAGCAGGAAACAGCCGTCGAAGACCACCTGGGCAAAGGCCTTGACCTTGCCTCCCTTGTTGAGGTTGATGCGCACCTCACTGATTTCCATGACTGATCTCCTCCACATCCAGCGATCGCAGACGTGACGCCTCCCGGCCCAGCACCTGCGCGAGGCGTGGATGGTCGCCGGCAAGCTGCTCCATCGCGAGTCGCGCGTGCTCCGCGTCGGTATACACGCCGAACACCGTGCCGCCACTTCCCGCGAGCAGTGCGAGCTTGGGCTCCGTGACGCGCAACCGGTCGAGACGTCTTCCCACTTCCGGCCAGTGTGCCACGACGGTGGGTTGCAGGTCGTTGCGGCACCATGGCAGGCCGAGCGCACCGCCGGCCACGACCCATTGATATACCTCAGATGCGGGGAGGGCGTCCAGTGCCCGCGGTTCAAACGCCTCGTACACGGCGGCGGTGGAGATCGGCTCCGGACCAGGCACGAGCACCACCCACCACGCTGGCAGGTCAGGCAGCGGATACACCTCGGCGCCCCGTCCGACTCCCCACGCGGCCCCGCCGAGAAGAAAGAACGGCACGTCCGCACCGAGTCTCGCCGCAATCGGATAGAGCGCCGCGAAACCCCCGCGCAGCCCCCACAAGCGGCTGAGGCCTACCAACGCTCCGGCCGCATCCGAGGAGCCCCCGCCGAGCCCTCCGCCCACCGGGATGGTCTTGGTGAGCCGCATGCGTGCGCCTTGGGCCACGTCGAAACGCTCGGCCAGCGCCCGCGCCGCGCGCATGACGAGGTTGTCGTCTCCGGAAGGAGCGGCGGATGGTGGCTCTACCGCCAGCTCCAGGACACCGGCGGGTGCAGGCGCGAGTTCGAGCTCGTCCCAGATGCCGATGGTGGCAAACAGGGTGCGGAGCTCGTGATACCGATCTGCTCGCCGTCCCAATACCTCAAGGTGGAGATTCACCTTGCCCGGACAGCGCACCCGCACCTTCACGATCGTCCCGGGCAAACCGGCTGACCGAGCCACCCCGGCGGGGACGGCGTTTCGCTCTGCCGCCATTCCTGCAGCGCCAACTCGGCCTTGACGCCGCCGCTGCGGAGAAGGAGCTTGCCGGGCACCTGGCCACGGGGATCACCGAGGTCCGCGTTCAGGACCGGCGTTTCACTCCCAGGCCGACCGACGATGACGCGCGTGCACCGCGGCGTCGGGCCCTCGACCCGCGCCCGCCACCACAACCCCCCGCCGGAGCCCTCGACCCAGCCGGGCGAGTTGGGTAGCTCCGCCGCGTTCTCCGGCAACAGTCCCGAGAGCAGTCGGCCCGCCAGCTCAGGATCGAGCGGCACGGAGGCCTTGGGCGACAGCGGCAGCACGCCCTCGGGCAGCGCTTCGCGGCACCCCTCCTTGCCTCGACTCACCCAGCCTCCGCTCGCGTCCACCCAGGCCGCCAGCGCCTGTCCCCCCGGTGGCACGGCAACCGAAACGGAGAGATGCCCGGCATCACCGCGGGCGATCAGCACGAGGTTGCGTTGGCCGCAACACGAGAGGCGATACAGCGCCGCGAACGGGGCAGGCGCCGCCGCCAACTCCCGCCAGTTGGCCGGCAGGGGTGCTGGCGGCGCGAGCGTCCGGCAGGCGCCCGCAACCAGGGCGGTGAGGAGCAGAACGGAGGCGGCGCTACGGCGCGGCCGCACTCGTCACCTCGGTCAGCTTCTTCTCGATCCGCGCTTTCTGCCCTTCCTCCTCCGGCTTGTTCGTCAGCGCTTGACGGTACGCCTCGGCCGCCTTGGCGCGCTCACCACGGGCGCGGAGCAGATCACCGACATGCTCGTTGACCGTCGCGTCGAAAGGCTCGAGACGCAACGCTTCGACGAGGTACTTTTCTGCCCGGTCGAGTTGCCCGAGACGGAAGTAGACCCAGCCCAATGAGTCCTGGAACGCCCCAGAAGTGGGATCGAGCTCGACCGCCTTGGCCACCAACTGTTGCGCCTCCGGGAGGTTGGCCCCTCGATCGGCGAACATGTAGCCGAGGTAGTTGAGGGCCGCAGCGTTGTCAGGGGTCTTGGCCAGCAGCGCGCGAAACTCCTTGACCGAGGCGTCCCACGCTCCCGACCGTTCGAGCGCGGCAGCGAGACCAAACCTGAGCGCTGGATCATCCCCGAGCCGCGCGATGGCCGCGCGCGCCCGGCTCACCGCCTCGGCGAAAAGCCGACGTCGGTCCAGCACCGCGAGCGCTGCCGTCACGTCATCGACGTCGCCGGCGAACAGCTTGTCGAGGGGCTCCTGCGCGCCTTTGGCATCATTGCTCGCGAGGCGAAACTCTGCCAGCAGGGCGGTGCGCACGCGCACCGCCTCGGCATCGTCGCCGACGTTGGCGCCGGCGACGAACTTCACGCCTTCGTCAAACGCCTCGCGGAGACGAAAATACTCACCCCACAGCGCGAGGGTGCGACGCGCCACCACCTGTCCAGGACAACGCTTCAACCAGACGAGTGCGTCTTGTGGCTTGTGGTCAAGCAATTCGAGCGCCGCGCGCTCCTGTACCACCTCGGTAATCGAGTCGTCGTCCTTCCGCGCGGCCACGTCCAGCCGTGTCCACGCCGCATCGAGCAGCTTGCGGGCTTCCTCGAGTCGGCGCACGTCAAGGAGCAACCGGGCGAGACCAAGCGTGGCGTTTTGGTCATCGGGGTGCGCCGCCAACACCTTGCGGTAGAGCTGCTCCGCGAGTGCGACGTGGCCATCGCCCGCCTCAAGGATCGCCTTTAGCAACAGCGCTTCTCGCTGCTCCGGCTCGCCCGCGAGCACCTTGTCGAGCACCTCGCGCGCCTTCGATCGCTCTCCGGCCCGGGCGAGAAGGGTTGCCCACCGCGTGAGCCCCGCCTCGGTCGCGCCTTCCTTGCTCAGAAAATCGCCGAAGAGCTGCGCGGCATCCTTGAACTTCCCAGCGGCGGCGAGTGTTTCGACCAACTCGAGGGTCGCACGCTGGTGAAGGTCTGGAACGCCAGCCGCCTCGCGCAGGTACTCGGCAGCCTGGTCATACTTTCCCAGCTCACGAAGCACCTGGCCCGCGAGGAGCCATATGCGGGGGTCATCGGGGTGATCTTCAAGCAACGTCTGGACCTGCTCCCAACCCTCCGCGCCACGCCCCAAGCGGACAAGTGACTGCCCCAGCACGAACCGCGCGTGGCTGCCTTGGCTGGCGTCGCCAATCCCCTTTTTCAGGTGCGGCACCGCCTCTTCAACGTCGGCAGGGGTCTGTGCGGCTTGCGACAGCAAGATGCCCAGGGTCGCCTCGCCGTTAGCGGAGAGTTCG
The DNA here is from genome assembly GCA_044447965.1 of Thermoanaerobaculales bacterium. Lineage (GTDB taxonomy): Bacteria > Acidobacteriota > Thermoanaerobaculia > Thermoanaerobaculales > Thermoanaerobaculaceae > DATIYW01. The sequence goes on along the minus strand of JBIOGJ010000001.1, from coordinate 11,997 downwards.
GGCGCCTTACGAAGCACGCTTACCGCCTCGTCAAACATGCTCGCATTGGCGAGGGCCAGGCCGAACTCCTCCTTGACTTCCGCGCTGGTGGGGGCGAGCTCGGTCGCGCGGCGCAGAAGCTTCAAGCCGTCCGCCACCTCACCGGTAGCGAGTCGCGTCTGCGCCTCGGCCACCAGACCCAGCGCCTCGACCGATAGTTGGGCCTCACCGGCCTGCGGTGCGCTTCCACCCTCTGATGTGCCTGTTGCTGGGGGAAGGCTCGCGCACGACCAAGCGAGCGCGAGGTTGACAACGCAGATTAGACTTCGCCTCACCCTCACCTCCGAGCGCATCATAGCCTTCCGAGGATCAGCAACTCAAAGCGCCACCGCACGGCTACCGCTCAGTGCGGCGTCGCGTCGCTCCATGCCGGGACCGAGGAGGCCGGCCGCTCCGGCAGGAGCACAACGTCGAACGCTCCGGAAGCCGGTAACGCCTGCCGTACCCGCCGGCCCCGTTTGACGAGGATGATGAGTTGGTCAGCGGCGATCGCCAGGACCTCGTCTTGCGTCACGGCGAACGCCGTCGGCGCCGCGGGCAACGGCGTGCGAAATCGCGGCTTGAGTGGGAGACGCGCGCGTGGGTCGACCTTCATCCCAACCAAAGCGTCGCCGCCACCGCCAGCCACGCCCACCACGAGCTCACGGCGCCCCGTCATTGCGAGCGCCGTCACGGTGCCGGCGAGCGACCGCTTCCCGAGCGAGCGATTCTCCCCGGCGACGGCAATCTCGAGTTGACCCTGGCCAGTAACGACCACCGCCAAGGCGCCATCTTCGGCCAGTGCGAGCAAGCGGGCGTCGCCACCAAGCGCGACGCGAGCGGCGCTGCCGCCCTCTGTGGCTACTGCGATCACCAACGAGGCCGCTCCTGACGCAGCCGGGACGATGGCAACCACTCGCCCGTCCCGCGTGACGGCAGCCCGTTGAGCCGCCCCCAGGCCGGCGATCGGAATCCGCGTGAGAGGCAGCCGCTCCGGGTACGACAGCGTAAGGAGCAGGTCGGGGAGCAGCACGTGCATGTGGTCCGGTTGGTCGAAGAAGAGGGGAAACAGGCGTCCTCGCCAACGCTCGACCACGCCGGTCCTTTGCAGCACCAGCGTCGCGTCGGCATCCTCCAGCGGCACTAGCAGCCGGCCGTCCGGCGCTGCGAACAGCGCGACGCCCTTGCCAGGCAGCGCGATTCGGCCGATTACGCGGGCCGTTGGAACGTCCACCAGCACAACCTGGCCCGGGCAGAGGACGGCGGCCACCGCGGCGAGAAGCATGCTCGGCAACATCGCTGCAAGTTTACCGTGTCCAAGCCTGGACTATTCGTGGGGGTTTGTAGCGAGAGCGGCGAGGTTGCCGCTATGGTGGGCGCACGTAGGCGTGAGGACTCGAGTCGTATCCTCTGCGATACGTCGCAGGGCCCGAGCGCCGAGTCCGCCCGCCAGAGCGGTGAGACCGCCGCTCGCAGTAGAAGCCTTATGAATAGTCCAGGCTAGAATGCCGCGGTGGGCGCAGATTTGGCAACCGAGATCAAGTCGTATGCTCTGCAGACGTTGGATTTCGATCTCGTCGGCATCACTACTGCGGAGCCCCTTGCCGGCGGCGCGCACCTCCGCGCGTGGCTGACCGACGGGCGCCACGGCGAGATGGCCTACATGGCCAAGGCGGCCTCGGTGCGGTGCGACCCAGGCCAGTTCCTCCCCGGTGCGCGGAGTGTCATCTGCGTGGCGATGAGCTACCACGACGCGGCGGAGGTCCCGCAGTTGCGCCACGGCGATGACCGAGTCGTGATTGCGCGCTACGCCCGACGACGCGATTACCACAAGGTCATCAAGCACCGGCTCGTCCGCCTCGGGCGTTTCCTCGCCCAGCGCAGCCCCGATGCCGCCTGGCGCGCCGCCGTCGACACCGCGCCCCTGTTGGAAAAGGAGCTCGCGCAGCGTGCCGGCCTCGGCTGGATCGGCAAGAACACCTGCCTCCTCAACCGCCGTCTGGGCAGCGAGCTGCTCCTCGGCGAGTTGGTAACGACCCTGGCGCTGCCCACAGATCCACCCGAGACCGACCATTGCGGCACCTGCACCGCGTGTCTGACCGCCTGCCCGACGGCTGCTTTCGACGCTCCTCATCGCCTCGACCCGCGAAGGTGCATTGCATATCTCACCATCGAGCACCGCAGCGAGATGCCGATCCCGCTGCTTGGGGCGTTCGGCGCCCATGTGTTCGGCTGTGATGTTTGCCAGGCGGTCTGCCCGTGGAACCGTCGCGCGACGCCTCACTGCGCGGCACCGCTGGAAGCCCGTTCTGATCTGACCAACCTCTCCTTTCGCTTCCTGGGAGTGCTCGATCGCGCGGGTTGGGAGCGCCTGGCGGCGGGAACGCCGCTGCGGCGTCTCGACTACCCTCGTCTGGGGCGCAACCTCGCCGCAGTCGCCACTAACCTGGCGGACCGCCAAGGCGCCGCGGAGTGGTGATTCCACCGGCGGCACGCCGGGACGAACCCGGCATTGCGACAGAACAATCGAGCATCGCCGTCCTCGTAAACACCGGTTCGCCGCCCGTTTCTCGGCGCGATCCTTGACATTCGGTCACGAGGCGGCTATAAATCCCGCCTCAGAGGGGCCTTGACGGGCACCTCCCGGAGGTGCACGCCCACCGCTAGGAGAAAGAGGAGCGAAGGACGCGGCCTCCCACCGCGCTCGGGCAGCCGGTGATCTCCCGTTTGTGCATACTTGCACGCGTGCTTTGCTAGGCGTAAGATCTAGAACCGAACCGGCATCTTGAAGGGTGCCAACCTCGATCAGGAGGAAAGGAGAGCTGAAGATGCGTAGGAATCAGGTTTTTGTTTGTGCGTTGCTGTTGGTCGCGGCCGTCCTGGCCGTCGGCTGCGCGAAGCCGCCGCAGCAAGAGATCGATGGCGCAAAGGCCGCTCTGACGGCTGCTGAGCAAGCTGAGGCTCCGAAGTATGCTGCCGATGCGTGGGACAAGGCCCAGCAAGCGATGAACGCCGTCAACGCCGAGCTCGAAGCGCAGCAGGCTAAGTTCGCCCTGTTCCGCTCCTACACCAAGGGCAAGCAGCTCATCGCCGACGCGCAAAACGCTGCGAATGCCGCCAAGGACGCTGCGGTCGCTGGCAAGGAAAAGGCGAAGAACGACGCCAAGGCTGCCATCGACGCCGCCAAGGCCTCACTTGCGAACGCCAACAAACTGCTCGACGACGTCAACAAGTGCAAGAAGGCAATGCGGGCGAAGGAAGTGAAGAAGGACCTCACCACCGTCAAGGGCAACCTCGACGGCTACGCGACGCAGGTTGCCGACCTGGACGCGAAGTTCGCCAAGGAAGATTTCTTTGGCGCCAAGTCCGCGGCCGACTCCCTCAAGGGGCAGATCGATCCAGTCGCCAAGGACCTCGACGGCATCAAGACCAAGTTCAAGTGCAAGTAAGTCGTTCGCAACGGATGCACGATGAAACGGCGGCGGGCAACCGCCGCCGTTTCGCTACCACCCTAGCTGCGGGGTTGTCGCTCACCTTCCTTTCCACAGGCTGTGCCTCCCACCAGCTCCCCAACGTTGACGGTGTTCGCCGCGCAAGCCATCGCGCCGTTGGGCTGCTGCGTCACGAGGCGCCACTGCAAGCCCGCCTGGTCGAGCGATTAGCGGCGGACGCGGAAATCGCCACGGCGGCCGAATCCGCCGCACCATTCTGGGAGGGCAGCGTGGGCCGTACCGAGGCCGCCTGGTTGCGCGTGATCGTCGCCGCACGCTCTGCCGTGCTCGTCGTCCGGGCTCACCAGGCACAAACCGCCCAGCAAGCTGGCAGCCTCATGCGAGCGGCGCAGGACGAGGTTGCACGCGCGCGTGCCGAAATCGACGAGGCCGGAATGGGCCGACGAGAAGGGGCGGCAATGTCGATCGCGTCGACCCGACTCGAAGTGGCAAAACGCTTTAAGGACGCGGGTCGTGACGAGAGCGCCGTCGAGGAGCTTGGCCAGGCGATCAACTCCGCGGCCGTGGTTCATCGGAGCTGGACTGCGCTCCATGCGCGCTTTTCCGACCCCAGTTTGCGGCGCACCTGGCAGCGCTGGGCCGAGGAGGCGATCAACGAATCGCGACGCTCCGGCGAGCCGGCCATCGTCGTTGATAAGCTGCGGCGCCGTGTCATCCTCTATCAGGATGGGCGAGCGGTGGCGAGCTTCCCGGCCGAGCTGGGCGCCAACGGATTACGGCGAAAAGAGCACGCCGGCGACCGTGCCACGCCCGAGGGGATCTATCGCATCGAGGAGGCCAAGCAGGGGCACGCGACCAGGTACAACCGAGCGCTTCTCATCGACTACCCGAACGACGAAGACCGCATGCGGTTCGCTCTCGCTCGAGCTCGCGGCCAAGTCCCCGCCGGCGCGCGCATCGGCAACCTCATCGAAATCCACGGCGATGGCGGCGAGGGGAGGGACTGGACTGACGGGTGTATTGCGTTGACCAACACAGACATGGAGAAGGTGTTTTCTCGCGTCCATGTTGGCACTCCAGTTACCATCGTGGGGACCTATGAGCACTGAGCCACTTCCGCTCGTCGTCGAGGCGCCAGCGCCGCGGCGGTCGCGTTGGCGGGCGGTAGTGGGCATCTTCTTGGTGACTATTGTGCTGCTGTGCTGCGGCGGTGCAGCGGTCCTCGCTCGTCTCGGACGCCCCTATGTGGCAACGTCGTTCGCCTCGAGCGCACCTGCCGTCGCAAGCGAGCAAGATTCCCTCCGCCTCGTCAAGCGGGCAGCGGCAGCCGAGCGGGACATCGACAAAGTGGGCCCCAAGGGGGTCTACATCGTGGTCGACACCTACCGCAATCGCCTCCGCCTCATCGACAAGGGGAAAGCGATCCGCGAGGCGGTGTGCTCCACCGGCACCGGTATCGTCCTCCGCGATCCTCGCAACGGCCGGCAATGGATCTTCGACACGCCCATGGGAGAACGAGTGGTGGAGCGGAAGGTGGCGCACCCAGTTTGGGCCAAGCCCGATTGGGCGTTCATCGAGGAAGGATTTCTTCCTCCCAAGGACCCCAACGAGAGATTCGACAACCAATCGCTCGGTGACTACGCTCTTTACATCGGCGATGGTTTCATCATCCACGGAACGTTGTTCAAGACCTTGCTCGGTCGCCGCGTCACACACGGTTGCATTCGTCTCGGCGACGAAGACCTGGAGTTCGTTTACCACCATGCGCCGATCGGCACTCACGTTTATCTGTACTAGCTTGCTCGCGGTGGCTGCCGCCCGCGCCGGCGAAAATCCTCCCGACCCGGCCCAGGTGACCGCTCTCGAGATGGAGGCCGCCCTCGCGAAGCGTCCGCTCGTTTACCTCGTCCTCGATCCCGAGCGCCGCACCCTCGAGGTGAAGGCGCGCGGCGCGGTGCTCGACACCATCCACATGCGCGGCATCGAATTGGTGACCCAGCAGCCGCTGCTCGGTTGGCATGCATCCACGCTCCCGCCGCTTCCCGCGGTCTGGACGATAGCCAACGGCCCCGGCGACTGGGACCGGGAGGTGGTACAGCCTACCGAGCTGCGTCCCGAGCCAAAGGAAGACGACGACGCAAGCGACCTCACGAGCGGGCAGAGTGCACCCCCGGCACCTACCACCACTCCCGCGCCGGAGCACGAGACATCCAGCTCCTACCGCGCTGCGCTCTCAATCGGGTGGGACCTTTGGATTACCGAGTCATTGCCACCGCAGGGCCGCTGGAGAATCTTCACGGCGGCGCTACACGATGGGCTGGCCCGCGCCCAAGGTCGAGGTAAGGACCTACCCCCGGCGGTAACCCTAGCCGTTCCTCGAGAGGACGCCCAGCGCCTTCACCACCTCATGCGCTCGGGGATGGCGATCCTCGTCACCGCTGCGCCCTAGCTCTGCCCCCGGGTTCTTGCGCGCGCGGCGAACCTCTAGCCCCGCCGGAGCCTGGCTGCTTCCCGCGGACTCTGTCCCACTAGTTCGTGCGCAGCCTGGCAATGCGATCGACGGTGTCGCGATAGGCAGGACTCACCGCGAGCACCTCCGCGTAGCCCGCGAGCGCGGCGGCAACGTTGCCCGCCACCTCATGGGCACGCGCCAGCTCATAGCGAAGCCCCATCTGCACCTCCGGCGCCACGCTGGGGGCGCCGAGAGCGCGCTCGTACCACTCCACAGCCTGCTCGGGCAGGCCTTTTTCGAGGTAGCAGGCGCCGACCATGCTGGCGCTTTCGAGCAGATACTCCGCGGACTTGGCGGAAAGCTGGAACTCCCCAATTGCCTCGTCAAGCAGGCCCATTTCCCGATAGGCGAGGCCGAGGTTGAAGTGGGTGTCGTAGTCGGCTTCCTGGACCTGCTCCGCGACCCCCTTTTGGAACTCCTTGAAGAGCTCCTCGATCGAGACATCCTCGCCCTTTCCCTCCCCAGTCGCCTCTGCGACCAGCTCATCCTCGGCCAATTCCTTCTCCAGCTCCGCGGCGAGGTCGAAGAAATGCTCCTCCTCGCTAAACAGCTCAGCCGCTGAGGCCGCAGCCACGGCGGGCCGTTCGCCGTCCCACCCCCGCGCCTTCAGCAGCGCGTGGCGCGCAACCACTTCGGGGTGGTCCCCGAATGCCTCCGTCACCTTGGCAAGGAGCTTGGCGGCATCGTCAAGCAGGCCCTGCTGGATGAAGAAGTCCAGCTCGCGGAGCTGATCCTCGCTCGGGCCGGCAAGCATGCCGGGAACCTCCAGCAGCTCGATCGGCTGTTCAAGCTGCTCATCCTCCTTCGCCGGCTGGGGCGACGGTTGAGGCGGCGCGGCGGCAGGGGCCTCCGGCGGCGGAGAAGGCTGGGACTCGGGCGGGGGTGGTGCCGGCCGCGTCGACCTCAACGTTGCGCTCGACAAGCCCAACCCTTCCAGATCGAATTCGAACGCAGCCGCCGCCGGCGCCTTGGCCGGGCGACGTGGCGGACTTCCTCCCACGCCGAGCACGGCCTCGAGGTCGTCGAGGCGGACCGGGCCCACGCCCGATCGTGACGGTCGCGATCGTGCGGGGGCTGGCACTGCCGCCCGTACGAGCTCTTCGAGAGCGGGCAACGGTGACGTCGCGGCCTCGCTCATGACTGGACCGGGGACCGGGATCTCGACTACCGGTATGGGTCTCGCAGGCTTGACGTCACGCACCGCCACCGGCGACCCCGTCAGCGCTGCGAACTCAGGCAGCTCTGGTACGCCGCTGACGCCAGAAGGAGCGACCGCTCCGACTCCGGCGGGGGGCGGTACTCCCTCCATAGCCGCGACCGGAGGCACCAGTTTGGCATCGCCGAACTGCGCCTCGGTCATCTCGCCACCACCCAACGAGCGGAGCAACTCGCGGCCTTGCGCGTGGGTCGGCACCAGGGCGAGCAGGCGGTGAAGATGACCGATCGCCTTATCGCTCAACCCGTACTTGGCGAAAACGACCGCCTCGGTGAATAGCTCCTCCGCGTCGGTGGGAGAGATCTCCGGCTTGCCGGAGCTGGCAAGCGGAGCCGGCGGCGCTGTCTCGACCGGGCCCGGATGCGTCGGGGCCGTCGAGGGCCCACCGACCGGTTCCGGAGTGAACTCGATATCGACGAACTCCACGCCCGGCTCGGACGCCGCGGCGGGCGCCGGGATCGACACCGGCGGCTCTGGTATTGGGACTGGTGGCAAGGGCTGGGCCACCTCGTGAGAAACCCCCAACGCCTCGAGCCGTTGCGCAAAGGTGGCGTTGTGCGGCTGCTCTTGGGCGAGGCGGCGGTAGAGCCCAATCGCGTCGAGGCGACGCCCGGCGCGGGCGTAGGCGTCCGCGAGCGCCGCCTCGATGTTCAGCACCATGTCGGGGTCGTTGTGGCGATCGAACACCTTGAGCGCGCGCTCGAGGACCTCAGCATCCCCAGGCGAGCTGTAAAGGAGTTTCTTGACCAATGCCGCGGTTCGCGCCACGTCGCCGGCTTTGATGAGGCGGTCCATGACCGGCAGCAGGAGCCCTTTGGCTTCCTCCGTTTCGCCAACCCTCAGCATCACGTCGCCGTAGAGCTGCAGGACGTCGGTGCGCTCGCCGACATTGGGAAGTATCCCTTCGAGTAGTTTGCGTGCGGCGCGCAGGTCGCCCGCTTCGGCCGAGGCGCGCGCCGCAGCGAGCTGCAATTCGATTCCTGCCTTGCCGGTCGCCAGAGCCTTCCTCGCCAGCTCAATCGCCTGCGCATTTCGGTTGGCAGCCACCAGAGCGTTGACGCAAGGCGCCACGAACTCTGCGTCCTGAGGGGAAAGATCGAGCGCACGGTGGTAGAGCTTGACCGCCTCGTCCAACATCCCACGTTGGAGCAGCGAGGTACCCAGCGCGTCGATCTCCACCTTGACCGCCGCCGCGTCACCGATTTGGACGAGCAGATCTACCAGCTTGGCACGTCCCTGGAAGTTTGCGGGCTCGAGCTCGACGAGCCGCCGGTAGACGCGCACCGCCTCCGCCGGTTGCTTGGAGCGGAGGAACCAATCCGCGAGAGTGGAGAGCTGTTGCCGCCCCTCTACCACCAGGCCCTGCTTGAAGTAGAGGTCGGCCAGGCGCTCGTAGGTCTCGGTCCGCTGCGGATCGAGGCGATTTACCTTCTTGTAGATCGCGATCGACTTGAGGAAGAAGCCGTCCTCGGCAAAATGCTCGGCGATCTTCTGGTAAACGTCGATCGCCTCTCCCACCCTGCCCACGCGCTGGAGCAGATCGCCGAGCCGGTTGAGGGTGTTGGTATCGTTGGGCGCCTGGTCGGCCGCCCGCCGGTATTCCTTGATGGCGGCCTCAAGCTTCCCCCGCGCCGCGAGCTTCTCGGCTTCCTGGAGGATCTGATCGCGCTTGATAGAGGCCATGACCCAGCCCGCATCTCCCCAATTTCATGCTAGCACACGGACCGGGGCGAAACTGCGGCGATGCAGTCGACACGCGCCAAATCGCCGCAACGCCGCGAGGTGCACGCGCGTCGGATAGCCCTTGTTGGCGCCCCAGCCGTAGGCGGGAAACTCGGCCGAGAAAGCGACCATGATCTCGTCCCTCGCCACCTTGGCGAGGATCGAGGCGGCGGCGACGCAGAGGTAACGCGCGTCAGCCCGGATCTCGGGCCGGTTCGGTATTCCCAGGTCCGGCAGCGCGACCGCGTCGCTGACGACGAGGTGGGGCGCAGGTGAGAGGCGCTGCACGGCTTCCACCATCGCCTCCCTGGTCGCTTCCAGGATGTTGATGCGATCGATTTCCTCAGCGCTCCGGTGAGCGATCGCCCAGGCGAGCGCGCGCACACGTATCACCACGGCGAGTTGGCATCGTCGCGACGGCGTGAGTCGTTTGGAATCGTCGAGCCCGAGGACCGGCCAGCGCGGATCGAGCACGACCGCGGCCACCGTAACCGGACCCGCCAGTGCGCCGCGGCCCACCTCGTCGACACCCGCGATCATGCCGTGGCTGGCTTGAAGCTTTCGATCGAGGTTGCCGCTGGGTGGCGCCGCCCTCACCTGCGGGTGTATTCCTCTTCGAGGCGCGCGGCCTTGCCCTTGAGGTTACGCAGGAAATAGAGCTTGGCGCGGCGCACCTTGCCGTGGCGCACGACCTCGATCCGGTGGACGTTGGGCGAGTGCACAGGAAAAACACGCTCGACCCCGATGCTGTACGAAACCTTGCGCACCGTGAAGCTCTCCCGGATGCCACCACCGCGCCGGCCGATCACCACGCCTTCGAATACCTGGATGCGTTCCTTCTCTCCCTCGCGCACCTTGACATGGACGCGGACTGTGTCGCCCGGCCCAAACGCCGGGACGTCAGCGCGCATTTGCTCCTTCTCGAGCTCGCGTAGATCCATGATCGGCCTCCAGACTCTAACCACGCACCGGTAAGACGTAGCGCGGGAAGGGGATTATACACGCCCTCAAAGCTACCGGGAAGCGCCGCGGGGATCGGGGGGCCACGCAAGCCCCTCCTGCGCCGCGACGCGCGGCACCAGTGCGCGCGTCTCCTCGGCAAGCGTTGCCCAGTTCGCCAGCAGCAAGTCCGGGCGCCGCCGCAGGGTGAGCCGGATCGCGGCCTCCAGGCGCCAGCGGCGGATCGCCTCGTGGTTGCCGCCGCACAGCACTTCGGGCACGGCCCGGGCCTCGAACTCGCGCGGGCGCGTGAAGACGGGAAAATCGAGCAGCCCAGAGGTGAAAGAATCGGCGGCCACCGAACCCGGATCGCCCACCACCCCCGGCAGGTGGCGAGCTACCGCGTCGAGCATCGCGAGCGTGGCCAACTCCCCGCCGGAGAGGACGAAATCGCCGAGGGAAATCTCATCGGCGCCGAGGATCTCGTGGATGCGCTCGTCGAAGCCCTCATAGCGCCCGCACACGAACAGCAATCGTGGCCTGCCTGCCAGCTCTCGGGCGACGCCGTCGTCGAAGCGCCGTCCGCGCGGGTCAGGGAGCACGAGATGGGGCGCGGCGGCATCCATCGCGGCCACGTCGCGCACCGCCGGTACCACGACGGGGGCGAGCAGGACCATCCCCGGTCCGCCGCCGTAAGGCTCGTCGTCGGCCTGCCCATAGCGGTTGATCGCCCAGTGGCGCAGGTCGTGGACGCGCAGGTCGAGCACGCCCGCGACCGCCGCGCGCCCAAGCACGCCCACTGCCAGGTAGGGCTCCACCGCGGCCGGGAACAGCGTCAATACGTCACAGCGCATCGGCATCGAAGAGCCCACGCGGGGGGTCGAGCACGACGGTGCGCGTAGCGAGGTCGACCCGCACCACGATCGGCGAGGTGAACGGCACGAGCACCTCGCCGCGCGAGGTCGCCACCGCGAGCAGATGCCCGCCAGCGCCGGGCAACAGTCCGGTCACCTCACCGACGTCGGCGCCATCCACGAGCGCACAGTGGCAGCCCAACAGCTCGTGCTCGTAGTAGTAGGTCTCCGGTAGCTCGCCGCGCGGCTGCTCAGGGAGGAAGACGTAGAGGCCGCGCCATGGCTCGACCGCGTTGCGCTCGCAGATCCCCTCGAGCGCAAGCAGGAAGTCGCCCTTGTGCAAGCGGGCGTGATGGATCACCGCGCGCCGGTCAGGCGCCTTTATGCCGAGACCGATCTCAACCCCTGCTGCGAGACGCTCCGGAAAATCGGTCAGTGATTCGACAACGATCTCCCCGTGGATGCCGTGGGGACGTCGCACCCGCCCCACCGCCAGCCAACTGGCTTCGGGGCCCTCGCCCATCTACTCGAGGATCTCGAGTACGAACCGCTTGCGGATTTTCATGCCTGCCGCAGCGAGGAGGGTGCGGACCGCGCGCGCGGTCTTGCCCTGCTTGCCGATCACTTTGCCGAGGTCCTCGGTGGCGACGCGCAACTCCAGAACGGTCGTCTGCTCGCCTTGCACCTCACGCACGCTCACCTTATCGGGCTGGTCCACGAGTGCCCTGGCAATTGCTTCCACGAGATCTTTCATGCGCGCCTCCTTGAGGTGGAACTGTGGGTCGATCTAACTCCCGGCCTGTTTGAGCAGGCTGGCCACGGTCGGCGAAAGCTGCGCGCCCTTCGCCACCCAGAATTCCACGCGGTCGCGGTCGATCCGCACCTCCACCGGGTTGCTCCGGGGGTTGTAGAAACCGACCTCCTCGAGCACCGCCGCGGTGGGCGTCTGGCGGCGGTCGGAGACCACCACCCGATAGGTCGGGCGCTTGCTGGAGCCCATTCGCCGCAGTCGAATCTTCAGCATCGAGCACTCTCCTTCACCGTTACCTCGCGGGCGCACCGCGAACGCGTATTGTAGCAAAGCGGCTAGGAGCCTGTCTGGGAAAGCGGGTGGGCCGCGTTGCTGGCGCCGCGGGGCGAGATGCAGGGCGCCGCGACGAAGGCGACGTGGAGCCGTCGGCGAGGAGCGGCAACAACGCAGATCGCCCCGCGCCGCCGCAACCCATGGGCGCAGGGGCTTGGGGGGGGGGGGGGGGGGGGGGGGGGGGGGGGGGGGGGGGGGGG